>NZ_CP082161.1:7422500-8022500 GCF_023101665.1 Bradyrhizobium sp. 195 | reverse complement strand
GCACTCACGCACAGGGGGCTTGCGGGTGCCAGCCGGTGCCCGGTCTTCCCTGCGCCCTTCCATTTCGAAGGGTAGCAAGACCTACGCAAAACCCGGGCGCGATGTGCCGCGGGATCGCGACATCTGTCGGTGCGCGCTAACAAGCGATGCCTCACCAGGTGAGGCAGGCGAGGAAGTTAACCCCGCATCCGAACCGCCGCGGCATCCACCACGTTCGCCACCTCCTCGCGCCAGCTCAAAATCTCCATGGCGAGTACGGGGTGATTGAAGCCCTTGAGCTGGAGATCGTCGAGGGCGCGGGCTTCGACGAAAGGCTCGACGATGCCGTAGACGCGGCGGCTGACCACGATCTGGTTGGGCTTGGCCTCGCCGCAGAGGCGCGAGGCAAGGTTGGTGACGCTGCCGATCGCGGCATATTCCAGCCGCTGCTCGAAGCCGACCTGGCCGAGCGTGGCATAGCCGACCGCAATGCCGATGCCGAAGCCCAGACTGTGCCCGCGGTTGCGCCAGCGTTCGGTCAAGGGGCCGATGGTTTCGCGCATCTCCACCGCCATCTTCACGGCGCGCTTGGTGTGGTCCTCGAACTGGATCGGCGCGTTGAACAGAATCATCACGCCGTCGCCGGCATATTTGTCGAGCGTGCCCTCGTATTTGAAGATCAGCTTGCCGAGCGCTGCGTGATATTCGCGCAGCACGTTCATCGCCTCTTCCGGCTCGGTCGCTTCCGTGAACGCGGTGAAGCCGCGCAAATCGCAGAACACCACGGTCACCTCGCGGCGCTGGCTGGTGAGTAGCCCTTCCGGGCTGTCGGACGACGCGATCAGCTGCGCCACCTGCGGCGCCAGGAAACGCTCGAGCTTGCGGATGCGCTCGATCTCGCCGAGCTGGGTCTTGACGCGTTCCTCCAGCGACTTGTTCCAGTCCTTGAGCTGCTCGGTCTGCTGCTTGAGCTTGTCGGCCTGGGCGCGCACGGTCTCGCTCGCCGCCTCCAGCTCGCGGCCCTTGTGATCGACCTCGGTGAACAGGCGCGCATTGCGCATCGCCAGCACGGCCTGGTTGGCGAAGGTGCGCATCAGGCCGATGATGCTGCCGGCGAACTCGCCACCGGCGCGGCGCAGCACCACCAGCGAGCCGAGCGTGCCCTGCTGGTCGACCAGCGGCACAACCAGCACCGAGTGGAAGCCGGCGGCGATCGCGACCTCGCGCAGCGGCTGCTCGGCGGCATGATCGAGATCGGGAAGCGCGATCGGCTCGCCGCTCCTGGCGGCATCGCTCAGGATGTTCTCGCCTTCGTCGATGGTGACATGGGCGCCGTCTGCGGATTTGTCGATGCCATTGGCCTCGACCAGGTGGAAGCGGCGCCTCTCGGCATCGAAGCCGTAGATCAGCACCGCGTCGGCATGGGTGATCTCGATCGCGCGCGCGGCGATCGTCGGCAGCACGGCGTTGAGATCGAGCGAGGAGGCAACGGCGCGGCCGACTTCCTCCAGAACTTTCAGCTCGTTGATCGACTGCGCGAGATCGCGCGTGCGCTCATCGACCTTGGTCTCCAGGTTCGAATAGGTCTCCTGGATCTGGCCGGCCATGCGGTTGAACTGGCCGGCGAGATCTTCCAGCTCGTCCGAGGTGCGCACCTCGATGCGGTGGCTGAAATCGCCCTCGCCGAGCTTGTGCGCGCCGTCGCGCAGCGCCGTGATCGGGATAATCATGCGACGGGCGAGCAGCGTGCCGGCGAGGATCGCGACCATCAGGCCCATCCCGATCAGGAGCGCGATGCGCACCAGCTGGTCGCGGATCGGCATCAGCGCCTGCGTGGTCGGCTGCTCGAACAGCACGCTCCAGCCGAGCTTCGGCACGGTGCTCGCGGCGCTCATCACCGCATGGCCGTTGAAGTCGGTGCCCGAGGTGTCGGGCTCGTGGCCGGGCGCGATCGCGGCCGCAACCTGCGGCAGCTTCGACAGGTCCTTGCCGACATCGGGCCCTTTCGACGATGTCGCCAGCACGCGGCCGCGCGGATCGACCACATAGGCAAAGGCGGCCTTGCCGACTTGCGCGTCCGACAGGAAGTCGGAGAGGAAGCTGAGATCGATCTCCGCCACGGTGACGCCGGCATTGAAGCCGGAATGCGCCACCGAGATCGACATCAACGGCGTCCGGTCGACGAACCATGCTGGCGCATAGCTGACGCCGCGGGCGACGGTCTCGGTGAAGCGCATGTCGCGGGAGAGGTCGGCGTTGCTGCCGGTCGTGGTCGACTGGCGCGAGACGCGCAGCACCTCGCGGCCGTCACCGTTGAGCTGGAACAGCTGGTTGACGACGGAGACCTGGTGCAGCAGCGATGCGTAGTCGGCGCGGCGCTTCTCGAGGGTGTCCTGGCTCGCCCGCGTCACCCAGCTGATCTGGCGATCGAGCTCCGAGATCGACTGCTCGATCCGGCGGGCCGCTGCTTGCGCCTTGTCCTCGAGGCCGTCGGTGAGCTGCGTCCGGGTGGCGCGGTAGGAGATCCAGGTCTCCATCGCGCCGTTGACGGCGAGGACGAACACGACGAGGCCGACGAGGGAGACGACGTATTTGGCGAACAGGCCCTCGCGCAGAAACCGTCTCTTGTCGTTCGCTCCTGCCATCCCGATCCTCTCGCGCCGCCATCGACGCCGGCGCTACGGGCGTAGCCCCTTCGGGGCCGTTCTATCACAATTTGGGCCAAAGGACCGCCGCGCGGCGGGGGACCGGCCGGCGTGGTTACTCCCTGTGGACGTGGGGCGGGTGGAAGGGGGAGTGAATTGGCGCAGCCTCGTCCGTTCGAAGGAAGCCGGGGCGAGAGGCTGATGTAAGGGGATGGCCGTGGAGTTCAGCCCGCCAGTCAGCCCATCACCGGTTAAAGAGTTGCCGCAGCACGTCGTTCATTGGCTGACTGTCCTGCTGCGCGGCCGGTGGGTCGTCCATAGCTGGGGGCGCGGGCGAGGCCTGCGGCGCCGGTGTGGCGGGCGTTGCCGGCAGGCTGCGGCTGCGGCCGGTGCCCGGCGCGGTGCCAGTGCTGCTTCCCGCGCCATTGGAAAGCCCCTGCTGAATCAAATTGCCGATCGCCTCCCCGAGCCCGCCGCCGAGCAGATTGTTCTGGCCCGGCTGCTGGGTTTGCGGATTGGCATTGCCGGCCGCATTGCCGCCGGGCGCTGTCGTGCCGCCGAGACCGAGGCTACCCAGAATGTTGCCGAGCCCGGCGCCGTCAGGGCCGAACAGGCCCTTGCCCATCTCGCGCAGCTTGGCATAGGCGGCATCCGGATTGTCCAGCATGCCGGCCATATCAGGATAGATCCGCGGCTGCGACCAGCTGCCCTGGATCATCACGGGAATGCCGAAGCCGACCGGCTCATTGGCGCGGCCCTGACCTTCGGTCGTCATCACCAGCTTCGGCTCGACGCGAAAACCCATCATCTTGGTGTCGAGCGCGATGGTGCCGGCGCCGGTGACGCGGACCAGCGGCCCGATCAGATTGAGATCGGTCGTCACCGCCTGACCCTTGTCGATGCGGAACGAGGCCGAGAGCTGCGACAAATCCGTGCTCTGCTCCCGGCCTTGGTCCTGGTTGTCTTGCCAGCCGGACAGCGTGCCCGAGGTCAACGAGCGGATCATCTGCGCGACGTTGATGCCGCGGATGGCGCCGTCCTGGAAATTGACGAAGGCCGTGCCCTGCATGTTCGCCATCAGCGCGCGCTGGCTGGTGCCGGCGCTGCGCAAGGCGAGCTTGGCCTGCAGCTTGCCGTCGATGCGGTCGAATTCGGCAAGGCCCTGAAGCAGCGGCAGCGCGCGCACGCCGACGAGATCGGAATGCATGGCAAAGCTCGGCGCGCCGGTGGTCGCGTCCAGGATCACCTCGCCCGAGACCTGGCCGCCATAGGCGCCGAGATTGGCGGTGCCGGCCTTCAGCACGCCGCCGGCGAGCTTGCCATCGAGCGCCAGCGGCGCGATGCGTGCATCGCCGATCACGGCCTCGTTCGCGGAAATCCTCACCTGCGCATCGACATAGTTGAGCCCGGACACGTCGATCGGCGCATTGCTCCAGGGTTGCCCGGCCGTGCCCTCCGGCGATTTCGCCAGCGGAATCGCAAGCCGCTGGAAGTCGAGGTCGACCTTGACCAGGGGCTTGCTCGCAATGTCGACCGAAGCCCAGCCGTTGAATGCGCCGTCGCCGAGCTTGCCATTCACGCCGTTGATCATCACGACATCGCCGCTCAGCCGCATATCGGCGTGACCGGTGAGTTGAGACTTCAGCACGCTAGGCATGTCGATGGCGAAATCCACCGGGATGGTCGGTCGGTCGGCCGGCGGCGCCGGCGTGGTCGCCTTGATGTCGAATTTGGTCGGGTGGTCGCCGACGCGCGCGGTGCCGGTGATGTTGACCTTGCGGTCGTGGTCGACGGTCGCGTCGGCGTTGATGGTGCTGATGCGGCCCTCGACACGATCGCGCACGCGGGAGAATGCGACTTCGCCGTCGGTGACCTTGACGCGGGCGATGGACGCGCCGCCGACATCGGGCGCGAGCGGCTTCGACGAGGAGCCCGGATTCGGCAGGCGCTCACGCAGCAGCGGCTGGTAGAGCACGGGATGGGTGACGACGAGCTCACTGATCTCAGGGCGGCCCGACCATACGCTCGAGAGCGACATGTCAGCCTGCACGCTGTCGACCGTCAGGCGCGTGATGCCGCTGCGATCCCGGGGGTCGGCAAGCGTAAGGTCGTTTAGGGTGACGTGCAGCGTCGGCCACAGGCTGATCCTGGTGGTGCCGTCGACCGACAGACGATACCCGGTCGCGCTCTCGACGCGCGAGGCGATCGTCGAGGTCAGGAAGCCCGAGGGGATCCCGACCACCAGCAGGATTGCGATCACGAGGATGACGGCGGCCAGAGCCGCGCCGGCGAATTTTACTGCTCTCATCTCGACTTTCCAGCGACGGACAATCGGCGTCGAATCCCGCAGACGACCACCCTTCGCACCCATCCTTTGCGCCTGAGTTTATCCCCGGACGGGAAGCAGCTCCAAGCGCGTAAAAATAGTCAGGGGGTGCTGCAAAGTTATGTGACTTATGACACACTTCCCCGGCGCGGTTTTACGCGATCCTGATGTTGATGGTTTCCAGCGGTTTGCCAAGAAAACTGACCAGGACGTTCACAAGGACATTGAAATGAGCAAGCAGGCCGAATTTGCGGTCATCCTGAAGATGAACGCGATGTTCGCGGATCTCGGTACAGACGAGCTCCAGCGGTTGTCCAATCTCTGTCACACCCAGCATCTGGGGAACGGCGAGGTGCTGTTCCAGAAGGGCGATCCCGGCGACGCGCTGTTCGGCGTGCGCCGCGGCCAGGTCCGCATCGAAACCGGCGCCTCCGACGGCAGCCGGCTGACGTTGAATTTCATGGGGCCGGGCGACCTGTTCGGCGAAGTCGCGGTGCTGGATGGCCAGAATCGCACCGCGGATGCGACCGCGGGCGAGGCCAGCGAATTGTTCGTGCTGCGGCGCGAAGATTTTCTCAGCTTCCTCGAACGCGAGCCGAAGGTCGCGATCAAGATCATCGCATTGCTCTGCCAGCGCATCCGCTGGCAGAGCGAGCGCATGGAGGAATCCATGCTGCAGCCGCTGCCGGTGCGTTTGGCGCGGCGGCTCTGCGCACTCGCCGCCGATTTCGGCTCCGAGGTGCACATCTCGCAGGAGCAGCTCGGCGTCTTCGTCGGCGCCGCCCGCGAGAGCGTCAACCGCCAGCTGCAGGCCTGGCGTAAAGAAGCGATCCTCGATCTCCAGCGCGGCCGGATATTGCTGCGGAACATGAACAAGCTGACCGCGATCGCGCGGAACGAGTAGGGCTCAACCGATCGGGAGCCAGCGTCGGCGCACACGATTCCGGTCGATAGTGATGCTGCTCTGAATCTCGTCCTCAGTCAGAGCGGATAGAACCTCCGCCAGTCGGCGTTCGGACACCTTCTTCTGTCCAATCGCCGCCTCGGAAGAGAACGAGACTTGGGCTGTCGGTGCCCGCGGTTGCGATGAGACGAGGATAGTCGAGGTCCGCTGTCACGACCGTACGCGCCTCCCGCCTGGCGCGCTCGATGATCTCAATATCGCTCGCAGCATGAAGGCCAGCCTCGGAGGCGTGAACGGCATCATGCCCCCTCTCTGTCAGCCAGCGCGACAACGCCGGCGAGAGCGGCATGTCAACGAGGAATTTCACGATGCCGGGACGGTGGAGGGCAGCTCGACAGCCTCGTCTTCCGCGAGGAAGGCCGCGTAGCGCAGCGCTTCATCGATGTCTTCGCGTTCGAGATACGGGTAATCGTTGAGGACCGACTCCCGGGTCTCGCCGGCCGCCAACAGGCCGAGCAACCGTGCGACAGGAAAACGCAGCCCGCGAATGCAGGGCTTGCCGGTGCAGACCGTAGGGTCGATCGTGATCCGCGTGAAAGTCATACAGGTAACATAACGCCTGGGGGCGCCCTTCGCCAGTGCGTCCCTTTGGCTGCTTGCCTTCGAATCTCATTCCGCAGCGCGATGTGCGACGTCCTTCGATTCCGGTGCCGCTCCGTGATGACCGTCCGTCTCGGCATCCTCGCTGTGGACAATCAGCCGCTTGGCGAAGCGCCAGATCAGGGCGCCGAAATCGTCCATCACCATGAACATCGCGGGCACGAACACCAGCGACAGGATGGTCGAGAAGATCAGGCCGCCGATCACCGCGAGCGCCATCGGCGAGCGGAACTCGCCGCCGGCGCCGACCGCGAGCGCGCTCGGCATCATGCCCGCGGCCATCGCGATCGTGGTCATCACGATCGGGCGGGCGCGCTTCATGCCGGCGTCGATCATGGCCTCGTCTCGCGGCTTGCCGGCGTGAATGGCTTCGATGGCGAATTCAACCAGCATGATCGCGTTCTTGGTGACGATGCCCATCAGCATCAAAATGCCGATCCACACAGGCGTGGTGAGCTGCTTGCCAGTGAGCAGCAGGGCCGCGATCGCGCCGCCGATCGAGAGCGGCAGCGAGAACAGGATCGTGATCGGCTGCAGGAAGGTGCCGAACAGCAGCACCAGCACTGCGTAGACCATCATAAGGCCCGCCGTGATCGCGGTGGCAAAGCCGTCGGACAGTTCGTTCAGGCTCTCGGCATCACCGGAGGGAGAGACCCTCACGCCCTTCGGCCGGCTCTTCATCACCGGCAGGTCGTAGATCTTCTTGGTGGCGTCGCCGAGCGCGGCGGAACCGACGAGGTCGGCGGCGACGGTCGCCTGCCGTTCACGATCATAGCGGTTGATGCTGGTCGGACCCTGGTCGAGCTTGACGTCGGCGATGACCGAGAGCGGCACGCCGCCCTTCTCTCCGTGCTCGCCGAGCGGGACGCGCAGCTGTTCGAGCGTCTTCAGATTGCCGCGGGCGGCATCCTCGAGCTGCACGCGGATCGGCACCAGTCGGTCGCCGACGTCGAATTTGGCGAGCGCGGGTCCGACATCGCCGATGGTGGCGACGCGGATGGTTTGCGACAGGCTTTCGGTCGAGACGCCGAGCCGCGCGGCGAGATCGGCGCGCGGTTCGACGCGCAATTCGGGCCGCTCCAGCGTGGTTTCCGAGATCACGTTGGAGATGGTCGGAATCCGCTTCATCTGCGTCGCGAGCTCGCTCGCGAAATTGTTGACGATGTTGGCGTCGACGCCGGTCACGACCAGCGAAATGGCGCGCAGGCCGTTCTCGTCGAGGAACCAGAAGCGGATGTCCGGAATGTTCTCCAGCTCCTGGCTGATCGAAAATTCGAGCTCGCGCTGGGTGATGTCGCGGGCATCCTTGGGCGTGTAATTGATGATCAGTGCCGCGCGCCGGACTTCCTGGGTGCCCGGCGGAACGCGCCCGCCGTCGACGAAGATGCTCTTCACCTCGGGCCGTTTGCGCAGGCGCGCGACGATGTCCTCGGTGACCTTTTCGGTGTAGGCGAGCTGGGTGCCCGGCGGCAGCTCGAGGGCGAGCAGGGACCGCGCGCTGTCCTGCGCCGGCAGGAATCCCTGCGGCAGCAGCGTGATGCTCCAGATCGAGGCGGCAAAGACGCCGAAGCCGACCAGCACCGTGATGAAATAGTGCTTCACCGACCAGGCCACGATCCGATGATAGGACCGCAGCACGCGGCCGGGCGGCGGCTCTTCGTGATGGCCGTGCTTGAGGAAGTAGGCTGCGAGCACCGGTGTGACGAAGCGCGCCGCGAGCAGCGAGAAGAAGACCTGCACCGAGACGGTGATGCCGAACTGCTTGAAGAACTGTCCGGCGATGCCCGACATGAAGCTTGCGGGCGCGAAGATCGCGATGATGGTCAGCGAGATCGCGATCACCGCGAGGCCGATCTCGTCGGCGGCTTCGAGGGCGGCACGATAGGGCGATTTGCCCATGTTCATGTGCCGGACGATGTTCTCGATCTCGACGATGGCGTCGTCGACGAGAATACCGGTCGACAGCGTGATAGCGAGGAAGCTGACGAGGTTCAGCGAGAAGCCGAGGAGGTCCATCGCCCAGAACGCCGGGAAGATCGACAGCGGCAGCGAGATCGCGGCAATGATGGTGGCGCGCAGGTCGCGCAGGAACAGCAGCACGATGACGACGGCGAGGATAGCGCCTTCGAACAGGGTCGAGATCGCCGCGTGGTAATTGCCGTTGGTGTATTCGACCGAGGTGTCGATCACCTTCAGGTCGACGTCCGGATAGGCGGCCTTGAGCGCGTCGACGCGCTTCTGCACGGCCTCGGCCACCTTCACGTCGCTGGCGCCCTTGGAACGCTTGATGCCGAGCGCGACGATCGGCTCGCCGTTGAAGCGAGCGAAGGTGCGGCGGTCGGCGATGGTGTCGGTGACGGTACCGAGATCGTCGAGCCGGACCTCGCCGCCGCCGAACAGCGGGATCATGGTGCCGGCGAGATCGCTCAGCGTCTTGGCGCCGGCGAGGGTGCGGATCGCCTGGTCGTTCTTGCCGATCTCGGCGCGGCCGCCGGCGACGTCGACATTGGTGCCGCGCAGGCTCTGGCTGACATTGACGGCGGTCAGACCCATTGCCTGCAAACGGTCCGGGTCGAGCGAGACCAGGATCTCGCGCTCGACACCGCCGATGCGCTCGACCTGGGCGACGCCGCGGACGCCTTGCAGCGCGCGCTTGACCACGTCGTCGACGAAATAGGAAAGCTGCTCCGGCGTCTTGCCGGGCGATATCGCGGCATAGGTGACGATCGGCAGGCCGATGACGTCGACGCGCTGGATCAGCGGCTCGGTGACGTTCTGCGGCAGGTTCGAGCGCACACGCGTCACCGCGTCCTTGACGTCGTTGAGGGCGCGGTCGGTGTTGGTCTCCAGCGCGAACTGGATGGTGGTGACCGACACGCCGTCGGTGATCTGTGAGGTGATGTGCCGCACGCCCTCGACGCCGGAGACCGCGTCTTCGACCGTCTTGGTCACCTGCGATTCGAGCTCGGCGGGCGCCGCGCCGAACTGCGAGACCACGACCGAGATCACGGGAATGTCGGCCGAAGGCAGCCGCGTCACCGCGAGCTTGGTGAAGGACACCCAGCCGAGAATCAGGAGGATGATCGAGAAGACGACCGACGGCAGCGGATTACGGATCGACCATGCCGAGATATTGAGAGCCATCAGCGTACCCGCGTGCGATCGAGTTCATCGGCGAACATGGTCTTGATCTGGTCGCCGTCATGGAGCGAAGAGCCGGCGTCGGCGACGACGATTTCGCCGACGTCGAGGCCTTCGAGGATTTCCGTCGCGCTGTCGGACGACAGTCCGACCCGTACCTTGCGCGTCTCGATCGTGTTGCCCTTGACGACCTGAATGGTGAGATGGTCGATCGCGGTCTTGGGGATCGAGACACCGCAGCTTCGCTTGGCGTCGATCGAGGCGCGGGCGAACACGCCGACCTTCAGCGAGGGATTGTTGGTGACGCTGATGCGGACGCGGCCGAGCTGCGTGGCGCGGTCGATCTCGGGCGCAACCAGCCGGACCCGGCCGATCAAGTCGGGCGCGTCGTCGCGGCTGATGCGCACGGTGGCGCCGGAACTGAGCTTGGGCATGTGCACTGCCGGGACCTGAGCATCGAGCTCGATCTCGTTGTTGACGGCGATGCGGAACATCGGGCCGGCCTGCGGGGATGCGGGCGCGCCGACGATCGTGCGGACTTCGGTGACGAGGCCCGGCGCAGGCGCCTTCAGCGAGATCGGGCCTTGCGGGCCGGGTCGCTGCGGCTGGCCCGGGATCTGCGGCGGCGCAGTCAGGCGCGCCAGCTCCTGGTTGTCGGAGACGACGGTGCCTTCGGTGACCAGGAGGTCGGTGACCCTGGATCCCTCCTGATCGGCGATGACCACGGCCTCGCGGCGCGGCACGAAGAAGCCGGTCACCCGCACCAGGTCGGAGAAGCAGGCATTGGTCGACTTCGTCACGATGACGAGCGCCTCGCTCTGCGTCTCCTTCGGCTCGGGGCGCTTGCGATGCTCGAACAGATAATAGCCGACGCCGAGCGCGACGACGAACACCACGGTGCCGGCAGGCTTGAGATATTCGGAGAGGTTCATCGCCGGATCATCCTGGCCTGGCTCACGGCCGTCCGCGCGAGGCCCATCAAGAGCGTTTCCATGAAACGAAGCGGCGTCCCGCAAGGCTGCGGGACGCGCTTTGGAAGCGAGACCTTACACCACATCACGACTTGTCACTGCAAAGGATTACGTCGTGCTCACTTCGATGCGGTGGTCTTGTTTTCCATGTTGACGACCTGCACGCGGCGGTTGGCCTCGGCCATCGGCTGGCTCGGGTCCTTCAGCTTGCTCTTGCCGTAGCCGACGGTGACGAGGTCGGTTGCCGAGATGCTGTACTTGTCGACGAGGTAGCGCTTGATCGAATCCGCGCGGCGCTCCGACAGGTCCTGGTTGTAGGTCTCGCCGCCGGCGGCGTCGGTGTGGCCGGCGACCACGAAGGTCGATCCCTTCAGGTCGGGGCTCGTCAGCGCGCGGCCGAGCGCCTGCACGGAGGGCATCGATTTGGCGCTGATATTGGCCGAGTTGTAGTCGAAGGTGATTTCGAGATCGATGTTCGGCTTGTCCTTGGCGACTGAGGCGATTTCCTCGCGTTCGGTCGATGAGAGCGAGCGCGTCGAGCGGCCGCGAACGGACTGGATCAGCTTGGTCTCCGCCGCGTTCGGCGCGGGATCGGCCTGCGGGGCCATCGAGAGGCCGCGGGTCAGAGGCTTCTTCGCGGGTGGGGCGAGTGCGCGGACGATCTCGTCCTCAGTTACGTTCTTGCTGTTGCTTTCTTCGCCGGCGAAGGCGGACGAGGTCGGCAGCGACAGAGCGGCACCGATGGTGATGATGGACAGGATCGCGGTCAGTCCCTTTGCAGCCAATCTCATAGCCAGTCCCTCCTGCGCAGCCAGCTTGCGTGCTTCCAATTTCCAGCAATAGGCCTCGGAAAAGACCTGTCGCGGCATCCGCCCATTAGTCTTCCTTGGGCTGTTCAAGGTTCGAGGCGTCGACCGCCTCAACCCAAAAAAATATCAACGCACTCCGTAGCTTGCGAACTCCTGAACGATGTTCGGATCCATCGCCTTGGCGTTGGCGATATCGAGCGCGCCTTCCTGGGCGGAGCCGTTGCGCTGCTTGGCGAGGCCGCGCCCATAGAGCGAGGAGGTCAGGCGCGGGTTGATCTTCAGGGCTGCGTCGAAATCGGCGATGGCATTCTTGACCGCGCCCGACTTGAGGTTGACGAGCCCCCGGCTATCCAGCGCATCGACGAAGTTCGGCCGCAGCCGCAACGCCTCGTTGCAATCCTTCAGCGCGCCCTGGAGGTCGCCAACGACGGTGCGGGTCCAGCAGCGGTTATTCAGCGCCTCGACATCCTTGGTGTTGATCCGGAGCGTGTCGTCAAAATCCTTGATGGCGAGGTTGTAGGCACCCTTGCTGGCATAGACCTGGCCACGCCGGTACAGCGCGTTCACGTCGTCCGGATTGGCGGCAATCTTGGAGGTCAGGCTCTTGATCGTGGGATCGTCGGCCAGGGCGGCGGCACTCGGCCCGCTGTCCGTGCTCGGCGCCGGAGCGGGGTCGATCGGTTTCACCGGCGGTGGCGGCGGAGGCAGGGCGGCCTCGACCTGAGGCTTCGGGGCCGGCGCGGGAACAGGCGCAGGTGGCGGAGCAGGCGCAGGCGCAGGTGCCGCAGCGGTGTCGGCCGGCTTCGGCGGCGGAGGCGGTGTCGGCGGCGCGGGCGGCGGCGGGTTGTTGGCGACGACCGGCGGCGGCGCGGGAGGCGCAGGCGGCGTCGCCGGTGCCGGACGCGATCCGCCGGCTCCCGGGCTGAACGAGAAATCTTCGGCCAATGAAGAGGATATCCACGGCACCTGCTCGCCGCGGGAAGCGCGGGTGACGCCCATCTTGGTCCGGTTCAAAGTCTCCTCGGCCATCAGGTCGGGGACGCGGATTTCCTTGAGGAGCTCCTGGACGAACAGGCTGTGATCGCCACCGGCGTCCGAGACCACCGAGGCCAGCGCGGCCGAATACATCACCAGCGTGCCGTTCGGCGCGATGACCGGGGTCAGGCCGGCCGAGAAGCTGCGGAACCGGCGCTCGAACGGGTTCCGCCTGGAGGCGTCGATCAGCGCGATCTTCACGCCGGCGCCGCGGGTATTGAGCTCGCCGAGAACGGTCTCGAGGCTGAAACCGTCGCGGCGCACGTCGGATTCCGTCCAGATCTGCGCATCGATCGGCAGCATGTAGCTCTGGCGCGCCGATTGGATGCCGAAGCCGCTGAAAAACACCAGCGCCACCGATCCCGGCTTGATCTTGCCGTAGAGCTTGTCGAAGGCGCGGCGCATGCCGTCGCCGGTCAGATTCTCGCCGATCTCGACGGCAAAGCCGTCGCGCTTGAGCTCGTCGGCGACGTTGCGCGCATCGTTGATCGGTTCCTTCAGCGGGGCATCCGCGTCCGGATATTTGGCATTGCCGATGACCAACGCAAAACGGTCACCGGCCGCAAGCGATGGAGCAGTCGGGACGAGTGAGATGAGCAAGGGTAGAAGAAAAAAGAAGCGAATTTTCATATTCAGCGCGGTCCAGCCAAAAAGGCGCCGTTCCCAGCTTGCGCCGCGGCGACCTTAACTTACGCTTCCTGCATTATCAAACCGGGGACGGGGGGCGTCAACCACTTGGAGATTCGGCGTTATCGCGACGATTGACCGCAACGTCCGGGTGCGCCGCAAGGGGGATAAGCAGTCTGTCATGTTTGTGCTCGACGTGATCCGGCTCGATTTTACCGGCGGCACGTTAGGACCTCCATGGCGACGAAAATGTGATTGGTCTCACGTTGAAGGCCTGCTCCCTCGCGCCGCGAAGCGTTTGACCTTTGCAGCGGACAATGGCTTGCTGCGCAGGATCGTCCCGGAAGGTCCACTCAGAAAAGCAAAGCAAAAAAGCAAGAATCATGGGAAACGCCTACGAAATCTACGCCCTGCGCTATGCGACGATGTCGCCGCGCACCCCCAGCATGAACTTCCTTCAGCCCGATCCGCATGACAGCGCGGCGCAGGACCTTGACTATTTCGTCTGGCTGATCCGCGGGGGCGGCCGCGACATCTTGGTCGACACCGGCTTCAATGCCGAGGAGGCGAGCGCGCGGGCGCGCAAGCTGACGCTCAATCCGGTCGATGCGCTGGAGCGCTTTGGCGTTGCGGCGTCAAACATTCGCGACGTCATCGTGACGCATCTGCATTACGACCACGCCGGTAATCTCGATCGCTTCCCGAATGCGCGCTTCCATCTGCAGGAGCGCGAGATGGCTTACGCGACCGGCCGCTGCATGTGCAACGGCCTGCTGCGCCATCCGTTCTCGGTCGAGCACGTCACGCAGATGGTGCGCCACGTCTATGGCGAGCGTGTCACGTTTTACTCCGGCGACGGCGAGGTCGCGTCCGGCGTCACCGTGCATCGTGTTGGCGGTCATTCCGACGGCTTGCAGGTGGTCAAGGTCGAAACCGCGCGTGGACCGGTGGTGCTGGCGTCCGATGCCGCGCATTATTACGCCAATCTGCAGCGGCGCAGCCCGTTCCCGATCGTCTACAATGTCGGCGACATGGCGGTGGGTTGGGAGACGATCGAGCGCCTCGCCGGCCACCCCGATCGATTCATCCCCGGACACGATCCGATCGTGACGGAGATCTATCCGCGCGCCAGCGACAAGGTCGAGGCCTGGGCGCTGCACCTGCCGCCGTCGCGGTCGTTTGCGAAGTGACGGCGTAAAGCGAGCGCGACCCCATCGCCGTCACCCTGAGGTGGCCGCTTATTCAGCGGCCCTCGAAGGATGAACGGGGCTGGCGCTACCCGCGGGCGACTCAATCAGTACGCCTGCTTCGCGTCGGCCTCTTCGCTGGTCTGGATCAGATCGAGGCTCTGCTCGATCTTGCCGAGCAGCGCCGCGAGCTGCTTGCGCTCCTGCGCGGAGAGGCAGGCGAGGATTTCGTCTTCCCGCCGCAGCAATTGCGGGAACAGCTCTTCGTAGAGCGCGCGGCCCTTCTTCGTCAGTTGCAGGCGGAATTCGCGGCGGTCGGCTTCGTTCTCGACCCGCTCGATCAACTCCTGATGCAGCAACGTCGTCACAGCCCGGCTGATGGTCGATTTGTGCGTGCGGGTGCATTGCGCGATGTACTGCGCGCTGCAGGCATCGTTGCGGAACCCGAGCGTGGCGATCACGCGCCAGGCCGGAATGTCGAGACCATGCCGTTCCTGATACTCGACCGAGAGCGCGGAACTGACCTCGGCCGCGAGCCGGTTGAGGCGGAACGGGACGAACTTGAACAGGTCGAGTCGTGCCTTTGGCCGCGCAGAAGCCTCATCGGCTTCGCGGGCCTTCAATGCGATGTCGCTGGTTCTCGCCAAGGAGCGCGCTCCGAATTCCAGTTGACGGCCGGCCGGCTCCGGTCCAAAATAGTTGCACGTGAGACTATCTAGCAGATCGGTCCAGTCCTGACCAGAGCCGAGGATAGTGTATGGCGCAGGCCAAGACGCATCAGGCCAAAGCCCAGTTCGGTTATCGCCGCCATCCCGATCAGGACCGCGCTGGCCAAAGCCCGGCCGAGCATCCGGTCGTGGTTGTCGGCGCCGGCCCGGTCGGGCTGTCGCTCGCGATCGATCTCGCCCAGCGCGGCCAGCGCGTCGTCCTTCTCGACGACGCCGACCGCATCGGCGAGGGCTCCCGCGCGATCTGCTTCTCGAAGAGGTCGCTGGAATATTGGGACCGGCTCGGCGTCGGTGACCGCATGGTCGCCAAGGGCGTGGTGTGGAGCGTCGGCCGCATCTTCCACGGGGACTCTCAGCTCTACCAGTTCAACCTCCTGCCCGAGGACGGCCACAAGCGGCCCGCCTTCATCAATCTGCAGCAATACTACGCCGAGGCCTATCTGGTCGATCGCATCCAGGATCTGCCCGAGATCGACCTGCGCTGGCGCAACAAGGTGACGGCGCTGGAGCAGCGCAACGATTCCGCCCTGTTGACGATCGAAACGCCTGAGGGCGCCTATCGCCTGCACGCGCAATATGTCATCGCCTGCGACGGCGCGCGCTCCTCGCTGCGGCAGATGGTCGGCGCCAAGTTCGCGGGACAGGTGTTCGAGGATCAGTTCCTGATCGCCGACGTCAAGATGACCGCGGAATTTCCGACCGAGCGCTGGTTCTGGTTCGATCCGCCATTCCATGCGGGACGCTCGGCGCTTCTGCACCGGCAGCCCGACGATGTCTGGCGCATCGATCTCCAGCTCAATCGTTACGCCGACCCAGTCGTCGAGAAGAAGCCGGAGAACGTGCGGCCGCGGATCGCCCGCATGCTCGGGCACGACAAGTTCGAGTTCGAGTGGATCTCGCTGTACAAATTCCAGTGTCGGCGGATGGACCGCTTCATCCATGGCCGTGTGATCTTCGCGGGCGACTCCGCGCATCAGGTTTCGCCGTTCGGCGCGCGCGGCGCCAATTCCGGACTCGAGGACGCCGAAAATCTGTCCTGGAAGCTCGACCGCGTGCTGCGCGGCGCCTCGCCCGCGAGCCTGCTCGAGAGCTATCATACCGAGCGCAGCATGGCCGCCGACGAGAACATTCGCGAATCCACGCGCTCGACCGATTTCATGGCGCCGAACTCGCATCAGGAAGCCCGGCTGCGCAAGGCGGTGCTGTCGCTCGCCAAGGAGACGGCGTTCGGCAAACGCATGGTCAATGGCGGCAGGCTGTCGGTGCCGTGCAGCTATGATTCGCCGTTGTCGTCGCCTGATGCGGATGCGTGGCGCGGCGGACCGGCTCCTGGCTGCTCCATGCTCGATGCCCCCGTTGCGATGGGTACGGGCGAGCACGGCTATTTGACGGATGCATTCCGGACGGGTGGAACGGACTTTGCGCTGCTGTCGTTCAGCAACGGCGCGGCGGTCGCTGCGCCCGATGGGGTGAAGGACATCCGCATCGACGGCACGGGCGGACCTGCCGATCCCGCGGGCCTCGTTGCAAAGCGATATGACGCCGAGCCGGGCGCCGCTTATCTGCTCCGGCCGGACGGCTACGTCGCGGCGCGCTTCCGCCATCCGACGCGGGCGGCGATCGCGGCGGCGCTGTCGCGGGCGCAAGGCCTGACACAAGGCCTGAATTGAGGTTTTTCATGCCACTCTCCACCAGCTCCAACTTCGCGCGACCTGACGATGCCTTCCGTGCCATCGCCGAGGCCCATCGTGGTCTCACGGAGGAGCAGAGCGCCGACTTAGACGCAGCACTGGTGCTGATCCTCGCCAACCATATCGGCGACATCGATGTGCTGCGCGAGGCGATCACGCTCGCCAAGCGGCGCATGATCGACGGCCAGCAGCAGCAACAGCAACAACAATGACCCCGTGAATTGAAGGACGAATTGATGGCGAAGAACTTCGCATCCACCGGCGACCTCTCCGAGAAGACAATCACCTTCTCCGAGATCGGTACCGATCTCTATGCCTTCACCGCCGAGGGCGATCCGAACACCGCAATCATCGTCGGCGACGACGGCTGCCTGGTGTTCGACGCGCAGGCGACCCCTGCGATGGCGAACAAGGTGATCGAGCGCGTCCGCACTGTCACCGACAAGCCGATTAAATATGTCGTGCTGTCGCACTATCATGCCGTGCGCGTCCTCGGCGCCTCCGCTTACAAGGCGCAAGGCATCGTCGCCTCGCAGGAGACGTATCGACTGATCGAGGAGCGCGGCAAGCAGGATTGGGATTCCGAATACGGCCGCTTTCCGCGGCTGTTCCAGGACGCGCAGAGCATTCCCGGCCTGACCTGGCCGACGTTGACCTTCGAAGGCGAGATGTCGATCTATCTCGGCAAGCGCGAGGTGCGGCTGATGCAGCTCGGGGCCGGTCACACCTCCGGCGACATCGTCGCCTGGGTGCCGGACGCTGAGGTGATGTTCTCCGGCGATCTCATCGAATATCACTCGGCCTGCTATTGCGGCGATGCTCACTTGCGCGAATGGCCGCTGACGCTGAACGAGATACGCAACTTCAATCCGAAGGCGATCGCGCCCGGCCGCGGCGATGCGCTGAAGGGTACAGCCACGGTGCGCGAAGCCATCGCGATGACGCGCGACTTCGTCACCTCGCTCTATGGTGCGGCCGAAATCTCGGTTGCGAAGGGGCGTACGCTGAAGGAGACGATGGCGGCAACGCGCGAGGTGATGGATCCGAAATTCCACAGCTTCGCAATTTACGAGCACTGCCTGCCGTTCAACGTGTCGCGCGCCTTCGACGAAGCGTCGGGGATCGACGATCCCGTGATCTGGACCGACAAGCGCGACCAGGAAATGTGGGCGGCCTTGCAAGGAGGAGGGTAGTCATGAACATCAATACCTCGCCTGATCAGATCATCCGAAGCTCGGCTCAGGTCACGCCGGGCTATATGTCGGGCTTCGGCAACAGCTTTGAGACCGAGGCGCTGCCGGGCGCGCTGCCGATAGGGCGCAACTCGCCGCAGCGCTGCGCCTATGGCCTCTATGCCGAGCAGCTCTCGGGCTCGCCCTTCACCGCGCCGCGCGGCACCAATGAACGCTCCTGGCTCTATCGTATTCGCCCCTCGGTGAAGCATTCCGGGCGTTTCGAGAAGGTCGATGCCGGACTGTGGCGCTCCGCGCCGTGCCACGAATACGATCTGCCGATTGCGCAGATGCGCTGGGACCCGACGCCGCTGCCGAAGGATGATGTGACCTTCGTCCAGGGCGTGCAGACCATGACGACCGCCGGCGATGTGAATACGCAGGCTGGCATGGCCGCGCATGTCTATCTCATCACCAAATCGATGGTGGACCAGCATTTCTACAATGCCGACGGCGAGTTGATGTTCGTGCTGCAGCAGGGCAATCTTCGCCTCGTCACCGAGTTCGGCCGCATCGACGCCGAGCCGGGCGAGATCGTGGTGATCCCGCGCGGCGTCAAGTTTCGCGTCGAGATCCCGAACGGCCCGGCGCGCGGCTATCTCTGCGAAAACTATGGCGGCGCGTTCACGCTGCCCGAGCGCGGGCCGATCGGCGCCAATTGTCTCGCCAATGCGCGCGACTTCCTCACCCCTGTCGCGCATTACGAGGACAAGGACACGCCGACCGAGCTCTACGTGAAATGGGGCGGCTCGCTGTTCAAGACGGCGTTGCCGCATTCGCCGATCGACGTCGTCGCATGGCACGGCAATTACGCGCCTTACAAATACGATCTGCGCACCTTCTCGCCGGTTGGGGCGATCGGGTTCGACCATCCCGATCCCTCGATCTTCACGGTGCTGACCTCGCCGTCCGAGACGGCGGGCACCGCGAATATCGACTTCGTGATCTTCCCCGAACGCTGGATGGTCGCCGACAACACCTTCCGTCCGCCCTGGTATCACATGAACATCATGAGCGAGTTCATGGGCCTGATCTACGGCGTCTATGACGCCAAGCCGCAAGGCTTCGTCCCCGGCGGCATGAGCCTGCACAATTGCATGCTGCCGCACGGCCCGGACCGCGACGCCTTCGAGCACGCCAGCAACGGCGAGCTGAAACCGGTGAAGCTGACCGGCACCATGGCCTTCATGTTCGAGACTCGCTACCCGCAACGCGTCACCGCGCACGCCGCGAATGCCTCGACGCTGCAGGACGATTACGCGGATTGCTGGAAGGGTCTCGAGAAGCGGTTCGATCCGAGCAAGCCGTAGCTTTTCTTCCCCTCTCCACTTGTGGGAGAGGGTGGCTCGCCGCGAAGCGGCGAGACGGGTGAGGGGTCTCTCTCCGCGTGTGACTCTCTTACTTCTGCATTCGCGGAGAGAAACCCCTCATCCGGCGCTTCGCGCCACCTTCTCCCACAAGGGGAGAAGGAAGATAGGACGGAGCCAAAGTGACAACGCACCCCAACGACCCCAGCCTCCGTTCCTTCATCCACGTCGATCCCGCCTCCGACTTCCCGATCCAGAACCTGCCTTACGGCGTGTTCTCGACCGCGGCCAACCCGACGCAGCGTGTCGGCGTCGCGATCGGCAATTACGTACTGGATCTCTGGGAGCTCGAACAGGATTCCCGGCTCGATGTCGGCCCGCTTGGCGTCTTCTCCGGACCCTCGCTCAATCCGTTCATGGCGCTCGGACCAAAGGTCTGGAGCAACAACCGTGCCCGCATCAGCGAGTTGCTGCGACACGACCATCCGGAGCTGCGCGACAACGAGGAGCTGCGTAAGCAGGCGCTCGTGCCGATGCGCGATGCCAGACTGCATCTGCCGTTCGCGGTCTCCGGCTACACCGATTTCTATTCCTCGAAAGAACATGCCACCAATGTCGGCGTGATGTTCCGCGGCAAGGACAATGCACTGCAGCCGAATTGGCTGCATATGCCGATCGCCTATAACGGCCGCGCGTCCACCGTCGTGGTGTCAGGCACGAGCGTGAAGCGCCCCCGCGGGCAACTGAAGCCGCCGAATGTGGACGTGCCGAGCTTCGGGCCGTGCAAGCGGCTCGATTTCGAGCTGGAGATGGGCGTGGTGATGGGCCAGCCGTCGCCGATGGGCGGCATGCTGACCGAGCAACAGGCCGAGGAGATGATCTTCGGCTTCGTGCTGCTCAACGACTGGAGCGCGCGCGACATCCAGCAATGGGAGTATGTGCCGCTCGGCCCGTTCCTCGCCAAGGCGTTCGCGACATCGATCAGCCCCTGGGTGGTGACGCGCGAGGCGCTGGAGCCGTTCCGCCTGAAGGGCCCGGAGCAAGAGCCGGTGCCGCTCGACTATCTCAAACAGGCGAAGCCGCAGAACTACGACATCGCGCTCGACGTCTCCTTGCGCGCCGCGGGCGGCAATGCGCCCGCGAGCATCGGCCGCACCAATTTCAAGTACATGTACTGGTCGTCGGTGCAGCAGCTCATGCACCACGCCTCCTCTGGCTGCGCCATGAATGTCGGCGATCTCCTGGGGAGCGGTACGATCTCAGGCCCGGAAAAGAACCAGCGCGGCAGCTTGCTGGAGATCAGCTGGAACGGCACCGAGCCGGTCGAATTGCCGGGCGGAGTGAAACGCTCATTCCTGGAAGACGGCGACAGCCTCGTGATGCGCGGCTGGTGCCAGGGCAACGGCTATCGCGTCGGCTTTGGTGAGGTCGAGGGGACGATCCTGGCGGTGGAGTAAGTCGCGTTCTCGGGTTCGTAGGGTGGGCAAAGGCGCGCTAGCGCCGTGCCCACGCGATGGACATGGTGGGCAGGCTTCGCTTTGCCCACCCTACGAGACCTATCGCTTCTCCGGCGGCACATCCCTGATCCGCGCGCAATGCGCCGCGACATCCTCGAAGCTGTACTTCAAATGCACCCGCTTGTCGGACGGAACCTGCCTGGTCGTGCAGACGCCCGGCCGCCATTCCTGCGTGGGACGGATCGGGCGCGGGGCAAAGCCGCCGCCGCAATTCGGGCAGACATTGGAGAGCTTCGTCTCGACGCAGTCTGCACAGAACGTGCATTCATACGAGCAGATCCGCGCATCCGTTGCATCAGGCGGCAGGTCGCGGTCGCAATATTCGCAATTCGGTCGAAGCTGGAGGGCCATGGCAGAATCTCCGGATTGGACCGGATCATCGCAGATCGCCTGGGCTGCGCGAATGCCGCATTTCCCTCGATTTCAGCCGGCCTTGATCTCCTTGAGCGGCAGCCGCGAACTCTCTTTCAGCCTATCCAGCACGATCGAGGAGCGCACATGCGCGACGCTCTGGTGCGGCATCAGCACGTCGTTGACGAGGTTGGAGAGGCCCTTGAGATCGCGCAGAACCGCCTTCAGCACGTAATCGGCGTCGCCAGTGAGCGAATATGCCTCCTGGATTTCGTCGATGCGGCCAACGAGCGCGCGAAACCGCTTCGAATTATCCGGCGAGTGAGTCGCGAGCGTCACCTGGATGAAGGCGACCACGCCGAAGCCGAGCGCCTCGCTGGAGAGATCGGCGTGATAGCCCGCGATCACCTTCTCCTCCTCGAGGCGCATGCGCCGGCGCGAGCATTGCGAGGCCGAGAGCCCGGCGAGGTCGGCGAGTTCCTGGTTGGTGAGGCGGCCGTCGTCCTGGAGCGCGCTGAGGATCTTGAGGTCGAACACGTCTATTGAGATCATGCGCGTTTTGTCCATTTCATGCACGGATCGTGCGCATTATGTCAAAATCGTACCCCATTTGCACGCCCTTTGCGTGCCGCATGAAGGATAGTTCCTCCCAGCAACAGGGAGAACACCATGGGACCGTTTCCGCATGATGCACCGCCGGCCACTATTAGCGCCGACAATCCGATGGGTACCGACGGGTTCGAGTTCGTCGAATATGCGCATCCCAACCCGGGCGAGTTGCACGCGCTGTTCAAGTTGATGGGCTATGCGCCCGTTGCGCGCCACAAGACCAGGAAGATCACGGTCTATCGCCAGGGCGACATCAACTATCTCGTCAACGAGGAGCCAGGCACCCACGGCTACGACTTCGTCGCCGCGCACGGGCCTTGCGCTCCGTCGATGGCGTTCCGCGTCGTCGACGCGAGGGCGGCCTATGACCGGGCGATTTCGCTCGGTGCGGAGCCGGCGGACGTATCATCCACACAGAAGACGCTCGACGTGCCCGCGATCAAGGGCATCGGCGGCAGCCTGCTGTATCTGGTCGATCGCTACGGTTCCAAGGGTTCGGCCTATGATGCCGAATTCGAATGGCTTGGGGCGCGCGATCCGCGGCCGGTCGGCGCCGGCCTATTCTATCTCGACCACCTCACCCACAATGTCCATCGCGGCCGCATGGATGTCTGGGCAGGCTTCTACGAAAAGCTGTTCAACTTCCGCCAGATCCGCTTCTTCGATATCGAGGGCCGCGCCTCCGGCCTGTTCTCGCGCGCGCTGACGAGCCCCGACGGCAAGATCCGTATTCCCATTAACGAGGACGCCGGCGATTCCGGCCAGATCGAGGAATATCTGAAGACCTATCGCGGCGAGGGTATCCAGCACGTCGCCTGCGGGTGCCGCGACATCTACCGCACCATCGAAGACCTGCGTGACGCCGGCCTGCCGTTCATGCCGGCGCCGCCCGAGACCTATTTCGAGAAGATCGATACGCGCCTGCCCAAGCATGGCGAGGACCTCGCACGTCTCCAGAGGAATGGCATCCTCATCGACGGCGAAGGCGTGGTCGAGGGCGGCCAGACCAAGGTGCTGCTGCAGATCTTCTCGGCCAACGCCATCGGTCCGATCTTCTTCGAGTTCATCCAGCGCAAGGGCGACGACGGATTCGGCGAGGGCAATTTCAAGGCCCTGTTCGAATCGATCGAGGAGGATCAGATCCGCCGCGGCGTGTTGAAGGTGGATGCGGCGTAAGGCGCGCCGTCCCCGTAGGGTGGGCAAAGCGTAAGCGTGCCCACCACCTTTATCCAATTGCGGAGAGAACGTGGGCACGGCGCAAGAGCGCCTTTGCCCACCCTACGGATTAGAGCGTAGGACTACTTCGCTGCCTTCCACGCCTTTGTCACAGCCCCAATCTCAGCACCTTCCGGCTCCCGCACCGCCGACGGCGTGCGCGAGAAACGCGGTGCGGGGGCAGGCTGTTTCACGCCGTGGCGCTCGACGAAGACGTTGCGGGCGACCATGTGTGGATGCTTTGTTGCCTCCGACATGGTCAGCACCGGCGCGAAGCAGATGTCGGTGCCTTCCATGATCTTGCACCAGTCCTCGCGCGTCTTGCTCTTGAACACGGCCTTCAGCTTCTCTTTCAGCGCCGGCCAGGCCTTGGGGTTCATCTGCGCGTCGAAGTCGGCGTCCGTCAGGCCCGCGTGCTCGCGCAGCAGGGCGTAGAATTGCGGCTCGATCGAGCCGATCGAGACGAAATGGCCGCAGGCGCATTCGTAGACGCCATAGAAATGCGCGCCGCCGTCGAGGAAGTTCTGGTTGCGCCCTTCGGTCCAGCGTCCCATCGTGGTCATGTCGAAGAAGAACGACATCAGCGAAGCCGCGCCGTCGCACATCGCGGCGTCGACGACCTGGCCCTTGCCGGACTTTGATGCTTCCAAAAGCGCTGCAAGCACACCGACGACGAGATAGAGCGCGCCGCCGCCGAAATCGCCGACCAGGTTGAGCGGCGGCACCGGCGCCTCCTTCGTGCCGATCGCGGCGAGCGCGCCGGTGATGGAGATGTAGTTGATGTCGTGGCCGGCCGCGTTCGCAAGCGGGCCTTCCTGGCCCCAGCCGGTCATGCGGCCGTAGACCAACTTCGGGTTACGCGCGAGCACGACGTCCGGCCCGAGGCCGAGCCGCTCCATCACGCCGGGACGAAAACCTTCGACCAGCGCATCGGCGCTCGCGAGCAGGTCCAGCGCTTGCGCGATCGCCGCCTTGTCCTTGAGGTCGAGCTCGATCACCTTGCGGCCGCGGCCCGCCACCGACTTCATGCTCTTCTTCGCGCCGATACGGTCGAGCGTGACGACATCGGCGCCCATGTCGGCCAGCATCATGCAGGCGAACGGGCCGGGGCCGATGCCGGCGAATTCGACGATGCGGAAGCCCGAAAGCGGGCCGGAGGCGCGGACGGAGGAGCCGTCTGATTTTTCTTGGGCTGGTTTGTCGAGCACGTTGTTGTTTCCTCGGGTCGCGGGCGGATGCCGGTGGCGCGGCAATCACCTCTGACATTGCTCTTAGGGGCGAGTTAATTGGCTGATTAACTTTTCTCGCCTTCACGCCAGCGAGGCAAGCAGTTTTCATGCCGCAGGGCCAAAAATAAAACGGCGCGCACCGAAGTGCGCGCCGCGGAAAATTTGTGTCGAGACGCTAAGTCGCGACCGCTCTTTAGTTCATTTTGAGCACGATCTGGCTTTCCGGATCATGCTCAGCTCGCGGCGGCGACCGCGCGCTGCGCCATCACCTTGACGAGGTTGGCGCGGTATTCCGCCGTGCCGTGGATGTCGGCCAGCAATCCGTTCGCCGAAATGCTGACGCTGTCGATCGCCGATGGCGACCAGTTGGCCTTCAGCGCGGCTTCGATCGCAGGCACCCGCATCACGCCGCTCTGCGAGGCCCCTGTGGCGGCCACCCGAACCTCGCCCGATTTGGTCTGCGCCACGAACACGCCGGTCAGGGCGAAACGCGAGGCGGGGTGACGCATCTTCTCATAGCCCGCCTTCGCCGGCACCGGGAACGACACGGCCGTGATGATCTCGCCGTCTTCCAGCGCCGTCGAGAACAGGCCCTGGAAGAAGTCCTCCGCCGCAATCGACCGCTTGTTGGTTTTGACGGTTGCGCCGAGCGCGAGCAGCGCGGCGGGGAAGTCCGCCGCGGGATCGTTGTTGGCGATCGAGCCGCCGATCGTGCCGCGATAGCGCACGGCAGGGTCGCCGAGCACCGAGGTGAGATGGGCGATCGCGGGAATCGCCTTCTTCACATCGGCATTCGTCATGATGTCGTAATAGGTCGTGGCGGCCTTGATTGTCAGCGTATCGCCCGACAATTCGACGCCCTGCAACTCCTTGATCTTGCCGAGGTCGATGACGTCAGAGGGACTGGCGAGCCGCTGCTTCATCACCGGCAACAGCGTCTGGCCGCCGGCCAGAAACTTGGCCTCGCTGCCCTTGGCGAACAGGCTGACGGCCTCGTCGACCGAGGAGGCGCGATGATATTTGGTCTGGTACATCTTCGTTGCTCCCTCTCAAGCCGCGTGGATCGTGCGCCACACCCGGTCGGGGGTTGCGGGCATTTCCAGATTGTTCTTGCCGATCGCATCCGTGATCGCGTTGATCACGGCCGCAGAGGCGCCGATCGCCCCGGCCTCACCGCAACCCTTGATGCCCAGGGGATTGCCCGGACACAGCGTCGTGGTGTGGGAGAGGTTGAAGGAGGGCACATCGTCGGCGCGCGGCATGGCGTAATCCATGAACGAGGCCGTGACCGGCTGGCCGCTGGCATCGTAGATCGCATGCTCGAGCAGCGCCTGCCCGATGCCTTGAACAAGGCCGCCATGGACCTGGCCCTCGACGATCATCGGGTTGATCAGCCGACCGAAATCGTCGGCCGCGACGAAGTTGACGAAGGAGGTCTTGCCGGTGCCGGGATCGACCTCGAGCTCGCAGATATAGGTGCCGGCCGGGAAGGTGAAGTTGGTCGGATCGTAGAAGGCGCTTTCCTTCAGACCCGGCTCCATCCCGTCAGGCAGATTATGCGCGGTATAGGCCGCGAGCGCGACCATCGGCAGGGCAATCGCCTTGTCGGTGCCGGTGACCTTGAACTCGCCGTTCTCGATGACGATGTCGGCCTCGGAAGCTTCCAGCGCATGCGCCGCAATCTTCTTGGCCTTGGATTCCATCTTCTCCATCGCCTTCAGGATCGCGGTGAGGCCGACGGCCGCCGAGCGCGAGCCGTAGGTGCCCATGCCGAACTGCACCTTGTCGGTATCGCCATGGACGATCGAGACCTGGCTGATGGGAACGCCGAGGCGCTCCGCGACGAGCTGGCAGAACGTGGTCTCGTGACCCTGGCCGTGGCTGTGCGAGCCCGTGAGGATCTCGATGGTGCCGACCGGGTTGACGCGCACCTCGGCTGATTCCCACAGGCCGACGCCGGCGCCGAGACTCCCGACCGCCTTCGACGGCGCGATGCCGCAGGCCTCGATGTAGCAGGACACGCCGATGCCGCGCAGCTTGCCGTCGGCTTTGGCCTTGGCCTTGCGGGCGGGGAAGCCGGCATAGTCGATCGCCTTCATCGCGGCATCGAGCGAGGCGTTGAAGTCGCCGGTGTCGTAAGCCATGATGACGGGTGTCTGGTGCGGGAACTGGGTGATGAAGTTGGTCCGGCGCAGCTGGGCCGGATCGACCTTGAGCTGCCGCGCCGCCGTTTCCATCAACCGTTCGATCAGATAGCTCGCCTCGGGGCGGCCCGCGCCGCGATAGGCGTCGACCGGCGTGGTGTTGGTGTAGACCCCGATCACCTCGGCATGGATCGCCGGGATGTTGTACTGGCCCGACAGCAGCGTCGCGTAGAGATAGGTCGGCACCGAGGACGAGAACAGCGACATGTAGGCGCCGAAATTGGCGTAGGTCTTCACCTTGAGGCCGGTGATCTTGTTGTTGGCGTCAAATGCCATTTCGGCATGGGTCACATGGTCGCGGCCATGCGCGTCGGTGAGGAAGGCCTCGGTGCGGTCGCCGGTCCATTTCACGGGACGGCCGATCTTCTTGGAGGCCCACAGCGCCACCATCTCTTCGGGATAGATGAAGATCTTGGAGCCGAAGCCGCCACCGACGTCGGGCGCGATCACCCGCAGCTTGTGCTCGGGCGCGATGTTGTAGAACGCCGACAGAACGAGGCGGGCGACGTGCGGGTTCTGCGAGGTCGTGTAGAGCGTGAAATGCTCTTCCGCAGCGTCGTAATCGGCGATCGCCGCGCGCGGCTCCATCGCGTTGGGGGCGAGGCGGTTGTTGGTGACGTCGAGCTTGACGACGTTGGCGGCCTTGGCGAAGGCAGCATCGGTGGCGCCCTCGTCGCCGATCACCCAGTCATAGACCTGGTTGCCGGAGGCCTCGGGATGAAGCTGCGGCGCGCCTGATTTGATCGCGGCCTGCATGTCGGCGACGGCGGGAAGCTCTTCGTAATCGACAACGACGGCTTCCGCCGCATCGCGCGCCAGATTCTTGCTGTCGGCGATCACGACCGCGACGGCCTGACCGACGAAGCGTACCGTCTCCGGCGCCATTGCCGGCCATGCGCCCATCTTCATCGGGCTGCCGTCCTTGGAGGTGATAGCCCAGCCGCAGATGAGGTTGCCGACCTTGTCGTCCACGATCTGTTGGCCCGTGAGCACGGCGACCACGCCCGGCATCTTCAGCGCGGCGGAGGAATCGATCCCCTTCACCTTGGCGTGGGCGTGCGGGCTGCGGACGAAATGTGCATGGGTCATGCCCAGCAGTTTGATGTCGTCGACGTAGCGGCCCTTGCCGGTAATGAAACGCTTGTCTTCCTTGCGCACGACGCGCGCGCCGATGCCTTCAACACCCATGTCTGGTCCTCCCGACCGGAAATTCTATGGCTGCGCTTTCCTTCGAGAGCGGCAGCGGTGATTTGTTCTATCGAGGCGCGCCGCTCTACTCGGCCGCCTGCGAGACCTTCATGCGTCCGGCCGCATCTAGCACGGCTTTGACGATGTTGTGGTAGCCGGTGCAGCGGCAGATATTGCCTTCCAGCTCGCTGCGGACGGTGGCCTCGTCGAGCTGGCCACCATGGCGCTGCACGATGTCGATCGCCGACATGATCATGCCCGGCGTGCAGTAGCCGCATTGAAGGCCATGATTGTCGCGGAAAGCGGCCTGCATCGGGTGCAGTTCGTCTCCCTTGGCGATGCCCTCGATGGTGGTGACGCTGGCGCCGTCGGCCTGGCCCGCCAGCATGGTGCAGGATTTCACCGCCCTGCCGTCCATATGCACGACACAGGCGCCGCACTGGCTGGTGTCGCACCCGACATGGGTCCCCGTGAGATTGAGGTGATCGCGCAAAACGTGGACCAGCAGCGTGCGGTCCTCGACGTCGACAGCAACGGCCTTGCCGTTCACTGTCAGTTTGACTGTAGACACGGTGTAGTCCTCCCGGGATCGATTTTGATTGTTTCTAATTAGAGACAGCGACCCGGAACTTTGCAACTAGGATTTTGGTCGCCCGCGTCATGGAAAAGTCATTGATCCTGCCGGGCCCACGGGGCTCTGCGAGTCGGCGTCCGCGGTTCGGCAGCTGAGGCGGGGGGCGAGGGCGATCCCCAGCATGTTCTCATTATTAAGGTGCACTGCTTGCGTGGGATGCCAGCCGGTGCCCCATTCGGTGGGCCTTTGGCCAAGAAGCCGGAGCGCGCGGAGATAGGACGAATTTACCGCCCCTTGACGTTTCTGCCTTAGTTTTGCGCACGCGGTCGGGGAGGCGGGGCGCCTTCGGATCGCGGCTTTGGAATAAATAATGGGGGTGGGAATGTCCGGGCGTATCGCGTCGCCGTCAAAGAGCACAATATTTCCCACGCTCAGGTTCCGCGCCAAGATCATCCTCGGCTTTGCCGTCGTGCTGGCGATCTCCGCCGGCAGCATGGCCTTCTCCTATCTCGGCTTCGAGCGCGTTTCGGAAGGCGTCGGATCCTACCGGAGCAGCGTCTCGGAGGCCGATCTTGCCCGCAATATCGATCGCGAGCTGCTCGGCTATCGCTCGGCCGCCCGTTACTTCGTGGTGACCGGGAAGGACGACGATGCCAAGGCGGCGCTGGACGCCGAGGCCAGCCTGAAGAATGCCATCGATCAGGCGATCAAGAATGCCAAGCAGCCGGCGCGGCTGGAGAGCCTCAACAAGCTCGCCAAGGAATTTTCCAACTTCTCGGCGACCTTCGCCAAGATTCTGCAGGCCAAGCGCGACAGCGCGCTTCTGGTCCAGAATCAGCTTCAGCGCAACGCCAACCTCCTGAAATACAAGCTGGACGACGTCGGCAACAACGCCTCGGACTCCGAGGCGCAGGCGATCGAATTCGGCACCAAGCAGGTCAACGCCCAATTCCAGACCGCGAGCGCGGCCGCGAGCAATTTCATTCTCAACTCCGACCAATCCATCGGAGCGAGCGCGATGGCGCGACTGAAGTTCGTCGAGAACTCGCTCGGCGCGATCTATTCCATGGACGACAAGATCGTCGCCGGCCTGAAGGAGGCCAAAGCGTTTCTTACGGCCTATCGCGAAGCGCTGGAGAAGCTGATTGCGCAAGCCAAGTTGGTCGACGACCTCGTCACCGCGATGAGCGGCTCGGCCGGCGCGATCCTGCAAGGAGCGACCGCCATGAAGGCGGACCTCGTCGCTGAACAGCAACGGCTGGAGTCGGAGTCGGAAGCGACCATCGGGCAGACCGAGCACCTGGTTCTGATCCTCGCCATTGGCGGTACGCTGCTTGGTGCGGTCCTCGCCTTCCTGCTCGGAACCGGCATCTCGCGTCCGATGATCGCGATGTGCAAGGCGATGCGCGAGCTGGCCTCGGGTAATTTCGACGTCGTGCTGCCGGGCCTCGGCCGCAAGGACGAGATCGGCGAGATGGCCGGTGCGGTCGAGGAGTTCAAGGTTCAAGCCGTTGCCAAAGCCGAACGCGATGCCGCCGCCAGCGAGGTCCAGAACCGCGAGCAGGCTGCAGGCCGGCGCGCCGAGCTGATTCGCTTTGCGGATGATTTCGAGAACGCGGTCGGCGCCATCGTCTCCAACGTCTCGGCCTCCGCCGTGCAGCTGGAATCGGCGGCTTCGACGCTGACCCGCACCGCCGAGACCACGCAGAGCCTGTCGAGCCAGGTCGCGGGCGTCTCCGAGCAGGCGTCCTCCAACATGCAGTCGGTCGCGACCGCGACGGAAGAGCTCTCGGCCTCGGTCGAGGAGATCGGCCGCCAGGTCCGCGATTCCAGCCGCATTGCCGAGGCCGCCGTGGTTCAGGCCAGGGAGACCGACGGGCGCATCGGCAAGCTGTCGCATGCGGCCCAGCAGATCGGCGAAGTGGTCAAGCTGATCACGGCGATTGCCGAGCAGACCAACCTTTTGGCGCTCAACGCCACCATCGAGGCGGCACGCGCCGGCGAAGCCGGGCGTGGCTTTGCCGTCGTTGCGAGCGAAGTGAAGTCGCTGGCGAGCCAGACCGCGAAGGCCACCGACGAGATCTCCTCGCACATCACGGGCATGCAGGGCGCCACGGCGGAATCGGTTGCCGCGATCAAGGAGATCGGGGCGACCATCGGCCAGATCTCGTCGATCTCGACCTCGATCGCGAGCGCGGTCGAACAGCAGGGCGCGGCGACCCAGGAGATCGCGCGCAGCGTCCAGACCGTCGCGCAGGGCACCCAGACCGCGGCCACCGACATCGGCGAGGTCAACCGCGGCGCTGCCGAGACCGGCTCGGCCTCGGAGGAGGTGCTGCACTCGGCCAAGACGCTGTCATCCGAAAGCACCCGCCTGCGCGCCGAGCTGGATCGCTTCATGGGAAATATCCGGGCGGCGTAGAACCCGCGGAACCTGTAGGGTGGATTAGCGAAGCGTAATCCACCGCCTCGCAGTCGGCGTGGAAAGTTAAGTGGTGGGTTACGGCTGCGCCTAACCCACCCTACTGATCTTCGTCCGCTTGTCCGCGACGACAGCGGACACTGGCGCGGCATTCAATTGTCCCCGCGTCGGAAAGCGCGCCTTAACAAATTCCCCGCGTCATATAACCGCCAGTTGCGGCGTCGCAAATTTACCACAGCTTATCCTTTGCCCCGTACCGTGCCGGCGAGTCTGGAAGCGGGCTGCTTCCGGGCTGCGCCTGGTTTTCCGCGAATGGAATGGGGTGGGGGGAATGTCGGTCACGTCGAAGTCGCGCCTATCGAAGCTGCCAACGTTGCGTTTTCGTGCAAAAATCATCCTCGGCTTCGTGGCAGTGCTAGCCATCCTCGCCGTCAGTATGGCTTTCGCCTATTTCGGCTTCGAGCGGATCCAGGGCGCCGTCGCCTCCTACCGAACCAGCGTGTCGGAAGCCGACCTTGCCCGGACGGTCGATCGCGAGCTGATCGCCTATCAGGGGTTGGCGCGGGCCTATACCCTGACCGGCGCGGCCGATGACGAGACCGCGGCCAAGGCGGCTGAAGAGAATCTGAGGAGCGCGATCGCAAAGTCGATGGCCGCCACGACCGGTGCCGCCCGCCGTGAGCAGGTCGGCAAGCTCGAGGCTGAGTTCCAGCGCTTCACGAAGGTGTTCGGCGAAATCATCACCCTGACGCGCGAGAACAACAAGATCGCGGCCGATGAGCTCAACAGCGTCGGCAACAAGATCCGCTTCAAGTTCGACGACCTTGCCGATACTGCCGCGCTGGCCGGGCTGGCCTCGGTCCAGACCACGGCCAAGGACATCACCTCGCAATATCTGGCGGTCTCCACCTCGGTCAGCGCCTTCGTAGCCAAGCCGGAGCCGAAGACCGCCGATGGCGTGATCGCGCGAGTCAAATTCCTGGAGACCCTGCTGGTCTCGATCTATGCGAACGACCAGAAGATCACCGACCGCGTGACCGAGATCGGCAACCTTCTGAAGCAATACCGCACCTCCTTCACCAAGCTGTCGGAGAATGTGAAGATCATCGTCAAGCTGAACGGCGATATGACCAAGACGGCGGCAGGCATCCTCAAGCTCTCGGGCGAGCTGCGGTCGGATCTGACTGCCGATCAGCAGCGCATCGAAGCCAGCGCCAATGCGACGATCATGGACACCGAGCGGCTGATGGTGATGTTGGCGCTCGGCGGCCTCGCCATCGGCGCTGTGCTCGCCCTGATGCTCGGCAACGGCATCTCGCGTCCGATGATCGCGATGTGCAAGGCGATGCGCGAGCTGGCCTCGGGTAATTTCGACGTCGTGCTGCCGGGCCTCGGCCGCAAGGACGAGATCGGCGAGATGGCCGGTGCGGTCGAGGAGTTCAAGGTTCAAGCCGTTGCCAAAGCCGAACGCGATGCCGCCGCCAGCGAGGTCCAGAACCGCGAGCAGGCTGCAGGCCGGCGCGCCGAGCTGATTCGCTTTGCGGATGATTTCGAGAACGCGGTCGGCGCCATCGTCTCCAACGTCTCGGCCTCCGCCGTGCAGCTGGAATCGGCGGCTTCGACGCTGACCCGCACCGCCGAGACCACGCAGAGCCTGTCGAGCCAGGTCGCGGGCGTCTCCGAGCAGGCGTCCTCCAACATGCAGTCGGTCGCGACCGCGACGGAAGAGCTCTCGGCCTCGGTCGAGGAGATCGGCCGCCAGGTCCGCGATTCCAGCCGCATTGCCGAGGCCGCCGTGGTTCAGGCCAGGGAGACCGACGGGCGCATCGGCAAGCTGTCGCATGCGGCCCAGCAGATCGGCGAAGTGGTCAAGCTGATCACGGCGATTGCCGAGCAGACCAACCTTTTGGCGCTCAACGCCACCATCGAGGCGGCACGCGCCGGCGAAGCCGGGCGTGGCTTTGCCGTCGTTGCGAGCGAAGTGAAGTCGCTGGCGAGCCAGACCGCGAAGGCCACGGACGAGATCTCCTCGCACATCACGGGCATGCAGGGCGCCACGGCGGAATCGGTTGCCGCGATCAAGGAGATCGGGGCGACCATCGGCCAGATCTCGTCGATCTCGACCTCGATCGCGAGCGCGGTCGAGCAGCAGGGCGCGGCAACGCAGGAGATCGCGCGCAGTGTCCAGACCGTCGCGCAGGGCACCCAGACCGCGGCCACCGATATCGGCGAGGTCAACCGCGGCGCCGCCGAGACCGGCTCGGCCTCGGAGGAGGTGCTGCACTCGGCCAAGACGCTGTCATCCGAAAGCACCCGCCTGCGCGCCGAGCTCGATCGCTTCATGGGCAATATCCGGGCGGCGTAAGCTCGCTGCGCCACACTCCGCTGTCGTCCCGGGGCGCGAAGCGAACCCGGGACCCATAACCACAGGGAGCGGTTATGGAGCAAGCCGGCAACTCCGAGTCGTCGCCAAACTTTCTCTGTGGTTATGGGTCCCCGATCTGCGCTTCGCTTGTCGGGGACGACAGCGGAATTGGAGCGCCACCTGGCCTCACTCCCTCCCAAACTCCCGCTTCAGCTCCACCTTCGCCTTCTCCAGCCGGGCGCGTTGTGTCTGCGGCAGCGTCTTGCCGGCGCGGTTGATGTAGAAGGTCAGCATCGACAGCGCCGAGCGATAAGCCCCCGCCTTGCGGCGTGAACTGTGCTCGGCCGAGCGCTTCAGCGAGGCCGCGATCTTCTTCGCGCTGGTCAGCTTGAACACGCCTTGCTTGAGGTCGAGCGCGTCGCTCTGCTTCGTCACGCGCTGCGACCAGCGCTTCGGCGCGCCGCGCTTGGGCTCTTGCGCGCCGTCGTGGGACGCCTCGCGCTGGTCTTCCTGCGCGCGGCTGTTTTGCGGGATTGTGTCGTCTTTCTGACATGAGCCATGCGTCAATTCCTTGCGGCCCCATCGGAAACCAGCGGCACGAAGCGCCGTTCCCATGGGAACCTGGTCTCGCCGCAGACGTTGTCGCAGGTGGCAGGCGGAATGCCGCACCCCGATGATCGGATCGACCCCGTCCACAACACGTGAGCCGGGGGCACTTCCATTGATCAGACACAACAACCCGATGGCATTGCAGCAAAGCCCAGCGCCGAACTATGCTCCTGTGGTCGCGGCGGCCGCCGCCGATCGCATCGTCGAGACCAGCATTCCCTCGCGCCTCGACGCGCTGCCCTGGAGCGGCTTTCACACTCGCGTCGTGCTTGCGCTCGGCATCACCTGGATCCTCGACGGGCTCGAGGTGACGCTTGCCGGCGCGCTCTCGGGCGCCCTGAAACAGAGTTCGTCGCTGCATTTCACCAACCTCGATCTCGGCATTGCCAATTCCGCCTATCTCGCCGGTGCCGTGCTCGGCGCGCTCGGCTTCGGCTGGCTCACCGACCGCATCGGCCGCAAGAAGCTGTTCTTCATCACGCTGGCGCTCTATCTTTCGGCGACGGCCGCGACGGCTCTGTCGTGGGATGTCGCGAGCTACGCGCTGTTTCGTTTTCTCACCGGCGCCGGCATTGGCGGCGAATACACCGCGATCAATTCGACCATCCAGGAGCTGGTGCCGGCGCGCTATCGCGGCTGGACCGATCTCGTCATCAATGGGAGCTTCTGGATCGGGGCTGCGATGGGCGCGGTCGCGGCCATCGTCCTGCTCGATCCTGCCGTGATCAACCCCGACCTCGGCTGGCGTCTCGCTTATCTGATCGGCGCGACGCTCGGCCTCGTCGTGCTCTTGATGCGGATGTGGATTCCGGAAAGCCCGCGCTGGCTGATGATCCACGGCCGTCCCGACCAAGCGCATGCCATCGTCGACGAGATCGAGCGCTCGGTGGTCGGACACGGCCAGGATGCGGCCGACGGGCGCTTCACGAAGATCCGCCTGAGGATGCGCGACCACACGCCGATCCGCGAGGTCGTCCACACGCTGTTCTCGGTGTACCGGCAGCGCGCGCTGGTCGGCCTCGTTCTGATGAGCGCGCAGGCGTTCTTCTACAATGCAATCTTCTTCACCTTCGCGCTGGTGCTGACCGATTTTTACGGCATTAGCGCCGAAAACGTCGGCTGGTACCTGCTTCCCTTTGCTGCCGGCAATTTCCTCGGGCCGCTGCTGCTCGGCCGGCTGTTCGATACGCTGGGACGCCGCGCCATGATCATGTTTACCTACGGCATGTCGGGCCTGCTGCTGGCGCTCTCGGGCTATCTGTTCTCCATCGGCGTGCTCACCGCCCAGGGGCAGACCATCGCCTGGATGGTGATTTTCTTCTTTGCCTCGCCGGCCGCGAGCGCGGCCTATCTCACCGTCAGCGAGACCTTTCCGCTCGAAGTTCGCGCGCTGGCGATCGCGGTGTTCTATGCCGTCGGCACCGGTATCGGCGGCGTGGTCGGGCCGGCGCTGTTCGGCGTGCTGATCGATACGGGGTCGCGCACCAGCGTGTTCGCCGGCTACCTGCTGGGCTCAGCCCTGATGATCGCGGCCGCGATCGTGGCCTGGCGCTACGCCGTCTCGGCGGAGCGCAAATCGCTCGAACAAATCGCGCGGCCGCTCGCCTATATGGAGTAGACTGATGAAATCGGAACTTGCAGAAATGGCGTTGGACCAGCAGCCCACCGTATTCGACGACGACACGCCCGAAACGGTGCCGGTGCCGCATGCGCTCGTGCCGCATCTCAACGAGACCGCAATTCTGCTCGACATCGACGGGACCCTGCTCGACCTGATGCCGACCCCGCGTGAGGTGTGGGTGCCGCCGGGGCTGTCAGAAACGTTGAAGCATCTGACCGAGCGCACCTCCGGCGCGCTGGCGCTGGTCAGCGGCCGCTCGCTCAACGACATCGACCTGATCTTCGCGCCCGACGTGTTTCGCGCCGTCGCCGGCCATGGTGCCGAGATGCGACTGTCGGTCGACAATGAGGCCGATGCCGTGCACGCGCCCCCGCTGGACAAGGAGCTGAAGCGGCGGTTGGCGGCCATCGCCAAGCTCAGCCCGGGCATTCTGCTCGAGGACAAGGGTTATTCGCTCGCTCTGCATTACCGCCTCGCGCCGCATGCGGAGAAAGCGATTTATGAATCCGTCTCGGTGATCCGCGCCGACCTGCCCAATGCGCCCATCGAGGTGCTGCCCGGCAAGTTCGTCTGCGAGATCAAGCATTCCGGATTCACCAAGGCGACCGGCGTGCGTGAACTGATGAATCGGGAGCCTTTCAAGGGGCGGCGTCCGATCTTCATCGGCGACGACGTCACCGATGAAACCGTATTCGCGATCATGCCGGACATGAACGGCCTTGCCTTCTCGGTCGGCCGCCGTGCCATGGGCGTGAACGGCCATTTCGACGCCCCGAGCGACGTACGCGCGTTCCTTGCCCTCCTGCTCGATCCAAGGTGAAACCAAGGCGGCGCCACGCCGCCGACACGAAGCTCTGGGGATGGCGCCCATGCGGACCGCAATGAGTGCTGCGCAACAACGCCGCAAAAGCTGTCTTTGCAGTGAAATTCCCGGTTCCCACAAGCGAAACCAGTTCCAACGCGCACGCCCGATTTTGGTTTCAATTCGTTGAAACGATGATCAGGAACCATATTGATGAACGGCAGTTAAACGGGGTGGAATGAAACAGGAGGGGACGACCTGTGAACTTAGTCGTCGTTTCGAATCGCGTCGCGCGCGGCAAGCCTAACGAGCCCATGACGGGCGGTCTCGCGGCGGCCTTGTTGCCGGTGGTGGAACATTCGGGCGCGATCTGGGTGGGATCTTCGGGCCGGGTGCGCGATGGCCATCAGAAGGAACCATTCGCCGAGATCGAAGCACTGGGAACGGGCGCGATTGCGACGCTGGATCTGCCGGCGGCGCATTACGGCGGCTATTACGAAGGCTTCGCCAATTCGGCGCTGTGGCCGGCGCTGCATTCGCGCAGCGATCTGATTCGCGTCTCCCGCGAAGATTATGTCAGCTATCGCGAGGTCAACGCCTTCATGGCGCGCGCCTTGATGCGCTTCCGAAAAACCAAGACCGCGTTCTGGGTGCAGGATTATCACTTCCTCGCGCTCGGTGCGGAACTGCGTGATCTTGGCGTCAACGATCCGATCGGCTTCTTTCTGCATACGCCGTGGCCGGTCACCGCGGTAATGCAAGGCGTGCCCAATCATCGTGAGCTGATCACGGCGATGCTGGCCTACGATCTGCTCGGCTTCCAGACCAATGAGGATTGCCAGAACTTCCTCGGCTATGTCGGCGGCGAGCTCGGCCTCACCATCGAGGACGGTGTTGCGATCTCCCAGCATGGCCGCACCCGCTGCGAGGTATTTCCGATCGGGATCGATGCGGAGAAGTTCGCAGCCTATGCCGCGAAATCGGCATCGCATCCGGATGTGTCGCGGCTGCGGCGCAGCCTCAACGGCGAGCGGCTCGCGATCGGCGTTGACCGCCTCGACTATTCGAAAGGTCTCGTCAACCGCATCAGCGCATTCGACCGGCTCTGGACGGACCAGCCGCAGTTTGCGCGCAGCATCTCGCTGCTTCAGATCGCCAACCCCTCGCGCGGCGCGATCGAGGCCTATGGCAATCTCCAGAACGATGTCGCGCGCCTCGTCACCGACGTCAACGGCCGCCACGGCGAAGTGGACTGGACCCCGATCCGCTATTTGAACAAGGGTTTCAGTCAGGCCGTGCTCGCTGGTCTTTATCGGACAGCGCAGGTCGGCGTAGTGACGCCGCTCCATGACGGCATGAACCTCGTCGCGAAGGAATACGTCGCCGCGCAAAATCCCGCCGATCCCGGCGTGCTGGTGCTGTCGAAGTTTGCGGGCGCCGCCAACGAGCTCGATACCGCCTTGCTGGTCAATCCGCACGACATCGACGGCATGGCGCGCGCGATCGCGGTGGCGGCCGCAATGCCGCTCACCGAGCGCAAGATGCGCTGGGACGCGATGATGAAGAAGCTGCGCGGCCACACCATCCAGCAATGGTCGGCCGACTTCGTCGCAGAGCTGGAAAAATGCCGGACCGAGAAGGCCGTGGAAGCGCCGCTCGCAGCGCAGCCGCCGCAAGCACTGCGCTGGCTGAGGTCGGCGATATCAGGCGTGCGGTTGATTTAGGTTCCTGCGTCATGGCCGGGCTTTGTCCCGGTCATCCACGCCTCGCCCCAAGCTACAAAGAACGTGGATGCACGGCCTTCGCCGCGCCGAAGCGGCTTCGGCCGCGCAGGCGGACAAGCCCGGGCATGACGGCTAGCCGCAAATAACGAGCTTCAATAGCAATACGACACGCCATCCAGGATCGCGCACTGCCGCTTGTTCGGCGCGTTGGGATCGTCCATCGGCACCATGCCCTTGCCCTGGCCGACGAACACGCCGGGCCCGACATGCACCGAACTCTTGTTGCCGATGATCACGCTTGGATGCGGGCTCGAGCTCGAGCGCGTGCCGTCCGGCCAGATGATGGCATCGCCGGATAGCCCGCCGCGCCGCCCGTCGTTGCAGCTCACATCGACGCCCTGCCGGGTGCAGACCTGGGCCAGGGCCGGCACGGCGAAGACGGGGACAAGGGCCGATATCAGGCCCAGCACGGTGATGGTCTTGCGGATCGTCATGGCATCCCCGGTCGCGTTGGCGCTCTCGTGTGAATCGTCGTCCTAAACCCGCCGCGGGTTCAGCCGCCAGGCCGGCCAAGGCATGTGCGACGGCAGATATTATCTCGCAAATACAACAAGTTGCGGAAAATTCGCGCGATTCTTCTTCGATCCCTTGCAAAATCATCGGCGCCCCTTCAAGAGAGGGCGCTCCGGAGAGATGGCCGAGTGGCTTAAGGCGCACGCTTGGAAAGCGTGTGTGCGGGAAACCGTACCGTGGGTTCGAATCCCACTCTCTCCGCCACGAGTTATCCGCATACCCTTGATGTTAATTGATTTATCGAATTTCAGGGTAGCTGAGCCCCACATTCCGCCCCACACAAATTTTCGGTCAGTGCGCCTCGGTAGTCGGCCTGGCACTACCCAAAGCTCATCCACTCAACCCGCGGCCCCTCCAGTCCACGTGCCTTTGTCGGTCACAATCTTCAGAGTCACCGGTTCACAGCTCAGCCCGACGCCATAGGCGTCACCGGTCTTGATCGTCTTTTCAGTTACATTGATGAACTGCGCTGCCATCAGCATTACGAGGCCGTTGTCCAACACGCACTCTGGCCTGCCGTTGACGACAACCTGCTCAATAGTAATTGGCTGTTCGTTCATGGATACGATCTTTAAGTGGCTCCAACACTGCGTCGCCTTTCGGTCCAGATACCTGCACTCATGGGATACTTTAAGGGACGGCCCTGTCAGAGGAGCGTAGCCGGTAGCCACGTCGATAGCATTTGCGATTGCTGGTTTCAGCGACGGAAACCACGTGTACAGCGCCTGAATGTTGGTAATTGAAAGCGGAATGCCCAGCAGCAGAAGCAGGGTTACAGTCGCGCTGATCCTTTTCATTGAAGCCCCTTGTCCCAAAATACAAATCGGTCAGCAGTTGATTTTTTGAGGCTTTAAAGCCGTGGGCTAATAAACCACAGGTTGGTCTGGTCCGTACATGGACCTTCGCCAAGTTTTCGCGACCAACCTCAGGCGCATCCGGCATGACCGGAAGCTCTCGCAGGAGCGGCTGGCGAACGATGCTGGAGTGGACCGGGCTTACCTAAGCCGGGTCGAACGGGCCGTGACCTACGTCGGCCTGGAGATCATCGAGAAGCTGGCCAAGATCCTGGACGTGGACCCGGCCGAGTTTTTCCGGAAGCCAACCAGGGCTACTAGCCGTCGGAAGGCTGGCTGATTCCCCTTCCGGCCCCGTTCGTCTCTCCGGCATGATCGGAAGGGCATGACCAGCCGCGCTACTCACCGGGTCCAGAGAGCTTCCCGGCTTGGTCCCTACTCGTCCAGGGGTTTACGCGCGAAGCGCTGGACGAAATGGTTTCGTCCGGGAGACATGGCCATGCCGGGCTCAAAGGCAAGCTAGACGAGCGACAACGCGTCGGGGAAAGATGGTTGCCGGCGCAGACGGCCTTGGTGGACGGCCGGGATAAGGGACATGAAGGGCGACGTCGGAAGGACCGGGCCGTTGAGCACCTCACGTCCGAAATTGTCATTCCTCAGTTTGCGTTTGAGCGCCCGGACGAGCGTCTTCAACGGCTCATTAAGACGAATGTGCACCGGAGCGGTCCGTGTCCCGCTGAAAATCTTAGTGGCAATGTGAAGTACAAGCCTTAAGGAGAAACGATCAGCGACGAAGCCTCATGGTCCTCGTCCGGGAGGACTCGGAAAACGGGCCGGGAAGCTTGAAGCCGCCCAGCCCAACCGGAAAATCAAGCGGCTTTCCGGGACCTGCCGATGCCGCTGGTCTTGGCAGCTTGGCTGAAGTGCTCGTCCAGCTCGCCGGCACGGACAGCTCCGATCAGGGCATCGATGACAGCAGGCAGCTTGTCCTTCGAGCCGACGACGATGCCGGCCTTGCCCTTCTCGAACTCCATCGGCTTCGATCCAAACTTGACCGACATGACCACCTGTCCGCTCGCGTCGGTCTTCCACCAGGGACGGACAGCCTGTTGCTTGGTCGTAGCTTGACGCTCGCCGTTGACCTTGGTCCAGCGCTGGACGGTCCGGATGTGGTTCGGATCGGCGAGGAGCAACTTCTGCTCCTCCAGCTTGGCGATGAACTTGGTCCGGCGCATCTGGACCGGGTCATTGGCAGCTTTGGGCAACGCGGTGAACGAGAGGGACTTGAGGATCGGCATCCGGGTTCTCCGTTGTTGGGATAAACCCGCCCGATCCTAACTCGATCAATCGCATTGTACATGCCGTACACCGATCGTTGGTGCCACGGGAAGGTCGCCAGCTTACCCTTGTCGATGATCTTATTTGGATTTTTCCGATTATCGTAACAAGCGTTACACAGGCAAGTTGCCCCTACTATCGAAGTCGAACTTGAAGTTAGGATTTGCATCCCAAGCCTGAAGCAATCGCTTATAATCGCTGTCTTCAGAATGATCGTAACTGACAAAAACCTTGGGCTTAGCCATTCTGTTCACCTGCTCATGCGGTGTCGTTCCTCTATAAAAAATTGTAGTTCCGTATTCGTCGAGTCGCAATCTTTAGTTGTACTTGAGGCCCGAAGTTTACCTCGTCTGGATTGTAATTGCCGCGGTAATTGTTGAGGCTTGATCCTCCGTCGCTAGAAACGCCGCAGGAGCCATCGAAACCGGCTTTGCTAATGAATCAATACAACCACAGGACATGGGTGTCGAATCATGTGCAGCCGCGACGTCCCCATGGGTGCAGGAGGAAGCCGCACAGCAAAGATCTAAACCTCATTGAAGGGCGAGGCTTATCAAATGTTCCATAAAACGATTGGCAGCGATATTAGGCCCGGGGTTCCTAGACGGTTTTCTCTATGGAAGCGCGCCCGCGCGAGTTCCCAATAAAGTGCCCGCGGAATGCCAAAGCGTCCGACGCGCCTGGATCAAGGCAAGACGAAGACGCTACGCGACCCGTCAAAGGCAATGACCTAACATGTATGTTTGACGGTGCCGATTTGGAAAGCTGGTCCCCGGTTTGATGTGTCAGCTTTGGTTTTCCGCAATGCGGCGTCAGTCAGTCTGCTGTACTAGCGGAGACAATTTCCAATTGACAGAGAAATTAGGTGGTGAGAGCCTAGCAACTTTAGGTGACTGTCTCCTATTGCAGCAGGCTGTTTGCCGATGCGCTACATTTTCATTTCCTACGCCAGCTTAGATAGAGCGACCGTGAAGCCCATACTAGGGGCACTTCTGGCAGCCGGAATCCCACTATGGATTGATCGACCGGGTGAAGTTGGCATTGCCGCGCACCGATTAGCGCTCCCGGGTATACGGTCCGGCGCATCGTGGGAGGACGAAATACGCAAAGCGTATGAGGGCGCGGCCTGCGTTCTTTTCTTTCTCTCTCGAAATTCGAACAATCCCGCGCGCTCTGATTCTCTTTTCCGAGAGTTCGACCATGGCAGCGCAAAGAACAAGCTGGTCATAGCCAAACTTGACGATATTGGCCGCGAGGAAATGAGCGGCTTGGTGCGGATCAGGCAGGCCGTCGACCTGTCCGCTTTCGATCGGACGGGCTCCACCAACCTTGATGAATTAATTGCGGAGCTGCATCGATTTGTGTTGAATGAGGGAGTAGCGCCAAATCAGTCGGGAAAAGCGCGGTCGAAAAGATTCGCTCGGCTGCTACCTTATCTGTGCGACCGACGCACGCAACGACGATATTTCCGCGAAGCGATAGAATCCGAGCTGGAGCGGGATGTAGTGCGGCCGCAGATATTCTTCGTGCTAGGCGAGGACTCGCAATGCGCGGACAAATTCGTTGAGCAACTTTTCTTTGTTGATATGCCAGAGCTGCTGCAGCGTAATGGGCTCTCGAATGTGGTCGAAGACCGGCTGCTACGGTGGCCAGCGGACATCGATCCTCGCGCAGACGTTGATGAAATAAGAGATTATCTTAACGAGCTTCAATACGAACTCGCGGATAAGATCGGGCTCAAACACCGGTCGAGCCTCACCGAGATCGAGCGTCGGCTTCAGCGCCAAAGTGGAGCGCTGTTTCTCTATTTTGATGTCGATATCCGCAAGTGGAACACTGCACATCGTCGTCTGCTCGGGGAATGGATCAACTGGTGGAACTGGCTAAGCATGACGGGGCGCCACTATCCGATAATTGTAGTGGGACGATTTTGCTCTGCCGATCAGGGTATTTGGGCATTTGCAAGCAGGTCCCTGATCATGCGTCTCTTAAATGATCTTACGGTTCTCTCAACGAACGCGGGCAATCGAGTAATGACGGCGATTTTGCCGCAGCTCGGCCATATCGGTTTCGAGGATATTGAAGCTTGGATCAACGAGAATGCCGATTTTGCTGCCGAGGCTCCGCCCGATCTGCGCCAACGGCTCCGCAAATTTTTCACCGGATGGCTTGGCATTGGCGAACGTAAAGTGCCGATGGTGCAAGCGGCGACGTTATTGAGGATGATCATAGACGAGATGAAGATCAGTACTGATATTCCTCAATCTCAGGGCGGCGCATCATGACTTTGCTCTACCCAGCGACACCGTCGAGTGCGCCACCCAGCGCCCCGAAACCGCTTCCGCCGTCACCGGGCGCCGAGATGCGCGATCCCCGCGAATACCGCCGCGACCCGGGGCTGGTCGATGCCGTCAATGTCGCGTTGCTCCTGCGACAGCCGTTGATGGTGACTGGGGAACCAGGTACCGGAAAGACTGTGCTTGCAGCCAGTATTGCTTACGAACTAGGGCTTGGGCAGCCACTCATATTCGAGACTAAATCGACGTCGCAAGCGCGTGATCTCTTCTACGGCTACGACACGCTCGGTCGTTTCACCGCGAAGGAGCTCGCATCATCGGTCGGTCGGCCGGCAGACTACATCGCTTACAATGCGCTTGGTGAAGCGATCGTGCACGCCAACGATCCAGAGGACCTAAAGGACGTACTACCGGCAGGCTACGTCCACCACGGCAAGCGTCGCTCGGTGGTATTGATAGATGAAGTAGAGAAGGCTCCGCGCGATTTCCCAAATGATATGCTGAATGAAATAGAGCGTATGTATTTCCGAATTCCGGAACTAGGCAATCGCGCAATTGCAGCCGTCGACCCAAACTACCACCCTATCGTGGTAATGACTAATAACTCTGAGAAATCGCTGCCAGATGCATTCCTGCGGCGCTGTATCTACTACAATATCCCGTTTCCTGAGGCGAATGCCATGGAAGAAATCATACTCGCTCGCCTGCCGAGGTATTTTCCAAAAGACACCGACCTCTCACTGATGCGCGACGTCGTGAGGTTCGCCTTGTTCATTCGAAATGATGTAACCGGGCTGGAGAAGAAACCCGGAACGTCAGAACTTCTCAACTGGCTGAGCGCGATGGTGCGGTTAGGCGCATCACCGTCAAGCTCTCTCACCGATCCGGTAGCTCGAGACATTGCGCTGCGCAGTTTACCCGCACTAGCGAAAATCAGCGGCGACCAAGCACGGGTAAGCGAAATGCTTTCGGAATGGCGCGATGCCGGGCGCAGCTGAAGTTCAGCTTGCTCCTGAAACGTTCTATCGCCGGCTGCCAGAATATCTCGCGCGGCTCAGGCTTGAGGGACTAGCAATTGGCGTCGAGCAGGAATCACGACTTTTTATATTGCTGTCACGCCTTGAGAGCGCTGGCACTTTGCCCAAGATGGCGAGTACGTTGGCGCGCTATGTAGTACCTGTGCTCGCCGGCACACCAGCGCAGCAGGCGATTTGCCACAGCCACTTCCGCGCCATGTTCTCTGAACTGGACGAGGCGCCAGACCAAATAGAAAGGTCCGCCGCCGCAGAAGATAAGCCGGTGGAGTGGAAGATTTCGCTGCGCCATATCACTCGCGGCGTGACGTGGGCAGCGGTTGCCGTCGTGATCTTTGCTACGATCGCGATCGTAGTGTTCGCGGTGAGGTCGTTCGACCGCCGTGTGGACGAGAAGCCACCAATTGTCACGTCTCGAACCGAATCGAAATCCAATAAGCGATTGGACGATTGGATACAACAATACCCTCTCAAGGAATTGGATCTACCGAAACAAGCGCCGTGGAACCGGACTTTTCGCTGGTACTATACCGAGTTCGGCTGGCAGAAATTTGCTGCGGCGGCATTACCTTGGCTTGTATACGCTCTGGGCTTCAGCGCTTTAGTTTATCTAACATTAGCGCATCTTCGACGCGAGGCACTGCGCCAGAACCTTCGAACGCTACCATTCTCCTTTCGTAGCGATCGACCGCGTTTTGGTGACCGCGCGCTACTCGCCGACCTCCAACCCCTGCGCATTCTCGCGCGCCATGAAATTCGTGACATAGATTCCGAAGCTACTGTTTTTGCGACGGCAAAGCAGGGCGGTCTATTAACCCTACGCTGGCTAATGCGACCCATACCAGCGGACTTTGTTGTCTTGATCGACCGGCGCAGCCGGCTCGACCATCTCGCGGCCTACGGTGATGCGATAGTCGAAACGTTGCGTAGCAGTGGCCTCTTCGTCGAGCAGTTTGACTTCGACCGCTCGCCCTGGACCTGTCGGCGCAGGCGTTCCGGCGAGACTGAAACCTTGCGTTCCGTTCTCGGCAGTTTTCCGGGAGCAATCTTCCTGTTTTTCGTTACCGAGAGCGAATTGCTGGATCCTAGTTCAGGCGAACCGCGGACCTGGATCGACGAGATCGGCGGTACGACGAATATCTTCCTAATGGTACCGGCGGCGGGCCTCGGCGCAAGTCCGCTCGAGTTGGCATTTCCTGATGGCATCTCGGTCGCGGATGCTTCACCCACGGGACTTCGCGCGATTGCAAATCGTCTGCTCGGCCGCACCGTACCCACCACCGTGTGCGCTACCGTTCCGGGACTGTCACAGCTGGTCACCCGCATCAATGAACGTGCCGACCGGTGGATGCAAAGCGCTCAGCCAGCCGCGAGAGATCTAAACGCACTCGTAGCGGGACTGCGCCAAGCCGCCGGCGCCGATACCTATCGGTGGCTTGCTGCGACATCGGTTTATCCCGAACTGCGATGGGCAATGACGCTGCATCTACGTGATCGATTGACAAATCGCCGCGGCCTGCCAGCGACACTGGCTCCAGACATTCTGAATGTAGCACAGTTGCCTTGGTTCCGCCGGGGCTGGATGCCCGACTGGGTCCGGACGCGACTGCTCAAGGAGCTATCGGGTTCGGAACATCGTAGGGTGCGCTCGCTATTGATCGAGGCTATGGACATCGGTACTGCGACCCGACCGGCGGCGTCAGTAGACGTCTCGGTCCGGAACGCGGCCGGCGGGCCACCGACGGAACGCCTCCGCTCCGACAATATTCTCGTCGACTATCTGCTGCCCGGTCTTACCTCGAAGAGTCAGTTTTTCGCTGTCCCGGAAGAATGGGCTCGGAAAATCGCACGCCGTCCTTGGCGTAGGCTACTAACCGCCGCTGTTTGCGGTGCAGTATTGGCGGCGGTAGGATCATTTGGTGCGCTCTCCCTGGTGCCGATCGACAAATGCGATCTCTGGGGCACCAGTCCGCTCCAAACGGACAATGTTGGGCCTCCGTTTTCTAGTTTTCTTCTGGACCGTAGCGGTTACATCGACAAGGTGGTTGCCGCGTGCAAAGCGGCCATGGACCGCGAGCCAGATAAAGTGCGCTTTCGTTACCAATTTGCACGTGCACATGCGACAATTCCAAATGATCAGGTCAATGAAATCCTCTTCGAGCTAGCGAAGATCGACTATATTCCCGCGATAAACACTCTCGGGTACATGTATAAGGATGGAGTTTTTCCTCATGATCTGAGGAAAGCGGCTGAATTGTTTTTGAAGGCATACAGCCTCGGTTCCGTCGAGGCAGGAAAGAATTTGGCGGTTACTTACGAAGCACCTGAGTTTGACACGCCTTACTACCGAGGTGAGAGGTCCCGCCTTTTAAAGGAATACGCAGAAAAGGGCGGCTCGAAGCTAGCATCCTACGCGATGTCATTTCGCGACGGAACTTTCGGGTTTTCGTCCGATCAAAAGAAGTTTTTAGAAATTATCCGGCTTGGTGCCGAACGTAAGGATGGAGAATCAGCCGTCTGGCTTGGCTATCTCTACGGGACAGGAGAAATTTGCGAGGGGTGCACGCGAGATCCTAAGACGGCAAGTTGGTATTATTTGAAAGCGATCGAATGGGATGCAGTACCTTCAGCGGCTAGGCTTCTCGCGCGCAATTATTATTCGGGGAACGGCGTCGAAAGGAACATCAATCAGGCGCTTTACTGGGCGATGTTCGCGGCGCGTTTGGCTGAACAGGATGCGATCGAGCTGATCTACGAAATCTTCTCAGCGTCTCCGACAGAGTTCACAAAATTGGGGGTGGAGCCAACGCTGATTATGGCTCAGCTCAAGGAGTCCGCGGAGGGTGGTGATGAAAACTCGCAATATTCTCTTGGTATGATTTTGGAGTATGAACGGAAGATGGACGACGCGATTATCTGGTATCGCAAGGCGAGCAACCAGGGACATAAAAAAGCAACTGAGGCACTCCAACGGCTGTCCTCCAAGTAGAAGAACTTGCCTCGTTGTTCTAGCTAGTGGTTGTGCAGCTTCGTGCCGCGTAGCGCTCAATTACAAGCGCGATTATCAAGCAGCAAAGCACGTACGCCAATTGATTATGGAGTAACCCTTCTATCATCAGTCCCTACAAGTCCCTGACCGGTGGGCGTTTTGAAGACCAGACGGAAGCGACCCCTTCTCAGACCAATTATAATCCAGCATCGCGCTGGCGTTTCATCACGGGTCGCAAGAGTTGGCGAGGTGCAAGGGCTGGTTCGTCTGGTTCAGCTATGGACGAACGGGGGCCGGGGGTAGCCGAAAATGGGTCCCTCGAAGGCAACGCCCAGCGTCAAGCTCACAGTTCACCGTCCCGAAGGCAGACTCAAGTTCGTTGTTGAAAGATGGCCATGTGGGTCATAGAAGACGGTGGCGGGTCGAGGTCTGAGACACTGAAGAACGAAATGGATTTCGATCAGCCAGGCGAACAGCTCGCCGAGTTGTAGGATTAACCCTGTCAGACCGCGTCAATAATTACCTGTTGATCTGCTAGGCGGCAGATCAGACGATGTCATTATGACGCCGACACCCTTCGACCCCTCAGGCCCGTGACCCTTCTCCACCCCGCACTGTCGATCGCCGCCGCATCGCCAATCTTCAGCGCGGGCGTGGACGACTTTACGCAAGTGGAATCGTGGCTGACGCGGGAACTGGCTGCCGGACACCTTAGCACCCGCGAGGTTGGTGACCTGTTCGAGGTATTCGTCGAAGCGCTATTGCGGACTTATCCAGTGATCGGCGCGCGAGAGGTCTGGCCGCACGGCCGGATTCCGGAGCGCGTTCGCGACATCCTGCGGCTCGGCTCCAACGACCGCGGCGTAGACGGGGCATTCTTGACAGATGACCACGAGCTTGGTGCCTACCAGGTCAAGTTTCGCAGCCAGACGGACACGCTGTCGTGGCGGGACCTATCCACTTTTGTCGGTCTTTCGGAGTTTGCGAAGCGTCGGCTAGTGGTCACGACAGCGGGTGGAGTAGCACCCGAGGCGCAGAGCCGTCCGAATCTGAGTTCGCTCCTCGGGAGTGACCTCCGCGGCCTGTCACCTGAGGACCTGTCGCGCATCTTCACGCTGATCCGCGCCGGCGTTGTGTTGGCGCGGGAGCGACCCCACCCCGCCGCTCACCAGGACGCTGCGGTTCGCGCCTTGGTGGACGAGTTGACCGCAAATCCGCGGGCAACTGCGCTGATGGCGTGCGGCAGCGGCAAGACCTTCGTCGGCTTGTGGGTGGCGCAGGGCCTCCTGACACTGGACTCAACGGCGCGTATCCTGATTTTGGTACCGTCGCTCGCGCTGGTCTCCCAGACGCTGAAGGCGTGGTCACTGGCGCAGCCCTGGGGCGGCGCATTCCATTCCTGTTGCGTCTGTTCCGACGAGACTATTGCGGACGACGACGAAATCGAATTGAACCCGAACGAACTGCCGATCCCAGTCACTACGCAGCCAGATGAGATACGTCGCTTCCTGACAGGTTCCGGCGTTCGAACGGTCTTCTCGACCTATCAGTCCTCGGAACGCGTCCGCGAAGCGGTCGAGAGCCTCGGTGGCTTCGAGTTCGACCTGGCGGTTTGCGATGAGGCCCACCGCACGGCGCGCGCCGGCCATTCTGATTTTACGCTTCCGCTGGATGAGGAACGTTTGCCGATCCGTCGTCGGTTGTTCATGACGGCGACGCGCCGGATTTTCGCGCCGAAGATCAAGAAGACTTCTGTTGTCCACTCCATGGACGACGTCCCACTCTATGGACAGATAGCCTATTCTCTTAATTTCCGACAGGCCGCGGACCTCGGCATTATTTGTCCGTACAAGGTCCTCATCTCGGTCGTGACGAAGTCGGAACTGGCGGAATACATCCAGCAGACCGGTGTCCGAATGGATGGACGAACCAAGGCGTTGGAGGAGATCGCGGGGCGCTATGTGCTGTCGCAGGCTATGGCCCGGCTTGGGTTACGCAAGGCGTTCACCTTCCACCAGACGGTGAAAAGTGCGGCGTCTTTCATCTCTCCCGGTGAATTCGGCTTAGAGCGTTTTTTGTCGGACTTCACGTGCCTCCACGTCTCCGGCTCTATGAGAACTGCGGATCGAGAAACGCGTATGGTCCAGTTCAGGGGTGACAACCCAGCGATCATGTCGAACGCGCGCTGCTTGAACGAGGGCATTGATGTTCCCGCAGTCGACCTTGTGGCCTTTATGGACCCAAAGCGTTCGATGGTCGACATTGTTCAAGCGATCGGACGCGCGCTGCGCAAGCCTCGGCACAATTCAACGAAGACGTACGGCTATATCCTGCTACCCGTCTATATCGACGTCGAAGACGGTGCGGAAATCAATACGGCGGTCAATGGATCGGAGTTCAATGACGTTTGGTACGTCCTTCGGGCTTTGATGGCGCAGGATCTTCAATTGACCGAGACCGTTGAGAAACTCAGGGTAAATCAGTTGCGCAATAAGTCGTCCGATGACGCCAACTCACTCTCGGGATTCCTGCAAGTGATCGGCTCCTCCGACGTGGAGGACGTTCTTCAGTCATCAATCGCGGTAAAAGTCGTCGAGGAACTGGGCGAGTTCGCGCGCCTTTACGCACGAGACCCGCAGCCCTACGTTGCCATCGATGACATGGAAGAGAGGGTGCAGGCGTTTCTGGAGCGGCGATTCGGCCAAGAGATCAGGATCAGTCGAAAGCGCGGCGAGACGGTCGACGGCTTGGTCGATTTCTCGATCTCTTGCTCCAATTCGAAGGTCTACATCGAGAAGTACACCTTCTTCAACGCCGTCACGCCCGAAGACCGCACCCGACGGTATTTCGTGATCTGGAGTGAATATTCACGATATGGCTTCGTGATTCCGACATCCGTTTTCGACGGCTTTCTGACTGTTGAGAACAGCACTCGCAAACCGAATGAGAAATACGATTGGAACGTGTTGACCACCTATGGGCCGCACGGCGACTTCCTGAAATTCAAAAACGAACTGCTTGACGTGACAAATTATCGAGTGGACTACCTAGAGAGCCATTAACCTACCCTCTCGCCACGTGATTGGTTATCTGCCATCACGTTCCTCCCCAAGCGACGCCCGCGACGGCTGCAATGGCTCCAGGCAAACTTCCGAGTAAGGTCCCCGGGCTGGGAAGACCCACCGGAAGAGGAACGAAGCAAATCATCAGCCAGAGCGGGCAGGGTGGTAGACGCCGGGGGGTAGCCAAAAATGGGTCCCTGGAAAGGGTAGCACAGCAACTAAAGATCCTTCGTTGCGAGACCCTTCAAGCCATTCCCCTGACTGTCGCAGCTTCTCCACTTGTAAGACGAACGTCTGCTTTCGGCCAAGTAGCGGACGACGATGCCGCAGTCCGCCATGTCGCCTAAGGGCCAGAAGCTGCCATCGCAACCACGCGGCGATTGGTCAGCTAAGGGCGGTTATCGTACTTCAGTTCGAGGAGGGGCAGGGAGGTCAGCGAAGCGCCTAAGCGGAACAGCTATCTCGCCTACCTGTGTCAGCGAACTGGACGGATGCTCTGTAAAATCCTGCTAAGTCTCTGTTGCCTAACATCTATTTCGCTGATCGACGTGCAGGTATCTCTCTCAACGTTTCCGTGTATCCTTGTCGAACGAATAGCTGGTGGCCGCACGTCCGCTAGGGTCGTTTTACCGGAGGGGAGTAATGCGCAGAGTACTGGTACTCACGGCTGGAGTACCCCTGTTCGCGTTGGGCGGCGCGTATGTGGTTTTCGCAATCTGGGACCGGCTCATTCGGTCTGAGATAGTCTCTAACGGCACCCTGAGTTGGTTTCCTACAATAGCGATACTATGGGGCTGTGCGTGCATCGCAGCCGGAGTCTATTTCTTCAAGTCGGAGAAGAAACATGCAACGCGTCGGAAGCGCAAATAGGCCGCGCCGTCTCGCCCGCTGGCTCTGCTTCCCGGCATTGGCCATTCTATTTTCGCTCAATGTCGGACAAGCCGCGGAGAATCCCAACGCGCTATCGTCGTATACAAAGCAGTTAATTGATTTGATGAATCTCTTTGAGAAGCTCGATAAGGCCACGGCCGACCGCATGGCTGCTAACGAGCGGTATCTGATGGCAAAGGCGATGCTTAGGTTGTCAGGCGGGTTCTATCGCCTAAAGGAAGACAAGGCGCGCTTCGCGCGCGCGGTTCTACTAGTCATTGATTCACCACGGTCTGCGTATGACCCAATGATCTATGAATCTTCTGTCTTGTTGCAAAGAACCCTGAATTGTTTGGCGGCGCAGTTCCGCAAGGATGGTCCGCGCATCGGGGCTCTTGTGGGCTTCGACGGACCTTCGGTCGCGAGGCAATTCGAAATCCGGCTCGATGCAAAAGCGCGCACTGTCGATAAAATCGTCAACGAACTCGGCCTCGATCCAGCAGCCCCCGATCTAAAGGAAGTTGTCGTCAAGGATGCTGAGACTGCTTGGGACACAGCCGATGCGCTCTATCGCAAGTCCGTCGAAATCGCACATTCTCTCGACTCTTCGGTAGTTCCACCTGATCGCCCATTTTGCGAGTTTCCGCCATCGTAGTTGGGTACTGTTCGAGGTTCCCGATTTCCGGTGAATGCTGGAGTCCGCTAAGGGTCATTAGCTGCGGTTGGGGTGATCGCCCCCTTTGTCCGCTTCAGCACGGATAGCCGACATTTTGTGGTTCGGTTACGTCGCCTGAGCGTGCTGTGATGTACTCATACTTTCAGTGCCTCAGCTTCTGCCGTAGGAAGGTGAATAGCGAGATTTCGATAAACCGAAATAACGCTTGCTCCGTCGGGCAAAACAGTGGTTGATAGCGTGCTGGTAGTGAAATTGGAGCCAGCACCGTGACTGACGAATACGAGACCTCCTCAGAGCTATCGAAGATAGCCAAGCTCAACGGAGACTTCAGGAGGAACTACGGAGCGCTGCTCGGAGCCTTCCTTTATCTGCGCTCGATCAATGCCGCACGCCGCCGTTCCTGGTTTTTTGCCGGCGTGATCTCGCTCGCTTGTTCAGCGGCGATGGGCTGGCTTGGAAAGCACGGCTTTTCTTGGCTAGTCGGCGGATAGTCCCGTGAAGATGCTCGGTTCCAGGCGTCTTCGCACGCGGCCGACCGCTCGGCTACCCAGCTCGGAGGGTAGCCGAAAGAGGGCCCCGGAAAGGGATGCCTGAAAGACATTCACTGATCAACACGCTCTATCCAATGTGGCTGTACCGGCGGCCAAGAGATCTCCTCGAACTCTGCAAGGAGGCGCGCACCGTACTTCGGCTCGACACTCATGGCCCAACCGATCAGTCCGCGGATATGGTGGTACAATCCGGATACGGATAGCCGTCGGTTCTGAGCGTGTACGGAAGGACCATGGCACCGGAGAAAATAAAGGTGCAGGCGAAGCATGTCCTTGAACTCTCTTGGGAGTCTGGGGGACGGTCCATCGACGAGCATACCGAGCACGATCCGCCGTGTGCCCGGCCCTCTAATCACCGTTTTTCGTAGATTGGGATTGAAACCCTCGCGCGAGAGCTCAGACAACACGAGTCGTTTGAACCGCTCGACATGGGATCTATCGGGTCCTTTTCCGCAGGAAAAGGCAAGATCGTCTGCATATCTAGTATAGCGCATCCCGTGCTGTGCCGCGAGTTTGATGAGCCTTTCATCCAGCTCGCGCATGACGAGATTCGACAGCATAGGACTTGTGGGGGCCCCCTGAGGAAGAACGCCTTCGTATTCGGAATGGTAATACGGAATCGTCAACCACCGCGTGACCGGATCTCTTTGAAGGGCTTCCTTGAAGAGCGGCATCGTCGTCAACCTCGCCAGTTCGAAAGCGAGAAGTCGAGGATAGCCGAGCCTATAGAACATCGCCGAGACACGTCCTTCGGTTATTGAGTGAAAGAAATCCTCGATGTCCACTTTGAGCAACCATTCGCATCCGCAATGTTCTTCAGCCGCGAGAACTGGACTACTGTTGGGATGATAGGCGAAGCTCGCGCGAGAGGGCTCGGAAAAACGAAGTATGTTCTGTGCAATCCATTGTTGCACCTGGAGCAACCGCTTTGGCGGGATGCTGATGACCCGGCGCCGGCTCCGCCCGGGAATACGCTTTCGAAGGTGAACATGGCGGTATCCGCCTAAGATTCGGCCAACCACCCGTCGCAAGTAGCCGTAAGGCGCTCCCGTCAGCTCGCTCAGATGTCGAAGCGTTAGAACTGGCGTTAGACGCGGATCGGAGCGTTGAATGCGTTCGATCGTCGCGATCGCCCGCTCGAGGGTCGTGGAATCTATTCCCAGACGACGTCCTCTGGACCGATAGCGCTGAGAGCTCAGCAGGGACACCTACTTTGACCCACCATGGTGGGTGATACTGCGAGGCTCGACCAAGACGCCGCCAGGCGTGTCTCGTAGTAACGCGCAGCGCGAAGATAACGCTCCGCTTCGCGGACATGGGAAATCCCCTGCCCCAGGCCCCCGAGGAGCCCGTCGCCGCTCTCGCGGCGCATTCCTAGACGCCCTCACCGAGCCCTCAGCTGCGTCGGATAGTAGAATGGCGAATTCACTTTGGGAAGCTCCGGTGCGCGTCGCCGGCGTCGATGCAAATGCGCAAGCTCCTGCCGCCCCAGCGAGGTAAGTCCGTTGTGGCGCGATGTCCATCTTGCGATTCGCGTGTATCCTAAAATCTCGTCGACCTGCGAAAGAGGTAATCCCGACTGCACAGAGATGTCGGAAGGAGACCGGGCACCTGCCTTAATCGCGGCCAGCACCATCAGGGTCGTGATCCACCGCTTCCCTGTCGGATCGGCCAGATATTCATTCGCATTCTTGATTTGGAGCAGTCTCGTTGCGCGATCGGCGACGGTTTCCATGGCGGTCGCCGGAAAACGCGTCTCAGCTCCGGCCGTGCTGCGTTTACGGAACAGCGGCGTCCATCCCCTGGTCCTGCTATGGAGGATCGGGGGCGCATTGTTGGGCATGCCGTGGGCGAACGCCACCAGAGCTCCGCCGTACATGAATCCTAAGGGATGCGGGTGACCTGGGGGGTAACGGCGGCAAAGCTCTATAATGCTCTGCAACTGCGCGCCCGAGAACGTATTCCAAAGGTTCGGAGAACCGGCGATTGTCGCGACCTGGGGCTTAAGACGGCTGGATCGCACCTGGCTGAGACCTTGCTCCGTGGCACAGTACGCCACGACGTTGAACGTGACGAGATGATACGATCGCCAGCTGCGAAGGGTAGCCACTGCTCGGAATGCTTCGAGCATTTCCCACACTCGCTTTCCCGATCCTATGAAGTCCGTGACGATCACGATATTACGGATTCGGTCGCGCCGCATGCGATCAGGCCCAGGATGAGAGAGCACTTCCCCGTCGTGGTGTCGCGACAAATCCGTGATGAGATTTCCGACGAGACCTTCACTTCCCACTTCCTGGTCCGCAGGATTTACCAATATCGGAGCGACGCCCGGCCCGACCGCCCTTCCTCTCTCCGTGTTCGGGAAAAAAGGCAACGCCCTCCCGCTAGCCTTGGCGACCGCCCTCTCCGAGAATAAAGCAATCGGCCTGTCCGGATCCTCGCGATTACGCAGAATGGTCTCGATCAATGACCGGAGCCCACGGGCGAACGCAGTTCGACTCACGAGAAGGATTTCATCAATAAGGGCAGCCGCGACTGCACGGTCCGCTTCCTCGCTGAAGTTCGCCAGCCACTCCTCGCCGAATGGCGTCTCCGATAACCTGCTCATTAGTTGCTACGTTCCGACCTCTGAGCCATAAGCCGGCTCAACGATAAACCGACAATGCTCCAATCTTGTCAGGTGTACAATGTGGGGCGGGTCTTGTTGACGGGCGCATTCGCGAGACGGCAATCGATTGGCCATTCGCGGCCGCGAATGGCGCGCGCTCCCTGGCCATCGCGCATCAAGCAGTGGATAAGGCTAAGCAGGCACTCGGCGAATGGGGTCCCATTTTGGGTAGGACTACGGCGCTCCAGACCTACGACCGGCGTATGGTGAAGGACACGCTCTACGCTGACTGGTATATCCACATCACGAAGCTTGCCCGCGCCCAGGAGGCCGGGGCGGGGGCTAGCCGAATTGGGACCCCCAAAAGGGTAGCACCGCAACTAAAGATCCTTTGCTGATCGATCCTGTGAATTCGGCTTTTCCTCTGGTTCGGCATCGTGCGGACCTCGCTTCCTGTTCCGCGCGAAGTCCAGACCGGTTTGCCCCGATAATCCCGTACCTGCCCTCGGCTTCTTCCCGGAGCTAAGGCCGCTCACGTTCCGCAAGCGGCCTCATTTTGAAAGCTGTATATTGGCTTGAGTCAGGGGCGGCTATCGCCTGCCGGGAATTGCAACACCGGGCATGCCGCCGGGGCTAATGGCGGGACCTCCGCCACCGATCGGAGCCTGCCCCATGCTGTTGCGGAGCGCTTGTTGCGCAATCTGGTCCCGAAGTTGCTGCGCCTGCTGTTGTGCCGCAAGCGCTCTCTGTTGTTGAAGACGTTGTTGCTCCTCGGCCATGCGACGCTGGGAGTCAATTTGCATCTGCTGGAATCTTCGGGTGTTTTCTTCTATTTCCGCCCTTCTCTTTGCCTCCTGTTCGGCAAGGGCTCTACGCTGAGCTTCTGCCATCTCCTCCGTCTGACGACGGTTATACTCATTCAAGGCCGCGCCTCGGGCGGCAGCTTCTCGCTCAGCTGCAGCTTTCGCGGCTTCCGCGTGCGCCGCGGCTTCTCGCTCTTTTTCAATGGCCACCTTCGCGTTCTCGAAAACAGCTTCCGACATTGGGTAGTCAGTCCTCTTCGTCACGAGCTTGCCGTCCTTCTGATAAGTCCAGATCAGAAAGCCGTCTTCGGCCGCGCGATCCATCTTGCTGGTCATCGGTGCCAACTCAGCGGGCGGCGAACGCACGAAGTTACGAACAACTTCGTCCATGTTTTTTCCAGAGCCGATGATCTGCACGTTGCCGCTGTCGCCGAGTTGCTTCACCCCCTCGGAGTTCTGGTAAACGCGGACCCGGATTAGATAGCCATCACCATCTGCCTTGATGAAACTCTGGGCGAGCGTCTTAGATCGCTCGACAGCCTTGTCCACCTCCGCGCCGATGATCCAGTCCTGGAGCATGTCTCGCAGGTGGGTTGCGAAGTCATCGAAATGCTCCGCCGAGAGTGTTGCGCCAGCGCCAGACGTCACGGCCGTTACCTGCGCTGTTACCTGGAATGGGGTGCTGAGGGCAGTGAAACACAACAGCGCCCCGACTTTGAAAAAGCGATTGCCGATCCCAAACACGCCGAAATGCAACTTCATATTCGTCTCCCTTTGGTCCCTCATGCGCACGCTTAGGCTCCACGCCAGCAACGGCACGAAAGCCGCTCAGGACGGTGATCTTTCGACACCGAGCTACGATGCGCGAGACGAGGGTGCCAGAATCAATGAGCCGGCGCCCTTAGCGTATGAAAATTTTCACTCTTTAATTTTTTAGAGACGCTCTGAACCGGGATATCGAGAATCGAATGTTTCTTGATTGGGCTTAGGAGGCGGAGCAGGACAGACCTTCAGAAGGCGCGTCATTTGTTTAGATGTAAAGAAAATGCAATCGACGTTCTTCTGATCGATCCACTCGAGGGAAAACACGCCTTGTTTGTCTTCGCGCTCTGCCCATTTTCGAAGTCGAGCTACTAGCTTGCGCTCTGTCTCGTCATCCCCGTTTATACCAAAGAGCGCTGACGCAATTTGCTTATGAAACGGCTGAAGTTGCGCGAAGGCGACGCCGCTCTTGGCGTTGCCGTGCAGATGTATAGCTAAACTAGCGATATAGAAGCGGCGGTCTCGCTCAATGAATCGCCCATATTGTTTTGGCCATTCATAATCATAGGCACGATCCAAAGCGACAGCAGTCGAGAGTTTTCCGGCAAAGTATTGGCAATCTTCGTTACGCGATTTAGGGCGAGATGTGTTGTTACTAACCGCAGGATCCCACCAGTCGTCGCGAATGGAAAGCATTCTTCAAATTCCAAAGACTTTTGCCACACTGAGAAAGCCAAAAAATATGCTGACGCACGCTCCGGTGGCGCAAACTATCGCAATAGAGCGTCTGCGAAGTAGACCGCTTCCCATCTCAACATTCAAGGGTCTGTTCAGCAATCTCCGTCCGGACAAGCGGGGCAGGTATCGCCGATCGAGTCCAGTACGTCCCGAACCTCGGAGACGGCTTGCTCCGCAGATAAGCCTGCTGGCGGATCTTGTCGTGCGATTTCCAGCGCTCGGTTGCGGGCGTGAGGTTCGGCCGTGTCCTTCATCCAGCCATGCTCCTCGCACTCTCGGATTGCGCCAGCTTCTTGCAGCACTGAGATCGCCCACCCCCGCGACGTCCGAATTGCCGGCCGTCTCTCTCTCGTCATCAGCATGAGATCGCTCCTGCGAGAAGAATCCTCCCGTCCCTTGGTCGTTCCGCGCGATTAGCACGTACCAGGGATTCCGTATCGACGAGGCTGGGCTCGTCCACTTGTTCCGCGCGCGTGCGCAGAACCTAAGCTGTCGTCGCTGGGTCTTCCTTCTCGCCGGTGGCCACGATCTTGAGCGCTCCGTCGGGTAGCGGCCGTTGCAAGGCCTTTGCTTCATCCCAGGGAGCCCGAAGCCAAGCGTCGTATTCTTCGGCCGTCGTCAGAATCGCCGGCATTGCTTTTGGGTGGACGCGCTTCACCTCCGCATTCGGTTCGCAAGTCAGGAAACCGAAAATATCGGCGTTCACTTCGCCTTCCTTTGCCTTCCGAACGGATGTCCAGTTCGTCCAAATGCCCGCGAAGGCGACGAGGGGCCGGGACTCGTCGAGGGCGAACCACACCGGCACCTTCTTGCCCTCGATCGTGTCGTACTCGGAGAACGAGGTCAGCGGGACGAGGCAGCGATTGCCCGGACCGAGCCACCGCTTCCAGTGCGCGCTACTGACATTCCGGATATTAGTTGTGCCGCTGTCCGGCTCCGTCCGGAGCAATTCCTTGAAGTCGACCGTCTTGCCCTTGGCTTCCAGTTTTTCAGCTCGCTTCTTGGTCGCGTCCATAAGTGCCTTCTGCGACGATGGCATGCCCCAACGGGCCATGACGATCTCTCGTCCATCCGAGGCATTGCGGACAATAGGAGCCGGGTAGTCAGGGAAGATCCCCGGCATGCTTGGCAGATTGCCGACGTTGCTATTGAGCGCGCCGAACAGACGACGGATCGCGTCCACATTTTTCGTCATCGAGTACAGATTGCACACGTTCAGGTCTCCAAAGGTGCTTGGCGGGGACGGGGCCTCAGTTGCAGGAGGGTCGCGGCCGGACGTCGGCCGGCCTTAGCGCAGTTGCTGCAACGAAGCCGACTGGCGAGGTCGTGGACCGATGTAGTTGGAGGATGCCGCAACGTGGCCAGGTCGACGTCCCTCTTGGTCTTGCAGCGTGAGCATTCGATTTCAAGTGATGAGTAGCCACCATTCACGGCTTGGTCGATCGTGGGCGACGGATCGATCGGTCCTCCATCTGCCCACATCTTCTCGTTCCAAGATTCGCACAGAAGCTTGTCGGCCTGACGGATGAGAGCTTCGCCCTTGGCACGGACTTCAGCCGACTGCGACCCGAGGATCGTGGTCATCGCGCGGGCCTTGCTAAGCTCCTTACTGAGCGCCTTTCGGTCGCCCCCGGAGAGCGGGGTCGGATGGTGCTTAGGCGCCATCGCCCTTAGTCGAACGTCGGCCAGCAGCCATCCTCTTCGTGACGGCCGGTCCGCTGGGTGCAGGTGTTGTCCAATGTTCGGCGGCCGACCTCCTTCCAGACCGCGTCCGCACCGTAGAGGCGGGTGGCATCGACCCTCTGGATCTCCACCAGCCTGCCGCACCGGCTGCAGCCAACTCGCAGGATATGGTGCGGAATTTCGCACAGCCGCTGCGTCCCTGCGGGGTGCCCGGGTTTCGTCTCTGCACGACGGTCGTCCAGGAGAGCCTGCCAGTATTCCGGCGGCAGGTCGTCCTCTGGCGCCAAGCCGGGGGCCACTGGCATGTTTCTGCGGACGGCGGCGGTCATCTTTTCCATCTGCTTCGGGGTCGGCATGCGCCAGCTCGCGGGTCGGTCGGTTATGCCCAATTAGAACATATCGGGAACAAAGGAGTCGATCCCCCTTCGAAAAAATGATCCTGTGGGCGCTTTCGGCCGGTCGGAACCGGGCGGATCGTTCGTCTTGAGTCTGTGCGTCCCGAAGCAGGAGTTCTGCGTAAATGGCACCGCGCGCCAACTGGAAAGGCTTCCTGCATTGTCTCTGGTTACTTGACCGGTGGCGCTTTACCCCGCCACATCCGAGAGCGAGAAGATCTCGTTCAACCAGCTCAACCGGCAGACCGGCCACCGTATCAAGTACCTGAAGGTGGACGCAGACACCGGCGACGAGGTGCCCAACGAGAACATCGTCAAGGGCTACCAGATCGAGAAGGACCAGTTCATCGAGTCACCAAAGAAGAACTCGAAGAGATCGCGCTGGAATCCACGCGCACCATCGAGATCGATGAGTTCGTGGACAAATCCGACATCGATCCGCGCTACCTTATCAGGCCCTATTACCTTCGCCCGGATGGGAAGGTCGGTCACGACGCTTTCGCCGTGATCCGAGAGACCATCCGAGAGATGAACAAGGTCGCGATCGGACGGGTGGTACTGACCAGTCGCGAGCACATCATCGCGCTTGAGCCGATGGACAAGGGTCTCGTCGGCACGCTGCTTCGGTATCCATACGAGGTACGCAGCGAATGGGAATACTTCGACGAGATCCAGGACTTTCTTGTGAGCGCGATGGGCCGCTCCAAAAGCTTGCTGCAGTGCAAAAGTCAAAAGGAGTTCGTAACGCAGGCCGTCCCCCACAACCGAACCGTGCAGCTTTAGTTGGGGTTGACTGATTAGGTGTGCCCGGTATCTTTGCAGATGGCAAACGGGGGGTACTTCATGAGTCAGAGCAAAATATCGATCATTCCGCTGGCAGCCGCGCTCGCTTCGCTCGGGACCGCCGCAACCGCTGCTGTGCCTGCTTCGACCGGCGTTGTCGCTCAGCCGACGGACCCAGAGCAGGCATCCGCCGAAAAGTCTCAGTCCAACATGTTCTATCAAGTTGGACATGACTTACTGGGCTTGATCGTGACCGAGCGCGAGGACGGCACGCTGTTCGCAGCCCACGGTTCACATTCATCCCACTCCTCGCACTCGTCCCATTCGTCTCACCACTCAAGTCGCTAGAATGGCGGCAAAAACCATCGAATTCGATCAGGCGACCCAATCGCTTGAGGCCTTGAATGCTGCTGCCTACAGATTGCTTGGTTCGGCGATCTGTAAGGTCGAGCTGGTTGGGACGAAGTATGTGGTCTCGGTGGAGGCGCCTACGCCGGGCGCAACCAACGCCGACGACTTGAGCCAGCGTTTCATAGCCACCGTTATCGACGAAAACGTCAGGCAGCAGATTGCTCGACGAACCGAGCCGGTACGGAATCTCATCTTGGCCCTCGCGTTCGGGTCGCTTGCTTACCCACAGGGCGAAAACTCGTAGCAGAAGATGTCTCGCTTCTTCCCACCCGGCGATTTTCATGGAAGTGAAGCGCCGTTGCAACTTATGCCGCTTCGCTTTGAGCGGAAGAGCGCCACGGAATATCTTGTCTCCAACATCGTTGGTGACTTTATCCGCCTCAACGCGAATGAATTCCAGCGGCTGATCGACCTCCAACTGCAGCCGGGTGATGGCCTGTACGAGCGAGCGTACTCGGCTCACCTAGTCTCCCGAGAGGGACAGAGCGCGCAGCATCAAATCCTGGCTATGCGGCTGCGAACTCGGATGTCGTTTCTGCGTCAGCCGACAGCACTCCACATGTTTGTCGTCACTCTCCGGTGCGAACATTCGTGCCCTTATTGTCAGGTATCTCGACAGAGCACAGATCACTCGCTTTTCGATATGAGTGAGGAGACGGCTCACCGCGCGCTTTCCATCGCGCTTCAAAGTCCATCGTCTCACATCAAGATCGAGTTTCAGGGAGGCGAGCCACTTCTGAACTTTTCCTTGATTCAGAAGGTCGTTGAAGCTGCAAAACGGGAGGCCCCAGGCAAGGGCAAGGAGGTTGATTTCGTCATTGCGTCGAACTTGGCGCTGCTGACTGACGAGATCCTTTCGTTTTGCAAGGCGAACCATGTCTCTCTATCAACATCGCTGGATGGGCCGCCGGACCTTCACAACCGCAACCGTCCGAGGCCGGGTGGAGATAGTCATGAACTCGCCATCCAAGGAATTAAGAAGGCTCAAGCAACATTGGGGCTTGATCGCGTCAGCGCGCTGATGACGACCACGAGGCACAGTCTTGACCGTGTCGAAGAGATCATTGATGAGTACGTTGCGCACGGACTGGATGGCGTCTTCCTAAGGCCATTATCGCCATACGGCTTCGCGATTAAAACCAAGCAGTTTCAAAAGTATGACTCTGCCGAATGGATGGGCTTCTATCGGCGCGGGCTCCGATACATTCTCGATCTGAACCGCAAGGGTCGCAAGTTCTTCGAGTTCTATACGCTCCTGCTCCTGCGGCGAATCCTGACGGATCAGCCCATCGGGTATGTCGATCTCCGAAGCCCTGCGGGCATAGGGCTGGGCGCTCTCGTTTACAACTACGACGGCTTGGTTTTCGCGTCTGACGAAGGACGCATGCTTGCCGAGATGGGAGATCGCAGCTTTGAGCTGGGCCACGTCGTGGACAACGACTATCGTTCCCTCATTCTATCCAACAAGCTTGTATCGAACGTTGCTGCGTCACTCAGTCAATGTGCGCCAGAGTGCCACGACTGTGTGTATGAGAGCCACTGCGGCGCTGATCCGGTCTATCATCACGCCACTCATGGCGACCCCCTGGGCATCAAGCCGCTTTCCGGCTTCTGCCAGCGACAGAAGGGGGTGATATCCACCATACTCGATCTGCTTGACAACTCCCCGGAGGACGCGGCCGTGCTCAGGTCATGGAGCATGATGTGATGCTGCCGCTTCGTGGCACTGCATCCTATGTGCGCGGATTCGAGACGCCGCACCCTTCAGAGGTTGTTCGTCTGGCTGCGCCGACTAGATCGCCACGTCACGCGGTTGATGCGGCCGTAATCAAAAGCTCAGAAGAGATTGGAACCGCCGTCAAATCCGGATTCACGAAGGCCGTGTTGGTGGGAAATCACACCACCATCCCTGGAAGTCAATTCCGTGATCTCTTGGTGGTCACGCCCGAATATAGCTATCTGGCGGACGGGGACTTAATTGGGCTGCAGCCTCAAACAGGGAAGTTCCGGTCACTCTATCGACGCGAGTCAAATCATAATTCGTTCTTAGTAACCGAACGATGCAACCATAACTGCTTGATGTGTTCGCAGCCGCCGCGAAATGTGGACGACAGATGGGTGCTGGAGGAGATTAGTCGCGCGTTGCCGTTTGTGGACCCTACAACGAAGTCCTTTGCGTTCACCGGCGGCGAGACTCTGACTGATTGGCGGGAGTTCATAGATCTCCTCGCGCAATGTAAGTCATCTTTGCCTGATACCGCCATTCATGTCCTCACAAACGGACGAGCCTTTGCACGAACAGAGGTGGCCGCTGCTTGGGCAGATTTGCGACATCCCCAACTGACCGCTGGCATACCTATCTATGCCGCTGTGGACCACATTCACGATTACGTAGTCCAAGCTAAAGGTGCATTCGACGAGACGGTCCTTGGCGTGCTAAAGTTAAAGGATCGCAAACAGCGGGTGGAAGTTCGAGTTGTCCTCCACGCTTTGACGGCTCCAATCGTCGCGGAGACATGCCGTTGGCTTGCGCGCAACCTTCCCATTGTGGATCATGTCGCTTTGATGGGCCTTGAGAACACCGGATTCGCAATCGCGAACGATGCAATGCTCTGGATTGACCCACTCGACTATCAAGATCAGCTTGCCGAAGGAGTGGCCGCCCTCAATTCGGCCGGGATCAAGGTTTCGATTTACAATCTGCCTCGGTGCGTGCTGCCTCGAACTATTTGGCCTCAGGCAGTTCAATCTATCTCAGATTGGAAGAACGCATATGTAGAAGCGTGCTCAGGCTGTCTAGAGAAAGAACGCTGCAGCGGCTTTTTCACGACTGGTCGGCCACGCATCAGTCGGGGAGTTTCACCGATTTTAGGGGCTACTTCGGCCTAAGTGATTAGCTCGGGACGGCGGCGTGTGAGTCAACAAACCTTCGCATACGATCTCCGTGAGTCATAAGTCGATCTCGCGATGAGGGCCGGCGTATTGCGGAGCCCAGCCGGGGGGTAGCTGAATTTGGGTCCCTGGAAAGGGTAGCACAGCTCGCGAATTGACGCTCCGAGAGCAGTCTTTCCGGTCGCCAGCTCTGAGGTATCAGCATGTACGAATGATCTGGACCAATTACAGTCCAGCGTCCTGTTAGCCGTCGATCCGACGTCTGGAGGACGAAAATGGGTTTGGGGAAGCAAGCGAAGACGCTGGCCAAGGGGCAGGCTGAAGCCATTCTCGCCTATCTCTCGACTACCAGATACCCCGAACGAGACAGGCTAATCTTCCTGCTCTCGGCAAAGGCCGGGCTTAGGGCGAAGGAGATAGCTCACCTGACTTGGCGGATGGTGTGTGACGCGGCTGGGCAGGTCGGCCATGCTATCCACCTGACCAACGATGCAAGCAAGGGCACGTCTGGCCGCGTGATCCCGATGCACCCGGCAGTAAGAGCCGCGCTCACTGCGTACCGGAAGACCACGGCAACAGCGACCGGAGACTACGTGATCGGCACAGAGCGATCCCCCGGTACGTCACCGCAGGTCGTCGTGAACATGTTCCAGCGTTGGTACCGACACTTGGGCTTCATCGGCTGCTCCAGCCACAGCGGCCGACGGACCTTCATTACCGGCGCGGCGCGAAAGATTTCTACTGTTGGCGGATCACTCAGGGATGTCCAGGCTTTAGCCGGACACTCCAACCTTCGGACGACACAGCGATACATAGAGGAGAATGCAGACGCGCAGAGGCGGGTGGTACAACAGCTTTGATGGATCTACTGCGACAGTCCCGGGAGAGGTTGGGGGTCGCAACTGGAAGAGACCAAATAAAGGTCGATCGAGTACGCGTGATCTTGAACGGCGGCTTAGCGCTTTCCCCGCACTAGCATCCTCCATACCGGCGACACCCCATCCCAATGACGAAGTCGCCCCTTGAATCGCACCCGCACCCCAGCTTCCCTAAGTCGCTCGACGACCAGATGCAGTGCGATCACGTCAGCCTCGGCCAGCTCCACGCAGCCACGCTTTCGGGACCACGTCGCCCCCGGGAAGCGAAACAGGTTGTGCTTCAACCATCGGCCGCCGCGCTCCGATAGCGGCTGCAAATCGACCTGTGCGCCTTCCCGGGGTCGTAGGCCGACATCCGGCCTACGGAGCAAATCCGCAATCCAACCCATCGAACTCAGCGCCACTTAGACCCCGTTGCTTTTCGACCATGTTCCTGCCCGACAAGATAAGCGAGAACTGCATATCTAAACCGCGAGCCTAGCGGCCATACTGCGATCGCCGATCGCGTGGCTCTTGTATAGATAACAGGAAATCTCAGCGTCGTGCGCTACACCGTGACCTCTGAGCAAGAGCAATCGCGGAAACCCCGGTGGGCTGGCACATCGGTCGGAGCGTCAGACTCATCGTCCGGCCCACTCCTGGAAATGAACGACCTAAGCAGGCAACGGTCGCTAAACGAAGCCTGACGAGAGACGGGAAAGCTTTAGACCGTCGAGGGTGGCATGGATCGTCGGATCGGTCTTGCCGCGATCCTGCGCAGACAAGCAGAGGAGTAACGGGGCTCACCGCACTGCCGGCCCCGACCACGATGGTGGTTCTTCTGGTCCGATGCTGCCGATGCCGTTAGACGCACGGGTCACTTGCCGGCAAGGCAAAGTGATGACCTTCTCCGTAACCGCACATTAAATCTCGACGACAGCCGGGGTCCGACCGCCTGTTGGTTCGTTCACCGACGGCAATTGGTAGATGACTAGCATCTCTTCCGACTTGTTTGGACAATTGCCTAGCACGTGAACCGTGTCAGACCCGGGGGGTATCTGAATCTGGGTCCCCGGAATGGGTAGCACAGCTGCTCAAATGATACTTCGCTCAAGGCTCCCTGTAACTGCCCGGTGCTTCATTTTCGCTGATAATGGATGATTTCGTCGACCCGACATGCGGCTCGGTAGATCTGGCTCCGGTGTTTCTCCGCGTTATCTCTCTTTAAGCATTCGTGTATTATCGGTCGGACTTTTTCGATCTCTTCGAAATCGTTGGGTAGACCATGAAGTGCGTAGGCAAAGGCGCTGAGATCGACGTCGTTTTTGGGAATTTTGATCTTGCCCGCTCGCAGATCGTTCAACATCGTTTTTGGCTTTCCGGTGTAAATCTTATAGGCCGACAGCGTGCCGCGCAGCCGTTGTACGATAGCGTCGCGACTAGACGGCATACACGCCGAAAGTTGGCGCAAGTCCTCAACCAGATCATCGATGCTCATGGAAAGCTGGCGCACGTAGTGCCAAATTGGCATCCACTTCCGTTGGTAGTAGGCTTGGGCGTGCAGATAAGCCAACGGATCCCTTACTTGATTGTCATCTAAGAAGTTTTCGACAATCGAGTTCGGCGGAATATTGTCTCGCACGACGTGGATTCTATCCCGATCCGCAGCCGACATCGGCTGCACATCCCCAACAAGTCGCAATGTGGGAGCGCCTTTTGTTTGCGAGAAGTCTCCTTCTCGAACGAATTGGATCGAGGGAAGCAGTTCTCGGTCTATGACGAAACTGCCTGTCCTTCCCGTCACCTCACCGGTATCGAGATCGATAGTGGCGCCTGCGCCGGAGGCCACGCGACTCATTCTCCTGCTAAATTCGGCGACCGCGCGAGCCTCTCGCGCTTCGATAATCGCCCTCATCTCTCCTGGCTTGATCTGCCGCGTTTCACCGACATACCGGAAATACACGGCACCCTCACGAAGGTCGCCACCCATTCCTTTGAGGACGATTATCGGCGGCCTTTCATGCTTCTCTACGTGAAGCACTCCGATCTTCCTGCCTCCAATCACATGTGAGATGCGCGTTACCGTCGGAACTGGGTCGAGAAAGCTCACCAAATGTGAAGTCAGCAGCGCTGGATCGAGTGTTTCGAACTTGTCGTCCGACATGCCGTCAACGATGGTTGCTTCATTTCTGATTCCGAACAGAATGTGCCCGCCTTTGTTGTTTGCAAGCCCCGCGATGGCTCTAAGGATTTTGCCACTGACGGCGTAGTTGAGTTTGCATTCAACGGTGTCGGTCTCGCCGTGTCGTACATGCCAACTGCTCTTGCGCTTCTCGAACAAGGCATCAATAAAGTCAGACTCAGTGGGCGATTGCGGGCCTTTTGTGTAAATGGCGGCGTGCTCTGCATCCCACTTAGTGATGAAATCTGCCAGTTCATCGTCGGTAGCCGCAGCGACGTCCTTGGCGTAACTGCCGTCCTTGATCTGCGCAATACGACCGGAGCTGATCAAACGGTCGGCGCGGTTGAAGTAGAAATGCACCTGATCGTTCTTCATGCCCTTCGCGAGCATGGCTCGTGCCAGGCCGACTTCGACATCGGTCATGTTTCGCTTTTTGGTCATGTCCTCCTCGGATCTCAGCTTCGTTGCTAACCGCTTGCCAAACGGGTTCTTTGAATCTCTTTGCAGGTGGATGCGCAATTGTCCCCAGAAATGTATCGCGAATTGCGCGTCAGCGCCTACCGTAGCCGCAGTTCAAGATCGCTACCGGGAGTAGCTGAAAAAAGTCTCCGATGAGATGCTTTCGGCGGGTCCCAAGTAGCTAAATAACGCGCAGGCCTTTGCGTCTTGTTGGATGGCCACATGAGCATCCCTGCGACCCGGAGTTTTACAGAATGCCACCGGCTACGGAAGGCATATGGTCTTCTATTGCTACATTACAGACCAAGCTCGAATATCCAATCCATCAAACGGAGCTTGAACGAGACATCGATCCTATCCAAGCCGTTCATCAATCTTCCGTCCCATTCAAGCAGCTTTTCCCGGCTAGCCGATCCCTGCAATTGATGATCGGCGGGTACTCGCGGCTGGTATCCGACCGAATGGAAGATGGGTGGTCGGCATATCTCGTGACCTTCGTATTTGATCATCTCCGCGGTCCACGTGCATCCGTCGTCGGCCAGATGCGAGATGAGGTCCAACGAGTTTACTCGACCTTTGTGACTAGGACGCATCGCAAGCCCAGGGCCATCCCCATCTACCAGCTTCCCGTCCTGATCGCGGTGGCGGACCTTCCGGTTGCTAAGTCCGCTCGCTCGAACGAGCCCACTTCGTGCAATGGCGGCCTGCATTTTCATGCCGTCTTATTGGTCCCACCGCTCACCCGCTTGAAGGAGCCCCTAGCCGAGCATTTCAAGAACCAAGCGGACTTGTATGCCGGGCCGAGGAAGCTGGTAGCTCGCATCCACGTCCAGCCGATAACCAGCACGCCGGATTGCGTGGTCGAATACGTGTTCAAAACGGTACTCCGCGGACGAATTTCCTATGACGATGCTCTGCTTGTATTACCCCGAGCTAATGGCGAGCTCCAATGAGCCAGCTGGCTCGGACGACTTCGCCCAGCTGGCTGAGTCCTCAGTCCTCCTCGGGTTGGAGGATGACCGGACACGTACCGAGGCCGACGACCGATGGGATTATCCAGCCCGGTTGGTCGGTCCGTCAGGCCGCCGACTTCAGACTCCGAGATCCGCCTGTTCGAGCCGAAACGCGAGCCCAACCATGTTCAAGGCTGCCACTCGCATGATCACGTTCGGCGCCGGGTAGCAGTCGATCGTCCGAGAGGGGTTGGACGGATCACGGACGACCATGACTACCCTGACGATGCCTCCGCAGCGATCGACAGCATGCTGGAGGTGCCGGAAAAACTCGCGCTTGGCTATCCCGTTCGTCCAGTCTCTAGTGTCTGCCTTGTGATAGACCATCGCTCCCGCCGGTCCTTCAAGCTCATCTTTCCAGAGGCTGACTGCTGCGGTCGACCCGTCAGCGGAAACCCCGGACCACCGGTTCATGGCCGAGCGGACGCCGTACCGGCCGAATGCTGATGTTCGCGTCATTGCAATACTTCCTTTCTCGATTTGGGTGGGTTGGACAGCAGAAGAGAACGGCGGGGTGTCATCAAGAATCAACTGTGCCGACGTGTCGCGGTTTTACTCGGTAAAAACATTGGTCCAGCGTGGTGCTATATCAGCGCCACGAAGGCCACAAACATGTGCCCCCTCCAGTAGGACTCTACGTCACGGAAGCCGGCCAACACCAAGATCTCTCGCAGCTCCCGCTCGGTCATTCTGGTCATCTGACCCCGGAGGCTGCTCTGCTTCTCCAAGATCTCTTCCGCGCGGAAGCCCTGCCTGCGCTTGAAGTCCATGTAAGCGGCCTCCGCGTCGCTTTCCTGACGCGACGTCTCTGCCAGCGTCTTCTCCGCGATGAGGAGCGCACCCCCTTCGACCATCGAGCTCCGGATGCGCTTAAGCAAAGGCAGCTTGTGAGCCGGCCGCAGGAACAGAAGCGTCATGATGCAGCATGCCAATGAGACATTGTCGAACGGATGCGTCAGCGCGTCGCCGACCTCGCAGCGGAAGTTCATGAACGAATGCTTCTCCCAGCAGGGACGAAACCGCGGCTCGATGTCGATGCCGAGATAGTCTGCGTCCGGCCGCGCCGCTTGGTTTACCCGCCGGATGGCTGCTAGCGTCCGCCCGGTCGAGCAGCCGACGTCGACGACCGTAGTCTCCCGCTGGACGTATGTGACCGACCGGTCGACGGTGTAATCGACCAGCTGCTGGAAGCCGGGTATCGACGCACGGATATGAGCGTCGAAGGTTTCGGCGTAGTCTCCAAAGGAGAAATCTTTCTTGGGCCGGCACTTGGTCATTTCAGGGTCTCTCTGTAGGGCTTCAAGATCTTCCGGTGGATGCTCTCGGCGATCGCCTCGGCTACGAAGGGAGTGACCATGCGGCATATCCTTTCCGCCGCTTGCCCGAGCGTGCCGGTGAGCGCGTAATCGTCGGGAAGGCCGGTCAGGCGCTTCAGTTCGGGGATAGTGAACTTGCGGTCGTGCTCGGGATGGATGGCGCCGGCCAATCCGCTCGGTTGCTGCCCCGTGACCGTCAGCGTCGGCGCGGGCAGATCGTAAGAGCACCGCGTGAGCGTATAGTTGCCGGTGACCTGAAGGCCCACGTGGTTGGGCCGCAACAGCCGGGCCGGGCTCTTCGGTAGCCTGGCGGCGGCCGTCGCGATCGTGGTCGTCCGCGCAGAGGCGATCCACGGGCGAACGTCTTCGTGTGACTGGTTCAGATCAGCGAACGCATCTCGAACCGTGGTGCCCGTATGTGTCGGGTTGGGAAACAGCAACGACGCCGCGAACTCGCTCGTGATCCCAACGGCTTCTGCGACGTCCTTTCGAACGGCCAGGACGAACAGCCGGCGCCGGGTCTGCGGAACGCCGAAGTCGTTCGCGGATAAGACGCGCCATGTCACGACGAATTCGGCGCTCAGCATCTTGAGCAGGGCTTTGAAGATCGCCTCCCCGCGGGAGGCGAGCGCAGGCACGTTCTCCATCACGACGACCTTCGGGCGGGCGATCAGGGCGAACCTCGCGAACTCGAAGGGGAGCATCGAGATGTCCTTTTGAGTTCGGTCGGAGTACGCTTTCAGCACGCCGGGCTCTGTCGGGCCGTTTCCCGCGGTGCTGAACTCTGAGCAGGGTGGAGAACCGTCGAGCAGGTCCAGTTCGCCAACCAGCAGGCCGATCATTGCCAGGAAAGCGATGACGTTCGCCCGATCGCGAACGATGTCGCGGATGTCCCTTTTATCGATAATGGTCCCGGGAAAGTTGCGTGAGTAGGTGCGAGCGGCTTCCGCGACGAATTCGTTGATTGCCCGGACGTCTCCGCCCGCCAGCCTGTACCCCATCGAGGACCCGCCGCCGCCCGCGAACAGCGAAACGACCGTGAAGCGCTTGCGCAACGACGCCGCATTCACCTCGGCCATCGTCGGGCGACCGACGTTGGCGCCCCGAGCCTGGATCACGGTCGCCTTGCGAAGCGGGGGAGCCGCGGCCAGTTCATTGAGGTATTGGTCCGGATTCGCGCGCACCTCCGACGCCCAGCGCTTGCAGAGCGCGCTCAAGGTCGCGTACTTCGTCTCAAACCGATTGATAATCGGATCGTCCACCAACGTCCTAAAAAGCTCGTGGACGCCGCCGCCCTTCTGCAGCTTGACGCCCTTGGCGACCAAACCCTGAGGAAGGCGGCGAAAGGCGTCAGCAAAGATCTTTCTGATGATGGGCTTGTCGAGCCGCGACAGCTCGTCGTGGGAAAACTGGCGAAAGAACCGGCGCACCGGTTCGGCCGTGGAAGGGTCGACGAGCCGTTTGCCAAGTGCCGAAGCGATCCGGGTAGCGAACCAGAACGTGTCGGGGGAGCCGGCCGCGTCCGATTTCGCATACTTTGAGGCTCGCAAGGCGTCGAAATGCACTTGCAACTCGGCGCAGGAGAGCCCGGCCCGCTTGAGCCCAGCCATTTCCATAATGTCTTCGCGGGTATTGCCGTAGTGATCGTCAAAGTTCCAGCCCGTGAAGATCTCGCATTCCGCCACTTCGGGGATGACGTGAGCGATCGGGTATGTGACCTCGAACTGGGTCTTCTTCGAGCAACCGTGTTGGATCGCTAACCGCAGGAACGCCGCTCTCAATCCCCCAGTCGGCACGCGAACGATCCGAAGTGGCCAGCCCATGTGGCGGGCTATCGCTTCTGCGGCCGGCCGCTCAACCGAAGGGATGCCATCAAGTTCATAGGTGTAGGCGACGACTCTTTTACCGACCTCCTCACAGAAGTAACCAACGACGAAGCTGTCGGCACCGCCGGACAATAGGAGAGCGACTTGGCTGCACGAACTCCGTGCCGCTACTTCGGCGCGAAGAATGGTGCGAAGATCGTCGCTCATCGGATGGTCGGCCTTTCCGTCCAGTTCTCGTCCCCAATCGAGCAGGTCCAGCCGTCGGCGCGCTGGTCTGCATGCGGATTCCGATCGATGTCGCCCAGGATTCCGAGATGATCTCGCCCACCATTCCGATTTGAAGTCGCCCACCCGTTCCGAAATGATGTCGCCCACCATTCCGGGATGATGTCGCCCGGGTGACGAGGCCTCTTCTGGCTCCCATAGGGTCAACTCTTTCGGCTTTGCGAAGGGGACCCTGGATGCCGACGGAGAGGCTTGCGATGCGCCGTGTGCGCGATGTGATCAGAATGAAGGCGGCCGGGCTGCCGAGCCGCGAGATTGCGCGACGGGTGGGCGCGGCGCCCTCGACGGTGCGCCTGGCGCTCCGGCGGTTCGAGGCCGCGGGCTTGAGCTGGCCGTTGCCAGACGACGTCACCGACACGGTTCTGGAACTTCGCCTGTTCGCGAAGACCGGCAATGGCAACCGTCAGGGTCACCGCCGCATCGCCGAGCCCGACTGGGCGACCGTGCACCGCGAGCTCAAACGCAAGCACGTGACGCTGTCGATCCTGTGGGAGGAATATATCGCCACCGAGCCCGGCGGATACCGGTACTCGCGCTTCTGTGAGCTCTACCGCGCCTGGGAGGGCCGCCTGTCGGTGACGATGCGCCAGGCCCATGCGGCCGGCGACAAGTTGTTCGTCGACTATGCCGGCGATGGCGTGCCGGTGGTGGTCGACCGCCTGACCGGTGAGCGCAGAACGGCGCAGATCTTCGTCGCCGTGCTCGGCGCATCGAGCTTCACCTACGCGCAGGCGACGTGGACGCAGGGGCTCGCCGACTGGATCAGCGCCCATGTTGGCGCCTTCGCGGCGATCGGCGGCATACCGGCGCTGGTGGTGCCCGACAACACCAAGGTCGCGGTCATTAAGGCGAGCCTGTACGACCCGCAGATCAATCGTACCTACGCGGAGATGGCGGCGCATTACGGCACCGCCATCTTGCCGGCGCGGCCGCGCAAGCCGCGCGACAAGGCCAAGGTCGAGCAGGCCGTCCTCATCGTCGAGCGCTGGCTGCTCGGCCGCCTGCGCCATCGCACCTTCTACAGCCTGGCCGAGGTCAATGCGGCGATCGGCGAACTGCTCACGAGGCTGAATGAGGAACGGCCGATCCGGCGGCTCGGCGTGACACGCCGCCGGTTGCTCGAGGAGGTCGACCGGCCGGCGCTCAAGCCATTGCCGGCGTCCCCCTATGTCCTCGCCGAGTGGCGGATCCGCCGCGTCAGTCTCGATTACCACGTCGAGGTGGAGAAGCATTACTACAGCGTTCCGCATCGCTTCGCCCGCGCCGAGGTCGAGGTGCGGTTCACGGCCCGTACCGTCGAGATCTTCCACAAGGGCGAGCGGATCGCCGCGCATCAGCGCATGAGCGGCAATCACAAACACACCACCGTGCCGGAGCACATGGCCTCCAGCCATCGGCGCTACGCCGGCTGGACCATCGCGCGTATCCGCCAGGACGCCGCCGCGATCGGGCCGGCGACCAGCGCGTTGTGCGACCTCATTCTCGACGAGCGCTCGCACCCCGAGCAAGGCTTCCGCGCCTGCCTCGGCATCCTCAGGCTCGCCGCCTCCTATGGGCGCGAACGGCTGGACGCCGCGGCTGCGCGGGCAATCGACATCGGCGCGCGCACCTATGGCTCGGTCAAGTCGATCCTCGCCAACAATCTCGATCGGCGTTCTGCTCACCAGCGTTCCGCGGACGATGCGCCGATCCTGCATGCCAACATCCGCGGACCGCGCTACTACAATTAGGAGATCATCCCTTGCTCACCCATCCGACCCTCGACCGCCTCAACGCCCTCGGCCTCCACGGCATGGCCAAGGCCTTCGCCGACATCGAAGCCACCGGTGAGGCCGCAAGCCTCGGTCACACCGAATGGCTTGCGCTGCTGCTCGAACGTGAAGCCTCGCTGCGGCACGACAAACGGCTCGCCACTCGCCTGCGCTACGCCAAGCTGCGCCAGCAGGCGTGCGTCGAGGACATCGACTACCGCACCCCGCGCGGTCTCGACCGCCCGCTGTTCGCTAAGCTTGTCGAGGGCCGCTGGATCGACGACCACGTCAATCTCCTGATCTGCGGCCCGGCCGGCGTTGGCAAGAGTTGGCTCGCCTCGGCGCTCGGCCACAAGGCCTGTCGCGACAATCGCTCCGTGCTCTATCAGCGCGTCCCGCGACTGTTCGACGATCTGGCGCTCGCCCGCGGCGACGGCCGCCATCCACGCCTGTTGCGCGGCCTTGGCCGTGTCGATCTGCTGATCCTCGATGATTGGGGACTCGAGCCGCTCGACGCCGGTGCCCGTCACGACCTCCTGGAAATCCTCGAAGATCGCTACGGTCATCGCTCCACCATCGTCACCAGCCAGCTCCCCGTGGACCAGTGGCATCTGCTCATTGGAGATCCCACCTATGCCGACGCCGTGCTCGATCGCCTCGTCCACAATGCCCATCGGCTCGACCTCACCGGTGAGAGCCTGCGCCGAACCCGGCAATCCGCCCGAAAGACCTGAGCCCGTGGCGCTGTGGACATGCCGCTGCGCTTGGACAACGCAATCGCGTTGCCCACATGCCCACAGCAACTGCAGAAGAAGAAAAACAGGTCGAAGTCGCGATTCCAGATTGACCACGCGGCTTGACCGATGCCAGAGAACCAGCCGGCCAGAACGCCTCGCCGCTGGGCGAGATCAAATCGGAAAGGTGGGCGACATCGTCTCGGAATCCACGGGCGACTTCATATCGGTACGCCTGGGCGACTTCGTCGGAATCCGCAGTCTGCAAACAGCTGGTGCTTAGCGGCGCAACCGGGAAAGAAGAATTCTGCTAGGTCGAGCACATTCTCTGCGTCTCGAAACTCGGTCAGTGCTTGCGCGCGAAAGCTCCCGCGCCCGGCGACCACAATGACGTCGAAGTCTGTAATTTCGGGGTGGTGCGGGTCGCTTTCGAGAAACAGCCCATCGATCGAACCGAAGCCCAACACGGGCATCAGGTTGCGCTCGAAGGCGCCCAGCGTGGCAATGGGAACGACTGCCACGAGGCCGGCATCATCTGCAGGCAGAGGGCACCGAAGGCAATTGGCGAGGGTGTCGGATTGCGCGTATTCGGTGACGAAAAGCCGCGCATCACGCCCGGTCAGCCGCATCGCAAACAACTGCGCCGCGCCATCCAACGAATCCTGCTTTTTCTCGTGGGACACGCCTTTGGGCGACCTCAGTGTTGCGCGGATTCTGACCACATCGTCGCGGGTGACCTCCGGATGATTGGATAATTCGGCCAGCGCTCGCACAACGCCGGCCTCCTCGATCAGCAGACAGACTTGATAGGCGACGGAGTAACCCCTCAAGGCCAGCACCCGAAGAAACGACTGCTGCAGAAGAACGTCAGCGTGCTTGCCGATCTTCGACAGCATCGCCAGTTTCCCATTTGCTTTGAGCCGCGCCAGCACGTCATTCTCCGAGAGAATCCCCCTGGCAACGAGGCGGCGCAGGAAGGCCTGGATCTTTTCAGGTTGGTTTTCGAAGTCTTGCAGTGCCGCAACCAATTTCTTGCAGCCTAGAATCAGGAAGTTGGCGGCGCGGATCCAATGATCGGCGACCTCGTCAGCCGCCGCCTCGGCATCCGATGCTGCGGCGCAGAGTTCGTGCGAAGTTTGGGCTTTGTCGGCGATCTGCGCATCGAGGCCAGTCGGGTGCTGACTTCGTTCATCTGCTTCGTTTGGCGCGAGGATCATGACGCGTCCCCATTCCCGGGGGCGATGGCTACTCGCGGGATGCCTTCTTGAATTAATTGCTGGATGTCAGAATCCCGCCAAGCGGTGATCCTCGGTCCGAGCTTAACGGGAGCGGGGAACCGACCAGACTTCACGCCGGCCCACCAGGTCGATTTCCCCACGGGGATGGGCCCGTTTGGCTTGATGATAGTGGCCAGCCTTCTCAGGCCCGCCGTCGTGGTCGTCTTCACTGTCGTACTCCATCGGTCTGAGCTGCGATGGAGTGGACAATTAGAGACTAGTGCCGGGGACTAAAAAGGGGCCTATTGCCCCTCCTGACTTGAGGTGCTGCTCGTGCTGCGAGATTTCTCGAGCGCGTCGTTCACGTCGTCTGCCATGTCTAAAATTGTGCGGAGATAATCCTCGCTGCGATCCAGTATCTTGCGGCGGAGATGCCGATCGGCCCCCTTGTAGAACTCGTCGGGAAATAGGTCTCTCAATCGGCGCAGTGAATTGTCATCCATAGAGCCGATGAGCTTAAATATCTGCTTTATACGGTCCTCTCCGATGCCGGATTGATCGCCTGCAGATGAGTACTTGCTATAAACTCTGATATACCTTTTGTCCGTCTTAAGCACTTCGCAGAAATCGCTGATAGTCCACTTCTTGTCCGGACGCGTGCTTTTAATATCGTTCAAGTCAAAAGCCAGTTCGATCATCTTTCCTATAGGCCATGGCGGGCGGCCGCGCGGCGCCGTAAAAGCCCTGCAAAAGATTTCAAGAAGCGTCCGCCAGAAGATCGGATCATCGTGCTCCGGCTTTAGGCGTTGAGCTAATTTTTCAGCGCCAACAAAGCTTCCCTTTGATTTCGGGGCGATATCATTAGAATTTAGAAGCCCCATCTCAAGCGCTGTAGAAACGCGGGAATCCTTGAGCACAATCGGACCGACGCGCGTTGCGTCTCCTAGTTGTTGTACGGCCTCTCGTGCAGCATCGTGCTTATGCAATACCTTCCATTCGCGCCGAGCCTTCTTCCGCTCCTCTGTTTCATTGGCTTCGCTGCCATGGAGGGGAACAGCGAACAGATGGGCCCAGTCATTGTCCATCAGTCCTTTTTCTGCTTGCCAAGTCTCGAGGTCCTCGCGGAAGTATTCATAGATTTCCGCGAAGGACTCGGCCTCCTCCATAACGCGCTGCTTGAATGTCTTATCGCTCAAGTGTGCCCTCCCGCATAGTCCGCCCACGCTCGCATAAGTTCCACACGTTTGACGAAGAGGTCGCCACGCCGATAAGCCGCTTCCGTCTTATCTTTGATTGAGTGCGCCAGCGCCATCTCGCAGACCTCCCTTGGGAAATTTGTGCACTCGGCCGCCCAATCTCGAAATGCAGAGCGGAAGCCATGTGCGGTGAAGCTAGCCCCTATTCGACGAAGCATCATTAAGAACACCATGTTGGACATCGGCGTTCCGGTCGTTCGACCGGGAAAGATCAGCTGTGATCCGTCAGTCTTCTCACGGGCGGACTGCAGCAATGAAACGGATCGAGCAGCTAGAGGCACGCGATGATCTCTCCCGACTTTCATCCTGGCTCCTGGAATGGTCCAGACGGATCGCTCAAAATCCACTTCAGACCATTCGGCTCTCAGAACTTCATTTGTTCGAGCCGCAGTCAGGATCAAGAACTCGAATGCGAGCCGAGCAAAGTCGTTAGTGGGGAATTCCGGCAGCTTCCTCACGAACTCGGGTACGTCGGCGTAGGGAATCGCGTTAAAATGACCGCGCCGTTCGTTTTGGCGAGGTAGTCCCTTCCCAACCCCCTCAACCGGATTGTCGCCGCTCCGATGACCCGCCGCTTTGGCCCAGTCTAGAACGATAGCTATCCGTTGACGGATACGGCGCGCTGTTTCGGGCTTGGAGAGCCATATCGGTGAGAGGGCTCGAAGCACGTCGGAAGTCTCGATGCGGTCAACCCGTTTGTCGCCCATGACAGGAAAAACGTAGTTGGATAAGCTGTTCAGCCATTGCGAGGCACTTTTCCCATCCTTCCAACCCGGTCGTCTTTGTTCAAGCGCGGTACGTGCGGCGTCTGTGAACGACGGTACGCCTACCTTAGCCGAACGCCTGGCTGCGACCGGGTCACCTCCATCCCGTGCTAGCTTCCGGTACTCGACCGCTTTGATACGAGCCTCGGCAAGAGGGACGAGACGCAGGCTACCGAGCCCCATGTCCCTTCGCTTCCCATGCACTACCGTCCGGAGCACCCAACGCTTTGCACCGGACTCATCGACGACGAGGTACAGTCCATTCCCATCGCCGTAGCGGCCGGGTTTAGACAAGCTGTTGATCCGAACCTGGGTAAGGGCCTTTTGGGGATGCTTGCGGCGGGCTTCCATACCACAATCCATACCACAAAAGTTTCTGGATTTTACAAGGTTTGATTGGACTCCGTTGGAGGATCAATCGGTTTAAGTGGCTGATTACAATTGATAAATTGGACGCGGTTGGACTTCTTCAGAATTTATCGCTAAGGACACTCTCTCCGCCAATTGCGCGATTTCTCCCGCAAAACTCCGATCGTCCACGAGTCTGTGCTCTTGAGGGCCGCGGCCCCTATCCCTTGCCACGAACGCGGGGCGTTCTGGAAAGACGGCGAGCGTCAGAGCGATCAGCGATCCGGCATCCTCTGCAATACTCCCGCGAGCGATGACCGCAATCGTATCCCGGATAGCTGCATCGATGGCGCTTTCTGCCTCGTGTCGCACTGACGATCAGGCGCGCTGCCCCCAGCCGCGCATCGTCTCGCGGCCGAACGAGAGCTGAGCCGTTCGGTCGACTGGCGTTGCGAGACGAATGGCCCGGGCAATTTGATCAGTCTGATCGCGCAAGTCCTCGTAGGCGAGGAGTCGCTGCGGAGCGACGCCTGGCTCGGTTCTTTCCGTGCGGCGGCCTGGCAGGCTCATTGACCGGCGCACAAAGGCTATCGTAACATGTCAACGTGTTTTAACAAACTTGTTAGAACGATAACAGGGGGAAGCACTATTATGAAACGCATCACTGCGCTTGCGGCCGGCGTTGCTATTGGCCTTGTCGCCTTGCAATATTCCAGTCCCGCATCAAGCCAAGCTGACGGCGGCTGGGTCACGCTGCTCGACAATACCAAGATGGGCGAGTGGGACGAGGTCGGCAAAGCCAATTGGGAATTCAAAGACGGCACGCTCGTTGCGGACAAGCTTACGGCTGGCACGCCGGGCAAGGACGATTCCTATCTCGTCACCAAGAACGCCTACAAGAACTTTCAGCTAAAGGTAGAGTTCTGGACCGACGAGGAGGCCAACAGCGGCATATTCATCCGCTGCGATGGCGGCCCCAAGGTGATCAATGCCAAGGTCTGCTACGAGGTCAACATTTTCGACAAGCGCCCCGACCAGACTTACGCTACCGGCGCGATTGTCGACGTATCGAAGGTGCCCGCTTCAATGCCGAAAGCGGCGGGCAAATGGAACACCTACGAGATCACTGCGCAGGGCCCGCATCTGATCGTTGTTCTCAACGGCGAGAAGACCGCCGACGTGCAGGACTCCCAGCATGCCGAAGGGCCTTTCGCCCTGCAATACGGCTTGGGTGTCGTCAAATTTCGCAAAGTGCAGATCAAGCCGCTTTGATTTTGCCGGCAGGTCCGGTGCAGCGATCGGCCCGACAAAATTCGCTCCTTGTCGGGCCGGAACGGCCCCTCGATGTCGCAGCTAATGCGACAGAGGCCCTGACACCACGGTTCGGCTGGAGTGGAAAGCCGCAGAATCAACCATGAAGCATGGCTTCGAGCACGCGCTGCTTCGAACTCTCGATATGAGCCATCATAGCTGCGATGCCAGCGTTCTCGTCTCGCTTCCTCAGGGCGCCGAGGATGACGAGATGCTCCTGCATGGCCGGCAAGACTCGTTGACGCACAACCCGATCGGCATCGATCCGGATCAGCCGTACGTGCAGGCTGTTGACGCGATAAATTTCGGAGAGGATCTCGTTGCCGATGGCGTCGACCATGCGATCGTGCATGCCCCAATCCACTGCTCTCGCCTCAGCGTCAAGCGCTTCTTCGTCATGCGAACCTTCAACGCGCCGCAGAATATCGCGATGGGCGGCCTCGAGCGCGTCGAGTTCCTGGTCGGAGGCCGTCCTCGCGAAATGACGAACGGCTTCGCACTCGATCATGCTGCGAACTTGAAATGCGTTGCGCACGAGTTTGAGATCGACGGGAGCGACCTGCAGGCCGCGCTTTGGAACGGTGACAATCAGGCGCGCAGCCTCGAGCCGTGGAATCATCTCGCGAATGGCGCCGAGCGGTAGACCAAGTTGCTCAGTCAGCTCACGCTGCGAGACGAACTGCCCAGGGCGGATTTGTGCGCTTATGATCTTCTCGCGGAAGCCCTCATAGGCGAGCAGACGCTGGGACACGACCGGCGTTTTTCTTTTTCTCAATGCTTTGGACAAGTTGGCTCCTCGTACCCGCAGGAGCCTATCACTCCGGCCTCCGCATTTCCAGCGGGTCGGCGTGATTGCTTGACAACGGCGTAAGCCAATGCAAAACACGCTGTAGCATGTTAGTGAGTGTTCACGGCGTCTGCTCATCGGCCGGCCAGGTGAAATCAAAAATTGCAAGGACCCCGGAATAGCTGGCGGCTTCCGCCCGCTCGACGGGGCGGGAGGAGATATGCTCGGCCAAGTAGTCGCCAGCGGCCTTGCGATGGGCTGCATCTACGCCCTTGTGGCGCTGGGTTACGCCTATGTCTGGAACACGATGGCGATCGTGAACTTCGCTGCTGGCGAGTTCCTGACCTTCGCGGCCTATGTCTTTGTCGCCACCTTCACGATGAGCCTGGGCCTGCCGTTCTGGTTGTCGCTGCTTTTGACGGCGATTGCGATGGCGGCGCTCGGCGCCCTGTTCTCGCGCCTCGTCTTCGCCCGCCTGCAGCGCCAGCGCGCGCTCGTGGCGATCATTGCGACCGTCGGCTTCGGCATTTTCCTGAAGGAGATGGCGCGTATCCTCTACGGGCCTGAGCCATTGCTTTATGTCAGCCCGTTCGGTGATGACATGCTCGATTTCGGCGCATTCCGCCTGTCCGTGCAGCAGCTTCTGATCATGGTCGTGGTTGTCGTCGTCACCGCGGCTCAGTATCTCGTCCTGCGCTACAGCATGATCGGCAAGATCATGCGCGCCACGGCGCTCGACCGCGAGACTGCAGCCTTGATGGGCGTCCCGGTCAATGCAGTGCTGGCCGGGACCTTCGCCTTTTCCGCGGTATTGGCCGCGCTCGCAGGTATCCTGCTGGCGCCGCTTTTCTACGTCACCACGGAGATGGGCACGCTCGTCGGCCTCAAGGGCTTCGTTGCGATGATCATCGGCGGCTTCGGCAGCGTCCCGGGCGCGATTATCGGCGGCGTTCTGCTCGGCGTCATCGAGAATGTCGGCGCCTTCACCATCTCGTCCACCTACAAGGACGCAATCGCCTTCACGCTGCTGCTCGTCTTCCTCGTGGTGCGCCCCGAAGGGCTCATCCCAGAGCGCAACGCAGACCGCGCCTGAGGTGCTCGCGATGTCTTCTTTCCTGCGTCTAACTGCCTGGCTGCTGATTGCAGCCGCGATTGTTGCGCCCATCGCGATAGGCATGAATACCTATTATCTCCACGTGCTCAACCTGGCGTGGATCTTCGCCATCGCCGCGCTGGGGCTCTCGGTCGCGACCGGAGTCGCCGGGCAGATCGTGCTCGGACAAGCCGCGCTCGTCGGGATCGGAGCCTACGCGACGGCGCTGTTGATGATGCGCCTGTCTCTGCCCTGGTGGCTCGCCCTGCCGCTGGCGATGGCGCTGACCGGAGCGGTCGGCGCTCTGCTCGGGCTGATCTCGACCCGCATCAAAGGCCATTACCTCGCCATCGTCACCCTCGCCCTGAACGAGATCTTCCGCATCGTCGCGGTCAACGAAGAGGCGCTGACCGGCGGCCCGATGGGGCTGCGCAACATCCCGACGCTGCGGATTCCCGGGCTCGGCGAGACGGTCACCCAGCAGCTGTATCTGCCGCTCGCCGGCCTGATGCTTGCGAGCTATCTGCTGATGATCCTCTTTCATCGCTCTGCGCTCGGCCGCGAGTTGCGCGCCGTGCGCGACGACGAGATGGCAGCGGAGGCGATGGGCGTAAACTCCGTGCGGGCCAAGACGATCGCCTTCGTGATCTGCAGCCTGTGGGCGTCGCTCTCCGGCGGTCTCTACGTGCTGCTGGTCGGCTTTGTCGCGCCCACCAACTTCACCATCGCCGAGAGCGTGAAGATGATGTTGATGGTCGTTATCGGCGGCCTCGGTTCAATTCCCGGCACGATGCTCGGCGCGATCGTCGTGACGATCTTGCCCGAGGCACTGCGCGATCTGCAGACCTACTACATGGCCGCCTTCGGCGCCGCCGTGGTGATCATCATGCTGGTCTGGCCGAAGGGACTGGGCGTCTTCGCCGACTGGCTCTGGGGCAGCATCCTGACAGGCCGGCGCGAGCCGGAGGCGGCTTCTCCGGCTGGCCCGCTCAGCCTGGCCGCGGCGGTCGCGGCCGCCAGTTCCGGAGTCGCTGCGGGGGCGGCGTTGCCGGATTCCAGCGGTCCGTTGATGCGCATGCGCAAGGTCTCGCGCAGCTTCGGCGGTGTGCGCGCATTGAATGACGTCTCCTTCGACGTCATGCGCGGTGAAATCCTCGGCCTGATCGGCCCGAACGGATCCGGCAAATCGACCATGATCAACGCCTGCTCGGGCGTGATCCATGTCGACGGCTTGATCGAGCTGGACTCCCATCCGCTGCAGAACCGGCCGGCCTGGGAGGTGCATGCTCACGGCGTCGCCCGAATCTTTCAGAACGTGCGGCTGTGGGAATCCATGACCGTTCTCGAGAACGTCATGGTCGCCTGGCGACGAATCCCCGGCCAGCCGGGCGGGGAGGCCGCGATCCGTCAGGCCTCGCTGGCAGCGCTGGAGCAGATGGGTGTGCGCCATCTCGCCAGGCGCCAGGCGGGCGACCTCTCCTTTGGCCAGAGCCGCCTCGTCGAGATGGCCCGCGCCATCGTCGGGCGGCCCAAGGTGCTCCTGCTTGACGAACCGGCGGCCGGCCTGCGCGGCGGTCTCGTCATGGAGCTGTCGACCATCCTGCAACGGTTGCGCGCGCAGGGCATGACGATCCTCGTCGTCGAGCATCGCATCAAGCTCGTGACCAGCATGTGTGACCGCGTCGTCGTGCTCAATCTGGGCGACCTCATTGCGAATGGCGCTCCCGCTGCCGTGATGGAGTCGCCTGTTGTCATCGAGGCCTATCTCGGCGAGCGCGCCGGCACGGCCTCTCAGGAGACGAGGGCACGCCAGATCCGGCGCCGCTCCGTTGATCATGCCGGAGCGCATGGTTGAACAAGACCAAGTTTCCAATTTTCAGGGGAGGACGACCGTGAACAGGAAAAGGACAATGGGGGTGCGCGGCCTGCTGGCTCTGGCTGGCGCTAGCGCAGTGCTGGTGACAATGTCGCTGGGTGGGGCTACGGCTCAGGAACAGCCGCTGATCGGCGTCTCGCTGCCGATGACAGGAGCGAAGGCTCTCGTCGGCCGCAACTTCAAACAGGGTGTCGAACTCGCCATCGCCGACATCAATGCCGCGGGTGGTGTGCTCGGCAAGCCTCTGCAGGTGGTCTTCGAGGACGACCAGGGTGACAACACCAACGGCGCGATCAACGCCGTCAACAAGATCATGCAGGTGCACAAGACGCCCGTGATGATCGGGCCGCACTATTCGGTGACGCAGATGGCGACCCAGAACATCTACTGCAACGGCAAGATTGTCTCGCTCACCGGCGGCACCGGCGTTCCCGTCACCAATAGCGGCTGCAAATTCGTCATCCGGACCCGTTCCAACGATGACGTCCAGGCAAAGGCGATCATCGATTATGCCCAGAAGGCACTGAAGGCTGCAGACAAGGTCGCGATCTTCTATGCCAATGACGATTTCGGCAAGTCGGGCCAGGCCCGCGTGGTCGCGCAGATGGCGGCGCTCGGCCTCAAGCCGGTAGCGATCGAGAGTCACAATCCCAATGACAAGGACTATTCGGCTCAACTCAGCAAGTTGAAGAATGCCGGTGCGGCGCTCGTGATCCTCTGGGCCCACGACACCGATGCCGCGCTGATCGTCAAGCAGGCGAAACAGTTCGGTCTGCCTTTCCGGTTCGCGGGGGCAGTGCTCAGTGAAGACGCTTTTCTCAAGCTCGCCGGCAGCGGGGCCGAAGGCGCGATAAGCGCTTCCTATTTCGTCCCGACAGATCCCAATCCGGCAGTGCAGACCTTTGTCAAGCGCTATGAGGAACGCTTCAAGATGGCGCCCGACGTCTGGTCGGCAACCTACTACGATGCGGCGATGCTCGCGGCGAAAGCGATCAACGCTGCCGGGTCCGCTGATGTTGCCAAGATCCGCGACTCCTTTGCTACCGTGAAGTACGACGGCCTGCTTGCGTCGTATGGATGCGACGAGAAGGGGGACTGCAACCGCCAGGTCAACATCGTCGAGATCAAGGGCGGGCAGCCCGTGGTCCTCGAAGCGGTCCGCTACTGAACGCCGGACGCCTCGATGCTGAAGATCCCCGCCACCGAACCGCCCGAGCTGGAACTGTCGCATGTCGACGTGTTCTACGGAAAGGCGCAGGTCCTCTTCGACCTCTCCATCCGTGTTGAACGCGGTGAGGTCGCGGCGATCATCGGCGCCAACGGCGCCGGCAAGTCGACGACGCTCAATCTGATTATCGGCAAGCTCAAGCCGTCGGTGGGCACCGTCAGCTTCGCCGGCGAGCCGATCGCCGGCCGCCCGATCAACAAGGTCGTCGCCGGCGGCATCGCCTGCGTGCCGCAGCGCCGGCGGATCTTCAGCACGCTGACCGTGATGGAGAACCTCGAGGTCGGTGCCTATGTGCGCCGTCACGACAAGGGTGGGATCAGCGCCACCCTCGACGAGGTCTTCGAACTGTTTCCGGTTCTGAAGCGCAAGGCGGCTGACATGGGCGGCGTGCTCTCGGGCGGCGAGCAGCAGGCGCTCGCGATCGGACGCGGGCTGATGGCCGGCCCGCGGCTGCTGCTCCTCGACGAACCCTCGATGGGCCTGTCACCCAAGCTGACCACCGAGATGTTTGCGAGCATCCGCAGGATCGCCGAGGGCGGCCGCACCGTCGTGATCGTCGAGCAAAACGCTTACGCGGCCCTCGGCGTCGCCGACTACGGCTATGTGCTCGAGGGCGGCAGCATCGCGCTCGAGGGCCATGCCGACGAGCTGCTGCGCGATGATCATGTGCGCGACGCCTATCTCGGCGCCTGATGCCATTCCTCTTATTCACCCAACCCCAAGCAGAGGCAAGTACCACATCATGACGAAGCTTCACGGCATCATACCCGCACTCACCACACCCTTCGACGAGAAGGGCGACATCGACGAGGCCAAGTTCCGAAACCAGATCCGCTTCATGCTCGGCAAGGGTGTGCACGGCCTCTGCTTCGGCGGCTCGACGGGTGAGGGCCAGGCGCTGGAGCTCGGCGAGTTTCGCCGGCTCGGCGAGATCACCATGGAGGAAGTCGCGGGCCGGGTGCCGGTCGTCGCCGGCATCATTGCCAACTCGACGCGCGAGGTGATCAAACGCGGCGAACTGATCGCCGATCTCAAGGTCGATGCCTTGCAGGTGACGCCGGTCTTCTACGTCTTCCAACCCGACGACGATTCGAATTTCGGCCACTTCAAGACGTTGACCGAAGAGCTGAAGACGCCGGTTCTGCTCTACAACGTCATTCCCTGGAATCTGCTTTCGACGCCGCTCGTGCTGCGTATCCTGAACGAGATTCCGTGGGTCGTCGGCATCAAGCAGAGCCAGGGCCACATCACGCGCACGGCCGAGCTCGTCGCCAATGCGCCGAAGGACAAGGTCATCCTCGCCGCCGTCGATAACCTTCTCTACTCCTGCTTCCAGTTCGGTGCTCACGGCACGCTGGCGGCTTCTCCGACCGCAGCACCGGGCCCCTGCGTACGCCTGTGGAACGCCGTCAAGAAGAAGGACGACGAGACCGCGCTCGCCATCCACCACCGCCTCGTCAACTTCTGGTCGGTGCTGCCGCATGGCAATTTGCCGGCCTGCGTGAAGTATTCGCTCCATCTCCAGGGTCTCGACTGCGGCATCTCCCGCCAGCCCATGCCGATGCCCGACGCGGCCACCCGCGCCGCCATCGAGCGCACGCTGCCGGCCCTGCTCGAATACGACGTCTGATCGAGATCGTTCGGGGAGAACCGGTCCATGAAGAAGCTGATGAATACCGCCGACGCCTTCGTCGACGAGATGCTTGACGGGCTGGTGGCGGCTCACCCGGCACTGGTGCGGGAGGCGCGGGTCGTCCGCGCCGCCCATGCGCCGAAGCGCGGCAAGGTCGGCATCGTATCGGGCGGCGGCTCGGGACATCTGCCGCTGTTCACCGGCTATGTCGGCCAGGGCCTGCTCGACGCCTGCGCGATCGGCGACGTGTTCGCGGGACCGTCGGTGGATTCCTGCGTGCAGGCGATCAAGGCGGTCGATGGCGGACGAGGCGTGCTGCGCCTCTACGGAAATTACGGCGGCGACCGCATGAACTTCGATCTCGCCGGCGAGATGGTCGAGATGGACGACATTCCGACCACGACCGTGCTCGGCACGGACGATATCGCCTCCGCGCCGCCGCAAGAGGCGGGCAAGCGCCGCGGCGTCGCCGGAATCATCTATGCCTACAAGATCGCTGGCGCGAAGGCCGATACCGGTGCCGATCTCGCCGAGGTCACCGCGACCGCTCAGTCCGCTGTCGATGCCTGCCGCACCATCGGCGTCGCACTCGCGCCTTGCCAGATCCCGGGGGCCGCGAAGCCGACCTTCGAGATCGGCGCTGACGAGATCGAGATGGGCATGGGCATTCATGGCGAGCCGGGCATTTGGCGCGACAAGCTCCGTTCGGCAGACGAGATCGCCGACGAGATGGTGAAGCGCTTGCGTGCCGATGCCGTCGCGCACGGGTCCGACCGCGTTTCCGTGCTCGTGAACAGCCTCGGTGCGACGCCGCTCGAGGAGCTGTTCATCGTCTATCGCCGTGTTGCAGCGCTTCTCAGGAAGGACGGGTTGACCATCGTGCGTCCGCTGGTCGGGCACTACGTCACCTCGATGGAGATGGCGGGGCTGTCGATCAGTCTGATTCACCTTGATGCCGAGCGAGAGAAGCTGCTGGCAGCGCCCTGCGCCTGTCCGTTCTGGAGGGTGTGACGTGGCAATCACGGCCGATACGCTCCGCAACGCAGCCTTTCGTGCCAGAGACGCGGCTGCGGCCGCCCAGGATGATCTCAACGCCGCCGACGGCAAGATCGGCGACGGCGACACCGGCGTCATGCTGCGCCGCCTGTTCGACGCCGTCGCAACTGCCATTCCCAATGAAGAGACCGACGTCGGCCTGGTGTTTCGGGCCTGTGCCAAGGCCTGCGCCAGCGGAACGGGATCGAGCCTGGGAACGCTGGTCACGGTTGCGATGATGACGCTGGCCAAAACGACCATGGGGCGCGATGAGATCGGCTGGGACGAACTCGGCGGCTTACTCGCTTCGATCCGCGACCAGATGATGACGCGCGGCGGCGCCGGGATCGGCGACAAGACGGTTGTCGATATGCTCGATGCCGTCGCGATTGCACTGGCGCATTGCAAAACGCGCGATGAAGCGATCGCCGCGGCGCAAAAGGCCGCGCGCGAAACGCTCGACGCGTTCCGGGAGCGGCCGAACAGGCTCGGACGTGCCCGTATGTTCGGCGAGCGGACGATCGGGCTCGATGATCCCGGCATGCTCGCCTTTTCCCGTCTGCTGGCCGCAGTCGCGGCTTGAACGCCGGATTGCGGTGGTACAGGTGAGGGCAGGGTCATGAAGGAGGCCGCGATGTACGCCGAGGTTCTGCGACGTCCCGGGCCGGAGGTTATCGCCGCCGTGCGAGCAAAACTCGTCGAGCGCCTCGGCACGCGCGTGAGCGTTTCGCAGGCCATGCTCGACCAGCACAGTCATGGCGAGGGTCTGCCGGCGATCGGCATGCCCGATCTCGTGGTATTTCCCGAGACCAACGAGGAGGTCGCGTTCGTTCTCGCGCTCTGCAACGAACACCGCGTGCCGGTCACGCCGTTCGGTGCCGGCTCATCGCTGGAGGGCCAGCTCGCGGCGGTTGCCGGTGGCGTTTCGCTCGACACCAGTCGCTTCGACAAGATCCTCGACGTCTCGCCGGATTCGCTCGATTGCCGGGTCCAGGCCGGCGTGACGCGCGAAGCGCTCAATGCACATATCCGCGACACCGGCCTGTTCTTTCCAGTTGACCCCGGAGCGAACGCCTCGATCGGCGGCATGGCCTCGACCCGCGCGTCCGGCACCAATGCGGTGCGTTATGGTACGATGCGCGAGAACATCCTCGGGCTCACCGTCGTCACGCCCGATGGCCGTATCGTGCGCACCGGCAGCCGCGCGCGTAAATCCTCAGCCGGCCTCGATCTCACCCATCTCTATGTCGGTAGCGAAGGCACGCTCGGCGTCATCACCGAGATCCAGCTCAAGCTCTATGGCCTGCCGGAGACGATCGTCGCGGCGGTTTGCCAGTTCCAATCGCTCGAAGGGGCCGTCGCCGCCGTGGTGACGGCGCTGCAATCGAACCTGAAGATGGCCCGCGTCGAACTGCTCGACGAGATGCAGATGCGTGCCGCGATCAATTACTCAAAGCTCGATTATGCGGAGACGCCGACATTGTTCCTCGAATTCCAGGGCACGCCGAATGGTGTGCGCGAGGACGTCGAGATGATGCGGACGATCACGGAGGAACACGGCGGCGGAGCGTTCCAGTTCGCGGAGCGGCCAGAGGATCGCAATCGCTTGTGGAAGGCGCGCCACAATTCCTATCAAGCCGTTATGGCGCTGAGTCCCGGCAAGAACAATATGGGCACCGACGCCTGCGTGCCGATCGCGGCCTTGCCAGACTGCCTGCTGGAGACCAAAGCCGACATCGTCGCGTCGGGATTGACTGCGCCGATCGTCGGGCATGTCGGCGACGGCAATTTCCATCTCGGCATCCTGTTTGATCCCAAAGATGCAGACGAGACGGCACGGGCCGAGGGACTCGCATTCCGCACCGCGCGCCGCGCCATCGCGATGGGCGGCACCTGTTCGGGCGAACATGGCGTCGGACTGCACAAGATCGTCCATATGGAAGCCGAGCATGGCGAAGGCGTCGCGCTGATGAAGGCGGTGAAGAAGGCATTGGACCCAACCGGGATCATGAATCCGGGCAAGGTCTACCCTTGACGGGCATGAGCGGATGGCGCGACTTGGGCGCCGCGAGCGCCCGGGATGAGCCAGTTGCTGGTAGCTAGGACCGTAGGTTTGCACGTGCTGGAATGAAAAATACCTTGTTCGACAACGAGGATTGACTGACACTCTCTCCGCCAGCCTTCGCGAACGAAGTTTGCGCAAGGCTCGCGCGCCGAAGCCCGCAGGGCGAAAGCGGACTCGTTGCCGTTTGCATCGGCTCGGCAAGCCGGGGACGAATTTTTCCCAAGCCCTCCGCTCCGACGCATTTGCTGGGACGGAATGCCGATGCCAGTCATTGTCTGCTGATGATCCATCGCGAACGCCGCACGAGCGTTCAGCACCGACCTGACGGGAAGCCGGCACGAGTTGGATTACACTCGGGCGGCTTGTCCAACGAGCTGCCAAACCATTTGCTCGTCAATGAGCCATCACTGTCGATCCACGGGATTGGCGGCAGTTGCGGCAGGTAGGACGCATACGGCATGACTTTCGCAAGCGTCACTCTGCCCGGAAACTGTGTGAGGAACGCCTTGTTCATTCCGCCGTCCAGTCCGCTGTAGATCGGGGCAGCCGGCACATTGTCTTGAAGCGATCGCGCGTATTCGAGTTCGTCGGCGCGGCTCTTCTCCAGCGCCCGCCGCGCGATTTCCGGATTGACGACGAAGGGAGGACATTTTTCGGCAGGGTTGAACACAAGAAGGGATGGTGAATTTGGGAGAGGTTGCGCGTTGAATACGTAGCGGCCACTGCAGACATCCACCCTCGGTTCGAGTCGTGTGGTCTCGAAATGATCGTTGCCGATCTTGAGCATTTTCCAGAAGGCCAGGTTGGGACTATTCCGATGCCGCGCCAGATTTTCCGGCGTCAGGCGGAACGGATAGGCCTGGACCTGGAATGACGGCCTGCCGCTAAGGGAGTCGCGGGCCAGCGAATAGATTTCGCTGATTTGTTCGTCGGTCATGGCATAGCAACCGCTCGACCAGCAATCGCCGTGGATCATGAGGAAGCTGCCGTTGCGCTTGTTCGCCTTGTCGAACGCGTTGGGGTAGCCGAGGTTGATCGCAAGATAGAAGTTGGAGTTGGGATTCATCAACTCAGGTGTAATTGTATAGAATCCTTCCGGAGCCTGTCGGTCGCCCTCGTACAACTTCGGCCCGAGATCGCCCGACCACCGGCAGATCAGATAGGTCTTGAGGATCTGGAAACGGCCGCTTGCGTCCTGCTTCCAAACCTCGAGCTCGGCCTCCTCCTTGAAAAGACGCACGAGGATAGGTGAATATTTTGGCATCTTCTTCTGTTCGAGCAACGAGAGCAGCTCAGCGGGCAGTTCCCTTGTTGCCTTGGCCGGCAACGGCTTGCTGCTTTCGCCAAGACAAATGACTGGCGTCATGGCAGTGGCGAAAGCCGCCGCCAGCACAAGGACACGTCGGACCATCGCGCGGATCACTGCTGTGCCTCCAGCCCTTCGGACCGCGCGCGGCTAATTCTCGAACCCGACGAACACCGTCGCTTCATCGACGGACTTTCGCTCCGACACCACCGCATTCGCCGGAAACGTCTCATCCGGCCAGCCCAGCGCGATGCTTTTCATGATGACCTGATCGTCGGCTATGCCCGCGTGCTCGCGCACCACGGGGGATTGCATGATGCCCTGGCTGTTGATCACGGCGCCGAGCCCCCGGGACCAGGCGGCATTGACGAGGGCAGTCGCCACGGCGCCGCAGTCGAAGGGCGTATCGTCGCTGCCATCAAGCACGCGGTCATAGGTGATGATCACGCAGACGGGCGCGTCGAACTGGCGGAAGCCGCGCAGGACCCAGTCCTGGCGCTTGTCCTTGTTATCGCGCTCGATTCCCATCGCGGCGAACAATTGCTTGGCAACACCGACCTGCCTGTCGCGGTGCTTGCCTGCAAAGGCCTGCCCCGTGCGGAACTCGCGCGACTGAGGAATGCCCGCCACCATCCGTTCGGTGTTGCCCGCGCGGATCCGATCCAGCGGTTCACCGGTGATGACATAGAAATTCCAGGGCTGGGTGTTCATCGACGACGGAGCGCGCATTGCCAAACCAATGATTTCAGCAATCAGCTCCTTGGGTACCTGATCGGGTTTGTAGCCGCGGATACTCCGGCGGCCGAGGATGACGTCGTCGAACTGCATCTGTGTGGAATTCCCCTGACAAGTTTTGCAACAGTTGGATTTTCGCGGAAAATTCTTGATCTTTCAATCTGGATTGACTGACACTCTCTCCGCCAGCCTTCGCAAACCGCGTTTGCGCGAGGCTGTCGCGCCGAAGCCCGCAGGGCGAAGGGTGGGCTCGTTGCCGGTTGCTTCGGCTTGGCAAGCCGCCGTCTGCCTCATCCCGCCAAATTCCATTTCCCGTCCCCCGCCCGCTTCAGCGCGGGATCGCTCACCCGCACGTGCTCGGCGAGAAAGTCGATGAATGCGCGGACCCGTGCCGGAAGCGGCGCGGTATGGCCGACATAGACCGCGTGGATGTCTTCGCGGTCGCCCGGATTGTAGTTTTGCAGCACCGGTACGAGACGGCCGGATTCGATATCGGGCCAGATGTGGAAGAGGGCGAGGCGGGCGAGGCCGACGCCGCCGAGGCAGAGACGGCGGGCGGCTTCGCCGTCGCTGGCGCGCGCGACGGGCGGCGGCATGGCTTCCTCGGTGTGGTCGCCGCGCTTGAAGGGCCAGCCGCGGATCGTGCGTGGAAAGGTCCAACCGATGCCGCGGTGATCGGCGAGATCGGCCGGAATCTTCGGTGCGCCGCAGCGGGCGAGATAGCTTGGCGCGCCGACCACGACCATGCGGCTGGTGCCGAGCTTTCGCGCGACGAGACGCGAGGCGCGTAACGGGCCAACGCGGATGGCGACGTCGGCGCGCTCCTGCATCAGGTCGATCAGCGTGTCGGTCAGCACGAGATCGAGCGTGACGTCGGGATGCTGTTCCAGGAAGCGCGGGATCAGCGGCATCACATGCAGCATGCCGAAGGGGATGTTGCTGTTGACGGTGAGGCGGCCGCGCGGCGCCGCGCCCGAGGCCGCCTCGCGCTCGGCCTCGTCCATCTCGGCGAGGATGCGCAACGAGCGCTGATAGAAGGCCTGGCCCTCCTCCGTCAGCGTCAGCTTGCGCGTGGTGCGGTTGACGAGCCGCGAGCCGAGCCGGGCTTCGAGCCGCGAGATCAGCTTGCTCACGCCCGATGGCGTCAGGCGCAGCTTTTGCGCGGCCGGGGTGAACCCGCCGAGATCGACGACGCGGACGAAGACCTCCATTTCGGCGGAGCGGTTGGTGTCGAAACGGGCCATGTTGAATTCACGTCACAAATGATTGGATTGCGGACATTCTAATGGCTTTGCCGCGGCGCGGCTATCTGCGTGGCTCGTCTCAACCATCGGAGCCACGCATGCCTCCCGCCGTTCTCGCGCTCACCGCCGGTGCCTTTGGCATCGGCACCACAGAATTCATCATCATGGGTCTCCTGCTCCAGGTCGCCGCCGACATGCATGTCTCGGTGCCGGTCGCGGGCCTGCTCATCTCCGGTTATGCGCTCGGCGTATTTATCGGCGCGCCCGTCCTGACGCTGGCGACGCGGCGGATGCCGCGGAAAACGGTGCTGCTCGCGCTGATGGCGATCTTCACGCTGGGCAATGCCGCCTGCGCGCTGGCGCCGAACTACGAATTGCTGATGGCCGCGCGCGTGCTGACCTCGCTTGCCCACGGCACGTTTTTCGGCGTGGGATCGGTGGTGGCGACCAGCCTCGTCGCCGAGGACAAGCGGGCTTCCGCGATATCAACCATGTTCATCGGCCTCACGGTCGCGACGCTGCTAGGCGTGCCCTTCGGCGCCTGGTTCGGCCTGATGCTCGGCTGGCGTGCGGCGTTCTGGGCGGTGACTGTCATCGGCGTGATTGCCTTCGCGGTGGTTGCGGCGCTCGTCCCCGGCCATGTCGGCAACGGTGACAAGCCGGTCTCTCTTGCCGAGGAAGTCGCCGTGCTCGGCCGTCCGCAGGTGCTGCTCGGCCTCGCCATGACCGTGTTCGGCTTTGCCGGCCTGTTCGTCGTCTTCACCTACATTCAGCCGATCCTGACGCGCTTCACCGGGTTCTCGGAAGGAGCGGTCTCGCCGATCCTGCTGGTGTTCGGCGTCGGGCTCGCGATCGGCAACGTTGCTGGCGGCAAGTTCGCCGACCGTGGCCTCGCCGGCGCGCTGATCGGAACGCTCGCCGCGCTCGCCATCGCGCTTCTTGGGCTCGGCGCCGTGCTGTCGGTGAAGATCGCAGCCATCGTGCTGATTCTGCTGCTCGGCATCGCCGCCTTTGCAACCGTCGCTCCGCTCCAGCTTCGCGTGCTGGAAGCGGCCGGCTCCAGCGGGCGCACGCTCGCCTCCAGCCTCAACATCGCCGCGTTCAATCTCGGCAACGCGCTGGGCGCCTGGGCCGGCGGCGTCACCATCGATCGCGGGCTCGGCCTCTCTGCGCTGCCGCTTGTTGCGGCTGGCATCACCGCTGTCGGGCTCGTGCTGGCGCTGTGGAGCCTCCGGCTCGACCGCGCGCAAGCGGCCGTTGCGGCCTGTCCCGCGGAATAGCGTCGGTGGCGCGACCCGCAGACAATTCGCCGCGTCGCGCCATCGCGCCATGCAGAAAACGCACCTGTACACGTCCTTTCGCCATCCGTAACCTCCGCGGCACAATTTCAGGAGGTGCGACGTGGCGAAGAAGACGACCAACAAAACCAAAAAGAAGACTGCTTCGAAGAAACCTGCAAAGCCCTCCAGCAAGACCAGCACAAGCCGCAAGGCCGTCACTGCGAAGAAAGCCAAGAAAGCCGCTCCGCGCCGGCCCGCTGCACCACGCCGTCCCAAGGGACCTGCCTGGCAATGGTCGGCAGTGGAGACCGCCGCCGCGATCCGCTCCGGCGCGATCTCCGCAGTCGACACGGTCGAGGCGCATCTTGAACGGATGCGCGCCGTCAATCCGAAGCTGAACGCCGTCGTCGTCGATCTCGGCGATGAAGCGCTGAAAGCGGCGCATGCGGCCGACAAGCAGCGCGCCAAGGGCGGTGCGCTCGGCCTTCTGCATGGCGTGCCCGTCACCATCAAGGAAAATGTCGACTACGAAGGCCGACCGAATTTCAACGGCGTTCCCGCCAACAAGGGCCTGGTCGCGCCGTCGGATGCGCCTGTTGTCCGCAACCTGAAGAAGGCTGGCGCGATCGTCATTGGGCTCACCAATACGCCAGAATTCTCCTTCCGCGGCTTTACCGACAATCCCCTGCACGGGCTGACACTGAACCCGTGGGATCCTGATATCACCTGCGGCGGCTCCTCGGGCGGCGCGGGTTCGGCGGTCGCTGCCGGTATCGGCACCATCGCCCATGGCAACGACATCGGCGGCTCGCTGCGCTGGCCCGCGCATTGCAACGGTGTTGCCACCATCAAGCCGACGCAAGGACGCATCCCCGCGTTCAACGAGAGCGCAACGGCGGAGCGTCCGATGCTGGCGCATCTGATGTCGGCGCAGGGGCCGCTCGCCCGCCACGTCGCCGACGTCCGTCTTGCGCTGGAGGTAATGAGCCAGCGCGATCCGCGCGATCCCTGGTGGGTGCCGGCGCCGCTGCTCGGCGAGAGGCCGAAGGGGCCGATCAAGGTAGCCCTGGCCAAGATTCCCGACGATATGGAGGTCGATCCGTCCGTCGCCGCGGCGCTGCGCCAGGCCGCCGACCACCTCGAACGGTCCGGCTACCGCGTCAGCGAGGTCGAGGTGCCCGACATCAACGGCGTCTGGCAGACTTGGTGCGACATCATCACCAACGAGACCGTGGTGATGCAGGAAGCCTCCATGCTGAAGGTGACTTCGGAAGACTTCCACAAAGCCTGGGGCGGCATGAAGGCCAAGGCCAACGTCCTCGATCTCAAGGCCTGGATGCAGGCGACCGCCGCGCGCAACGGCCACATCCGCGCCTGGCAATTGTTCTTCGAAGAGTATCCAATCGTGCTGGCGCCGACCACGGTGAAGCCGACGCCGGGCCCGCGCGATGACACCGTCAGCCCCGAGCGCGTGCGCGAGATTTTCTGGGGCGAGATCCGCTTCATCTCCGCGATCAACGTGCTCGGCCTGCCCGGCGCGGTGGTGCCGGTGGCGCTTCACGACGGCAGGCCGATCGGCGTGCAGCTGATTACCGGGCGCTATCGCGAGGATCTCGCGCTCGATGCCGCGGCCGCGATCGAGAAGCGCGCCGGCGTGCTCGCTCATCGGCTGTGGGATCGGATGGGTTGAACCCGCTCCAAAAAGAGCTTCAGGGCTTCGCGCATCGCGCCCGAAGCTCGCCTACGCAACGGTTCACCGCGGCGTGAAAGCGCGTGTGCCCGTGTTGCTGACCATGTCGAGTGTGCGTCGCCGCCGTTGTCAGCCTCTCGATCTCGTGGGGCAGGGAAGCCGCAGCAAGTTCCACAACGGGTGTTCCAGCCCGCATCTCTTCACGAGAAGTCCTCAATCTTCGACTCCTTGATCTAGGTCAAATCCGACCTTGAGGAGGAGAAGAGGTTCCTGCCGGGTGCCGATCCGTGAGCGGCATCGCCTTATCATGTGCGCGGCACCCCAAGTAATGGAGGAAAGCCATGCTTCGATGTCTTCTCGCTGCTTTGGCGGCGATCGTTCTGATCACCGTCAGTCTCATTCCCGATGATGCATACGCTCGCCGCGGCGGCGGCGGCTTCCATGGTGGTGGTATGCGCGCCGGAGGTTTCCATGGCGGTGGCGCCCGCGTCGCCCATGTCCGGGGCGGCGGATACCGGGTTGCGGGAGGCCGCTACGGCGTCGCCGGCCGTGGTTATGGCTATCGCCCGATAGCGGGGCGCCCTGTGGCCAGAGGGGTCTATCGCAATGCAGCCTATCGCGGCGCTTATAGGGGCGCAGCCTATGGTCTAGGTGCGGCCGCAGTAGGAGCCGCCGCAGCCGGCGCCTACGGCTACTACGGTGGCTCCAGCAGCTGCACCTATGACACTTACGGCAATTACGTTTGCCCCGGACAATATCCATACGGGTATCGATATTGAAGTTGGCGGGACGGCAGCGGCCAGCTCCGCTGCCGTCCGTCAAGGCTGCCGGTGCTTCCTCGGCTCAAGCCCGCCGTGACCCAATTGTCCAGGTTCCCTCTAGCAACGCGCGATGGTTCTTCGACCGAGGTCAAGAGTCCCAAGACCGAAAGCATCAAGGTGGCGCGCCATCAGCACTGGTCTGGCCAGGTGGCGGCATCACACAATCGAGCGAGCAGCATGAGATTTCCGGCAGGGGTTGTCGCGGGATTGCTCTTACTCACTGGCGCGGGGGCGAGCCATGCCGTGGTTCGCATCGCGAATGATCGAGGCGGATCGATTGCTGACTACATCGAGCGATACGAGAAATTGCGCGCCGCGCGTCAATCGATCGTCATCGATGGCCTCTGCGCTTCCGCCTGCACGATCGTCCTTGCGACGATCGCATCGGACGACATCTGCGTCACCTCGAAGGCAAGACTTGCCTTTCATGCTGCGTGGGACTTCGGCAGGAATGGGCGCACATTTACCGACCGCGGGGCGACCCGCATGCTGTATTCAATGTATCCCTCGCCAATCCAGCAATGGCTCGATCGTCGAGGAGGACTAACTCCCCGTACGGTTTTTCTTCAAGGTAAACAGCTGCATGGGATGTATCGAGGGTGCGATTTCGATCCACGGTCGTCTGCCGCGCGATGAGTGACGCGATCCGCAAGTTGCACCGAGCAGCATCTTCATTAATGCAATTTAACCCGGATTCCGGCCAATTCGCCGACAAGCATTAGGGTTACTTCCTCGATCTCTAAGCGAATTATTGTCCGCTTTACCACCCGCCTCTAACACGGGGACGGCGGACAACGCACATGCCTCATACAGGCCAATAAGTGCGGCCGCTCCACGCGGAGGTGGCACGATGCGCAACGAGACGATCGCTATTCACGCCGGTTACGAGCCCGAGGCGACCACGCACGCGGTTGCCGTGCCGATTTACCAGACCGCAGCCTATGCCTTCGACAGCGCCGATCACGGCGCGGCGCTCTTCAATCTCGAGGCCGAAGGTTTTCGTTACAGCCGCATCGCCAATCCGACCAGCGCGGTGCTGGAGAAGCGTATCGCCCAGCTTGAAGGCGGCGTCGGTGCGCTCGCGGTCGCGACCGGCCAGGCGGCCTTGCATTTTGCCTTCGTCAACGTCGCCGATCACGGCGGCAACATCGTTTCCGTGCCGCAGCTTTACGGCACCACGCATACGCTGCTCTCGCACATCCTGCCGCGGCAGGGCATCACCGGCCGCTTCGCCGAGAGCGACAAGCCAGATGCCATCGAGAAGCTGATCGACGAGAACACCCGCGCCGTGTTCGCCGAGACCATCGGCAACCCCGCCGGCAACGTCTGCGACATCGAGGCGCTGGCCAAGGTCGCGCATGCGCATGGCGTGCCGCTGATCGTCGACAACACCGTCGCAACACCGATTCTGCTCAAGCCGTTCGACTATGGCGCCGATATCGCCGTGCACTCGCTGACCAAGTTCCTGGGCGGCCACGGCACGACGCTCGGCGGCGCCATCGTCGATTCCGGGAACTTCCCCTGGGCCAAGCATGCCGAGCGCTTCCCGGCCTACAACAAGCCCGACGCGTCCTATCACGGCCTCGTCTACGCCGAGCGCTTCGGCAGGACCGCCTATATCGAGCGGGCGCGCAGCGTCTATCAGCGCACCATGGGCTCGGTGCTGTCGCCGTTCAACGCCTTCCTGCTGCTCCAGGGCATCGAGACCGTGGCGCTGCGCATGGAGCGCCACGTCGAGAACGCCCGCAAGGTCGCCGAATTCCTGCGCAAGGATTCGCGCGTTGCCTGGGTCAACTACACCGGCTTTCCCGACAGTCCCTATTATCCGCTGGTACAGAAATATCTCGATGGTAACGCCTCCTCGCTGTTCACCTTCGGCATCAAGGGCGGGATGGAAGCCGGAAAGAGCTTCTATGATGCGCTGCAGCTGATCACGCGCCTCGTCAATATCGGCGATGCCAAGTCGCTGGCCTGTCATCCCGCCTCGACCACCCACCGGCAGATGTCGGCAGAGCAGCAGCGCGTTGCCGGCGTGCTGCCGGAGACCATCCGGCTCTCGATCGGCATCGAGCATATCTCCGATATCATCGAGGACATCGACCAGGCGCTGGACAAGGCCTGCCGATCAGCGCGCCTCGAGGCCGCGGAGTAGGCGGGCGGCACCCATGACGATCTTGATCGACAGGGATCAAGTCATCTCGAGTCCGGCGCTGGTGCCGACCGAGCGCGATCTCGCGCGAGAGCACGAACCCGAACTCACGATCGGCCTCGTCAACAACATGCCGGATCCGGCGCTGAAGGCGACCGAGCGGCAGTTCATGAAGCTGCTTCAGGCCGCAGCAGGCCAGTGCCGCATCCGCTTCCACTGCTTCTCGCTTCCCGGCGTGAAGCGCTCGCCGGAAGCGAGGTGGCATGTCGAAAGCGAGTATTCCGACCTGTCCGATCTCAAGCGTCAGAAATTCGACGGCCTGATCGTGACCGGCGCCGAGCCCGTCGCGCCCGAACTCGACCAGGAGCCGTACTGGCGCGACCTCACCGAACTCATCGACTGGGCCAAGGTCAACACGCGCTCGACGATCTGGTCGTGCCTTGCCGCGCATGCGGCGGTGCTGCACCTCGACGGCATCGAACGGCGACGGCTGCCGGCCAAATGCCACGGCATCTTCGATTGCGACGCCGTGACGAGCGATTCCCTGACGCGCGCCGCGCCGGCGCCGCTGAAGGTCTCGCATTCGCGCTTGAACGAGATTGCGGAGAGCGACCTGGTGCAGGCCGGTTATCAGGTGCTGACACGCTCCGCCCATGCGGGCGTCGATGTTTTCGTTCGCCAATATGCCAGCCGCTTCGTGTTCTTCCAGGGGCACCCGGAATACGATGCGCTGTCGCTCCAGCGCGAATATCTGCGCGACATCGGCCGCTATCTCGCGCGCGAGCGGGAGAATTATCCCCGCCTGCCCGTGAGCTATTTTGACGCAGCGACGGAAGAGAAATTGGCCCGCTTCGAGAAGAAGGCGGCGCACCAGCGTCATCCCGCGCTCACCAACGAGCTGCCGGGGCTGAATTTGCGCGCCGATATCGGCGCCGGCGGCGCGGCGGCAGTGCTTTTTCGCAACTGGTTGCAATATCTCAGCGAGGGAGCCCATGCGTCGGTCCCCGCGCGTCAGCCGAAGGACGTTGGCTCCGCGTTAGGATTACCCAAGCGTTAGGCTTGCCTCAACCAGTGCGCGAATGTTTCAGTACAGAAATACGCACATCACGGGAAACGCAGTCGTGTGGTCGGCACTCCAGGAACGCGTGAGCAATCGGCTGGCCCGGCATTTCCGCGCCGCGCCGCACCGGCTGCCTGCGCATGCGCCGATCGTGAGCTTCACCTTCGACGATGCCCCCGACAGCGCGGCAGGCGAGGGCGCCGAGCTTCTGGAAAAGCATGGCGGCCGCGGTACATTCTATCTCGCCGGCAGCCTGATCGGCCAGCCGTCGGATCACTGGCATGGCCTGTCCGATGACGCGATCATCCGGCTTCACCGCGCCGGTCACGAGATTGCCTGCCACACATTCTCGCATCAGTGCTCGGCCAATCTCGACGAGGCTGCGATGGCGCGCGAGATCGAGCGAAACCGCGCTTATTTCCGCCGTATCGATTCCTCGATCACGCTGGAGAACTTCGCCCATCCCTACGGGATTGCCTCGGTCTGGCGCAAGCCGCAGCTCGCCAAGGCCTTCCGTTCGGCGCGCGGCATCCTCCCCGGCGTTAACAGCGACGTCATCGACCTCCAGTTCCTGCGCGCTTCGCCCTTGGTCGATTGCGAGATCGATAGGGCCGGCGTCGATCGCTATTTCGACGAGGCGGTCGCGAGCGGCGGATGGCTCATCTTCTATGGCCACGACGTGGCGATCACGCCGAGCCCCTACGGCTGCACCCCAGACCTGATGCGTCATGCGCTGGAAGCGGCCGGAAAGCGCAACATGCCGATCGTGACGGTCGCAGAAGCGCTGCGACGAATCGGAGCGTAAGAGGCTTCTTCCCTTCTCCCCTTGCGGGAGAAGGTGGCGTAGGCGGCCTTCGGCCGCCGTTCTTAAGAACGCCGAAGCGAAGCTTCGGCTATGGCGCCGGATGAGGGGTATCTCTCCGCAAGCGCTACTATCGAGTTCGTGGAGAGAGACCCCTCACCCATCTCGCCGCTCCGCGGCGAGCCACCCTCTCGCACAAGGGGAGGGGAAGAGCCGCGCCGCGCCCCGCAAACGCTCTTGCCACGCCCGCGCCGCTATGCGACTGGCCTTGTGACGAATCTCACGGCCTTGGTTCCATCCCGCCCATGTCCGCTCCCTCCACCGCCCCGCTACCTGCGCCGGCCAACGGCCGCGATGCGCTGTCGGTGCTGCATTCGGTATTCGGCCTGCCGGGTTTTCGCGGCGAGCAGGGTGAGATCGTCAGGCACGTCACCGACGGCGGCAATTGCCTGGTGCTGATGCCGACCGGCGGCGGCAAGTCGCTGTGCTACCAGCTTCCTTCACTGCTGCGCGAAGGCTGCGGCATCGTGGTGTCGCCGTTGATCGCCTTGATGCGCGATCAGGTCGCCGGCCTCATCGAGGCCGGTGTCAACGCCGCCGCGTTGAACTCGTCGCTGACTCTGCAGGATGCCTCCGATATCGAGCGGCGCCTGCTCGCGGGCGATCTCGATCTGCTCTATGTCGCGCCGGAACGCCTGGTGACGCCGCGCTGCCTGTCGCTGCTGGCGCAGGCGAAGGTGGCGCTATTCGCGATCGACGAGGCGCATTGCGTCTCGCAATGGGGCCATGACTTCCGTCCCGAATATGTCGGCCTCTCCATCATCGCCGAGCGCTTTCCCGACGTGCCGCGCATCGCGCTGACCGCGACCGCCGACGACTTGACGCGCAGAGAGATCGTCGAACGGCTCCAGCTCACGGGCGCACCGCAATTCGTCTCGAGCTTCGACCGGCCCAACATCCGTTACGAGATCGTCGACAAGCGTAGTGCCGTATCGCAGCTGAAGGAATTCGTCCGGGAGCGGCATGCGGGCGATGCCGGCGTGGTCTATTGCCTGTCCCGCAATCGAGTCGAGGAGGTCGCCGCCGCGCTTCAGGACGCCGGCATTGCGGCGCTGCCCTACCACGCCGGGCTCGACAGCCAAGTGCGCTCGCGCAACCAGGACCGCTTTCTCAATGAGGACGGCATCGTCATCGTCGCGACCGTCGCGTTCGGCATGGGCATCGACAAGCCCGACGTGCGCTTCGTCGCTCATCTCGATCTGCCCAAGAGCATCGAGGCCTATTATCAGGAGACAGGCCGCGCCGGCCGCGACGGTAAGCCGTCGGCGGCCTGGATGGCCTATGGTCTCTCTGACATCGTGCAGCAGCGTCGGATGATCGACGAGTCCAGCGCCTCCGACGAATTCAAGCGGGTCTCGATCGGCAAGCTCGATGCGCTCGTTGGCCTTGCCGAAACGCCGCACTGCCGGCGCCGCCGCCTGCTCGCCTATTTCGGCGAGATCGTGATGGGCGAGGCTTGCGGCAATTGCGACAATTGCCTGACGCCGCCAAAGATGCGCGACGGCAAGGTGCTGGCGCAGAAGCTGTTGTCCTGCATCTATCGCACCGGACAGCGTTTTGGCGCGATGCACCTAATCGATGTGCTGGTCGGGCGCCTGACCGAGAAGGTGACGCAGTTCGGCCACGACAAATTGTCGGTGTTCGGCATCGGCCGCGAACTCAACGAAAAGCAGTGGCGCACCGTGCTGCGGCAGTTGGTGGCGATGGGGCATTTGCAGAGCGACAGCGAGGCGTTTGGGGCGCTGAAGCTGACCGAGACTGCGCGCGGCGTGCTGCGCGGGGAGACCGAGGTGTGGCTGCGTGAGGAAGCGCCCGGCACGCGCGTCCGCGCCAGTCGCGGCAAATCGCGCCGCGGCGATCTCGCGCCTGCGGCCAGCGCGCCGCAGGGCGACGTCGATCCGGAACTGCGTGCGCGGCTGCGGTCCTGGCGTTCAGACATCGCCCGCGAACGCGGCGTGCCGGCCTATGTCGTGCTGCACGATGCCACCATCGACGGCATCGTCCGGGCCTGGCCGGCCACACTCGATGAACTACGCAACGTGCCCGGCATCGGCGACAAGAAGCTCGAGCATTACGGCGACGAGCTGCTGCAAATCGTCAGGACGCGGTAAGCGATCGCAGGTGCCGTAGCCTGGATGGAGCGAAGCGCAATCCGGGGCAGGCTTTCCGTATCGTACGATTCCCGGATCCGGGCTACGGAGATGGAGGAGGCGGCTATCGCCCCGCCTCCTCATGCCTCACCCATTCCGGAACGCATACGCATATCCATTCAGCGCGGGGGCGCCGCCGAGATGGGCGTAGAGGATCTTTGCGCCCTTCTCGAAATAGCCCTTCTTCGCAAGATCGATCAGGCCCTGCATAGACTTGCCCTCGTAGACGGGGTCGGTGATCATGCCTTCGAGACGTGCGCTGAGGCGGATGGCCTCCTTGGTCTCTTCCGACGGCACGCCATAGGCGGGATAGGCGTAGTCCTCGATCAGCACGACGTCGTCGGCGACGAGCTCCCTGTCGAGCTCGACGAGTTCAGCCGTGTTCTGCGCGATCTCGAGCACCTGCGCCTTGGTCTGGGCCGGCGTGAAAGAGGCGTCGATGCCAATCACCTTGCGGGCGCGGCCATCGGCGGCGAAGCCGACCAGCATGCCGGCATGGGTGGAGCCGGTGACAGTGCAGACGATGATGTAGTCGAACTTGAAGCCGAGCTCTTTCTCCTGCTTGCGCACCTCTTCGGCGAAGCCGACGTAACCGAGGCCGCCGAACTTGTGCACCGAGGCGCCGGCGGGAATGGCGTAAGGCTTGCCGCCGGCCGCCTTCACCTCTTCGATCGCCTGCTCCCAGCTTTTGCGGATGCCGATGTCGAAACCGTCGTCGACCAAGCGCACGTCGGCGCCCATGATGCGCGAGAGCATGATGTTGCCGACCCGATCATAGACGGCGTCCTCGTGCGGCACCCAGGCTTCCTGCACCAGGCGGCACTTCATTCCGATCTTGGCCGCGACCGCCGCGATCATGCGGGTGTGGTTCGACTGCACCCCGCCGATCGAGACCAGCGTGTCGGCGTTGGAGGCGATCGCGTCGGGGATGATGTATTCGAGCTTGCGCAGCTTGTTGCCGCCATAGGCAAGGCCCGAATTGCAGTCCTCGCGCTTGGCATAGACCTCGACATTGCCGCCGAGATGTTTTGACAGCCGCTCCAGCTTCTCGATGGGCGTCGGGCCGAAGGTCAGCGGATAGCGCGGAAATTTGTCCAGCTTCATGGGGCATCCCGATTGGCGTTGATGTCCGCCGCTGCCTAGCATCGCTCTAGGAAAATGTGCTCTCGAATATTGCGCCTATATTGCGCGGGTTCTTGCGAATACGGCGACATTTGCTAAGAATTCTTCCGTAAAATCGTTTTTCTATGGAAGTTTCTTTCATGGCCGCCCGTCTCGATCGCACTGACCTTAAGATCCTGAGATTGCTCCAGAATAACGGCCGGCTCAGCAATGCCGAGCTGGCTGTATCAGTCGCGATCAGCCCCGCCACCTGTCATCGCCGGACCCAGCGCCTGTTCGAGGACGGGTTCATCGCCGCCGTGCGCGCCATGGTCGCCCCCAAGAAGGTGGCCAAGGGTACGCTGGTGATGGTCGGCGTCGTGCTCGACCGCTCGACGCCGGAGAGCTTTGCCATCTTCGAGCAGGCGATCGCCAAGCTGAAATTCGTGCTCGATTGCCATCTCGTCGCCGGCGACTTCGACTATTTCCTCAAGATCCGGGTCGGCGACATGGAAGACTTCAACCGCATCCACGGCGAGCAGCTCATCGCGCTGCCCGGCGTGCGCCAGACCCGCACCTTCTTCGTGATGAAGGAAGTCGTCGACAACGCGCCGCTGGAGTTTTGAGCGGTCAGACCTGCAATCCGTCGATCAGGGTCCGCGCTGGCTCTGCGCTGCGCGGGGCCCACCTAGACGCGTACAGTGGAGCAGATAAGGGCCCTGTTCGTGCCAAGCATCGGTCCGGGCGACCTCTTTCCATCCGCATTTCTCGGGATCCCGCTCAAAGTGCTTTGGCTTCGTTTCAATGAAGGGACCTGTCTCCATTTCAATCCTGTCGATGCTCCAATCGTAGACCAAGGCGGGGGCGCCTGGCTGGTGCGCATGACTTTCGAAGTAAAAGAATGGGTTCACTCCGATAGAGATTAGTCCTTCCAACCAGGCGTCCAGGGGAGCATTGTCTGGAGGCTTTCCCTCGCAATACATGAGAATACCAACGTCCAGCACCCACCAATCATCTTGCGCGTGCACCACCTGCCCAACAACTGCGTACGAACTTTCCACAACTTGCCTGAGTGACGGAGCTTTGCGGTCAAATCGGCCACACTTCGGAAGTGGGACTACCGGAATAAATTCGAGCGCGAATGAGACATTTGTCGCTTGAGCGAAATCACCGTAGTTGCCGTCCTGAACTATCCAACTATCAAGTCCGACGATTAGATCGGTCATTCGATGCCTCGCCAATGACAGATACCGGGACATAGCACGGTTGTGCGAGCGTCTGTACACTCCTTGCAAAGTTGCACGATCGTCACAGCAACTTCACTTGCCTTGCGCGATAACGCGCGCGACCGTCCTCTCTTCTCAACGAGGAGACTCCCACCATGCGTCTTCCCATTCTCGATCCCAAGGATCTGACCGACGAACAGAAGCCGCTCTATGACGACATGCGAGCCGGTATCAAGGACCACTTCAAGGGCTTTGTGAACATGCGCGACGACGGCGCGCTGCTCGGGCCCTGGAATCCCTGGGTCCGCGAGCCGCGCTTCGGCAAGCCGGTGTGGGAGCTGGTCAAGGCGATCGCGTCGAACCCGCTGCTGCCCGCGCCGGTGCGCGAAGTCGCCATCCTCGTCACCGGCTCGCATTTCCGTTCCGGCTACGAGCTCTATGCCCATGTGCTGGTCGCCGAGCAGCGCGGCCTGTCCGACGAGAAGCTCGCCACCATCGTCGCGGGGCAACGACCGGTGGATCTGACCAAGCAGGAGGCCGTCGCCTATGACGTGGCGTCCGCATTGGTCAGCGGCGGCGTGTTGCCGGAGTTGACTTGGCGCGCCGCGGTGAAGGAGTTCGGCGAGCATGGCGCTGCCGAGCTGTCGTATCTGGTCGGCGTCTACTGCATGGTCTCGGTCACGCTGAATACGTTCGACGTGCCGGTGCCGGACTGAGAGCTGCTTGCTTCGATCACTCCGCCGCTTTGCTTGCAGGCGGCGGAGGCGCGAAGGCGATGCAGCGGTTGCGGCCTTCGGCCTTGGCCTGGTAGAGCGCGTGATCGGCCGCGCCCATCAGCGCGTCGATGCCGGACATGCTGACCGTGGCCTCCGCGATGCCAATGCTCACGGTGACGCCGAACTCAATCTCGCCGGCAACGATCTGCGCGCTCATCACGCGCTTGCGGATGCGATCGGCGACAGTCCTCGCCCGCGACAGGCTGGTCTCGGGCAGGAGAACGGCGAACTCCTCGCCCCCAAGGCGGCCGACGATGTCCGATTTGCGCTTGCCGTCGAGACACGCGGCGGCAACCGCCCTGATCGCGGCGTCGCCCACGGCATGGCCGTAGCGATCGTTGACCGACTTGAAGTGGTCGATGTCGAGCATCAGCACCGAGACGGAGCGATAGTAGCGCTGAAACCGGCTCCATTCAGCCTCGACGCTCTCGAGGAAGTGGCGGCGGTTGTAAAGGCCGGTGAGCGAATCGGTGGTGGCGAGCGTCTCCAGCATCGCAGCTTTCTGCGTCAGGTCGGTGATGTCGATATAGGTCAGCATGCGGCCGCCATTCGACATCGTGGTGCAATGGGCTCTGATGCGCCGTCCGTCCGGCGTCTGCAGATCGCGCACATGGTCGCCAGCCGTGACCTCCTCGACGCGACGCGCCGGAAATCTCGCGATCTCGTTTGTCGGAAGATTCGGCGCGCTGGCGCGATGCAGGCGCCGCACGAGCGACGAATAGGCCGGCCGGCTCGCGGCCTCGTCTTCGCTGACCTCCCAAAAGCGTCGCATACGCCGGTTCATGAAGGTGGCGTGCAGGTCGGAGTCGAGAAGGAGGACTCCATCCTGGACATTCTCGAGCGCATCCCGCAGCAGCTTCAGCTCGTCGGAGGCGCGCACGATGTCCGTGACGGGCGTATAGGTCAGCATGCGCCCGCCATCGGGCAAGGGCGTGACCTGGACACGCACGACATCGCCATTGGTCCGGCGCAGATCAATCGGCGTCGGATCACCGGCCTCGATCACGCGGACGCGTTCCGCCACCAGGGCATCGAGTTCGGGATCTGGCACTTCATAGGCGCCGGTGTCACGGCCGTGATGGAGCAGCGTGAGGATGGATGGGTTGCTGTCGGCAACTTCGTCAGGCAGGCGCCACATCTTGCGGAACGACCGGTTGATCAGGCGCGCCCTGAGACTGGAGTCGAGCAGCACGATGCCGGTCGGCACATGATCGAGCGCCGCGCGCAGCGCCAGCATCTGGCTGCGCATCAGCGCGTCGGACGAGCGTTCCCGCTCCTCGCCGACCGCTCGCTCGACGCTGCCTGGCTGCTCGAAGGCGATCCCGACCTGACGGCCCGACCGCCAGATCACACGGCAGGTCAGGATATCGCGCCCCGCGAACCTGAGCTGGAAACGCTCGGGTACGCCAAGGCCGCTTTCCATCTCGAGCGTCGCGGCGTCTTCGGTCAGCCGGCGCACGACGCAGTCGATCGAAGACTGGCCGAAATTGAAAAAGATCTTCCCAGCAAGGAACGTCCGTTCCGGAACCAAGCGGGACATTCGCAGCCTCCAAAGCGAAAACGACGGGACGAACACGGCACCAAACAGCCGGTCCAGTCTCGCTCAAGGTTCCTTGCGGCGATGTAACGCGATCAGGGATTTTGGATGACGATTAACGATTGGTTGACGAGCGAGGTGGGGTGACCGTGGCCGCACTAATTGCGGATGGCGTAGAGCGGCGTCCGCAGCGTCACCTGGTAGGACGGTTTTGGCGTCCACGCGATCTGCGCGGTGATGCCGAACAGGCGGTTGTCGTTGTCGTCCATGCGGTCGAGGTCGAGCCTAAGGATCGGCTGGGTGAAGGACGCCGCCAAGGTCCGGCCGGCGAGCTGCGCGCCGCCGAACGACTGCATGCCAAGGCGCCCGGTGAACTTCCAATTGCTCGGCCATTGGTAATAGCCGCCGGCATAGAGGATCGTGTTCGGCCGGATGCTGGCGAGCTGGCTGGCGATGTCGGTGTGGGTATATTGCACGCCGGCCAACCAGCCCCGCGTCTCGTCCTCGTCGAGCGCGTAGTCGAATTCCAGGATGTTGTTGAACGAATTCGTCATGCCCTGCTCGTTCGGCACCGATTGGGTCAGGGTCGATTGCAGTGTGATGGTCGGGATCTTCCCGCCGTTCTGTTGATAGAGGTCGGCCTGGACGCCGATGTTCCAGCTCGTGATGTCGAACGCCGACCAGCCGCCGCCGATGTCGGTCGTCGAGCCCGACACACCGCCATAGAGCGAGACGCGATCGCTGACGTCGACCGTCAGCGGCAGATCGACGGCGATCGATTTCGCGGCCGGCAAGCCGTTCGGCAAGCTTGCGCCCCGGCGCGCCGCCAGCGCCTGGAATGCGGCCGACAATGACGTGTTGCCGAAGCCGAGCCCGAGCGTGCCCGCCGGAATCGTCGCATAGATCGTACGGAGATCGAGATAGATGTTTGGTACGGCCGGCTTCGCCGGTGCGCCGTCCCCGTCGTCGGCAGCGAAGCCCGCGCGGGTCGAAATCGTCAGACAAAGCAGCCCCATCGCGGCAGCGCGCAGAGCCTGGCGATGCATGGGGTTATGATCGAGCACGAGACAATCCGACGCGCGGCGATTTGGTGACGGAATTCTTCCTAGATGGAACGTGATCGTTGGTGCGGTCAAGCGCTATTGCAAGCGGTGGACTGCACGGACGTGGGCGGCTACCTTGTGGTGATTGCACCGACACACACACGCCGGCCGGGGTGCAGGCGAGACAATGGAAGGACGACAGCCATGAACACGTCACGCCGCATTCTGCTCACTGGTCTGGCGGGGCTCGCTGTTGCTCCGACGGCCGTGGCCGCCATACCGACGTCCGCGCCTGACGACGTGACGGTCGCCGAGGAGCGCTTCGCGCGCACCATTGCGGCTGCGCATGCGCCAGATGTCACCTGCGCAAGGCAGGCCGAACGTTATGCGGATGCACATTGGCCTGAATATGTCGTGGCCGCCAGGGCTGTGCTCGACGCGCGGGTGTGATCCGCGCTACTTCCCCACCGCTCGCCGCACCTGCTCGCCGATCTGCGACAGCACGAGCTGCGCCTGCGGAAGGATCGCGCCCATGGCGTGGAAATTGTGAACCATGCCGTCGTGGCAGACATGCTCGACGGCGACGCCAGCAGTGAGCAGCTTGCGGGCATAGGCATTGCCTTCATCGCGCATCGGGTCGTACTCGGCCGTGTGGATGATCGCGGTCGGCAGGCCGGTGAGGCGTGTTGCGCGCAAGGGAGAAACGCGGGGGTCGGCGGTGTCGACGCCGTCAGGCAGATAGTCGGAAAGATCGGCCTCGATGGTGACGCGATCGATCAGATGGCCCTCGGCAAAGGCCTCGCGTGAGGGCGAGGTTTCCTCGAAATCCAGCACGGGGCAGATCAGGCATTGCGCGGCGATGGCGAGGCCAGCGGTTTGCGCCGCTTCCTGGCACACGATCGCAGCGAGCGTCGCACCGGCGGAATCGCCGCCGACCACCAGACGGTCCGCGTCGATGCCGAGCGATGCGGCCTCGCGCGCAACCCATTCGGTGGCGGCGATCGCATCGTCGACGGCGGCAGGAAATCTGTGCTCCGGCGCAAGCCGGTAGTCGACCGAGACGAGACGGCAACCGGTCGCATGCGCCAGCGCCGCTGCGATGCGATCATGCGTGGCGATGCTGCCGGCGACGAGGCCGCCGCCATGAAAGAACACGAAGCCGGGCGCGCGCTCCTCGGCATTTGCCGGCGTGTAAAGGCGATAGGGCAGTTCGCTGGCGCGGCCGGGCAGCACACCGTCGCGTGTCGTCACATCCGGCGCATCGGTGCGCGCGAACTGCATCAGCTTGGCCAGCGATTGCCGCCGCGCCTCCACGCTCGGCCGGCTTCTCGCCTGCGGCGCGGCCGCAGCCATCATGGTCAACAAGCGCTTTGCGAGCGGGTCGAGCGGCATCTTCCTTCTCCCCTTGTGGGAGAAGGTGGCGCGCAGCGCCGGATGAGGGGTTTTCTCCACAAATGAGCTCGCGGATAGATACCCCTCACCCGTCTCGCCGCTACGCGGCGAGCCACCCTCTCCCACAAGGGGAGAGGGTAACTCACCTAGTCGCCGCAGCAAATCGTTTAGAAATTGGGACAATAGTGCCTGGGTATTTCCAAGGGGAGGCCGGTCATGGCCGAAATCAAGAAGCCGATCGAATATTCGCCGAGCTGGACCTTCTTCGAGGGCAAATGGCACGACGGCAATGTGCCGATCATGGGTCCGCGAACGCATGCGGCCTGGCTCGGCTCGGTGGTGTTCGACGGTGCACGCGCGTTCGAGGGCGTCGCGCCCGATCTCGACCGTCACGTCGCGCGCGCCAATCAATCCGCGATCAATTTTGGCCTGAAGCCGGTGGTCGATACCGGCACCTGGCTCACGCTCGCAACGGAAGGCATTGCGCGCTTTGCGGCCGATGCCGAGCTCTACGTCCGTCCGATGTATTGGGCGCAGAACGGCGCGGGCGGCGGCGTCCTGTTCGACCCCGAGAGCACCAATTGGTGCCTGTGCATCTACGAGGCGCCGATGCCAAAGCCCGTCGGCAACGCCATCACCCTGTCGCCGTTTCGCAGGCCCACCGCCGAATGCACGCCGGTCGAGGCGAAGGCGGCCTGCCTCTATCCGAACAATTCGCGCGCGCTCGCGGAAGCAGCTTCCCGCGGCTTCCAGAACGCGCTGATGCTCGACATGCTCGGCAATGTCGCGGAATTTGGCAATTCCAACGTGTTCATGGCCAGGGACGGCGTGGTCTATACGCCCGTGCCCAACGGCACGTTCCTCAACGGCATCACGCGCCAACGCGTCATCAATCTGCTTCGCGGCGACGGTGTCACCGTGGTCGAGAAGACGTTGCGCTATGCCGATTTCCTGGCCGCCGACGAGATCTTCTCCACCGGCAATTTCGCCAAGGTCGCCCCGGTGATCCGCATCGACGAGCGCGAGCTGAAGCCGGGCCCGTTCTACACCAAAGCGCGCAAGCTCTATTGGGACTTTGCGCATGCGGTGAGGCTGGCGGCTTAGGCTCGCATGCGCGCCACGGACTCCGCTGTCATCGTCCGAGAAGGCGGACGATCCAGTATTCCAGAGGCAGCAGTGATTGACCCGATGGGCCGCGGCGTACTGGATGCCTCGCCTGCGCGGGGCATGACACCGACTTCTTAGCTCCGCCTCCGAAACCGGCTGAACTGAAACGCCTGCGTCGAATTCCACGGCGTGTGATGCGTCTCGCCGCGCGTCTCGACCAGCTCGAACTCCGGCCCCAGCTCCGCTGCAAGGCTGGCGCTGTCATGGCGCTGCACCGGCAAGCCGCTGCATTTCTCCGGACCGTCGAGCGCAAACGTCGCGATGATGACGTGGCCGCCGGGCGCAACCGCAGATCGCAGACGCTCGACATAAGCAGCCCTGTCGCGGGGATCGGTCAGGAAGTGAAACGCCGCGCGATCATGCCATACATCGTAGATCCTCGCCGGCCGCCACGTCGTGGCGTCGGCGACGATCCAGTCGATCGTCGAGGCGGCTTGGCCAATTCGGCGCTTGGCCGCCTCGAGCGCGTTGGCGGAAAGGTCCAGCACGGCAACATCGCGATATCCGTCGTGCAAGAGAGCGTCGACCAGCCGCGAAGCGCCGCCGCCGATATCGATGATGGCGGCGTCATGATCCGCCGTCGCCGCGCGGATCATCTCGAGCGAGATCGCCGGGTTGTTCTGAAACCAGCTGACTTCCGTCTCGCCCTTGGTGGCGTACACGTGCTCCCAATGGCCGCTTCGGTCAGGCAAGGCGCGTGCTCCGGACTAAGCCGGCATGAACAGCGAACGAGGCAGCATCGCTCTCAACCGGCAGCTTGCGCACCCACCACATGGGGGCGCGCCAGCACAGACGAAAGAGCTATTCGTCCTTCTTTGACATCCGCTCCAGGCGTTCCTGCATTTCCTTCATCTGCTGGCGCAGATCGTCGATGTTGCTGTCCTTCGGGGTCTCTGCGGTCGCGTCCGGCTCGGTCTCAGCGCTTGTCGCCGACCGCGGCGGGACGAAGGGCTTGAACATCGAAAAAGTCTGCTGGAACAGCTCCATGTTGCGGCGGACCTGTTCCTCCAAAGGAGCAAAAGGAGTGCCGGACAGGCTATTGGCGATCTGCTTGCGGAACTTCTCTTGCTCCTGGGTCAAGGTCGCGATCGACTGCTCCAGATATTTCGGCACCACCATCTGCATGCTGTCGCCGTAGAAGCGGATGAGCTGGCGCAGGAAGGTCGTTGGGAGCAGGTTCTGGCCGGCCTTGTTCTCCTGCTCGAAGATGATCTGGGCGAGCACGGAGCGGGTGATGTCGTCGCCGGTCTTGGCGTCATAGACCAGGAAATCTTCGCCATCCTTGACCATCGCGGCGAGGTCTTCCAGCGTCACATAGGTACTCGTCCCGGTGTTATAGAGCCGGCGGTTCGCGTATTTCTTGATGGTGGTGGGTTGGTCTGATTTCGCCATGGGCTCTCACTTGCAAGCGCGGAGAACGGGAACCCGGCGGGCAATGCCGCAGGGCGGGAAGAGTACGCAACGCAACAAAATAAGCATTTTCAAAGGGGTCACGCTACCGTTTTGTGCGGCACGGTTAATTGCGGAGCAAAATCTTGCTTGCGAAAGCGCCAAGAACGCTATTTTGAATGCGCCGCGGCATGAATTCGGTCGCCGGCCGATTGACATGCCTCAACGACGTTAACAGGATGGCCGACGAGACTGGCGAGCCGTATTCCTAAGCCCCGCCTGCCCCTTTCAAGAAACCTCAAGCCTCAGGAGATGCCCATGTCAGACGATGTCGTCATCGTCAGCGCCGCCCGCACCCCGGTCGGAAGCTTCAACGGAGCCTTCGCGACCCTTCCCGCCCACGATCTCGGCGCCATCGCCATCAAGGCGGCGCTGGAGCGCGGTGGCATCGAGCCCGGCCGGGTCTCGGAAGTCATCATGGGGCAGATCCTGACCGCCGCCCAGGGTCAGAACCCGGCCCGTCAGGCCTCGATTGCCGCCGGCATTCCGGTGGAGAGCCCGGCCTGGGGCGTCAACCAGCTGTGCGGCTCGGGCCTGCGCACGGTCGCGCTCGGCTACCAGGCGTTGCTCAACGGCGATTCCGAGATCGTGGTCGCCGGCGGCCAGGAATCCATGAGCATGGCCCCGCACGCGCAATATCTGCGCGGCGGCGTCAAGATGGGCCCGGTCGAGTTCGTCGACACCATGATCAAGGACGGCCTGTGGGATGCCTTCAACGGCTACCACATGGGCAACACCGCCGAGAACGTGGCGCGGCAGTGGCAGATCACCCGTGCCCAGCAGGACGAGTTCGCGGTCGCCTCGCAGCAGAAGGCCGAGGCGGCGCAGAAGGCCGGCAAGTTCAACGACGAGATCGTCCCTGTCACCATCAAGTCGCGCAAGGGCGACGTCGTCGTCAGTGCCGACGAATATCCCCGTCATGGCGCAACGATCGAGGCCATGGCCAAGCTGAAGCCCGCCTTCGAGAAGGAAGGCACGGTCACCGCAGCCTCTGCGTCCGGCATCAATGACGGCGCGGCTGCCGTGGTGCTGATGACCGCCAAGCAGGCGGCCAAGGAAGGCAAGAAGCCGCTCGCGCGAATCGTCTCGTGGGCGCAGGCCGGCGTCGATCCGAAGATCATGGGCTCGGGCCCGATCCCGGCCTCGCGCGCCGCGCTGAAGAAGGCCGGCTGGAACGTCGGCGATCTCGACTTGATCGAGGCCAACGAAGCTTTCGCGGCGCAGGCCTGCGCGGTCAACAAGGACCTCGGCTGGGATACCTCCAAGGTCAACGTCAATGGCGGCGCGATCGCGATCGGCCATCCGGTCGGTGCCTCCGGCGCGCGCGTGCTGGTGACGCTGCTGCACGAAATGCAGAAGCGCGATTCGAAGAAGGGCCTTGCCACGCTGTGCATCGGCGGCGGCATGGGCATCGCGATGTGCATTGCGCGCGACTGAAGATGGCTGACACGTAACTGACGTGTCATGCGCGCGTGCGCTGCACACATCGGTTAGTGCGTTGCACGCGACTAAAAAGGCAGCGGTTGCAAATCAAATATTCTTCGCAACCGCGCAAGCCTCGACTAAAGAGAAACGCCCGGCTCAACGCCGGGCGTTTTGTTCTTGATGTCCGTCAAACGTCCCGCATAATCCGCAGTTAAAAAACGATCACGTCAGAAACGTCCGAAGAGTCCAAGGGAAGGAATACGACATGGCACGTGTTGCATTGGTCACGGGTGGTACGCGGGGCATCGGTGCTGCGATCAGCAAGGCGCTGAAGGCGGCCGGCTACAAGGTTGCGGCGAGCTATGCCGGCAACGACGCCGCGGCGGATAAGTTCAAGGCGGAGACCGGCATTGCCGTCTACAAATGGGACGTCAGCAGTTTCGACGCCTGTGCCGAGGGCGTGAAGAAGGTCGAGGCCGATCTCGGTCCGGTCGAGGTGCTCGTCAACAATGCCGGCATCACCCGCGACACCGCCTTCCACAAGATGACGCTCGATCAGTGGAACGCCGTCATCAACACCAATCTCGGCTCGCTGTTCAACATGACGCGCCAGGTCATCGAAGGCATGCGTTCACGCAAGTTCGGTCGCATCATCTCGATCTCGTCGATCAACGGCCAGAAGGGGCAGTTCGGTCAGGTCAACTATTCCGCGGCGAAGGCCGGCGACATCGGCTTCACCAAGGCGCTCGCGCTCGAGAATGCCAAGGGCGGCATCACCGTGAATGCGATCTGCCCCGGCTACATCAACACCGAAATGGTCCAGGCGGTGCCGAAAGACGTTCTGGAGAAGAACGTGATTCCGCAGATCCCGGTCAACCGGCTCGGCGAGCCCGAGGAGATTGCGCGCGCGGTCGTGTTCCTCGCGGCCGACGAGGCCGGCTTCATCACGGGCTCGACCATGACCATCAATGGCGGCCAATATCAGGCCTGAGATAGCGCAAGCTAAAAGCCTGTAGCGTCAGGCGCGACAAGGCGATAGTGAAGACGAAAATGCCCGGCCTCGTGCCGGGCATCATCGTCCTCAGGCCTTTGATTGATGACCCCGCGCACAGCCACGCTGATTGGATTGACCGCGATCCTGATGTGGTCGCTGCTGTCAGTGATGACGGTGGCGACCGGAAGGATCCCGGCGTTCCAGCTCGCCGCGATGACCTTCGCGATCGGCGGCCTCGTCGGTCTGCTCACCTGGATCGGCCGCGGCGAAGCGGCGAAAAGCCTGCGCCAGCCGCTCGTCGTCTGGGCCGTCGGCGTCGGCGGCCTGTTCGGCTATCACGCGCTGTATTTTCTCGCCCTGCGCTTCGCGCCGCCGGCCGAGGCCGGCCTGCTGAATTATCTGTGGCCGCTCCTGATCGTGCTGTTCTCGTCGTTCCTGCCGGGCGAGCGGCTCGCCCTGCATCACATCGTCGGCGCGGTGCTCGGCCTTGTCGGCACCGTGCTGCTGTTTGCCGGCAACACCTCTGGCTTCGCGCCGGGCCAGGTGCCGGGACTGGTCGCCGCCTTCATCGCTGCGTTCGTCTGGGCGACCTATTCGGTGCTGTCGCGCCGGCTCAAGGCCGTGCCGACCGATGCGGTCGCGGGATTCTGTCTGGCCACTGCAGTGCTTGCCGCGCTGATGCATGGCCTGCTCGAGACCACGGTGTGGCCGGAGACGAGCTTGCAATGGCTCTCCGTGATCGCGCTCGGCATCGGCCCCGTCGGTGCCGCCTTCTACGCCTGGGACATCGGCATGAAGCGCGGCGACATCCGCGTGCTCGGCGCCGCCTCCTACGCCACGCCGCTGCTCTCGACCGGCTTCCTCATCGCCGCCGGTTTTGCCAAAGCCAGCGCCAACATCGCGATTGCCGCGATCCTGATCGCCGGCGGCGGCCTGATTGCGGCGAAGGACATGGTGCTGCGGAAGAGGTGAAGGGAGCTAGGGCTCCCAGCCCTTTGGTGCGAGCTCGAAGCCTGCGAACTCGAACGCCGGAGCGACGGTGCAACCGACCAGCGTCCACTCGCCCGTGGTCTCGGCGGATTGCCAGGCCTGCGCCGGCACGATCGCCTGCGGCCGGTCGCCATTCGCAAGGTCGGTGCCGAGGCGCACCACATGCTGCGAGCGACCGTCATGAGCGATGCGCAGCGTCAGCGGGCTGCCGGCGTAATAATGCCACGTCTCGACCGCGTCGACGCGATGCCAGTGCGAACGCTCGCCGCGTGCGAGCAGGAAATAGATCGAGGTCGAGCGCGACCGGCCGTTCGTGTCCGTGGTCTGGTCGCGGAACGTCTCGCGGTAATGCCCGCCTTCAGGATGCGGGCGGAGTTCGAGGCGCGCGATGATCTCGGCTGCGGTCGGCATCGATTCCCGTCAGGACTAGGTCTTCAGGACTTGTTCTTGCGCTCGCGCAGCTCGCCGAACACCGCGGCGGCATCCGCGCCCTTCATGTGCAGCCTGGCCGCGACCGACGGTTCATCGGCGCGCAGGAACACGTTTGCCCGCTTCTCCTCGCCAAGCAGTGTGGGAATGGTCGGTTTGTTCTCGGCCCGGAGCTTCGCCACCTCCGCCGCGCGCGCCTGGAGCGCCGCATTGTCGGGATCGACGGTAAGCGCGAACTTGACGTTGGAGGCCGTGTATTCGTGGCCGCAATAGAGCTTGAAGTCGTCGGGCAGGGCACGCAGCTTCAGAAGCGAATCCCACATCATCGGATAGGTGCCCTCGAACACGCGCCCGCAGCCGATCGAGAACAGCGTGTCGGCGGCGAAGACCGTCTTCTCGGTGTCGAACACGTAGGAGATGTGGTCGAGCGTGTGGCCGGGCGTCTCGATCACGCGCGCCAGCAGGTTGCCGATCTTGATCACGTCGGCATTGGCGACACGCAAATCGACGTTCGCGATCGCAGTGGTCTTGTCGTGCGGCGCGACGACGCGGCAATTGTATTTGCGCTTGAGTTCGGCGACGCCGCCGACATGATCGCCGTGATGATGGGTGATCAGGATGTCGGTGAGCTGCCAGCCCTCGCGCTCCAGCGCCTTCAAAATCGGGCCGGCCTCAGGCGCGTCGACGGACGCCGTCGCCTTGGTTTCCACATCGTGGATCAGATAGCCGAAATTATCGTTTAAACAGTTGAAAGTACGAATTTCGGCGGCCATGTCATCTCCATCGCGCTCAGCCCCGCCAGACAAATATGGCGTTAACGTCGCGCAGGCAATGCAATATTCCGCGCGCGGCGCCGGCCTTGCGCATGTTACATTGCGGTCATGACCATCGACGTCGTCGACCTCCGCGAGTTCTATTCCCGCCGCCTTGGGATTGTGGCGCGGCAAATGATCAATCGCGGCATCAGGGAGCGCTGGCCGCGTGCCGACGGCCACCGCGTGCTCGGCCTTGGCTATCCCACGCCCTATCTGGGGTTGTTCCGGGAAGATGCCGAGCGCTGCATCGCCTTCATGCCGGCGGCTCAGGGCGTCCTGAAATGGCCGACGGGACGGCCGGCGTTGGCCTCGCTGGTCGACGAATTCTCGCTGCCGCTTCCCGACGCCGCGGTCGACCGCATCCTGCTGGTCCACGCGCTGGAGATGTCGGACGATCCGGCCGCGCTGCTGCGCGAGGTGTGGCGCGTGCTGTCGCCGTCCGGGCGCGTGATCGCGGTGATCCCGAACCGGCGCGGGGTGTGGACCCGCACCGACAGCACGCCGTTCGGTCACGGCCGGCCCTATTCGCGCTCGCAGATCACCGATCTGTTGCGCCAAACCTGGTTCACGCCGACTGCCTGGGGCGAAGCGCTGTTCATGCCGCCCTACGCCGGCGGCTGGGTGCTGAAATCGGCGCAGATGTGGGAGCGCGCCGGCGCCGCGCTGTCGCTGCCCTTTGCCGGCGTGCACATCGTGGAGGCCACCAAGCAGGTCTACCGCGCGATCCCCGCCAAGCGCGAACGGGCGCGGCTCATTCCCTCGCTCGCCAAGCCGGTGCTGGTGCCGTCCTCGACGGTGACGCGCAGCTGAAAAAAATCGTCCCGGCGAGGCCGGGACGATTTCAGATCGGAAGACCAGAAGAAGCTTACTCGCCGGGCGCGACTTCGTCGCTCGAGGCGGCTGGAGCTGCCTCGCGCTCGGGGCGCGGACCATGCGGCCGGCGCCGCCGGCGCGGATAGCGTTCGCCACCGCCGGCACCGCCCTCGAAACCGGCCTGGCCGCCATTGGCGCCGGCATTCACCTGCGGCTGCGCGCCGGTGATGAAGGACGGCAGGCGATCGACGCTGCCGGCATCGGCGATGACGGGCTGCGGCTGGTTCGCGGGCAGCGGCTGCGGCTGATATTGCGGCTGCGGACGATGATCGCGCTCGCGGTGCTCGCGCGGCTGCTGGTTGTCACGCTGATAGGGCTGCTGCTGATTGTCGCGTTGCTGATGATCACGCTGGTGATGATCGCGCTGGCCGTCGCGCTCGCGCACGAAAGACTGCTGCGGCGGCTGCGGGACGAAGCCCGGCTCCTGGCCGAAATTCGAGAAATTCTCGCCGTCGTCTTCGCCGTCGTCGCTATGGCTGCTGACCGGCTCGTCACCGCGCGGCTGCTGGTTCTGGCGGAACTGCTCCTGGGCCGCCGCGATCAGGCGGAAATAATGCTCGGCATGCTGGTAGTAGTTCTCGGCCGCAACGGGATCGCCGGAGGAACGCGCGTCGCGCGCGAGCTGGAGATACTTTTCAGCGATGTGCGAGGCGGTGCCGCGAATCTTGATGTCGGGTCCGTTGGACTCATAGACCCGGGTCATCGGGTTCTGGCTGCGCCGGTTGTTGTTGTTGTTATTGTTGTTGTTGCGGTTGCGCATCCGCTGCTTGTTCTGACCGTTTCTCATGTCCTGCCTTTAATTCCAGCCCTAAAGGTTGCACGCATTACTGATTGCTAGGAGTGACCTGGCGACAGCGGTTCGCATCGCTCACGCGCACCGCGCGCAAGCGGATTGATCCCTGCCGATGTTCGTCGACCATCGCGCTCAACAAAGACGCGTTTCCCCACCCGCCAGCATTGATCGCCAGCGAACCCATTCATTTCGCCTGCCGAAACAAGCCCAGCTTTCTTGCGTAAGTCTTCAAGCGCAATATCAGGCTTTCGTTCACTTTGCGGTCGGAGAGCAGCGCAGCTCCACTGGCTATCGCGCTTCACAGGACCTGCGGCTTGGAACCTATATCAGTAAAGCTCTCGCCCGAGAGCCCGGCTTTCGCCCGTAGGTCTACGGGGCCGGCACCGATGTGTTGACCGGAACGTAGTCGTTCCCAAGGGATATTCCAAGAGCTTTTTGCAGGCCAATCCGGCTTTTATGGGGGCATTTTTCGGGCCGAAACGGCCCGCGGAATGCCCGCCAGGTCGGCCTTGGGTGGCCTGTCCACCATTAACCCCGCAGCCGCCATAAGGGTTTCAATATTTCTCGCCTGGCCTTGGCCAGCCTCGACGATCAGCGCTCCGCCGGGGGCGAGACACTCGCCCGCCTGCGGTATCAGGGCGCGGTAGGCGTCATAGCCGTCATTGCCGCCGTCGAGCGCCAAATGCGGATCGTGCTCGCGCACCTCGATGCTCAATGTCGGAATTTCGGCCGAGGGGATATAGGGCGGGTTCGACACGATGAGGTCGAACGGGCCGCCGAGCGCCGACGCATAGGAGCAGGCGACGAAGCCGGCGCGGCCGGCGAGGCCGAGAGCGGCCGCATTGTCGCGTGCCGTATTGAGCGCCGTCAGGCTGACATCGGTGCCGACGCCAAACGCATCGGGAATTTCGTGCAGCAGCGCGAGCAGGATGGCGCCTGATCCGACGCCGATATCCGCGATTCGCGGGCGTTGTCCCGATATCGTGAGCTCGCGAAAAATCTCGAGCGCCAGCTCGACGACGGTCTCGGTGTCCGGCCGCGGCACCAGCGTCGCCTCGGACAGCCGGAACGGCATGCCCCAGAAATCCCGCGCGCCGAGAATGCGGGCGACCGGCTCATGTGCCACCCGGCGCTCGGCATATCGTTCGAGGCGCGCGGTCTCCTCAGGCGTGAGTTTTCGTGCCGCCTGCGTCATCAGGCCGGTCAGATCGAGCTCCAGAGCAGCGCCGACGAGCAGGCGCGCATCGAGCGCGGGTTCCTCGATGCCGGCCGTTTGCAGCCGCGCGGTGAGGGCGCGCCGCGCACTCTCTATGCTGTTTCCGGAATCGAAGCCTGTCGTCAATGGAACCATCCTGCCCAGCATCGTGGATAGATCGGCAGGCTTGCTTGCGTCAACGGAAAGGAGCGCGTTTGATCGCGCTTCGCAGCGAGGGAGGGGATCCGTGACGGCCTATGACGACCAGAACGTCTTCGCAAAGATCCTGCGCGGCGAGATACCCTGCTTCGAGGTCTTCAGGGACGATCGCAGCTTCGCCTTCCTCGACATCATGCCGCGCTCGCCCGGACACACGCTGGTCATTCCCCGCGCGCCGGCGCGCGGCATCCTGGATATCGCCGATGACGATCTCGCCGCGGTCGCGAGAACCGCCAAGCGGATCGCGATTGCGGCGATGAGGGCGTTCGATGCCGAGGGCATCATCCTGCAGCAGTTCAGCGAGCCGGCCAGCGGGCAGGTGGTCTTTCACCTGCACATGCACGTCATGCCGGTCAGGTCCGATATCGAGCTATTGCCGGCGCAGACGCGCAAGGAAGACATGGCCGTGCTCGCCGATCACGCCAAACGGATGGTCGCGGCGCTTGCTGGCTGATCAAACGCCGAGATAGCGCTGCAGCAGTTCCGGCTGGGCCTTCAGCTCCAGCGCCGGCCCCTCATGCACGATGTGGCCGTTGTTGATGATGTAGATCCGGCTCGCCAGCGCCAGCGTCGCCGCCAGATTCTGCTCCACCAGCACGATGGTCTGGCCGGCGGCCGCCAGCTCGCGGCAGGCCTTGACGAGATCCTGGACGATCACAGGCGCAAGACCCTCGAACGGCTCGTCCAGCAGCACGATTTTGGGGTCGCGCACCAGCGCCCGCGCGATTGCGAGCATCTGCTGCTCGCCGCCGGAGAGCTCGGTGCCGCGGTTGCTACGACGCTCCTTCAGCCGGGGAAACATCTCGTAGATGCGGCCGAGCGGCCAGCGTTTCGGCGCGGTGATCCCTGCAAGGGTGATGTTCTCCTCCACCGACAGGCTGCCGAAGATGCGGCGCTCCTCGTGCACGAGCTGCATGCCGGCCAGCGCGATCTTGTGGCTTCTGCGTCCGGCGATGTCGACGCCGTCGAATTTCACGCTGCCGCTGCGCGGGGTTACGACGCCCATCAGGCTCTTCAGCGTGGTGCTCTTGCCGGCGCCGTTGCGGCCGAGCAGTGCCACCACTTCGTGGCGCTCGACGCGCATGGCGACGTCGAACAGGATGTGGGAGTCCCCGTAATAGCTGTTCAGGCCGTTGACCTCGATCAGGCTCATGCGGCGATCTCTCCGTGAACGCCGCCGAGATAGGCTTCCTGCACCGCGGCGTTGGTCTTGATTTCTTCGGGCGTGCCGGAGACCAGCACGCGGCCTTCCTGAAGCACGGTGACGCGCTCGACCAGCTCGAACAGGGAGTCCATGTCGTGGTCGATGATGATCATCGTGCGCTCGCGCGCGATCGACTTGAGCAGCTTGACGGTCTCGATGCGCTCGCGCGGGCTCATGCCGGCGAGCGGCTCGTCGAGCAGCAGCAGGCGCGGCGAAGTCGCGAGCGCAAGCCCGATCTCCAGCCTGCGTTTCTCGCCATAGGCGAGTTCGGACACGGGCGTATCGGCGCGGCGGGTCAGATTGACCAGTGCCAGCGTGTGCTCGACTTGCTCCGTCAGGCCCTTGACGCCCGAGAGCTTGCGGAACAGATCGAGCCGGAACTTCCCGCGCAGTTCGGCCAGCGCGGCGATCGTCAGGTTCTGGCGAACGGTGAGGCCAGTGAAGAGCTGGTTGACCTGATAGCTCTTGGTGAGCCCGAGCTGGCAAACCTCGGTGACCTTCAATCCCGTGATGTCGCGGCCCTCGAACACGATCTGGCCCGATGTCGGCGCGATCTCGCAGGTCAGCATCTTGAAGAAGGTCGACTTGCCGGCGCCGTTGGGGCCGATGATGCCGCGCAGTTCGCCCTGATTGACGCTGAAATCGATGTCGCTGTTGGCGACGAGGCCGCCATAGCGCTTGGTGAGGCCGGTGGCCTTCAGGATCGGTCCGGAATAGGCGGGATGCTCGACCTCCTTGGCCTGCATCGGCGCTGGTGCGGATTGCAGTGTCGCCGCGGCGTCCGCAGCTTCCTGTTCAGTCTCTGCTTCAGTCCGCTTACGCTTGCCGGAGGCGAGGCGATAGAGATCTGCAATGCCTCCGACGATGCCGCCGCGCAGGAAGCAGACCAGCAGCACGAACACGACACCGAGCACCAGCTTCCAGGCCGCTCCGAGCCCGAGCGCGGCCTGCAGGAAATCCTGCAGGAAGAGCCAGACCGCCGCGCCGACCAGCGGCCCGAAAAGCGTGCCCCTGCCGCCGATCGCGGTCTGCATCACCAGCTGGCCGGAGGTCTCGAAGGTGAACGCGTCGGGCGGCATGAAGGCCTGGAGCACACCGAGCAGGCCGCCGGCAAACCCCGCGTAGGCGGCGGCGATCACGAAAGCAGTCAGCTTGTAGCCGTGGATGTTGTGGCCGACCGCCGTGGCGCGCAGCGGATTGTCCCGGATCGCGCTCAGAATCGCCCCGACCGGTGAGCGGACGATCCTGAGCGCGATGATGACGCCGATAAGGTAGCACAGCGCGATGAATTGATAGAGCGACCAGCCATTGGTGAAGTGGATGGTGGTGAAGCCGAGATTGAAGCTTGGCGTCGGCACGCCGGGCAGGCCGTTCTCGCCGCCGGTGAAATCCGAGAGCGGATTGAACTCGACGAAGAAGAACACCTGTGCGATCGCCACGGTGATCATGGCGAAATAGATGCCGGTCCGGCGCAGCGCGATCAGGCCGACGAGATAGCCGGTCGCGGCGGCCGCGATCATGCCGATGATCAGCGCACCCAGCACGTTGCCGAAGCCGGCGCGCGTCAGGAGATAGGCCGCGACGAAGCCGCCGGTACCGTAGAAGGCGGATTGGCCGAACGACAACAACCCCGTGAAGCCGAACAGGATGTCGAAGCCGAGCCCGAACAGGCCCCAGACCAGGATCCGGTTCACGGTGTTCGGCGCGAAGCCGAGATGCGGCAGCACAAAGGGAGCCACGATCAGGCCGATGGCCGTCAGCGTCTCGATCAGGAATGGGCGTTGCTTGAGCATCACGAAATCACTTACTCGCGGCCCTGGACGCCGAGCAGGCCATGCGGTCGCACCACGAGCACGAGCGTCATGACCGCAAACAGCATCACATAGGCGTAGCCGGGGTTGAACATGGAGGTGACGCTGATGATCTCGCCGGCGATCAGGCCGCCGAGGATCGCGCCGGGGAACGAGCCGACGCCGCCGATCACCACCACCACGAAGGTCTGGACCAGGATGTCGTCACCGATGCCCGGTGTCAGCGAGACCACCGGCGCGTTGATGATGCCGGCAAAGCCGGCGGCCATCGCGCCGATGCCGAACACGACCATGAAGACGCGGTAGACGTTGATGCCGAGCGAATCGACCATCACGGAGTCCTCGATGCCGGCGCGCACGATCATGCCGAGCCGGGTCCGGTAGAGGATGATGAACAGCGCGCCGAGCGCGACCGCGACGATGCCGACCACGGCGAGGCGATAGGTCGGATAGAACATGAAGCCGAGATTGGTGATGCCCTGGAACAGCGCCGGCGGCGGCACCAGCTGTGACTGGCTCGAGAAGATCAGACGCACGAGCTCGACGAAACAGATGCCGAGACCGAAGGTCACCAGCAGCTGATCCTCGTGCGGGCGATGATAGAAATGGCGGATGATGACGCGCTCCATGAGCACGCCGAGCAGCATCACGAACAGCGACCCCGCGATGACGGCGAGGACGAACGATTCCGTATACTGGTAGGCGACGAAGCCGGCATAGCCGCCGATCATGAACATCGCGCCATGCGCGAGGTTGAGCACGCCGAGCGTGCCGTAGATGATGGTCAGACCGGAGCTGATCAGCGCGAGCAGCGCGCCGAGCGCCAGCCCGTTGAAGAGCTGCGAAACGAGGTTGGGCCAACTGATCATGAAATGGACACTGTTGCGACGCGCCGCGGCGCGTCAAAAAGGTGACGCCGCAGGAGCAGAGGGCAGCCCGCGGCGTCACAAGGGTTAGAGCGGGCTCAGCTGTAGTCGCCGGGATGGCAGCCGAAGGCGTCCGGTTTTTGCATCAGGCCTTCACCGGGGACGACCTCGACCACGTCGTACCAATCTTCCTTGTTCTTCATGTCCTTCTGCTGCTTGCCCTTGACGATGATCACCGGGCGGACGCACTGGTGATCTTCGGAGCGGTAGTGCACGTCGCCGACGAGAGAGGGGATGGTCTCGCCCTTCTCGTAGGCCTTGATCACGTCAGGCGGATTGAAGCTGCCGGCCTGCTCGCACATGCGCGCCCAGTGCGCGAAGCTGACATAGGCGTTTTCGGCGCCCCATTCCGGCTTGTAGCCGTACTTCTTCTCGAAGGCCTCGTTGAACATCTTGGCCAGCGGGAACTTGTCCTCGATCGTCCACCAATAGTCGGTGGCGGCGTAGACGCCCTGCATCAGGCCGCCGGTCTCGCGCGCGATGAACGGCACCTGATACGGCACCACCAGCTTCATCTTGTCGAGGACACCGAACTGCTTGGCCTGCTTGGTCGACAGCACCGCGTCGTGGCCCCAATTGACATTGATCAGCACATCGGCGCCGGAATTCGCGACGTTCAGAAGATACGAGGAGTAGTCGGGGGCGCCGAGCGGCGCCACCTGGTTGGTCACGGTGGTCCAGCCAGCGGCCGCAAGGAAGTCCTGCATCGACTTGGTGACGGTGTGACCGTAGGTGTAGTCCGGCGTGAGGTACGCGGCCTTCTTGCCCTTGCCGAATTCCTTGACCATGACGGGGCCGATCGCCGCCGCGGCGGTCTGGCCGAAGAAGTTCTGGCGGAAGCCGTAGCGGACGCAGTCCTTGCCGGTGGTGTCGTTCGAGCCGGAAATGCCGCACACGAAGATCACCTTCTCGCGCTGGGCGAGCTTGTTGAGCGCGACCGCGACAGCGCTCGACGTGCCGCCGGTGATCATGATCGCCTTGTTCTCGCTGATGAAGCGCTGCTGCGCCTGCACCGCCTCGTTCGGTTTGGCCGCGGAATCCGCGACGCCAAACTTGAGCTCCTTGCCGAGCACGCCCTTGCTTGTCTTCGGCGAGATCTTCTTGATCAGGTCGTGACCGCTGTTTATGTGCTCGATCGCGAGTTGATAGCCCTTGAGCTCGTCCTCGCCCTGAACGGCATAGGTTCCCGTGCGCGGCACCGAGATGCCGATGAAGGCGGTGGAACCCGAAACGCCCGCGGGATACGTGCCGATCGGCTTGTCTTCGGCAAAGGCCGGCATCGCCGGCAGCACCGAGCCGCCGATGAGACCCGCTGTGGTCTGGAGCAAGCCGCGGCGCGAGAGGCCGCGGCGGACGAGATCGTCAGTCATGATCGTTTCCTCCGAATGTCGTTCTTGTTTGCAGGCACAACACGACCTGTCCGGCGGCAGCCGACCTTCGAGGGCCTGCCTGCACCGGGCACGTCACATCCGCGTGTAGCTCCTGGACGTAAACATTGCTTGTGAACACCTTCTGTCAATTTCGCCTTTGGTCGAACGACGAAAATTATCACGTGAAAACATATCGGATCACGATATATATTAGTCTTTGTGAGTACGAGGCTGGCGGGTTCGGCGGGAGAAATGGCGCGGCGGATGACAGTAGCGGGTGCCCGGAAGCGACGATCCTGGCCGCAGGAGGCGGAGCGGCAGGAGGCCGCGTGGCCTGCGGAGGATGGGAACGACCAACGCTTGGCGCCGCAGTCCGGCGATGGCCCGCGCATGTCGGGAGCCGCGCAGTCGGTCCGCCGCTCAACGCGGGCCGGCCCTCGGCTCAGCTCAGGCCAAGCGCACGCCGGTGCCGATGCAGCGACTTAGCGTGCGCGCCCAGAATGTCTTGAAGGAACTCGCGGTCGAGCTCACCGGCGAGCAGCCGCCGAAGGGGACCTGGTCGCCCTCGCGCGAGCTGCTGCTTGCGCTGACGGCCGAGCGACTTGCGACGACGCGCAATTGCGGTCCTCACACGATGCGGGAGATCGTCGACTGGGCGCAGGGCTGCGGCGTGACCATCAGGCCGATCATCCCGCCCGGCGGCTCGCTGTCGCAGATGTGGGGCGAGCTGATCACGAATGCATCCGACGGTGCCTTGACCAGCGCCGAGATCGTCAGTGCGCTGCAGCGTTCGATCAGGCGGAAGAGCGTTCGTATTCCGATCGCCTTTCAGGTCATCCTGGTGAAGATCCTGCTGTCCAACTACGAATAGGAGAGCTGCAAAAGCCTCCATATTTGTGAATCCGCGACGCCCGCCGGTGGTTCCGCCTGGGCTTCCTTGCTAGTCTCGGCAGCTCCCGCTTCGCCGGCGGGCTGAGGTCGAAGGCACGGATGGCTGAATCGAAACGGAAGACTGGACACACGGCGCGTGCTGCTCCCGCAAAGGGCGGCGCAATGCGTGAGGCCGATTACACGGCGCTTGCCCAATTCCGCCGCCAGTTGCGAACCTTCCTTGCTTTCAGCGAAGCCGCGGCCCAGAACGCCGGGTTGACCCCGCAGCAGCACCAGGCGTTGCTGGCGATCAAGGGATTGGCAGGCCCCGACGGCGCCAGCGTCGGCGACATCGCCGGCTTCCTCCTGATCCGGCACCATACGGCGGTGGAGCTGGTGGATCGCATGGGGAAACTGAAGCTGATCGGCCGGGAAGCCGATCCCGAGGACGCAAGGCGCGTTCTCGTCAAGCTGACGGCCAAGGGCGAGCAGAAGCTGCGGTCGCTCTCGCGCATTCATCTGGACGAGCTGAGTGCCGCCGCTCCCGCCTTGGCCAAGCTCCTGCGATCGTTCCGGGCCAAGGCACGCTGAATAAGTCGCGCCAAATGAGGCGCGCTGAAGCGCGGATTCAGGCCGCTGCGCCCTGTGCGGCGAGTTGCGCGGCCTGGTGCTCGGTGGTCAGCGCGTCGGTCAGCTCGCCCAGCGCTTCGCCCGCGATCACCTGCGGCAGCTTGTAGAGCGTCAGATTGATGCGGTGGTCGGTGACGCGCCCTTGCGGAAAATTATAGGTGCGGATGCGCTCAGAGCGGTCGCCGGAGCCGACCTTCTCCTTGCGCTCGGCCGAGCGCGCGGCGTCGACACGCTGGCGCTCGGCGTCGTAGATGCGCGAGCGCAGAATGTTCATGGCGGAGGCGCGATTCTTGTGCTGCGAACGGCTGTCCTGCATCATCACCACGATGCCGGTCGGGATGTGGGTGATGCGGATCGCAGACTCGGTCTTGTTGACGTGCTGGCCGCCGGCTCCCTGCGCGCGCATGGTCTCGATGCGCAGATCGTCGTTCTTGATGTCGACGTCGACATCCTCGACCTCCGGCAGCACGGCGACTGTCGCGGCCGAAGTGTGGATGCGCCCCTGCGTCTCGGTGTCGGGCACGCGCTGCACGCGATGCACGCCGGACTCGAACTTCAGCTTGGAGAATGCGCCGCGCCCCTGCACCTCCGCGATGATTTCCTTGTAGCCGCCGACGGTGCCTTCGCTGGCCGAGATCACCTCGACCTTCCAGCCCTGCAAGGCAGCGAAGCGCTCGTACATCCGGAACAGGTCTCCGGCAAACAGCGAGGCCTCGTCGCCGCCGGTGCCGGCGCGGATTTCCAGCACCACGTTGCGATCGTCCATGGCGTCCTTGGGCAGCAGCGCAACGCGGATCTTCTGGACCAGCTCCTCGATTTTCGGTGCGAGCTCGTCGCGTTCGGCTTCCGCCATGCCGCGCATCTCAGCATCGGTCGCGGGATCGGCGATCAGCGCCTCGGTGTCGGCCAGCTCCTTGACGGCGGAACGGTAAGCCTTCACCGCTTCGATCAGCGGCGTGATCTCGGCGAGCTCGCGCGTGATCTGCACGTAGCGTTCGGAGGCGAGCTGCCCCAGCGATTCGGCTTCGAGCGAGGCATGATGGGCGAGCAGGACGTCCAGCTTGGATTCGGGGAGTGACGACATCGGTTCAGTCTCAAATGGCGGAAGGAGGCGAGGCGGCAGGGAGCGGGGACAGGCCCGCTACAACGCCAGGCCTTCGGCCTCGGCAAATTCCGTGAGTTTCTGCCGGATCGAGACGCTGCCCGCCGGCGCGTCAAGGAGCGGGCCGAGCATGGCTTCGGCCTTCTTTGCATCGAGATCGATCACCATCGCCTTGACCGGACCGAGCGCGGTTGCCGACAGCGACAGCGAGCGATAGCCCAGCGCAATCAGCGCCAGCGCGCCGATCGGCTTGGACGCCATCTCGCCGCAGAGCGAAAGCGACTTCTTCGCCGCCTGCGATTTGTGCGCGATCTCGCGCAGCGCGCGCAGGATCGGCGCCGACATGGTGTCGAAGCGCTCGGAAACTTTCGCGTTGCCGCGGTCGACCGCGAACAGGAACTGGAACAGATCGTTGGAGCCGACCGAGATGAAGTCGACCTTCCTCAGGAGCTCGTCGAGCTGATAAAGCAGGGCCGGCACCTCGACCATGGTGCCGATGTCGATTCGTTCAGGCAGCGTGTGGCCGTGCTGACGCAAGTAAGTGAGCTCGCGCTCGACCAGCGCCTTGGCCGAATCGAACTCGGCGACCTCCGAGATCATCGGGAACATGATGCGTAGCGCGCGGCCGCCGCCGGCACGCAGCAGCGCGCGGATCTGGCCGCGCAACAGGCCGGGGCGATCCAGCCCGAGCCGGATCGCGCGCCAGCCGAGCGCGGGATTTTCCTCGATCACGGCTTCCATATAAGGCAGCGCCTTGTCGCCGCCGATGTCGAGCGTGCGGAAGGTGACGGGTTTGATGCCCGCGGCATCCAGCACGGTGCGATAGAGCGCCAGCTGGTCGCTGGTGCGCGGCAGGCTCTGTCCCACCATGAATTGCAGCTCGGTGCGGAACAGGCCGATGCCGGCGCTGCCGGTGTCTTCGATATGCGGCAGGTCGATGGCAAGTCCTGCGTTGATCATCAATTCGACCTTCTGGCCGTCCCTGGTGACGCAGGGCCGGTCGCGCAGCGCCAGGTACTGCGCCTGGCGGCGGGCGCGGAAGCGCACGCGCTCGGCAAAGGCCGCTTCGACCTCCTGAGAGGGGCGCACATAGATCGAGCCGGAGGTGCCGTCGACGATGATGGCGTCGCCGGGATCGGCGATACCGGGCGCGTTCGGGACTTCGCCGACCGCGGGGATGCCGAGCGCGCGCGCCACGATCGAGACGTGGGAGTTGGCGGTGCCTTCCTCGAGCACGATGCCCCGCAGGCGCTTGCGGTCGTAGTCGAGCAGCGCCGCCGGGCCCATCGCGCGCGCGATGACGATGGCGTTGTCGGGCAGCTGCTCGCGCGAGGGCGCGTGGTCCTGACCGACCAGCTGCCGCATCAGGCGGTAGCCGAGATCCTCGAGATCGTGCAGCCGGTCGCGCAAATATGGATCGGTCGAGCGCAGCATGCGCGCGCGGGTGTCGGACTGCACGCGCTCGACGGCGGCTTCCGCGGTAAGGCCGGTGGCGACCGCCTCGTGCAGCTTGTGCGACCAGCCCTGGTCGTTGGCGAACATGCGGTAGGCTTCCAGCACCTCGCGGTGCTCGCCGCCCTCGGCGACGTCGCCGCGCTCCAGCATGCGGTCGAGATCGGCGCGCAGCTTGGCGAGCGCGGTGTCGAGCCGCTTGATTTCCTTGGGCAGGTCCTCGGCGATGTAGTCCTTGATGACGACGCGCGGCTCGTGCAGCACGACATGGCCGAGAGCGATGCCTTCCGACAGGATGGCGCCGACCTTCTGCGCGGAATGGCGCGCGGCCGGCTCCTGGCCCGGCTGGGCCAGCGCGGAGAGTTCGCCGGAGGCGATCAGCTCCGCCAGCACCATCGCGGTGGTCTGCAGCGCCTCGAGCTCCTCCTCGACATAGTTGCGCTTGGCGCGATTCTGCACCACCAGCACGCCGAGCGTATTGCCGGCCCGCAGGATCGGCACGCCGAGGAAGGAGTGGTAGATTTCTTCGCCGGTCTCGGGACGGAACGAGAAGGCCGGGTGGCTCTGCGCATCGCTCAGGTTGAGCGGTGTCGCCTCGCTGGCGACGAGGCCGACCAGGCCTTCATGGGCGCTCAGCACGGTGTGGTGCACCGCCTCGCGGTTGAGACCTTCGGTGGCGTAGAGCTCCAACGTGTTGTCGATGCGCAGCACATAGACCGAGCACACCTCGGCCACCATGTTGGCGGCGATCAGCACCACGATCTTGTCCAGCCGCTCCTGGGCCGAGACCTGCTCCGCCATGGTTTCGCGGAGCCGTCTCAACAAGACGCGGGGACCTCCCGACGCGCTCCGCATGTCCCGTCAATCTCCTCCGTGTGCCCGGCCCGGCGGTATCGGCCGGCGGCTGGCCCAAAATTCCAGAAAAACAACCAATTTGTTCGTCCGGCGCCGGCACAAGCCCAAAATCACTTGAGATTTAGCACTTGCACCGAATCGGCGCCGCCTGAACTGGGACACAGCCCGCGGCAGCCCACCCTGTTCGCCGTATAGCGAATTGAGGCTTGTTTTGCCAAGCAAAACGCCTGCCAAACGCGAAGGTGTGTACACCTTCGCATTTGCTGCGACCGCTAAGAGAAAATTAGTCTAGGTCTGATCGAGGCCGTAGAGCGTGTGCAGCGTGCGCACCGCAAGCTCGGTATAGGCGGTGTCGATCAAAACCGAGAATTTGATCTCGGAGGTTGTGATGGCCCGGATGTTGATATTCCGTCCGGCGAGGGCCGAGAACGCCTGGGCGGCCACGCCGGCATGGCTGCGCATGCCACTGCCGATCACCGAGATCTTGGCGACGTCGGTGGCGGTATCGAGCCGCGCGTAGCCGATCTTGCCCTTGGCGGCGGTAATCGTGTCCTTGGCGCGGGTATAGTCGGCCGCCGGCACCGTGAAGGTGAGGTCGGTGGTCTTGCCGTCCTCGGAGACGTTCTGCACGATCATGTCGACGTTGATGTTGGCATCCGCCAGCGGGCCGAAGATCGATGCCGCAACGCCCGGCTTGTCCTCGATCTGGCGCACCGAGATCTGGGCCTCGTCCTTGGAGAAGGCGATACCGGTGACGACGTGGCTTTCCATGATCTCCTCCTCGCTGCAGATCAGCGTGCCGGGCGGCTGGTTGGCATGCGGGTCGATATCCTCGGGCTTGTCGAAGCTTGAGCGGACGAATATCGGCATGTTGTGGACCATGCCGAGTTCCACCGAGCGGACCTGGAGCACCTTTGCGCCCTGGGAGGCCAGTTCCAGCATGTCTTCGAACGCGATCTTGTCGAGCCTCTTGGCCTTCGGCACGATTCGCGGGTCGGTGGTGTAGACGCCGTCGACGTCGGTATAGATATCGCAGCGGTCGGCCTTGACGGCTGCGGCAATCGCCACGGCAGAGGTGTCGGAGCCGCCGCGGCCGAGCGTGGTGATGCGATTGGTCTCGGCATTGATGCCCTGAAAGCCGGCGATGACCGCGACCTCCTTGCGCTCTTGAAAGCGCTTGATGATCTCGCTGCCGTCGATGTCCTCGATTCGGGCCGAGGCATGGGCGTCGCTGGTCTTGATCGGGATCTGCCAGCCCTGCCAGGAGCGGGCCTGGATGCCCATGCCCTGGAGCGCGATAGCAAGGAGGCCGGAGGTCACCTGCTCGCCGGAGGCGACGACGGCGTCGTATTCGCGCGCGTCGTGCATCGGCGAGGCCTCGGTGCACCAGGCCACCAGTTCGTTGGTCTTGCCGGACATCGCCGAGACGACCACGGCCACTTCGTGGCCGGCGTCGACCTCACGCTTCACATGGCGTGCGACGTTGCGGATACGTTCGATGTTGGCGACGGATGTGCCGCCGAATTTCATCACGAGGCGGCTCATGACGACGCGTGCATTCCTTCATAAGGATCAGTATGGTGACCCGCGCGAGGCGATGCTGCGGGCATCCGACCGCGCGTATACAGAGGGGCGGGGCCGGGGGCAAGCGGGTTCCTGCTCCGGCCAATCCGGGCAATGGGTTAATCCAGGTTATGGCGCGCTATATTGACGAAATCCTGCAGCCGGGCGAGCGGGTGCTGTATTCGACCAATGCGCACTGGATCTTCTATTTTCCGGCGATCCTGGCCTGGATCGTGGCCCTGGGCCTGTTCGTGCTGTCGCGGCAGACCACGGTCGAAGGGCTCGTGCTGCTGTGTCTCGTCGCCGCGGTGCTGGTGGCTCTCGCCGGCCTGTACTGGACCGTGAAGGGCTGGTTCCACCGCTTCACCACCGAGACCGACGTCACCAATCTCAGGGTCGTCCACAAGACCGGGTTCATCAAGCGCCGCACCTTCGAGATGGCGCTGGACAAGGTCGAGAGCGTCGACGTCAACCAGACGATCCTTGGACGTATTCTCAACTACGGCGATGTGACCATCAACGGGGTCGGCGAAGGCCGCGAAACCATCCGGACGATCGCCTCGCCGCTCGCCTTCCGTAGTTCGATCACCACGCGGTAGGACCGCGCGTAACCATGAGCATGCAGCAAAATACTTCCGCAACCGCCCAGCCGGGCTCGACCGTCGATGCCGCCGAGATCGCGAAATTCTCAAAACTCTCGGCGGAGTGGTGGGACCCCAATGGCAAGATGGCGCCGCTGCACCGGATCAACCCGCTGCGGCTCGGCTACATCCGCGACGCCGCCTGCCGCAAGTTCGAGCGCAACGTGCGCAGCCTCAACTGCCTCGGGGCCTTGCGCGTGCTCGATATCGGCTGCGGCGCCGGCCTGTTGTGCGAGCCGCTGTCGCGCCTCGGGGCGCAGGTCATCGGCGTCGATCCCTCCCAGAGCAACATCGCCGCGGCGAAGCTGCATGCCGACAAGGGCCATCTTGCGATCGACTACCGCTGCACCACGGTTGAGGAGATCGACCCGCGCGAGCGTTTCGACATCGTGCTGGCCATGGAAGTGGTCGAGCACGTCGTCGATGTCGGCGTCTTCCTGAAGCGCTGCGCCTCGATGCTGAAGCCGAACGGTCTCATGGTGGTCTCGACGCTGAACCGCAACTGGAAGAGCTTCGCGCTCGCCATCGTCGGCGCCGAATACGTCCTGCGCTGGTTGCCGCGCGGCACCCACGAGTGGAACAAGTTCGTCACCCCCGACGAGCTGACGAAATACCTGCTCGACAACCGCCTCGTCATCACCGAGCAGACCGGCGTGGTCTACTCACCCTTCGCCGACAAATGGACCCTCTCGTCGGACATGGACGTGAACTACATGGTGGTGGCGGAAGGGATGGTGTGAGGCTGCTGTGAGCAAGGCGCGAGCTGCTCCTCCACAGAGGTGCCTGCGTTCGCAGGGACGACAGCGGAGATTGTGGCGAGAGCATCGCTCCCATGACGCCCGCGTGGTTGACCGCGCTGGCCTCAACTTGCAGGTTGGCCGCATCCTTTCCCGCTAATGCCCGCCACCCATGCTCACCATCGCCAGCCTCTGGATTCCCTTCACCGTCATTGCCGCGCTCGGGCAGGTCGCGCGCAATGCGATGCAGCGGTCGCTGACGAAGCCGCTGGGGACCTCGGGCGCGACCAATATCCGCTTTCTGTTCGGCTTCCCGTTCTCGGTGCTGTTCTTGGGGGTGGTGCTGGTCGCCACCGGCGATCATCTCGGCATGCCGCCGACCGCGTTCTGGCCATGGCTGCTGCTCGGGGCACTCAGCCAGATCGTCGCGACGGGCTTGATGCTGCTGGCGATGAACGACCGCTCTTTCGTGGTGACGACGGCGTATCTGAAGACCGAGGCGATCCAGACCGCGATCTTCGGCTTCATCTTTCTCGGCGATCACCTGACCTGGCTGAAGGTGCTGGCGATCGTGATCGCGACCATCGGCGTCGTCATCACCGCGCTGCGGCCCGGCGGCGAGAAGAGTTTTGCGGAATTGAGGCCGACCATCACCGGCCTCGTTGCTGCTGCGGCCTTCGCGCTCTCCGCGGTTGGGTTTCGCGGCGCCATCATCAACGTGCCGGGCGTCTCGTTCGTGACCTCAGCATCGTTCACGCTGGTGCTCGGCCTCCTCGTGCAGACTCTGATCCTGACGGTCTATCTGCTCTGGCGCGCGCCAAATATCCTGCGGGCGATTCTGGGGCTATGGCAGCCGTCGATGCTCGCGGGCTTCATGGGCGCCTTCGCCTCGCAATTCTGGTTTCTGGCCTTCGCGCTGACCGCCGCCGCCAATGTCCGCACGCTCGCCCTGATCGAGGTGCTGTTCGCGCAAGGCGTGGCGTATTACTCGTTCAAGCAGCCGATCGCGCCACGCGAGATTTTCGGCATTGTGCTGATCGTGGTCGGCGTGGCGCTACTGGTGGGAGTCTAATTCCGGTCTTCCGGCAGCGTCGGCAACGGCGAAACCTCGATGCCCTCATCGATCAGCGACTTCGCCTCTTCGGGCGAGGCCTCGCCGTAGATCGGACGATGCTCCTTGTCGCCGTAATGCATCGCGCGGGCTTCATTGGCGAAGCGCTCGCCGACATTGTCGGCGTTCTTCACGATGTGATCGCGCAATTCCTTCAGCTTGGTGCGCAGCTCTTTTTCCTGCGCCATCAGCAGCGAGGTCGGACCTGATGGCGCGGCCTCGGGCGTGGTCGCGGCGGGCTCCGGCGGCGGGGTCGCGCGCCCGCGGCCCTTCTTGCCGACGATGCGCGGCGCCATGATCGCCTTCTCGACCTTGGCCGAGCCGCAGATCGGACAGGTCACGAGCTTGCGCTTGACCTGAGAATCATACGCCGACGAGCTCTGGAACCAACTTTCGAAGTCGTGGTCCCGGTCGCAGCGTAGCGCATAGCGGATCATGCCGATCCCCGTACGAGGTGCAGATGATCCGGCCCCGCCTTGGGGTCGGACACGCCAAAGCGGCGGCCGTGCTGGAGCGAGGGGATCGCGCGGCGCGCGGTCTCGACCTTGGCCGGATCGATCTGGGCCATAATGATGCCGGGTTCAACGTCGCCCTCGGCGAGGATCTCGCCCCAGGGGTCGATGATCAGCGAATGGCCGTAAGTCTCGCGCTTGTTCTCATGCAAGCCTGCCTGCGCTGCGGCGAAGATGAAGCAGCCGGTCTCGATCGCACGCGCGCGCAGCAGCACGTGCCAATGTGCTTCGCCGGTCTTGCGGGTGAAGGCCGAGGGCACGGTGATGAAATACGCGCCGCTCTCGGCGAGCGCGCGATAGAGCGCGGGGAAGCGCACATCGTAGCAGATCGTCAAGCCCACGCGGCCCCAGGGCAGGTCGGAGATCACGGCGGTCTCGCCCGGCTGGTAATTGGCGGATTCGCGGTAGCTCTCGCCGTCCGGCAGCTCGATGTCGAACATGTGGATCTTGTCGTAGCTCGCGAGCACATTGCCCTCTGGCCCGATCAGGAAGGAGCGGTTGACCGCCTTCTCCGGCGAAAAGCGCAGCGCCAGCGAGCCGACATGGAGGTGGATCTTCAGTTCCGCCGCGAGCGCGCGGTAAGCCTTCAGCGAGGTGTCGTCCTCCTCGCTCTGCAGATGCTCGAACAACGCCTTGCGGTTCAGCTGCATCATGTTGCTGACCTCGGGCGTCTGCACGTAATCGGCGCCATTCGCCGCAGCCTGCCGGATCAGCCTGGTGGCCTGCGCGAGGCTGGGCTCGGGCATCAAGCCGGTGCGCATCTGCACCATCGCAGCGGTAAACGTCCGATTCTCGCTCATGAAACAGCCTTCACGCTTTCGAGCATGCCGTCGAGCTTGCCCTCGCGATCGAGGGCGTAGAGGTCGTCGCAGCCGCCGACATGAGTTCCGCCGATCCAGATCTGCGGGAAGGTCGAGCCCTCGCCGGCGCGGTCGTACATCTCGGCCCGCCAGGAAGGGTTCTTGGCGACGTCGAATTCCGTGAAATCCGCCTTCTTGCGGGCCAGCAGCGACCTGGCAGCGGAACAATAGCCGCAGCCCGGCCTGGTGTAGATCTCGACAGCAGCAGTCATCTCGTCTGGCGCTCTCTTGTCATGAATTCATTGAATTATATGGGACTTTACCTGACCTCCACAACCCGGGCGAACACCAGCACGTCGACCTGGGCCGCTTTGGCACGCAACAGGGCCCGCGCGCAGGCATCCAACGTCGCGCCGGAGGTCAGGACGTCGTCGATCAGGACAATGCGCCGGTCTTGGACCTCAGCCTGGCGGTCCGGGGATACCTGGAACGCGCCCTGCACATTGGTGGCACGCTGGGCCCGCGACAGGCCGATCTGCTGCTCGGTGGCGCGCACCCGGCGCAGCACCTCAGCCCTCGTCTTGACCCCGCTCTGTCGCTCGATGGTCCGCGCCAGCGCCCCGGACTGGTTGTAGCGGCGCCGCCAGGCCCGTCGCCAGTGCAGGGGAACGGGCACCAGCATGTCGGTGCCGGCCAGCAACTCGCCGCCCGCCCGCGCCATCCAGCGGCCCATGGCCGGCGCCAGATCGGTGCGGTCCTGGTATTTCAGCGCATGCACCAGCGTGCGCGCGACGTCGTCATAGCGCACTGCCGCGCGGGCCCGCTGATAGGCCGGCGGGCTCGCGATCGCCTCCATCGACAGCATGTCCGGGCCGGGATCATAGACGAAGGGAATGCCGAGCCGCGGACAATAGGGCCGTTCGATGAACGACAGCCGCGCCCAGCACGAAGCGCAGACGCCCTCGCCATCGACCGGCTCGCGGCAGGACACGCACTGCGTCGGCAGCGCGATGTCGAGCGCGAGCCGTGCGGCGCGCGACAGGATGTGACGGCCGGCCGTCCCGGCGGCACGCAGCGGTGTGGCGATGGAACGGGTGGGGGCGGCGTCGGCTTCCATGGGAGGAGGCTAGCGTTGCAACCCGGATTGCTCAAGTCATGGTCTCGTGCCCGGACGCAGTGCGCCGCGTAGCGGTGCGCTGCAGAGCCGGGGCCCATCTTTCCGCATCGTGCGGTATGACTTCCGGGTCCCGGCTCTGCGGAGCGTCACTGCGTGCCGCACCGCGTCCGGGACACGAGAGTGATTGCAATAGTCAGCATGATCGGCGTAACCAGCGGCATGGCTCAACACCCCCCAACTCCGCCCGCTTTGTTCGATCGCGCCTTGCTGCACGCACGGCAGCGGCGCGCGCGGGCGCAAGGGGCGGTGAGCTTCCTGCTCGATCGTGTCGCTGAGGACATGTCGGAGCGGCTCGCCGCGGTGATGCGGGAATTTCAGGCTCCCGCCGATCTCTGGACGCCCGGTGAAGGGCTCGCGGTGCTGCGCACGCGCCTGCCTACGATTGAGCACATCGCGCCCGATCCGGCGGGAGCCGAGAAGCTGCCCTTTGCACCGGAAAGTCTCGACCTCGTCGTCTCCGCGCTGGCGCTGCAATTCGTCAACGACCTGCCGGGCGTGCTCGCACAGGTGCGTCGTGCGCTGAAACCGGATGGGCTGCTGCTCGCCGCAATGATCGGCGGCGACAGCCTGACCGAGTTGCGCCAGGCCTTTGCTGCGGCGGAGGCCGAATGCGAGGGCGGCGTATCGCCGCGCGTGGCGCCGTTCGCGGATTTGCGTGACATCGGCGCGCTGTTGCAGCGGGCGGGCTTTGCGCTGCCCGTGACCGATGTCGATCGCGTCGTGGTGCGTTACGCCAACGCGTTCGCGCTGATGCAGGATCTCCGCCGCATGGGCGCCGCCAATGTCCTGATCGAGCGGCGTCGCACGCCGTCGCGGCGCGCGACGCTGCTGCGGATGGCCGAGATCTACACTGAGCGTTTTGCCGATGCCGACGGCCGCATCCGTGCGACGTTCGACATCATCTGGCTCTCAGGTTGGGCTCCGCATGCGAGCCAGCAGCAGCCGCTCAAGCCCGGCTCGGCCAAAGCGAGCCTTGCCGAGGCGGTGAAGAGGGCTGGCAAAGAGTGACGTGTGTCCCGGACGCGGTGCGGCACGAAGTGACGCTCCGCTGAGCCGGGACCCAGTCCTGCCGCAAGCATGGGCCCCGGCTCTGCAGCGCATCGCACCGGACGATGCTTCGCATCGCCGGGGGCGCTGCGCTGCGTCCGGGGCACGGCCCTCACATCAACAGATCAATCAAATGCGGGATCAGCGGGATATCCGCCGGCGGCATCGGGTAGTCGCGCAGCTTGTTGGCGCGGACCCAGGCCAGGGTCTGGCCCTCGCGCGCGGTCACCGTCCCTTCCCAGCGCCGGCAGATATAGAGCGGCATCAGGAGGTGAAAGCTCTCATAGCCGTAGCTCGCGAAGGTCAGCGGCGCGAGGCACGGCTCGGCGACGGTGATGCCGAGCTCCTCGTGCAGCTCGCGGATCAGGCTCTGCTCCGGCCGCTCGCCGGGTTCACACTTGCCGCCGGGAAATTCCCAGAGGCCGGCCAGAGTCTTGCCCTCGGGGCGCTGCGCGATCAGGACACGCTTGTCGGCATCAACCAGCGCGCAGGCCACCACCAGTGTCAGTTTGAGATCGGCCATGCGTGGATGTGTCGCTCGCTGAAGATCATCGGTAACGGCTCGTTAACCGGTGACGGCTCGGATTCTTGCGGTTCCCCATAAGTCATATTTAATCAACGGTTCCTAGAGTGGAAACATATTTAATCCATTCCGGGCTCGGTCCATGCGCGCTGCGCTTCCCACCACCATCCGCCGGTTTGTCCGCGATCGGCGCGGCAACATCGCGGTGATTTTCGCACTCGCCTGCGTCCCCCTGATCACGGTGGTCGGTTGCGCGGTCGATTACTCCCGCGCGACGCAGATGCGGTCCAAGCTTCAGGCTGCGGCCGACGCGGCCAGCGTCGGCGCGGTTGCCAAGGCTTCGCCGGCCTTTGCGGCTGCGGGCACGATGACCTCGGACGGTGCGATCCCGGTCGGTGTCAGCGACGCAAGGAACATCTTCAATGCCAATGTCGCCAATCTGACCGGCTACACGCTCGACAGCCTTACCCCGACCGTGGTCAAGACCGGCTCGACGGTCACCTCGACCGTTGCGTTCAGCGGCAGCATCAAGACCATGTTCCTCGGCGTGATCGGCAAGACCGCGCTGACGGCGAGCGGCACGTCGACGGCGACGGCGAGCATGCCGCTCTATGTCGACTTTTACCTGCTGCTGGACAATTCGCCGTCGATGGGCGTGGCGGCGACGCCGGCCGACGTCAGCAAGATGGTCAACAATACGTCTGACAAATGCGCCTTCGCCTGCCACGACTACAACGACGCCAATAATTACTACAATCTGGCCAAGTCCATCGGTGTGACCACGCGGATCGACGTGCTGCGCAGTGCCACCCAGTCCCTGATGGACACGGCCGCTGCGAGCCAGACCTATTCGAACCAGTTCCGCATGGCGATCTACGATTTTGGCGCGGCGTCCTCGAGCATCGGCCTGCGTGCGCTGTTCGCGCTGTCGTCCAGCCTGTCGAGCGCCAAGACGGCCGCGGCAAACATCGACCTGATGGGCGTCTACGGCAACAATGACGCCTACACCAAGGACATGGATTCGCCCTTCAGCGCGGTGTTTCCGGCCCTCAACAGCGTGATCAGCGCGCCTGGGGCGGGGACGTCGTCCGCGCCGATGAAGTACGTGCTCTTCGTCTCCGACGGCGTGGCGGACGAGAACAATTCGGGATGCCTGAAGCCGATCAAGAACGTGAGCGGCATGTCGCGCTGCCAGTCGCCGATCAATCCCGCGCTCTGCGACACGCTGAAGAACCGCAAGATCAAGGTCGCCGTGCTCTACACGACCTACCTGCAGCTTCCGACCAACTCCTGGTACATGAACTGGATTGATCCGTTCAATGCCGGTCCCTTCGGTCCGTCGCCGAATAGCGAGATCGCCCAGAACATGCAGAGCTGCGCCTCGCCGGGGCTGTATTTCGAGGTGAGCCCGACGCAAGGCATCTCGGACGCGATGAACGCGCTGTTCCGGAAGGCGGTCGCGGACGCGCGAATTTCAGGGTGAGATGGAGACGTCATTCCGGGGCGATGCGTCAGCATCGAACCCGGAATCTCGAGATTCCGGGTTCTCGCTTCGCGAGCCCCGGAACGACAGCCTGGGAGTTTACGACCTGTAATCGCCGTTGATCGCGACATATTCCTTGGTGAGGTCGCAGGTCATGACGCGGTCGCGGCCCTTGCCGAGGCCGAGCGAGACCTTGATCGCGATCTCCGGCGCCTTCATCGCTTCCGACACCTGGGCTTCGTCATAGTCAGGATCGCGCGCGCCGCTCTTGGCGACGCGGATGCCGTTGAAGGAGATCGAGAGCTTGTCGCGATCGGCCGGCTCGCCGGCCTTGCCGACAGCCATCACCACGCGGCCCCAATTGGCGTCCTCGCCGGCGATCGCGGTCTTCACCAGCGGCGAGTTCGCGATCGACATCGCGATCTTGCGTGCCGAGGCCTTGGTCTTGGCGCCCTCGACCGTGATCTCGACCAGCTTGCGTGCGCCTTCGCCGTCGCGCGCCACCTGCTCCGCGAGATTGGCGAGCACCTGGTTGAAGGCCTTGACGAAGGCCTTCAGGCGCGGATCGCTGGCGCGGCTGATTTTGGGCGCGCCGTGCTCGGCGGCAGCGCCGGTGGCGAAGGCGAGCAATGTGTCCGAGGTCGAGGTGTCGCCATCGATCGTCACTGCGTTAAAAGTATCTTCGACGCCGCTCTTGAGCAGCGCCTGCAGCGCGGCGGGCGCGATCGGCGCGTCGGTGAAGATGAAGGACAGCATCGTCGCCATGTCGGGGGCGATCATGCCGGCGCCCTTGGCCATGCCGTTGATGGTGACCTTGGCCTTGCCGAGCTTGACGGTCGCGGTCGCGACCTTCGGGAACGTGTCGGTGGTCATGATCGCCTTGGCAGCAGTGAGGTAGTCGCCGGGCTCGGCGGCCTCGGCGAGGCGGCCCAGCACGCCGTCGAACTTGGTCGCGTCCAGCGGCTCGCCGATCACACCGGTCGAGGCCAGGAAAATCTCGCTTTCGCTGCATCCAACCGCCTTGGCCGCGATCTTCGCGGTCAGTGCGGTGGAGGCGCGGCCGGTCTTGCCGGTGAAAGCGTTGGCGTTGCCGGAATTGACCACCAGCGCGCGTGCCTTGCCGCCCTTCAGCTTGGCGCGGCACCATTCCACGGGGGCGGAGGGGCACTTCGATTTGGTGAAGACGCCGGCCACCGCGGTGCCCTTGTCCATCACCGCCAGCAGCACGTCGGTACGGTTCTTGTAGCGGATGCCGGCCTCGGCCGTCGCGAGACGGATGCCCGCAATGGTGGGCATGTCGGGAACAGTTTTCGGGGCGAGCGGAGAGACGGAGGAGGACATCGCGGGGCGCCTTGGTGGGGTCTGGATATGCAGATGCCCGGCACGGGGGCCGGGCATCACGATACGTTAGATACTCTTGGCGTCAGCGAAGTGACAGCGAATTCTTACTCTTCGCAGTCTTACTTCTTAGCAGGCGGCGCCATCTTGCTGTCAGACGGCTTGGCTGCATCCGCCGGCTTGGCGTCTGCCGCCGGCTGGTCCAGCCGCTCGACCTTGGCCTCCGCGCGCAGCTTGGCCACATACTCGGCCTGGGCCTTGCGGGTGACGTAGCTCTCGATCTGGGTCTTGACCTGCTCGAAGTCCGGCGCCTTGCGGTTGCGCTTTTCCTCGACCTTGATGATGTGCCAGCCGAACTGCGACTTCACGGGGTCGGAGATCTTGCCGGGCTCCATCGCGAAGGCGACGGTCGAGAATTCCGGCACCATCTGCTCCTTGGTGAAGAAGCCGAGGTCGCCGCCGTCGGCCGAGCCCGGATCCTTGGACTTCTTCTTGGCAAGTTCGGCGAAATCGGCGCCCTTGTCGAGCTCGGCCTTCACGGCCTTGGCCTCGTCCTCGGTCTCGACCAGGATGTGGCGGGCGCGCACCTCCTGCTCGCCGGTGATCTGCTTGGAGGCCTCCTCATAGACCTTCTTCATGGCGTCGGGGGTGGTGGCGGCCTTGCCCTCGCCCGCGAGCAGGCTGTCCATCAGAAGCCGGTTGCGGGCGAATGCCAGGCGCTTCTTGAACTCCTCGCTGTCGGCAACCTTCTTGTCTTCGGCAGCCTTGCTGACGATTTTCATGTCGATCAGGAACGACAGGACGTTCTCGTCCTTGGTCGCCGGGTCCATCTGGGCGAGGCTCGGCCCCAGCTCCTCCTCCGCCATGGCGACGTCGCTCTTCTTGATTTCCGCGCCATTGACCTTCGCCAGCACCGGATCGTCGGCGGCCCGGAGCGGGCCCGCGAACGCCAGGGACAGCGCCAGAGTGAGGCTGCCAGCCAGGGCGGACGCACGGCGGAAACGCTGGCCGGTGGTTACCGGGAACGAGGTGGTCATGGAAAATCCTTATGTTGAAGCAGGGGGCTGCTCGAGCGGGGCGGACACTCGCCCAATTCAGGGGGCCTTGGCAACGCGAAAAGTCTGTCAAAATGATGAATTGGCCGCAATGCGCCCGCCGTTGACAAGGCCCTGACCGGGCCATATCTCTGCCCGGTCGCGACCATGGCGATGGCGTTTATTTTGCTGCGTTTTTGGCCGTTGAACCCAGACTTGTCCAATTCCCACCCATATGGCGGACGCCCCCCGCAGTCCGGGCCAACGGCGCCGTCAGGCGTCACGGTGAGTTGATAGGCAGGCGGGTGACAACTTCTTGGCTGCAACGCGGTTGAATCGCGAACACAGGAACTAGGCATGATCGGCGCGCTCGCCCGCAAGTTTTTCGGCTCCGCCAACGACCGGCGGGTGAAGGGATATCAGTCCCGCGTCAACGCGATCAACGCGCTGGAGGGAGAGGTTTCCAAGCTCTCCGACGAGGCGCTCAAGGCCCGCACCGTCGAGTTCAAGAAGCAGCTCGCCGAGGGCAAGACGCTCGACGACCTCCTCATCCCCGCCTTCGCAACCGTGCGCGAGGCCGCCAAGCGCACGCTCGGCCAGCGTCATTTCGACGTCCAGCTGATCGGCGGCATGGTGCTGCATGAGGGCGACATCGCCGAGATGAAGACCGGCGAAGGCAAGACGCTGGTCGCGACCCTGGCGGTCTATCTCAACGCGCTCGCCGGCAAGGGCGTCCACGTCGTCACCGTCAACGACTACCTCGCCCGCCGCGACTCCGGCTGGATGGGGCAGATCTACGGCTTCCTCGGCATGACCACCGGCGTGATCGTGCACGGTCTCGACGACGCCGAGCGCAAGGCCGCCTATGCCTGCGACATCACCTACGGCACCAACAACGAATACGGCTTCGACTATCTGCGCGACAACATGAAGTACCGGCTCGAGGACATGGTCCAGCGGCCGCACTTCTTCGCCATCGTCGACGAGGTCGACTCCATCCTGATCGACGAAGCGCGCACGCCGCTGATCATCTCCGGTCCGCTCGACGACCGTTCCGACTTCTACAACACCATCGACGGCTTCCTGCCCAAGCTCGACAAGACCGACTACGACGTCGACGAGAAGCAGCGCACGGTGACGCTGACCGAAGCCGGCATGGAGAAGATCGAGACCCTGCTGCGCGATGCCGGCCAGCTCAAGGGCGAGTCGCTTTACGACGTCGAGAACGTCTCCGTCGTGCACCACATCAACCAGGCGCTGCGCGCCCACACGCTGTTCACGCGCGACAAGGACTACATCGTCCGCGACGACGAGGTCGTCATCATCGACGAGTTCACCGGACGCATGATGCAGGGCCGCCGCTATTCCGAAGGTCTGCACCAGGCGCTGGAAGCCAAGGAGCATGTGCAGGTTCAGCCGGAGAACCAGACTCTGGCTTCGATCACCTTCCAGAACTATTTCCGGATGTATGAAAAGCTCGCCGGCATGACCGGCACGGCGTTGACCGAAGCCGACGAACTGTTCGACATCTACAAGCTCGAGGTCGTGGAAATCCCGACCAACGTGCCGATCGGCCGCCTCGACGAGGACGACGAGGTCTATCGCACCCACAACGAAAAATACACGGCCATCCTCGCCGAGATCGAGCGTGCCAATTCGCGGCTGCAGCCGGTGCTGGTCGGCACAGCCTCGATCGAGAAGTCGGAAGTGCTCGCCGAATTCCTCAAGAAGAACGGCTACAAGCAGATCGATTTCGGCAAGGAGAACGCGCTCGACAAGCTGTACGCCGCCGCCCGCGCCGGCAAGCCGGCAAAACTGTTCGCGGTGCTGAATGCGCGCTTCCACGAGCAGGAAGCCTATATCGTCGCCGAAGCCGGCGTGCCCGGCGCGATCACGATCGCGACCAACATGGCCGGCCGCGGTACCGACATCAAGCTCGGCGGCTCGCTCGAGATGCGCATCCCGAAGGAGACCGCGGGCATCGAGGACGAGGCCGAGAAGGCAAGGAAGATCGAGCAGATCAAGGCCGACGTCGAGCGCTTCCGCGAGATCGTGCTGAAGGCCGAAGAGGTCGTCGAGATCGAGCCGGCGAAGGGCAACAAGCCCGCCAAGACCGTGACGAAGCCCGGCGGCCTCTACATCATGGGCTCCGAGCGCCACGAATCCCGCCGCATCGACAACCAGCTGCGCGGCCGGTCCGGCCGTCAGGGCGACCCCGGCCGCTCCAAGTTCTTCCTGTCTTTGGAAGACGATCTGATGCGCATCTTCGGCTCGGATCGCCTCGACAGCATGTTGCAGCGTCTCGGCCTGCAAGAGGGCGAGGCCATCATCCACCCCTGGATCAACAAGGCCCTGGAGAAGGCGCAGCAGAAGGTCGAGGCGCGTAACTTCGACATCCGCAAGAACCTTCTCAAGTTCGACAACGTCCAGAACGACCAGCGCAAGGTGATCTTCGACCAGCGCGTCGACCTGATGAAGGACGAGAGCGTCGCCGAGACCGTCACCGACATGCGCCACGCCTTCATCGATGATCTCGTCGCCAAGCACGTGCCCGAGCATGCCTATGCCGAGCAGTGGGACGTTGCGGGCCTGAAGGACGAGCTGAAGCGCGTGCTCGATCTCGATCTGCCGGTCGACGACTGGGCCAAGGAAGAGGGCATCGCCGACGAGGAGCTGCTCACGCGCATCGAGACCAGGGCCGACGAGCACATGGCGGCCAAGGTCGCGCAATGGGGTCCCGACGTGATGCGTTACGTCGAGAAGACCATTTTGCTCCAGACCCTCGACCATCTCTGGCGCGAGCATCTGATCATGCTCGACCATCTGCGCCAGGTCATCGGCCTGCGCGGTTACGGCCAGCGCGATCCGCTCCAGGAGTACAAGACCGAAGCCTTCAATCTCTTCCAGGAGATGAGCGCTCATCTGCGCGAGGCCGTCACGGCGCAGCTGATGCGCGTCGAGATCGTTCCCCCGGAGCAGGAAGCCCCCGTCCTGCCGCCGATGGAGGCGCACAAGTTCGACCCGAACACCGGCGAGGACGAGATGGCGCTCGCCAGCGTCACGCTGGGCGCTCAGGCCTCCGACGCCGCCCTGCGCGATCCCAAGAATCCCGCCAGCTGGGGCAAGGTCGGCCGCAACGAGGACTGCCCCTGCGGCTCAGGCAAGAAGTACAAGCACTGCCACGGGCGGTACGCTTAATTAGGCAGGCGTGAGGCGCAACACAGGCGCCTCATTCTCCAATGCCGTCGCCCGGCTCGACCGGGCGACCCAGTACGCCGCGGCCTCTCGGCTCAATCACATCCGTCTCTGGAATACTGGATCGCCTGAGTAAAATCGGGCGATGACAGTGTGCTTGTGGCGCTTGCGGAATTTCGTAGCCCGGATGGAGCGAAGCGCAATCCGGGAATCTTGTCGTTGTGAGAGACCCCGGATTACGCTTGCGCTCCATCCGGGCTACGGCTGCTCGGCGAGAGGCTGCACGTCCTCTCAATTCGAGCTGTCGATCAAACTCTCCAGCAGCCGCTTCAATTCGCTGGTCGACTTGTCGCCGTAGCTCTCCAGGATGTGCTCCTCCTGGTCCACCGCGAGCGAGTTGAGCTTCCTGCTCAGCACCTTGCCGCGGTCGGAGATGAACATCAGGACCTTGCGGCGGTCGTTCGGGTCCTGCACGCGGTAGACCAGCGTGTCCGAGACCATGCGGTCGATCATCTTGGTCAGCGTCGGATGGTTGAGCAGCACGGCATCGGCAAGCTCGCCCATCGAATGGCCGTTGCCATCCGACAGCACCTTCAGGATGCGCCACTGCTCGACCGGCACGCCCTCCTTGCTCAACCGCAGTTCGAGCTGCCGGTTGATTTCCCGGTTGGCTTGCGCGAGCAGGTAGGCGAGGTGTTCGGTGATCGGGGTGTTTTCTTTCGACGGTTTTGCCACGGCTAAGACTTCGTCTTGACCCAAATGAGTGAATGTCTTGCAATCAATGCTGCATCTATATGCACTTCAATTGTTGAATATTCAATATTTTCAAAATAGGATCATTGCCCAACAAAAGGGCGGAAGCCGCGGCCGCCTGCTCAATGTGCTTTCAGGTCTGGTGTCAGACAGGAGTTGGCGTGCGCGCGACGGTGAACTTCCCGGCTCACGGCGGCCCGGCGTTGCCGCCGTCTTTGCTGTTCAGGAATCTGTCCTCCGCGGCGGATGGAGCGTTGTCGCCGCGCGATCACGCGTCCTTCAGGCGGCGGGGCGCCAACAAGCTGCGTGTCGGCGGCTTCATCTGCTGCACCGGTTCGCCCGGAATCTGGGGACCCTGCGCGACCAACAGCGCGAAGCTCGCCGTCGCCGAGATCAACAAGCGCGGTGGCATCCTTGGCCGCGAGATCGAGCTTTCGGTCTACGACGCCGGCGGGCCTCTCGATGAGGTGCTGAACCGCGCCGAGCAGGCGATTGCGTTCGACGAGGTCGATCTGATCGTGGGCCTGCACACCAGCGCGGTCCGCGTCGGCTTGCGAGATGTCACCACGCGTCATCGTATCCCCTATATCTATACGCCGGTCTACGAAGGCGGCGAGCGGACGCCTGGCGTGATGGCGATCGGCGAGACGCCGCGCTGGCAGAGCCGCCCCTCGATCCACTGGCTCGCCGACGTCAAGAAGGCCAAGCGCTGGTACCTGATCGGCAGCGACTACGTCTGGCCCTGGCAATCGCACCGCGCGGTCAAGAACTACATTAGGGAAACCGGCGGCCACGTCGTCGGCGAGGAGTTCGTTCCCCTCGGTGAGGACAATCACGAGCCCCACCTGGCGCGCATCCGCGCCGCGAAGCCCGACGTCGTGTTGATCTCGCTGATCGGAACCGACAGCAGCACCTTCAATCGCGCCTTCGGCGAGTGTGGCCTGGGCGCCACCACGCTGCGGCTTGCCGGCGCCATGGACGACACCGTGCTGCTCGGCATCGGCGCCGACAACAGCGAGAACATGTTCTGCGCCTCGGGCTATTTCACCGGCACCGGCGCGCGCGCCAACGACGACTTCCAGAGCCGTTATCATGCGATGTTCGGACCGAATGCGCCGCCGATCGGGTCGGTCGGACAGTCGAGCTACGAGGGCATGCGCTTCCTTGAGGCCGTCGCAAACAAGGCCGGCTCGTTGTCGATGGGCCCGATGCTCGTGGCCGGCCGCAACATCGTCTACAGCGGCGCCCGCGGTCCGGTCACAGTCCGTGACGGGCGCGCGCGGATGCCGATGCATCTCGCCGCGGCCGATGGCCTCGACTTCAAGCTGATCAAGCCGCTCTGACCTCGGCGCGGCGATCCGCTCGCACCTCATTGCAAAATAATACTTGAAAAGGAAAATATTTCCGTTTTGAATGTTTGGGCAAGGCCGGTGGTGCGTGCGTCGCGCCAGGGCGGCCGCGTTCCGAGGACCGTTCCAGGGAATCGTTTCGAGGATCGTTTCAAGAAACTTCAGGAGAGCGCCGTGACTGTTGTCCTTCCCACCCCAACCCAACTTCGCAGCGTCGCCGAGCAGTGCGGCCTTTCGCTGACCGACGACGATGTCGCCTCGTTCCGCGGCCTGATGCAGGGCTCGATCGAGGCTTACAATCTCGTTGCCGCTATGCCGGACGAGGTGCCCGAGGTGAAATATCCGCGCACGCCGGGCTATCGGCCGTCGGCCGAAGAGAACCCGCGCAATGCCTGGTATCGCAAGTCGACCGTGAAAGGCGCGGCCAGCGGCAAGCTCAAGGGCAAGACCGTCGCGCTGAAAGACAACATCATGCTCGCCGGCGTTCCTATGACCAACGGCTCGTCGACGCTGGAAGGCTATGTCCCCGATTTCGACGCCACCATCGTCACGCGCATGCTGGATGCCGGCGCCGAGATCAAAGGCAAGGTGCATTGCGAGCACTTCTGTCTGTCCGGCGGCAGCCACACCGGCTCCTACGGGCCGGTGCACAATCCGCACAAGATGGGTTATTCGGCCGGCGGCTCGTCGTCGGGCTCGGGCGTGGTGGTCGCGCTCGGCGAGGTCGACATGGCGATCGGCGGCGATCAGGGCGGCTCGATCCGCATGCCGTCCTCGTTCTGCGGCATCTACGGCATGAAGCCGACCTGGGGCCTCGTACCCTATACCGGGATCATGCCGATCGAGATCTATGTCGACCATACCGGCCCGATGACTGCGACAGTCGCCGACAACGCGCTGCTGCTCGAGGTCCTCGCCGGCGACGACGGTTACGATCCGCGCATCAAGTCGCCGAAGGTCGAGGAGTACACCAAGGCGCTCGGCCAGGGCGTCAAGGGCATGAAGATCGGCATCGTCAAGGAAGGTTTTGAGCAGCCGACCGCAGAAGCTGCGGTGAATGAAAGCGTGCGCGAAGCGGCCAAGCGCTTCAAGGACGTTGGCGCCACCGTCGAGACCGTCTCGATCCCGATGCACCTGTTGGGCGGCGCGATCTGGACGCCGATCGGCACCGAAGGCCTGACCCAGACCATGATGTTCGGCGACGGCTACGGTCTGTCCCGCGGCGATCTCTATTCGACCTCGCTGATGGATTTCCATCGCGGCTGGCGCCGGCAGGCCGATTCGCTGTCCGAGACCACGAAATTGTTCATGATGCTCGGCACCTACATCAACAACAATTTCGGTCCGCGCTTCTACGGCAAGGCGCTCAACATCTCGCGGCGCCTGACCGCAGCCTACGACAAGGCGTTCAGCGATTACGATCTGCTGCTGATGCCGACCACGCCGATGAAGTCGACAAAGCTGCCGGAGCCCAATGCCAGCCGCGAGGATTACGTCGCCCGCGCGCTCGAGATGATCTCCAACACCGCGCCGTTCGACATCACCCATCATCCCGCGATGTCGCTGCCCTGCGGCATGGTCGACGGTCTGCCCGTCGGCCTGATGCTGGTCGGCCGCATGTTCGAGGAATCCACCATCTACCGCGCCGCCCATGCCTTCGAGCAGATCGGTGACTGGAAGAAGATGTGAAAGAGGCATTGATACGGGCGGACGGAACAGCATCGCATGGCTAACGCGTTCGTCGCAGCGTTCGAGATCCTGAGCTTTGGCGCGATCATCGTCCTGATCGTGCTGGGGCTCGGGATCATCGCGAGCATGATGGGCATCTTCAACTTCGCGCAAGGCGAGTTCGTCCTGCTCGGGGCCTACGTCACCTATCTTGCCTATGCCAAGGGACTGCCGATCTGGGCCGGCATGGTCGCAGCGCCTTTCGTGGTCGGCGCGCTCGGCTTCGTGCTGGAGGCGCTGATCATCCGGAGATTCTACGCCGCGCCGATCGTCGCCATGCTCGGCACCTATGCGCTGGGCCTCATCATCCGTGAATCCGTGCGCGGCCTGATCGGCGGCTTCTATCTCACGGTGCCCGAGCCGATCGGCGGCTCGATCGACATCGGCGCCATGCACATCTCGGCCTGGCGCTTCACCATCATCGTGATCACGCTATTGGTGATGGGCGGCTGCTATCTGCTGCTGTCGCGGACCAGCTTCGGCCTGCGCATGCGCGCCACGCTGGAAAATCCGTCGCTGGCGCGCGCTTCAGGTATTTCCACGCCGCTGATGTACGGCGCCACGTTCGCATTCGGTTCCGCGCTCGCCGGCCTTGCGGGTGCGCTGATCGTGCCGGTGTTCAGCCTCTATGCCGATCTCGGCCTGCGTTTCCTGATCCAGGGCTTTGTCGCGGTGATGGTCGGCGGCGTCGGCTCCTTCATCGGGCCGGTCGCCGGCGCCGGCGTCATCGGCACGCTCAGCGCGGCGCTGCCCTGGGTGATGGCGCCCGTCGTCGCCGACGTGCTCGTCTTCGTTCTCGCCATTGTCTTCATCAAATTCCGCCCGCAGGGCCTCATCGCTGGAAAAGGGGTTTAGTCACATGTTCGATCGCACTCAGCTCTCGCGCCGCCGCTTCCTGTCCAATTTCGCTTTTGCCTCCGGTGCGGTCGCAACCGGGGTCGGAAGCTGGGTGATCCCGGCACCGTGGGCCAATGCGGCGGAAGGCCCGATCAAGGTCGGCATCGCCACCGACCTTACCGGCCCGATCGCCTATGCCGGCAATGCCGACGCCAACGTCGCCAAGATGGTCATCAAGGAGATCAACGCGGCCGGCGGCCTGCTCGGCCGGCCGCTCGAGCTCTATATCGAGGACACCGCCTCCAACGAATCCGTCGCCGTCGGCAACGTGCGCAAGCTGATCCAGCGCGACAAGGTCGACATGGTGCTCGGCGGCATCACATCCTCGATGCGCAACGCGATCAAGGATCCGATCGTGGCGCGCGGCAAGACGCTCTACATCTATCCGCAGCTCTATGAGGGCAAGGAGTGTACGCCCTACCTGTTCTGCACCGGGCCGACGCCGGCGCAGCAATGCGACGAGTTCATCCCCTGGCTGATCAAGAACGGCGGCAAGAAATTCGCGCTGCCGAGCGCCAATTATGTCTGGCCGCACACGCTCAACGTCTACGCCCGCAAGGTGATCGAGGCGAACGGCGGCGAGGTCGTGTTCGAGGAATACTATCCGCTCGACCAGGTCGACTTCTCCGCGACCGTCAACCGCATCGTGTCCAACAAGGTCGACGTCGTCTTCAACACCGTCATTCCGCCGGGCGTTGGTCCGTTCTTCAAGCAGCTCTATGAAGCCGGCTTCCTCAAGAACGGCGGGCGTCTGGCCTGCGTCTACTATGACGAGAACACGCTCAACATCAATCAGGCCGCGGAGATCGAGGGACTCGCGAGTTGCCTCGATTATTTCAAGGTGCTGACCAAGGAGAATCCGTTCGACGCCAAGATCCAGGCCGCTTACGAGAAGGATTTCCCGGGCAACTTCCTGTTCGCCGCCGGCAGCGCCGCGACCGGCACCTATCGCGGCCTGAAGCTGTGGGAAGCCGCGGTGAAGGAAGCCGGCAAGATCGATCGTGAGGCGGTCGCAGCAAGCCTCGACCACGCCAAGATCGCCGAAGGTCCCGGTGGACCGGCCGAGATGGTGCCGGGCAAACGGCACTGCAAGATGAAGATGTACACCGCGGTCGCCAAGGCCGGGAATTACGAGATCGTCGCGCGCAGCGAGGGTCTGGTCGATCCCAAGGAATGCTGAGGCGGAATGCTGAAGTCGATGAGTGTGGTAAGAGAGGCCATCGCCGGCGACGAAGCGGACGACGGGATGGCTGAACGCGTGACAGCGGGACAGGCCGGGGAACAAGTCAAGGCGGGACGTAAAGTCCTGCCGATCGTGGAGGGCGTCGTGCTGGTCGCGGCGCTGCTCGCGCCCCTGCTGCTGCAGGACTATCTCACCGTGTTCGCGACGCGTGTGATCATCCTGGCGCTGTTCGCGCTGTCGTTCGATCTGGTCTGGGGCTATGCCGGCATCATGAGTTTCGGCCAGGCCCTGTTCTTCGGCTCGGCCGGCTATGGCGTCGCGCTGCTCGCGCGCGACCTCGACATCACCAACATCTTCCTGGTGCTGCCGGCGGGCACCATCATCGGCCTCACCTTCGCACTGCTGCTCGGCGGCTTCCTGCTGCTGGGCCGGCATCCCTCCAGCGTGATCTTCGTCTCGCTGGGCACGCTCACGGGGTCCTACGCCGCCGATCGTCTCGCGCGCGGCTGGTACTATCTCGGCGGCCAGAACGGCATCCCCTCGATCGCGCCGATGTCGTTCAGTGGTTACGAGTTCACGGAAGGGCCGGCGTTCTACTATCTCGTGCTCGGCATTCTCGTCGTGGTCTACCTGCTCTGCCGCTTCCTGGTGCGCTCGCAATTCGGCCTCGCGCTTGCCGGCCTGCGCGAGAACGAGCAGCGCATCGCCTTCTTCGGCTACAAGGCGCAGCACCTGAAGGCGATTATCTTCACCATCGGCGGCGGCGTCGCCGGGCTTGCCGGCAGCCTCTACGCCTTTCACGAAGGTTTCGTCTGGCCCAACATGGTCGGCGTCGTGGTCTCGACGCAGGTGGTGCTCTACGTGCTGTTCGGCGGCTCCGGCACGCTGATCGGCGCCGTCATCGGTGCCGTCATCGTTGAGGGCGTCAGCTTCTGGCTGTCGGACAATTATCGCGACATCTGGCCGATCATTCTGGGCCTGTTGCTGCTGCTCGTGATCCTGTTCCGTCCGCTCGGCCTGATCAGCTTTGTGCTCGGCGAGCGTGAACGGGTCGGCAGCTTCGGTGCCAAATCCGGGGGAAACGTCAAGGAGAAGCGCAATGCTCCTTGAAGCCGCCGGCATCAAGAAGGTCTTCGGCAAGCTCACCGCGCTCGACGGCGCAGCGCTCACCGTCGGCGAGAACGAGTTCCACGGCCTGATCGGCCCGAACGGCTCCGGCAAGAGCACGCTGATGAAGTGCATCGCCGGCGCCGAAGTGCCGACGCAGGGCAAGGTGAGCTTCCTCAACACCGACATCACCGCGTTCACGCCGACCGAGCGGGCGCGGGCCGGCATGAGCCTGAAATTCCAGATCACCAGCGTGCTGCCGTCGCTGACGCTGTACGACAACATCCTGCTCGCGTTGCAGGCGCAGTCCTCGCTGTTCGACCTCGTGTTCTCGCGCACGCGGGGCGCGCTGCACGACCAGGTCATGACCATGCTGAGGCAATTTCGCCTGGCCGATCGAGCCTTTGATGCGGCCGCCGCCCTGTCGCACGGCCAGCAGCAATGGCTGGAGATCGCAATGGCGCTCGCGGGCAAGCCGAAATTGCTGCTGCTGGACGAGCCGACCGGCGGCATGAGTCTCGAGGAGCGCCGCGTCACCGGCGAATTGCTGCAGCCGATCAAGCAGCATTGCTCACTGGTCATCGTCGAGCACGACCTCGATTTCATTCGCGACATCTGCGACCGCCTCACCGTGCTCGACCAGGGCAAGGTGCTGGCGTCAGGCACCGTGTCCGAGATCCAGGCCAACCCATCCGTCCAGGAGATCTATCTGCGCCGTGCCTGAATTTTTGGACATCAAGCATCTCGACGCGGGCTATGGCAGAAGCCAGGTCCTGTTCGACGTCACCCTGGGCATTCCCTGGCGTGGCGGCGTCGCCGTGCTCGGGCGCAACGGCACCGGCAAGACCACGCTGATGAAGACCATCGTCGGCGAGCTGCCGGCGTGGAAGGGCGAAGTCGCCTTCGACGGCCGCGACATCAGCCGCCGCGCCACCCAGGAGCGCGTGCGCGCCGGCATCGGCTACGTGCCGCAGGAGCATTCGGTGTTCGCGCGCCTGTCGGTGCGCGACAATCTCGCCGTCGGTTCGCTGGCGAGCAAGAAGGCCGACGCCGTCGATCAGGTGCTGACCATCTTCCCAAAGCTCGGCCAGCGCCTCGACCAGCCCGCCGGCACGCTCTCCGGCGGCGAACGCAAGATGCTCGCGATCGGCCGCGCCATGCTGGGCGATCCAAAACTGTTGCTGCTGGACGAGCCGACCGAAGGCGTCTGGATCGGCGTCATCGAGGAGATCACCGAGCGGCTGATCGAGCTCGCCAAGACTATCGCCGTCATCATCGTCGAGCAGCATCTCGACCTCGCGCTTCGTGTCGCCGATTACGCCTATGTGCTCGACCGCGGCAGGGTCGCGCTGCAAGGGGAGGCGGGAGAGGTGAGGGGCAATCCGGAGCTGATGCGGTATCTGGCGCCGTAAGATATGCGCGTGACGCGCGCAGATCCCACACCGACTACAGCTGTCATGCTCCGCGAAGGCGGGGCATCCAGTACGCCGCGGCTTCTCGATTGAAGACGACCGCCTCTGGAATACTGGATTCCCCGCCTTCGCGGGGAACGACAGCGGAGATTGGGACAGCCTTCCCCGATTCAACTGTCAAACAGCCGACATGGCATCGCGATCCCGCGGCGCACCGCGCCCGGGGTGTTGCTTCGCTCACGCCCCTTGAATTCGGAAGGGCGCAGGGAAGGCCGGGTACCGGCTGGCACCCGCGAGCCCCTGTGCAATGATGCGTAGATAGACGCTCACAGGGGAGACACAGGTGCAGCCCGATAACCGGCCTTCCCTGCGCAGTGGTTTGACGGCTTATGTCGAGCTCTCCCCGGGGAGCGATGCACTATTGCCCCCGTCGCCATGCAGATCGCTGATGCGCGCACCCGGTCGGGCCGCTCCATCACCGCAAGACTTGACGCACAGACCCCGGGCGTCAGGACCACACGATTTTGCCGTACCCGTGCAGCGCTGTCGTGCCGCGCCCGCGGATCGCTCACGGGGAGACCCCGCCCTGCGATGCGCTTGGGCGCCAACACCGCCCGCGTCCACCGCACCCCACGAACCGTGACGATCGCGACCCGCCCCTTCCGGAGGGATGAGATGGCAAGGGAGTATAGGGTGTGTCGCTATTCGGGTAAAGAGAATTATCCTTATCCGAAGGATCGAATTCGGCCAATGGGGTGGGTGTGCGACGGGTTACCGATCGCGATGAATCATGCGGAGGCTACCTTGGTTCCGCAGAGTACATGGTCGGCGTCATGAAGAGCGCATCTTCCAGAGGCGGAGCGATCTCGAACATTTGGGGTCGGTTGCGAAAGTGAAAGACGCGCCGGACTCGATATCTGTCGCTTCTCTCTGCAGCGACGTCGACTTCCCGCTTGGTGAGCCAAAATGGCGTGCGTTCGTGCCCGCATGTCGTCTTGATTTCCAATAGCCGTTCTTGGTCATCGGGTTCAAAGGAGCGAACGTCGTACCCGGGCCGCGGTGAGCATCCTCTGCTGGCACGGACCATGACGTTGTCAGACTTGCTATGTCGAGGAAAGCGCGGCGTCGCCGCCTACTTCACCGCCCCAAAGCGGCTGTCGAACGAGTTCGACTGCATCACCGGCGCGGCTCCCATGATCTGCGTGGCTTCACCGGCACCGTCCGACACCGAGGGCTTCAGCGCCGGACGCGTCGCGGCGAGGCGCGTGTCGGGCTTTGCCGGCTCGGCGGGCTTGGCGGCCACGGCCGGCTTCGGCGCATCCTTCGCCGCATCCTTCGACTTGTCGTGCCCCGGCACAAATCTCGTCACGGCGGCCTTGAGCCGCGACGCGGCGGTCGGCGGCGTCGGGGCGGTCTGGGCCGGCGCCACGGAGGCGGTGGCTTGCGGCGGCGGGGTGGTGGCCGTGGTGTCGGATGAGCCCATGCCCATCTTGCGGCCGAGATTCGAGAAGAAGCCGGATTTCTCGGCCGGAGCTGCCGTGGCGACGCGGGTGTTGGTTGCGGGCGCGCTGACGGCGACCACCGGCTCTTCCTGCGGCGCGGGTGCGGACGCCACCGCGTCGAGATTCGGCTTGGGCGGATTGACGTGGCCGGGGATCGTGCCCGGCGCCTTCGCCATTGCCAGCATCTGCAGCGTGTTGCCCTCGGCGCCCTCGGACAGGCCGGTCGAGCCTTCCGGAATCTTCGCGGCGAAGATCTTGTTCATGCCGCCGTCGATGCCGGTGTTCATGCGCGCCACCGGCGTGCCCTTGGCGACGAGCTTGGCGTATTCGGCCTCGTCCTTAGTTTGCTTCCCCCGCACGGCGGCGACGACGTCCTCGGGGATCACATAGGCCGGACACTTTGCCGAGGCGTCGAACACCGGATCGCGCTTCGCATCGGGCGCGCGGGTCGCATCGAAGACGTACTTCTTCTCGCAGAAATCGACCTTCGGCTCCTGCCGCGTCACCTCGAAATGATCATAGCCTTCCTTGATCATCTTCCAGAACGGCATGTTCGGGTTGTTCCGGTGCTTGGCCATGTTCACCGGCGTCATCTTGAACGGATAGGCCTGCAGCTGGAACGCCTTCTGTCCGCCGAAGAAGGATTCGCGCCCGAGCGAATAGATCTCCGCGATCTGCTCGTCCGTCATCGCGTAGCAGCCGCGCGAGGAGCAGTCGCCATGCACCATCAGCTGCGAGCCGGTGCGGCCCAAAGCCTTGTCGAAGGCGTTCGGATAGCCGGTGTTGAAGGAGAGGTAATAGGCCGATTGCGGATTCATCTGGCCAGGGTTGATCGAGTAGAATCCTTCCGGCGCCTGGCGGTCGCCTTCGCGCACTTTGGGGCCGAGGTCGCCCGACCAACGGCAGATCGGATAGGTCTTGAGCAGCGCGAACTGGCCGTTGCGGGCCTGCTTCCAGACCTCGAGCTCGGCCTCCTGCTTGAACAGGCGGACCAGGATCGGCGACTGCAGATCCATATCCTTCTCGACCATCGCGGCGAGAAGCTTTGGCGGCACCGGCTGGTTGGCCTTGGCATTGGTCGCGAGCGAGACCTGGTCGGTGTCGCAGCCGGCCAGCAGAACGCCAGCCGTCATCAGCGCAACCGAAGCCAAAAGCGCGCGAGCAAGCGAACGAGAAATCAAGATGGACCCCACACCGTGCCGGGCTACGAAGCGCGAACCCCAATTCTTATGGAGCATGATCCGACCGGAGAACCGGACCCGTCGTGACGGGCTTTTTCAGCTCACGCCCCAGCGCTTGTGCCCTGAAGCCATTGATTAAAATTCTAACCTCTGGGTCATGTGGTCGCAACCCGAGCGGGGATCACGAGCCCGTTGGCCCATCGGCATGGTCAACGAAGACTGAATGGACGCGACTTGGGACGGAACTTGGGCTTTTCGGCCCCGGAGAGACTCAGATCGCCGATTTGGGCAAAAAAAGGGTTAACGCGGGGTTACCGGGGGTATCGCGTAGGGTGGGCAAAGGCGCGAAGCGCCGTGCCCACGACCTGCGTGTGATCGGTGAGAATCCGTAGGCACGTCGCGCAAGAGCGCGCCTTTGCCCACCCTACGGCCCTACGGCACCGAAATCGGGTCGATTCAGCCCAGTTTCCGGCCGATATCGAGGAATTTCTGCCGCCGCTGCTTGCGGATGGCGTCGCCGTCGAGGCCGCGCATCTCGTCAAAGGCCTTGGCGATGGCGTCGCCGGTGGTGGCGATCATGGCGGCGGGGTCGCGGTGGGCGCCGCCGACCGGCTCCTTCAGGATGCTGTCGATCACGCCGAAGCGGAGCATGTCCTGAGCGGTGATCTTCATGTTGTTGGCGGCTTCCTGCGCCTTGGAGCCGTCGCGCCAGAGGATGGAGGAGGCGGCTTCCGGCGAGATCACGCTGTAGATGGCGTGCTCCAGCATCAGGACCTTGTTGGCGGTGGTGATGGCGATTGCGCCGCCCGACATACCCTCGCCGGTGATGATGGCGACGTTCGGCACGGTCAGCGCCATGCAAGCATCGGTCGAGCGCGCGATCGCCTCGGCCTGGCCCCGCTCCTCGGCGCCGATGCCGGGATAGGCGCCGGCGGAATCGGCCAGCGACAGCACCGGCAGGCCGAACCGCTCGGCCATCTCCATCAGCCGCACGCATTTGCGATAGCCTTCGGGCCGCGCCATGCCGAAATTGTGCCGGATGCGGCTCTCGGTGGAATCGCCCTTTTCCTGGCCCATCACGCAGATCGGCTCGCCGCGGAAGCGGCCGAAGCCGGCCACCAGCGCCTCGTCCTCGCCGAACTTGCGGTCGCCAGCGAGCGGGGTGAATTCGGTGATCAGGCCCTTGATGAAGTCGTTGAAATGCGGCCGCTGCGGATGCCGCGCCACCAGCGTCTTCTGCCACGGCGTCAGGTTCGTATAGAGGTCGGCCAGCGCCTGCGCCGCCTTGTCCTCGATCCGCCCGATCTCGTCTGAGATGTCGGTGCCGGAGGCCGCGAGCGTCCTGAGCTCGTCGACCTTGGAGTCGAGCTCGGCGACGGGCTTTTCGAAGTCGAGATAGCTGCGCATCTGGTCTTGCATCAACTCAATATAGGGAGGACGGGGCGAGGCGGCGAAGCGGATTTAGATGTGCAAAGAGAAGTGTAGCTTCTTCAAGGGGTTGGCCTGTGTGCTGCGAGCCAGCCCGCCAAATCATGCGAAAGGCCACGGCTCTTTCTGCGGAGATGTGGCCGAAGTCAAGGCGGTTTTGGCCGTTGCCGTCGTCCCCGCCCCGCTCTCGTGTCCCGGACGCGCTGCAGCGCTCTATAGCGCTGCTGCGCAGAGCCGGGACCCAGCAAGCGGCATGGGCCCCGGCTCTGCGGCGCACCGTTACCGGACGATGCTTCGCATCGCCGGAAACGCTGCACCGCGTCCGGGGCACGAGACCTGTTCACTTCTCCGCCAGCGGATGCAGGTCGCGCACCAGGCTCTTCAGCCGTTCCTCGACCACATGGGTGTAGATCTGCGTCGTGGAAATATCGGTGTGGCCGAGCAGGGTCTGCACGATACGCAAATCGGCACCATTGTGCAGGAGATGACTGGCAAAGGCGTGGCGCAGCACGTGCGGGGAGACCAGCCGGGCCTGCAGGCCCGAGACGACCGCGAGCTCCTTGAGGTCGCGGGCAAAATGCTGCCGCGTCAGATGTCCGCTCTCGCCGAACGAGGGGAATAGCCATTTCGAGGCGGAGAGGGCGCTCTTCTTGTCGCCCTTGTTGTCAGTCTTGTTGCCGGTCTTGGCAGCCTCCGTCGCCGCGAGATAATCCGCCATCGCCTGCCGCGAGGCCTCGTTGAGCGGCACCAGCCGTTCCTTGTTGCCCTTGCCGCGCACCACGATCATGCGGGCGTCGCGCTTGGCCGCCGAGCGCGGCAGCGCCACCAGCTCGGAGACGCGCAGGCCCGTGGCGTAGAGCACTTCGAGCAGGCAGTAGAGCCGCAAGCTCCGCAGCCGCTTTGCGGGCGAGGCATCTTGCGCCTCGCTCAATTCCTTGGCGCGGCGGAGCATGCGGTCGACATCGGCGATCGACAGCACCTTCGGCAGGCCGCGGCCGCGCTTGGGGCCGGACAGGATCGCGGCGGGATCCTCGCTGCGGATGCGCTCGTTGAGGAGAAAGCGATAGAGATGCCGCATCGCCGACAGGCGGCGGGCGACGCTGGTGGATTTGAAGCCGCGGCTGTCGAGATCGGCGAGATAGTCGCGCAGTGTTTGCGTCTCCGCGTCCACGAAACTGTGGCCGACGCGGCCCAGAAATTCCGAGAAATCGGTGAGGTCGCGGCGGTAGGCGTCGAGCGTGTTGGGCCCGGCGCCCTGTTCCGCCGCGAGCATGTCGAGGAACAGGCCGGTGAGCTTGCTATCGGAGGGGGAGGTAGCCATGCCCTTCAGCCTAGCTCCTATTTCTTGAGAAACTCACCAGCGATATCGAGCGGTCGGCGCGGAGCCGAACGCCTCATCGAAGCTCTAGGACATTTGGCTGATCGCCGTGGCCTGCGACCAGACCACCATCCACTGCCCGTCGCGACGTTCGTAAGTGTCGGTGTGCCAATAGTCCGCTGGGGCAACCCGGTGACCACCAAACACGATCTCGAGCCTGGCGCGATAACGTATCACGGCGTGATCGCTCTGCTGGCGAACGGCGATCGCTCCGGGTTCCCACATGAGGTATTTGATCTGCCCACTCTGGATCGCGCCCAGATATTCGGTCTTGGACAGCGGCATGCCGATCGGCGTGATGAGCTGGAACTCCGGCGCGTGAAGCTGTCCCGCCGCGTCCATGTCGCTGTCGACAAGGGCGCGAAGCCGAGCCCGCTCGGTGGTGCGGATCTGCTCGGCTTGTGGTGAGTCTGTCTCGGTCGCGTGTGCGGTCATTGGTCGGTTCTCCGATTCTGCAAGAGTAAGCGAGGTCAGCCGGCCTGCGGCACGGCGATCAGGCGAAAATCGATCAGGCTCTGTGCGCTGGCGCGGATGCAGTCTTCGTCAGGACGCGGGCTCCAGTTCAGCACGCGACGCGCCTTCGCGGCACTGACGCTGAGGTCGCGATCGAGCTCGTGGACGATCATGCGCGAACGCCCGCTGAACGGCGCCATTGCCCGCACCATCCAGTTCGGCACGTCGCCGCAAGGCAGATGAGCCGCGTAGGCCGGGAAAGATTTCGCCAGCACGGCGGCCAATTCCCGCAGCCAGAAGAAGCCTCCACCAACGATGAAGCGCTCTCCGGAGGCCTCCGGGCTGGTCATTGCACGGATGTGCGCGTCAGCGACATCGCGCACATCGACGACCGCAAAGCCGAAGCGCGGCACACGTTTCAACCTGCCGCTCATCATCTGCTGGATCAGTCCGACCGAGGTGCCGCATTGCCGGCCGAGCAGCGGGCCGAAGATCATGCCGGGGTTGATGACGGCCAGATCGAGTCCGCTCTTGCTGGCAAACTTCCAGGCGGCCTGCTCGGCCAGTGTCTTCGACCTGTAGTACGGCGTCGCCCGCGCGCTGGTCGGATCAGTCCAGTTGCTTTCGGTGAACGGGGCTTGGCCATCTCCGTGATTGGTGGCGGCGATCGAGGATGTCAGGACGACGCGTGCCACACCGGCGTCATGGGCCGCGCGCAGCACCCGCAGCGCGCCGTCTTTGGCGGTCCTGATCAATTCATTTGCATCGTTCGGCAGCCCTGCCGGAAACGGCGAGGCGGTATGAATGACATAGCGACAGCCCTTCAGCGCCTCATCCCATCCGCCGTCGGAGCAGAGATCAGCGCGCGCAAAATTGAGAGCGTCGGCCGCGGCGAGCGCCGGCGCGCCAAGCTGGCTCCGGATGCGGTCGCAGGCGGCCAGGTCGCGGACGGTTCCGCGCACGCGATAGCCGCGCGCCAGCAACTGCCTGGCGATATGTCCGCCGAGAAATCCGCCGATACCCGTCACGAGAACCGTGGCTGCCGGAGCGTCAACTTGGGAATGCATGTTATTTCAAGCCTTTAGGTCGGGGGGCGCAGGTGTTTAGACAATTGGACCGCTATTGTCTAATCTGTATTTGACGTATTGGACAAAGATCGTCAAGTTGTCTCTATGAAAGACAGCGACCACAAAGCCGGGGCTATTCTCGACGCGGCACTGCCGGTGTTCGTCCGCCACGGCTTTCGCAAGACGTCGATGGGCGACATCGCGCGCGCGGCGGGCATCTCGCGTGCGGCGCTCTATTTGAGCTTTGGCAGCAAGGAGGAGTTGTTTCGGGCGGGATCGGAGCGCGCGCACGCCAAGACGATGCGAGACGTCGAGGTCGCCCTCGCCGGTCACGGCGACGTTTTCGACCGGATCGAGTTCGCGATTGCGGCGTTCCAGCGCGATCTGGTCGTGCCGTTCGCCGGCAGCGCAGATGCGGCGGAGTTGTTCGATACCAACATGGCGGTGGCCAGGGACGTCACGCTGGCCGCTCGCGCTCGGTTGGTGGCGCTGCTTGCGCGCGCACTCGCCGATGCGCAAGCAACGGGTGCGATCACACTGGATAGTGTGAAGGCCACGCCGACGGACCTCGCCGGCATCATCGTCGCGGCGATGGAAGGCATCAAGGAGGCGCAGACCGCAGGTCAGAATCTACTTGAAGATACGCGGCTGTTCTTGCGCCTGCTACGTCAATCCCTGACCCGGAATTCGCAGGCCGGCTGACGCCTGCAGCCAACGGCTATTTCTTGAGAAACTTATCCGGCGGGATCGTCACGGTCATTTCCCGCGGCTTCGGATTGACGAAGTTCGCCAGCGTGAAGACCACGCCATAGACGATGCCGGCGATCACGGCGACGGCCGTCAGGAAGCGGAACAGGCTGGGCATCGTTCTGGGGTCTCTATAGGGGCTTGGCGGGCAAATTAACCAATGAAATCATCCAACATGTTCGCCGTTTCGTGGCAAGAGTCCACTGGCGAGGCCCCCTGCGGGGTCGTATAGGTGGCCAAAGCATGCCGCCTTTGGCGGCAGATCGAGCGAGATCCATCCGAGCGAGACAATGTCCGACGCCGCGTTGCCGATACCAGCTTCGTCCGATGCCGACATCCTGTCGGCGCTGGGCGCGCGCTCGATCGTGCTCGTCGGTATGATGGGGGTGGGTAAATCCACCATCGGCCGTCGCATGGCTCTCAGGCTCAAGCTGCCGTTCGTCGATGCCGACACCGAGATCGAGACGTCGGCCCAGATGACCATCCCGGAGATCTTCGAGCGCCACGGCGAATTGTATTTCCGTGACGGCGAGGCGCGGGTGATCGCGCGGCTGCTCGACGGCGGGCCGGTGGTGCTGGCGACCGGCGGCGGCGCCTTCATGCGCGAGGAGACGCGTGCGCGCATCGCGGCAAAGGCGGTGTCGATCTGGCTCAGGGCGGACCATGACGTCATCATGCGCCGCGTGCGCCGCCGCGCCGACCGCCCGCTGCTCCAGACCGCCGATCCCGAAGGAACCGTGACGCGCCTGCTCACCGAGCGCGAGCCGGTCTACAGTCGTGCCGACCTCACCATCGCCTCGCGCGACGTGCCGCACGACAGGATCGTCGAGGAGTGCATCGAGGCGCTGCGCGCACATCTTTGCGGCGATCAGGCCGCTCAACCACCTGCCGACGTTGCGAGTGCCATACGATGACTGCGCCGTTGAAACATTCCGATCCCGTCAATGTCGAGGTCGCGCTGGGGGATCGCGCCTATGACATCGTCATCGGCCGCGGCGTGATGGCCTCGCTCGGCGAGCGCGTGGCGCGTTTGCGTCCCGGCGTGCGCACCGCGATCGTGACGGATCGCAACGTTGCAAAGCACTGGCTCGAGCCCGCCGAGGCCTCGCTCGCGGCGAGCGGCATCCCGACCTCGCGCATCGTCGTCGAGGAAGGCGAGATCTCCAAGACCTATGCCGGCCTGGAAAAGGTCAGCGAAGCCCTGATCGCCGCGAAAGTCGAGCGCAACGATCTCGTCATCGCGCTCGGCGGCGGCGTGGTCGGCGATCTCGCCGGCTTTGCCGCCGCGATCCTGCGCCGCGGGGTCGATTTCGTTCAGGTACCGACCTCGCTGCTGGCGCAGGTCGATTCCAGCGTCGGCGGCAAGACCGGCATCAACTCGCCGCAGGGCAAGAACCTGCTCGGCGCCTTCCACCAGCCGGTGCTGGTCATCGCCGACACCGCCGTGCTCGACACGCTGTCGCCGCGCCAGTTCCGCGCCGGCTATGCCGAGGTCGCCAAATACGGCGTGCTCGGCGACGAGGCCTTCTTCAGCTGGCTGGAGAAGAACCATTCCGACATCTTCAAGGGCGGCTCGGCGCGCGAGCACGCGATCGCGACCTCCTGCCGCGCCAAGGCCGGCGTCGTCTCGCGCGACGAGCGCGAGACCGGCGAGCGCGCGCTGCTCAATCTCGGCCACACTTTCGGTCATGCGCTGGAGGCGGCGACCGGCTTCTCCGACCGCCTGTTCCATGGCGAGGGCGTCGCGATCGGCATGACGCTGGCGGCGCAGTTCTCGGCAAAGCTCGGCATGATCGGCGAGGCCGATGCGGCACGCGTCGAGCGGCATCTGATCGACGCCGGCCTGCCGACACGGTTACAGGACATCGCGGGTTTCGCGCAGGAAGGGCTTGCCGATGCCGACGCGCTGATGGCGCTGATGGCGCAGGACAAGAAGGTCAAGCGCGGCAAGCTCACCTTCATCCTGCTGGAAGCCGTCGGGCGCGCGGTGATCGCGAAGGATGTCGAGCCGGCCCCGGTGCGCGATTTCCTGAAGGCGAAGTTATCACAGTGATGGCAGGACCGTTTGGCACGGCCGCCCGCGAAGCGGCGCGCAATGCCGAGGCGGTCACGAGGCAAACATGAGTTCGATCTCGATCAATCTGCTGCTTGCCGCCCTCCTGCTCGCTGCCAACGCGTTTTATGTCGCGGCGGAATTCGCGCTCGTGAAGAGCCGTGGGTTTCGCGTCAAGGCCATGGTCGAGCAGAACCGCTTCGGCGCACGCCTGCTGCAGACCATGATGGGGAATATCGAATCCTATCTTGCCTGCTGCCAGCTCGGCATCACCATGGCCTCCCTTGGCCTTGGCTGGATCGGTGAGCCCACCGTGTCTGCGCTGCTGAGCCCGGTCCTCCGTCCGCTCGGATTGTCGGAGGCCACGCTGCACTTCACCTCGTTCATGGCGGGCTTTTTGGTGTTCTCCTCGCTGCACATCGTCATCGGCGAACAGGTGCCGAAGACGCTTGCGATCCGGGAGCCGATGCCGGTGTCGCAATGGATTGCGTATCCACTTCACGTTTCCTACCTGGTGTTCTATCCGCTGAGCTGGTGTCTCAACACCGCCTCGGGTGCGATCTTGCGTCTGATCGGGGTCCAGGAGTTTTCGCAGCACGAAATCCTGACGGATTCCGAGATCGAAGGCCTGGTCGAGGAATCGGCCGTGCACGGCAAGATCGAGAGCGGCGAGGCCGAGTACATTCACAATGTCTTCCGCCTCGGCGAGCTGACGGTGTCCGACGTGATGGTTCACCGCACCGCCATGGTGATGATCAATGCGGATCTGCCGCCCGAGGAGCTGGTGCGGGAGGTGCTGGCCACCGAATACACCCGCATTCCGCTGTGGCGCGACAAGTCGGAGAACATCATCGGCATTCTGCACGCCAAGGATCTGCTGCGGGCGATCCGCGCATCGGAAGGCGATACCTCGCGCATCGACGTCACCACCATCATGCTGCCGCCCTGGTTCGTGCCGGAAATGCGGCCGATATCCCAGCAGCTCAAGGCGTTCCGCCGCCGCAAGACCCATTTCGCCCTCGTCGTCGACGAGTACGGCGAGGTTGAAGGCCTGGTGACGCTGGAAGACATTCTGGAGGAGATCGTCGGCGATATCTCCGACGAGCATGACGTGGTCGTCGCCGGCGTGCGCCGCCAGCCGGACGGCTCGGTCGTGGTCGACGGCTCGGTGCCGATCCGCGACCTCAACCGCGTCATGGACTGGCATCTGCCCGACGAGGAGGCAACGACGGTCGCCGGCCTCGTCATCCACGAGGCGCGCTCGATCCCCGACCGCGGCCAGAGCTTCACCTTCCACGGCTTCCGTTTCCGCGTCCTGCGCCGCGAGCGCAACCGCATCACCGCGCTCCGTATTTCACCGGTGCCGCGCGATGCGGAGCTGGAAGAGGCCAAGCCGAGGCGGGCGGGGACGTCGTTCTGATTCTTACCCTCCCCTGGAGGGGGAGGGTCGATCGCGCGAAGCGCGAGCGGGGTGGGGTGATCTCTCAACACGGGCAGTGTTCGTTGTGGAGAGACCTCCACCCCACCCCGCTACGCATTTCGCTTCGCTCATGCCTAGCGACCCTCCCCTGGAGGGCAGGGCAATCGCATATGGTGTGCAGGATGCGGCGGCATTGGCAGTCGGCTCCCTCTCCCGCTTGCGGGGGAGGGCTGGGGTGGGGGCTGTCTCCGCATTGGGATTGTTGAGAATTGCGGAGGATGTCCCCGAGTGGTGAGAACCCTCACCCGCCGCGCTCTGCGAGCGCGTCGGCCTCTCCCGCAAGCGGGAGAGGCGGAGCAAGCCCGCGGTCCTCGTGAAATCCATATGCGATAGCCCTGCCCTCCAGGGGAGGGTAAGAAGTTTCAACCTTCCCCCGGCGCCTGCGCCTGGATCGCCAGCGCGTGCACGCCGCCGGCAAGTTCCGCGGCCAGCGCCGAATTTATCATGCGATGGCGGTCGACCCGGCTCTTCCCTTTGAAGGCGGCAGACACGATATACACACGGAAGTGCGTCTCGCCGCCGGTCCGATGGCCGGCGTGGCCCTCGTGCAGATGTGACTCGTCGACGACATCGAGGCTTTCGGGCGTGAAAGCTTCCTGCAACTTGTTGCTGATAGTGTCTCTCATAGCCATGTGTGTGCCATTAAGGTGCGCGTACTCACTCCGTCAATTGCCGGGGTTTGCCGCTAATTGCAATGTCAAGACTTGAAGGTTTTTGCATTGCGTAGTCAAAGTCAGCCATGCCGATCGATTCATCAAAGTTCTTCGACTCCATCCGCGTCAAGCCGCGCGGCAAGCAGCCGGAAGTGAAACCGCGCGACACCGTGGTTGGTTGCGAATGGGCCGGATGCCAGAACAAGGGCGCGCATCGCGCACCCAAGGGCCGCGATAACCAGCGCGAATACTGGCACTTCTGCCTAAATCACGTGCGCGAGTACAACCAGAACTACAATTTCTTCTCCGGCATGAACGCCGACGCGGTCGCGCGCTACCAGAAGGATGCGCTGACCGGCCACCGCCCGACCTGGAAGATGGGCGCCAATGGCGGCAAGAAGGGCGCGGAAGCCGAGATCGACATGGCGTCCGATCCGTTCAGCATGTTCAGCGAGATCAACGGCCGCGCCAGCTGGCGGAAGGGTCCCGAAGCGGAGCCCAAGGTCGAGACGCGCAAGGTGATGAACGCCGAGCGCAAGGCGCTCCAGGTCATGGGCCTCGGCCCCAGTGCCACGCTCGCCGACGTCAAGGCCAAGTACAAGGCGCTGGTGAAGCAGCACCACCCCGACGCCAATGGCGGCGACCGCTCCACCGAGGACCGCCTGATCGAGATCATCAAGGCGTATAATTATCTGAAGACGGTGGTGCGGGAGGCGTAAGGCTACGCCTCCGGGAAGGACAGTTCGCAAACCAGTCCTTCCGGCCGCCACTGCCGGGTAACTCGTCCCCGCAAAGTCCGGATGATGCCGTCGACGGCGCCGATCCCGAAGCCCGTGCGCGTCGGCGGCTCGTTGACCCGAGGACCGCCGCGCTCCGACCAGCGCAGCACGAGCGGCTCTGCGTCAGTGGTCTCCCAGCGGATCTTCAGCCTGCCCGACGGGGTCGACAGTGCCCCGTATTTGGCAGCGTTGGTGGCCAACTCGTGCACGGCGACCGCGATCGATTGGGCGAGCGTGGCCGGCAGACGGATATCGTCACCGGTGATGCGGATGCGTTCGCCGTCTCCGCTTGCGTACGGCCGGAGTTCCTCTTCGACGATCGTCTTCAGACTCGCACCGGTCCAGCGCGACGCCGAGAACAGCCTCTGCACGTTGGCAAGCGCGCTGAGCCGGCCTTGAAACGCGGCCTGGAATTCCGCAGCCGTCTCGGCCTTCGTCAGCCGCAGCATCGCCTGGGTCACCGCGAGCAGGTTGTTCGAACGATGATCGACCTCGTAGGCGAGGAGCATCATCCGCTGCTCGGCCTGCTTGCGGGCCGTGATGTCGACCAGCATGTTCACCGCGCCAACCAGTCGGCCGCGTTCGTCGCGCAGCGGCGTCGGATAGGGCATGAAGCAGATCCGGGAACCGTCCGGCCGTTCGGCCACAGCCTCGACATCGCGGACCGGCCGGTTCTGCTTCAGCGCGATGGCCATCGGGCACTCATCGTGGGGGAGCGGCGTGCCGTCGGGCAGATAGAGCTTCCATGTCACGCACCACATCTCGCCGACCTTCGGCGTGCGTCCGGCAAAATCGATGCAGGCTTGATTGAAGAAGGTGATGCGGCCCTCTGCGTCGGTCGTGTAGATCGCGGCCGGCAGTGCCTGGAGCAAGTCCTGGAATCGCCTCTCGGAATCCGCGCCGGCAGCGCTCCTGCTCGCTGCCTGCCTGGCGATCTCCCCGATCCTGGCCTCGTCAGATTGTCCAAGCAAGTCCAGCATTGCATTCCTCGACGGGCCAGATCATGCAATTCGCTGCAGGCCAATACGTTCCATGTGCCGTCGGGGACGTGCGGATCCTCCTTACCCAAAGATAGTTCAGGACGTCGGCTGCACGACAGTGTCGCAGGATGGGCAAAGCGACTTGTCCGCCGTAGCTCGAAGAGCGATGACGGAACGTGCCACCACTTCCGTTGCCGTTTCGGGTTGATGGTGGGCACAGCGCAAGCGCGCCTATCTCCGCGAACCAACATGTCGTTGTTGCGAGTGAGCCGCCGGAGATGGCGGGAGTGAATATGCCCGAGGGATTGACTATCGAAGAATGGAAACAGCGGGAGGGCGATTGAGCCCAGAGTTGGGGCGGCGCATTCCGCACGCTGCACGCATCTCCGCCGACTCGCCCGCGCTCATCCCTTGCGCTTCACCGTCGAGAACAACTCTGACCGCACCTCCGCGCCGCGCCTGCCGCACTCGTCCAAATAACTTTCGGCTAAAGCAACATAGGATTCACATATGTAGGTGCTGGAACGACGTCGGCGGATTTCAGTAGCGATTGCATCATTTTCCCGATTGGTCCAATGGCGGACCATGATCCAAGTCTTGTGCAAGAGCTTGGTTGGGAGCTTTACACGACATGCATGAACACCATGGTCGAGCGGCTGACGCCGCCGTGCTGCTGCGTGAGCATCTAGAACAGCTCACCGCTCAATTGTCCGAATTGGAAAGTCTTCGCGCCCGCGTGCTTGAGGCGGAGCGGAACGCACTCATCACCGAAGATTCCGATCCGCTTTGGTTGCCATCTTTTGGAACTGCGTCGGCACGTCAAGCGGTGCGATGTAGTATGCGCAGACGCAAACGGAACGAAGGGTATCAGGTGATCAGTTAGCGCCAACTCCGCTAACAGCCGCTCGCGATGCTGCAGGTGTAAGGCTTGCGTCTCGCGCAGTGTGGTCAGGAACGCCCGCGCATTGACAGTGTCGCGTCCCTTGCGCTCCAGCCCAGCGATAAGGGCCTCCTGCTTGGCAAGATGACCCTCGCCGAGTGCGACGTGGCGCTCGACCATAGCCAAATCCCGCAGGCGCATGGTGAGGCAAGCGGGCAGGTCCTGCTCGCCTCCATCGCCTCAATATGAGGCGATGGGCCACGATCGCGGCCTGAGAGCCGCCCGCAAAGGGCGACAACTACAAACTTGGCCAGCGATTGCCGTGGCTTCTCTTCTGGCGTCCTCAATCCCGACAGCCGATAACGCAATAGGCCCCCATAGGGGAGAGGGAAAGAACGCTCCGCGATACCTCACGCCTCCGGCATCGCCCCCACATAGGACGAACTCGGGCGGATCAATCGTCCCGTGCGCTGCTGCTCGCGCGCATGCGCGGTCCATCCCGCGGCGCGCGCCATCGCGAAGACCGGCGTGAACGCCTGGCGTGGGATCGCCAGCGCGTCGAGCAGGATCGCCGTGAAGAACTCGACATTGGTCTCCAGCGGGCGTTCCGGATTCTTCTTGCGCAGCGCGCCGCGGATATAGGCTTCGACCTCGCCGGCAAAGGGCAGGTCGGCGCCGTCTGCTGAAAGCCGCTCGATCGCGGTCTTGAGCACGTCGGCGCGCGGGTCGCGCACGCGATAGACGCGATGGCCAAAGCCCATCAGCCGCTCGCCGCGGGCCAGTGCCGCGTCCACCCATGGCTTGATCCGATCGCTCGAGCCGATCGCATCTAGCATCTCCAGCACCGGCTCCGGCGCGCCGCCATGCAGCGGGCCGGTCAGTGCGCAATAGCCGGCGGTGACGGCGGCAAACAGATCGGCTTGCGTCGAGGCCACCACGCGCGTGGTGAAGGTCGAGGCGTTCATGCCGTGATCGCAGACCGTAACGAAATAGGCATCGAGCGCCGCGACCTCGCGCGGCTCCGGCGCGGCGCCACGCAACATCTGCAGCGTGTCGGCGGCATGGCTCGCATTCGGATCGGGTGCGACTGGCTCCAGGCCCTTGGCGCGCCGGACCAGCGCGCCCGCGATCACCGGAAACGCGCCGACGATCGTCGCCTCATGCTCCAGCCCGTTCTCCGCGCGAAGCCCCGCGACCGCCGCGCGAAACCCGTCGACGATGCCCATGCCGCGCGTCGCCGGCAGCAGGTCGGGCAGGCGCGCGAAGGCGCGCTCGCGGGCCGCGCCCAAGCTTGCCCGCACGTTGGCTTCGCTCAAGCCGGTCTTGCCGGCGCCGTTCCAGAGCCGGGCGGTGACGCCCTCGAAGCTCGACTGGCTCGCCAGCCGGCCCACATGCTCGCCGGCAATGATGAGCTCGCCGCGCTCGCCGTCGACATGGCTCAGCACGGTTTCGGCCGCGGGAACGCCGTCCAGCCCGATCTGGCTTTTGGTGAGGTGGATGTTCATGGCCCAATCTCCTGTTCAGGGAGAAGACAAGGTCAGGCCTCTCGACACATTGATCAATCTTGATTACATAAATCAATATGAAAAATTCCGAGGGCCTTTATCTCTCCGCCCGGGAGGCCGCAGCCGAGCTCGCGATCTCGCCGGCCACGCTCTACGCCTATGTCAGCCGCGGCCTGATCCGCTCCGAGCCGACGCCGGATTCGCGGAAGAACCGCTATCGTGCCGAGGACGTCCGCGCACTCAAGGAGCGCCGCGTGCCGTCCCCGGAGCCGCGGGGCCTACGCAGCTTCGACGCCGATCTGCCTGTCATGGACACCGAGATCTCGACCATCACCGAGGAGGGCGCGATCTATCGCGGGGTCAATTGCGTCGATCTTTCCGAGACCGGCACGCTGGAGCACGCGTCGACGCTGCTTTGGGATGTCTCCGACGTCGATCCTTTTGCTCCGGACAATCAGCCCGCGCTCTCGGAGGAGATGCGCACGATCGGGCAGGCCGCGCGCCGGGCCGCGCCGATCGACCGCGCCATTGCCGTGCTGGCACTGGCCGCAAGCGTCGATCCCCGCGCGTTCACGCGTGCGCCCGATGGTCGCGCGATGGTCGGCGGACGGATCGTTCGGCTGCTGGTCGCGACCATGCTCAATGCCGAGCCCTCGGCTGAGCCGTTGCATCGGCAGATCGCAAACGCCTGGGCGGCCGACAACAAGCATGCGCCCGACCTGATCCGCCGCGCTCTGGTGCTGCTGGCCGATCATGAGTTGAATGCCTCCACGTTCACCGCGCGCTGCGCGGCCTCGACCGGCCTCAATCTCTACGATGCTGTCATCGCCGGTCTCGCCTCATTGAAGGGGCCCAAGCACGGCGGCGCCAGCGTGCTGGCCTCGCAGCTCGTCAAGACTCTGATTGATCGCGACGTCGCCCCGATGGTGCGCGAGCGTGTCGCGCTCGGCGAGCGTTTTGCCGGCTTCGGCCATGGCGTCTACAAGCGCGGCGATCCCCGCGCGCAATCGCTGCTCAATGCCTTGTCGCGCGCCGGCGCACCGCGAAAGTTCACGCGCGAGGTGCCGGAGCGCATCGCGGAAGCAACCGGCGAATTCGTCAACATCGACTATGCGCTCGCCGTGCTCGTCCACGCGCTGCGCCTGCCCGCCGGCAGCGAGCTAGCTCTGTTCGCAATGGCCCGCAGCGTCGGCTGGATCGCGCATGCGAGTGAGCAATTGCAGTTCGGGAAGTTGATACGCCCAAGGGCAAGGTATGTGGGGCCGGCGCCGGGGCGAAGGACGGGGGCTGGTTAGAGCCGATGTGAGTGCAGCGTCTCCCATGTCGTTCCTGCGTTCGCAGGGACGACACCTGTAATGTGGCGCCGCCTACGCCCGCGGCTTCGCTTCCGCGACGCTGCCATTCCGGCGGCGATAGATCCACACCGCCACGCCCAGCACGATCGCGCCGGCTACCACCGTCAAAATCCAGATGTGCTTGCCGACATGCCCGTGATGATGCAGCCCGGCATATTCGTGCAGGGCCGACACGGCTAGCATGCCGGGCAGCACATGGGCCGGCGCCCAGACCAGGATCGCCGGGATGTTCACCGTGTAGAACTTCGCGGGCGCCATCCCCAGCGCGCCCGCGGTAACAGGCACGAAGGCGCGGATCGGGGGTACGAAGCGGGCGAAGAACACGGCCCAGGTGCCGAAACGGTGGAAGAAGCTTTCGCTCTCTTCGACCACGCGCGGATAGTTGGTCAGCGGCCAGGTGGTGAGGATTTCGCGCTGCCGCCGGTGCCCGATCCAATAGGCCGAGCCGTCTCCGAGCACGGCGCCAAGCGCAGCGGCGAGCAGCACCCATGGCAGCGCCAGTTCGCCGCCCGGAACCAGGGCGCTGAGCGCCAGGATGATGGTCGAGCCGGGGATCACCGATCCCACCACCGGCACGGCTTCGAGCAGCGCCGCCAGGAACAGGGTCAAATAGGCCAGCCACGGATGGGCCGCGACAAAGGAGATGAGGGGATCGAGGAAGGATGTCACGTCGTCTTTCGTCTCGGCGATGGACCTGGGAAGACCCTACCTAGTTAAGGACGGGCGGTAAAAGTGCCATTCCGTGGGCAAGCCGCCGTCCCGCTCGAAATTCGAGCGTGATTCGCAAGGCAGCCCTCCAAAAACTGCGTTCCTCACCTATCTAAATGAAAAGGCAATGGAACTTTGATTGGTGGGCGGGCTTCTGCCGGCCATCTGTCTCTGATAGGTTGATTTTCAGCACCCAGCCGCAGCCAACGTGCGAATAACTGGTTTCGGGACCGCCCGGGACCTCGGAGGATTGATGACGACCGCCGCCCTGTCCAAAGTTGAGGAAGTTTCCGGTCAGCCCGATATGAAGGTGTCGGTGCGCCAGGTGTTCGGGATCGACAGCGATCTCGAGGTCCCCGCCTATTCCGAAGTCGATCCTCATGTGCCCGAAGTCGATTCCGACTACCGCTTCGACCGCGCCACCACGCTCGCCATTCTCGCCGGCTTCGCCCGCAACCGCCGCGTGATGGTGACCGGCTATCACGGCACCGGCAAATCCACCCATATCGAGCAGGTCGCGGCACGCCTGAACTGGCCCTGCGTGCGCGTCAACCTCGACAGCCACATCAGCCGTATCGATCTCGTCGGCAAGGATTCCATCGTGGTCCGCGACGGCAAGCAGGTCACCGAATTCCGCGACGGCATCTTGCCGTGGGCGCTGCAGAACAACGTCGCGCTGGTGTTCGACGAATACGACGCCGGCCGCCCGGACGTGATGTTCGTGATCCAGCGCGTGCTGGAAGTCTCCGGACGCCTGACGCTGCTCGACCAGAACAAGGTGATCAAGCCGCATCCGGCGTTCCGCCTGTTCGCCACCGCCAATACGGTTGGTCTCGGCGACACCTCGGGCCTCTATCACGGCACCCAGCAGATCAACCAGGGCCAGATGGACCGCTGGTCGATCGTCACCACGCTGAACTATCTCAGCCATGACGAGGAAGTGGAGATCGTGCTGGCCAAGGCCAAGCACTATCGCACCACTGAGGGCCGCGACATCGTCAACAAGATGGTGCGCCTTGCCGATCTCACCCGCAACGCCTTCGCCAACGGCGATCTGTCGACGGTGATGAGCCCGCGCACGGTGATCACCTGGGCTGAGAACGCCGACATTTTCGGCGATATCGGATTTGCGTTCCGGGTCACCTTCCTCAACAAATGCGACGAGCTCGAGCGTCCGCTGGTCGCCGAGTTCTACCAGCGCTGCTTCAACGCGGAGCTGCCGGAATCGGCGGTCAACGTGGCGCTCAGCTAGGCCAAATGACCTGACAATGCCAACCGTCACCGTCGAGCGCACCATTGGTACTACCAAGAAGGCTGTGCTCGCCGGGCTCGGCGCCTACAACGACGACCAGTTCGGGAAGCAGAAGGTCAAGAGCATTGCGGTCTCGTTGAAGGACGGTCGCAAGATCGTCGGCGGTATCGTCGGGCATCTCTGGGCCACGGTTCTGTTCATCCAGTATTTCTGGATCGACCAGAAACAGCGCGGCAAGGGCTTTGGCACGAAGCTGATCGCGGCGATCGAAGACGAAGCAAGACAATTGGGCGCGGTCCAGGCCCATGTCGACACGATGAGTTTCCAGGCGCCGGGGTTCTATCGTTCCCAAGGGTACGAGGAGTTCGGCACCCTCAAGGGCTATCCCGGCGGCGTGACGCGCCATTCGTTTACGAAGTCGCTATGAGCACATCATCATCCAATTCCAAATTCCGTAACACCAAGGAAGCGCCGACCGAGCCGTTCAAGCGCTCGGTGGCCTCCTGCCTGAAGGCGATCGCCAAGACGCCCGAGCTCGACGTCTCCTTCGCCGCCGAGCGGCCCGGCCTTGCGCCGGGCAAGGCGCGGCTGCCCGAGCCGGCGCGCAAGATGACCAAGCGTGACGCGGCGATCGTGCGCGGCCACGCCGATTCCATCGCGCTCAAGATCGCCTGTCACGATGCCAAGCTGCATCGCAAGCTGATGCCGGGCAATCCGCAGGCGCGCGGCGTGTTCGAGGCGGTGGAGCAGGCGCGGGTCGAAGCGATCGGCGCGCGCCGCATGGCGGGCGTTGCGAAAAACCTCACCGCGATGCTCGACGACCATTTCCATCGCGGCAAGTTCGACGAGATCACCGACCGCGCCGACGCTCCCTTGGCCGACGCGCTGGCGATGCTGGTGCGCGAGCGCCTGACCGGCATGGCGCCGCCGACCGCCGCCAAGAAGATGGTCGATCTCTGGCGACCGATTCTTGAAGACAAGATCGGCAAGCGGCTCGACCGGCTCGATAACCTGGTCGAGGACCAGACCCGGTTCGGCGACGCCGTGCACGACCTCTTGACCGCGCTGGAGCTCGGCGACGAGCGCAGCGCCGACAGCGAGGACGACGAGGACAACGACGAGAACCAGGACGGCGACAACGACCAGTCCGGCGCCGAGGGCTCGCCCGATTCCGATGCCGCGCAGGAGATGAGCGCCGACCAGGCGCAGGCGACATCTGAGGAGATGAGCGAGAGCGCGATGGAAAGCGCGCAGGCCTCGACCTCCGACACTTTCGACGACGGCGAGCTCGGCGACGACGAGACGCCGGGAGAGGCGACGCGTCCGAACTCGCACGGCAAGAACGAGCCGCGCGGGCCGGAATATCACGCCTTCGCGCCGAAATTCGACGAGATCATCGCGGCCGAAGATCTCTGCGACCATGACGAGCTGGAGCGCCTGCGCGCCTATCTCGACAAGCAGCTCGCGCATCTGCAGGGCATCGTCGCCCGTCTCGCCAATCGGCTGCAGCGCCGCCTGATGGCGCAGCAGAACCGCGCCTGGGAGTTCGATCTCGAAGAGGGAATCCTCGACCCCGCACGGCTGTCGCGCGTCGTCACCGATCCCTATCATCCGCTGTCCTTCATGCACGAGAAGGAGGCGACGTTCCGCGACACCGTGGTGACGCTGCTGCTCGACAATTCCGGCTCGATGCGGGGACGCCCGATCACGGTCGCCGCCACCTGCGCCGATATTCTCGCGCGCACGCTGGAGCGTTGCGGCGTCAAGGTCGAGATCCTCGGCTTCACCACGCGCGCCTGGAAGGGCGGGCAATCGCGTGAGGCGTGGCTTGCCGCCGGCAAGCCGGCCAATCCCGGCCGCCTCAACGATCTCCGCCACATCATCTACAAGTCGGCGGATGCACCGTGGCGCCGTGCGCGAAAGAATCTCGGGCTGATGATGCGCGAGGGTCTGCTCAAGGAGAACATCGACGGCGAGGCGCTGGACTGGGCGCACAAGCGCCTGCTCGGACGGCCCGAGCAGCGCAAGATCCTGATGATGATCTCGGACGGCGCACCGGTCGACGATTCCACGCTGTCGGTCAATCCCGGCAATTATCTCGAGCGGCATCTGCGCCACATCATCGAGGAGATCGAGACCCGCTCGCCGGTCGAGCTGATCGCGATCGGCATCGGCCACGACGTGACGCGCTATTATCGCCGCGCGGTGACGATCGTGGACGCCGAGGAGCTCGGCGGGGCCATCACCGAGAAGCTCGCCGAACTCTTCAGCGAGACCAACACCGCACCAACCCAGCCGGCCGGTCGCCCGCGACGCAAATTGCATTCGTGAGCACGCATCAATCCCGCCGCAGCTTGCTTCAGTACGCTGCGGCGGGATTTTCCACTCTCGCAACATCTCGCTTCGCGCAGGCGCAAGCCACGGCCGAGCCGCCGCCGCGCGCGCTTCAGGTCGAGCGCGCCGTCTCCGAGCCTGTCAGCATCGAGGTCAATGCGCGCGCCATTCCCAATTTCGAGCCGCGCGACCGCACGCGCACGCGGTTCGGCTCGCTGGAGTACCGCAGCGGCCTGGTGCTAACGTCGCCCTATCGCGGCTTTGGCGGATTGTCCGGCATCCGGCTGGATGCCAAGGGCGAGCGCTTCCTCGCTGTCTCCGACCAGGGCGGCTGGTTCACCGGTCGCATCCGCTACGCCAATGGCAAGATGGCCGGCCTCGACGACGTCGAGGCGGCGCCGCTGTTAGGTGCGGAGGGGCGGCCGATCACGGAAAAGCGGCTGTGGTGGGATTCGGAATCGATCGCGCGTGACGGCAATTTCGTCTATGTCGGGCTCGAGCGCGTCAACCAGATCCTGCGCTATGATTTTTCGAAGGGCGGCACGGCCGCGCGCGGCGAGGTGATGCCGGTGCCAGTGGGCGTGCGCAAGCTGCCCTCCAACAAGGGGTTGGAGGCGCTGGTCGTAGTTCCCAAAGGCAAAGACCAAAACATGCCGCTCGCGGGCACCCTGATCGCCTTCTCCGAGCGCGGGCTGGATGCCGACGGCAACCTCACGGCCTTCCTGATCGGTGGCCCGTCGCCGGGCCAGTTCAGCGTGCGCCGCATCGAGAAATACGACATCAGCGACGCCGTGCTGTTGCCCTCCGGCGAGCTCCTGATCCTCGAGCGCAAATTTTCCTGGTTCACCGGCGTCAACATCCGCATCCGCTCGATCCCCCTGAAGGCAATCGCGCCGGGCGCGCTGGTCGACGGCCCCGAGCTGTTCGTCGCCGATCTCGGCCACGAGATCGACAACATGGAAGGCATCGACGCCCACGTCACGGCCGAGGGCGAGACCGTGCTGACGCTGGTGTCGGACGACAATTTCTCGATGCTGCAGCGGACCTTGCTGCTGCAGTTCACGCTGGCGGAGTAGGCCCATTGTCGTCCCGGGGCGCGACGACGTCGCGAGCCCGGGACCCATAACCACAGGACGTGGTTTGGGTGCAGGCTCGTCGCCGCAAATCGTTTCCAGAACCGATCCTGTGGCTATGGATCCCGGGCTCGCGCTGCGCGCGCCCCGGGATGACGGCCGTGGTGATGCGCGAGCTTGCGAACCGAATGATAGCCGCAATGCATCCCGTCGCTATCCCCCATCCGCCCGCGCGTCTGGCATTCTCGCATCCTCTCACTACACTCCCCTCATTGCCCCTCTCATCCCCTGGAACTCCCCGCATGTCCGTCCTGTTTTCCCCGATCGAGCTGCGCGGCCTGACGCTACCGAACCGCCTCGTGGTGTCGCCGATGTGCCAGTATTCGGCCGACGACGGCGTCGCCACCGATTGGCACTTCACCCACATCAACAATCTCAGCCTGTCGGGCGCGGCGATGTTCTGCATCGAGGCGACCCATGTCGAGGCGATCGGCCGCATCACGCCGGGCTGTCTCGGGCTCTACAGCGATGCCTGCGAGGCCGCGCTGAAGCAGGTCCTCACTTCGGTCCGCAAGCATTCCTCGACCGCGATCGCGATGCAGCTTGCCCATGCCGGCCGCAAAGCCTCCAGCGCGCGGCCCTGGGACGGAGGCCAGCTGATTCCGGTGGAGCAGGGCGGCTGGCAGACGGTGGCGCCAAGCGCGGTGCCGCACAAGGAGGGCGAGGCCGCCCCGCTCGCGCTCGATAGCGCGGGCCTGAAGCGCATTCGCGAGGCCTTCGTCGACAGCGCAAAGCGCGCGGATCGACTCGGCATTGACGCCATCGAGCTGCACGGCGCGCACGGTTATCTCATGCATCAGTTCCTCTCGCCGATCTCCAACCGGCGCACCGACGAATATGGCGGGAGCCTAGAGAACCGCATGCGCTTCCCGCTCGAGATCTTTGATGCCGTGCGCGCCGTCTTCCCGCACGACAAGCCCGTGGGCATGCGGGTGTCGTCGACCGATTGGGTCGAGGGCGGTTGGGATCTGGCGCAGACGATCGAATTCGCCAGGGCATTGAAGGCGCGCGGCGTTGACTGGATCGATGCCTCCTCCGGCGGCGTCTCGCCGCTGCAGAAGATTCCGCTCGGCCCCGGCTATCAGGTGCAATTTGCGGAGGCCATCAAGCGCGAGACCGGATTGCCGACGATGGCGGTCGGCCTGATCACGGAGGCCAAACAGGCGGAAGAGATCGTCGCAAGCGGCAAGGCCGACATGGTCGCGCTCGCCCGCGGCATGCTCTACGACCCGCGCTGGGCCTGGCACGCCGCCGCCGAGCTCGGCGGCGAGGTCGAAGCACCACCGCAATATTGGCGCTCGCAGCCCTCGACGCAGAAGGCGCTGTTCGGCAAGACCACGTTCGGCGCGCGGTGAGGGCAAGGGAGTGTGGCGCGATGACCGCGCCGCACGCTCGTCATTGCGAGGAGCCCTTGCGACGAAGCAATCCAGCATCACCTCCGCGGTGACATCTCTGGATTGCTTCCACCTTCGCCGAAGGCTTCGGCGGACAAGTCGCTGCGCTCGCAATGACGGTGGGACGCACGCGTGCGCCACACGTAGAGGTCGCAACCCCGCGAGATCGGAGGCCATGAAGGTGCACCCCTCACGCATCCGTAAATCTCCCCAGCTTCCGCCTCCCGCAAAACTGGCCTAACCTCCGTCCCCCAACGCCTCATGGAGGCCCGCCATGCGTTATCCTGTTCGCAAAGCAGCTCACATCTTCGAGCGCGTCGGCCTTGCGATGGCGGGTGCCGCGTGCGGGCTGTTCGTCGGTGCCTATGTCGGCTCGGCGATCCCGCAGCTCACCACGCAGGGCTTCCTGCTGCTGATGATGATGCTCGGCTTCGTCGGCTTCTATCTCGGCATCGACACGCCGCAAATGCCGTTCGACGATGCGCACAGCCGGATCGACGCCGCGGAATTCATGAGCTCCGCCGGCACGCTCTGCGCCACGCTCACCGCCTTCGTCTCCGTCCTCGTCATCGTGCTCAGGGGCGATCCGCACATGGGCTGGACCTGGCTCGTCTTCTTCGGCTGGATCGCAGGCGTCGCCATGCAGATCGTCGCCGGCACAAAAGCCAGGATGCGGAAGTAGGCTTTCTCTTCCCCCTCCAGGGCAGGGTAGGCAAGACTCAAAACACCACGCCCACGCGCGTGCCGCGCTTCCAGGCGATGCGGCAGCGCTTCCTGGTGTTGACGTGCAACAGCTCGAAGCGATCGGGAATGTTCACCTGGCCGCCGAGATCGACGCAGGCGCCGCCGGGCGAATAGTCGATCAGCGTGCAGGTGATGACGGGCGCGCGCGCGTCAGTGATGATCTTGGCCTGGCGGGACACCAGCCCCGCCGGTTTCACGCGGGCATATTTGCGCGGATACATTGGCACTCTCCTCCAATGCCGCAGGTATCGCGGCGGATGATCTGTCCCGATGATGGGCAGCAGATCATGCGATCCGACTAAAGCGCGCCGAAGAATTTTAATGAAAAGTAGCAGCGAAGGCAGAAAGCGGCGGTAGCGGGGTGGGGGAAGCGCCGCCTCAACCGCCGTCGTTCCTGCCCGGGCGCAATTGCGCACTAGGCAGGGACGACAGCGGAGATTTGGCGCGAGCCTGCCTCCACCGCCGTCATTGCGAGGAGCGTAGCGACGAAGCAATCCAGGAATGCCTCCTCGGCGGCAGTCTGGATTGCTTCGTCGCATCAGCGCAAAATTGCTACGCAAATTTGTCGCGGGCTCCTCGCAATGACGAACTCGGCGCCCCAACTCACCCCGTCACGATCTCCTCCGCCTCAGCCTCGGCGCCGACATGCGGCCCCACCGGCATCGGCACCGTCACATACTCCTTCGGCATGTTCACCGGCCGGTAATCCGGCTCCACCGCCATGCGCTTCAACACGCTCTCATGCACATGCGCGCCTTCGGGGATCAGGCGCGGCTCGCAATCGGGGATGTAGAAGCCGAGAAACACCTTGCGCTCCGGCCATTCCTTGTACTTGGCGCTCTTCGGCAGATATTCCAGCAGCCGCCAGCCCGCCGTCATCGAATTGTGCAGCATCCCCGTTTTGCCCGTGTAAGCCGGCGCGACATATTGGAACGGCGAGTTCTTGCGCTGGACGCCCCAGGCGAGCTGCTTCACGGTCGCCGGGTTGAAGTTCAGCCCCGCCTTCTCCGCCTCCGCGATCATCCAGAGCAGCGGATATTTGGAGTCCCCGCTCTCCGCCTCCGGATAGCCGCCGCCGACGTCGCTGTGCACGCCGGCGAACCACACCTGCAGAATGTCCTGCGGCACCTTCTTCTCGTCGGGGACGTAGCGGTTGCTCCAGAACTCCTGCGGCTCCCGGTATTGCTTCAGGCGGAACATGCAGCGCTGCTCGTCGATCGCGATCGCCTGCCGGAATATCTTGACGCTGGGGTTGCGGAGCGTGAAGGCGAGCTCCTCCAGGCTGAACAGGAAGAGAAAATTGTCGCGCCGCGGCACGATCACGCTCGCCACACTGTCCCACACGCCGATGAAGTGGATGGTCGGCCAGCGCGTCGAGGTGATGCGCGCGAACTGGGCGGCGAGATCGAATTCGTCCTTCGGCAGCGGCCCGCTCTCGTCGAAGGCGACGTCCTTGAGGTCCTCGATGTCGTTGCCGCGCCCGGTGCCGGAATATTGCTTGTAGGCGACGAGGCCGCTGCCGGCGAGGTTCGCCTGCTCCGGCCTGATCAGTCCCACCTTGTGGATCAGCCCCGCCAGCACGCGAACCGTGTAAGCCCCGCGCGAAAAACCGAACAGGTAGATCTTGTCGCCGGGCGCGTAGTGCTGAATCAGGAAGCAATAGGCCGAGAGCACATTGTCATCGAGCCCGTAGCCGGTGGCGAGCCCCAGCACCAGATTGACGTTGGCCTTGAGCCGGTGCCACGTCGTCGGCTCCGTCACCGTCCCGACCCCGGGATCGTAAAACACCATCTGCCGCGGGTGCGTCTTTTCTGTTTTGCGCAGGCAGCGATAGAGCTTCAGGACGTTGGAGATGTTCTCCGAGATCTCGTTGCCAGTGCCGTCACAGCAGATGACGAGGTTTTTCGGCTCGGGCTTGCGGTCGGCTGTATGCGCGGGCTCCATGGGATGCGCCTCCGGGTGATGCTACCCGGGCGAGTATAGCGGAAAAGCGCGACGGGGAGGAGACGATGGCGGTGCCCGGGAGACGGTCAAGCGCGGCGCCTGCTGTTTTGGGTGATCGGCCCGCACACTCGCTGCACCTCTCCCGCTTGCGGGGGAGGTCGGCGCGAAGCGCCGGGTGGGGGCTCTATCCACACGGGGAGTATCTCGATCGCGGAAACACGCCCACCCCAGCCCTCCCCCGCAAGCGGGAGAGGGAGCGCACCTGCTCCGCGGCGATTGCTATGATCCGCCTCTACTTCTTCTTCCCCGGTCCGAAATCCGGCTGCCAGGCCGGCTCCTTGCGGCTCGGGGCCGCGGCGATCGCCTTGATCTTGTCTTTCTTCGGCTTCTTGATCTCGCGATTGCTGCGTTGCTGTCCCTTGGCCATGACGTCCGTCTCCTCTGGAGTTCGAATGCGTCCGATTGCGAGATTGGCGCTGCATGATGCGCAAGGCTCGCGGCGACGAGAAGGGCACGCGGTGCCGCGCACACGAGGCGCGGCAGATGCAGCGCAAAATCGACCTGCGGCAATTGCGTGAGTTGCGCTGACCTGATCGAGCGTACGCCTGCACCACGCCGATAGCGAGGACTAAAACGTCGCGTGGGAGCGCGCTGCTTGCTGCCTCGGGGACCCATCACCCTCGAAGTGAGTTGTTTCGGATGGCTTGTGCCACAGCGTGCCTCGGCAACGCCGCCCGGGGGCATGGGGACCCGGCCCCCCTGCGCAGTTGCGCACCCAGGCCGGGACGACGGTGGGGCTGATTTGCGCGCAGCAAAGGAGTAACCCCATGACGCTCACCAGCGGCCGCTTTGTCGGCCACGAACAGGATCGGGGGATCGTCCAGTTCTCGATGCAGGACGGCGCGAGGGAGATCGCCTGCGCGATCTCGACGTCCGCGATGGACGACCTCGAACGCGGCCCGCGCGCCAGGCCGAGCGAGCGCGAAGAGCAGTTCATGCGCCTGCGCGAGCGCATCGAAGCCTGCGCGGGACGCAAGTATCAGGCTACTGAGTTCGAGGGCACCCCGCCGGGTATCGTGCTCAGGAGCATTGATTTTCGGGGGTAGGGCCGGCGACGGTTCGTACCCGCGAGCGCGCGCAAGCTTCGCGCATTTTCGATCACATCCGCACGCTCCTTGCCGCCTCAGCTGTTGATATTAACCCTTCGTTAACCATGCGGTCGCCTAATGTGGAGGATGGGGGGATCACCATGTCGGCCCATGTGACGCGACCGAAATTGATGCCAGCGGATGCTGCCTTGCATCTGCTTGGCGGGCTCGCGGTTCGCGCCAAGGGCTTCATACAGGCCAAAGCGGCTGTCCTACGGAGCAATGCCATGTTCGGAAAGGACGACTTAGTGGACAATCTCAGTCGCGATCTCGATCGCGCGCGCGGGCGACGCGATGCTCTTGCATCCGAAGCCGCCACCCTGACGGCTCAGATCGCCGAAATCGAAACCCGCCTTTCGGAAGAGAAGAAAAGGCGGGAGCGTGATCGCGTCCTGGGCGAAATCGAAGCGATCAAAACCCGGATCAATCAGGCCGGGAGCGCATTTGCACCTGTTGTCGATGGTCTCTGCAAGGCGATCGAGCAGGCTGCGGCGGTTGTGCCCGAGGCCCGCGAGCTCAACAGCTTCCTGGTATCGGTCGCGGCCGAAATCGACAACGTCATCGATCCCCTGGTGCGCGAACTGGATCAGCGCGCGGATGCGGTGCGAATGGGCCACGCTGCACCTGATATCCCGAGTTCGGCCAGTGAGGCGGCCATCGTACCGCCCGTGGAACCGCCAAAGGACAGCAACGATCGCCTGCTTCGCTTCCCGGCATGGCTGTCTCGCGACAAGGAGCCGGAAAAAAAGGAAACAGCGGAGAGCCCGCGCAGCACGGCAGCGTGACGCATCGGCGCGCCGCGCGCCTTGAGAAGCTCGCCTGCGGTCCGAAGTTCGGAGCGGGCCGGCTCCATCGGAGCGTTGCTCCTGCCACAAGGAGCGTTGCTCCTCCCACAAACTCTGCCGTCGTCCCGGCCTAGTGCGCAATTGCGCACGGGGCGCCGGGACCCATATCCACAGGGAGTTCTTTGGCGAAGACTCGTGGTTAGCAACTTCGCGCCATAACCGCTCCCTGGGGTTATGGGTCCCGGCCGCCCGTGCGCAATTGCGCACTAGGCCGGGACGACAGCTTTGTTGTTGTCGCAGCGAGTATCCAGCAGCGCGAGACGATTCGTCGACTATCACCGGGCTTTGGAGCCGCCTGGCAGCGGTCCATTTCCGGCCTTGCAGGCCAGCAACTCCCCCTCTTGCGACCAGCTCAGTTGGCGGCGCGGCGCAGGAAGGCCGGGATATCGAGAATGCTGTCGTCGGTCGCGTTGCGCGGAGATGAGCGGCCGTAGGGATCGAGCGGTCGATCGGCTGCCCGGCGCGCATATTCCGGATCCGGCCTTGCCGGCTGCCCCGCGGGCCGGCCGGCCTCGGAGCGGAGCGGCGGGCTTTCCACCTGCGGAAGCGGTGCACTGCGCTCGATGCGATCGGCGATGCGGCGGCTGTCGTTGCGTAAGCGGCCGGCGAGCTGCGAGAGTGCGGTTTCCACCGGCGCCGCCAGCTGCTCCGGGTCGACATTGTCGATCCCGGTCGCCACCACCGAGACGCGGACGATGCCTTCGAGGCTTTCGTCAAACGACGCGCCGACGATGATGTTGGCGTCCGGGTCGGCCTCGTCGCGAATGCGGGTGGCGGCTTCGTCGACTTCGAACAGCATGAGATCCCTGCCGCCGGTGATGGAGATGATGAGGCCGCTGGCGCGCTTGATCGAGGGGTTCTCGATCAATGGATTGGAGATTGCGGCCACGGCGGCGGCGAGCACGCGTTTCTCGCCGGAAGCCTCGCCCCGTCCCATCATCGCCTTGCCCTTCTCCCGCATCACGCAGAGAACGTCGGCAAAATCGAGATTGATCAGGCCTTCCTTGACGATGAGGTCGCTGATGCAGGCCACGCCCGAATAAAGCACCTGATCGGCAAGGGCAAAGGCATCGGCGAATGTGGTCTTCTCGCTGGCCACCCGGAACAGGTTCTGGTTCGGGATGATCAGCAGGGTGTCGACTGTCTTCAGCAACTCCTCGATGCCGGCTTCGGCAAAGCGCATGCGGCGCTGGCCCTCGAAGTAGAATGGCTTGGTGACCACGCCGATCGTGAGGATGCCGAGCTCGCGCGCGGTCCTGGCGATGATGGGTGCAGCCCCGGTGCCGGTGCCGCCGCCCATGCCGGCAGTCACGAACACCATGTGCGCGCCGGTCAGATGTTCGCGGATCGTATCGATGGCCTCCTCGGCCGCGGCGCGTCCCAATTCGGGTTGCGAGCCGGCGCCAAGGCCCGCGGTCACCTGCGTGCCCAGCTGGATGAGGCGCGTCGCCTTCGACATGGCAAGCGCCTGCGCGTCGGTATTGGCGACGACGAAGTCGACCCCTTGCAGCCCGCCCGTGATCATGTTGTTGACGGCATTGCCGCCGGCGCCGCCGACCCCGAATACGACGATGCGCGCCTTCATCTCGTGAATATCGGTCATGCCAGTCATTCTGTCCTCGCGGTTGCTCCGGCAGGCCGGGATGGAGAAAGTTTCGAGTGCTACCTGCAGGCCGCGCGGTCTGCGTCCACGATGGCCGCGGCCAGATGTCCCAATCGAAGCGCGGCTGGTCCCGCGATCGCGCCGCCAGGGCGGCGACCGGTCCGCAAAGCCGTCACTTCGTCTTCCAGGCGTGCCGCCCACGCATTGGCGGCCTTCGTCTCGGCCGCCGCCTGCATCAGCTCGACGGCCAGGCGATCGGCGCGCTCGCGCTCGCGCTCGAAATCTGCCCTGGCGCCGGCTGCGAGGGCTTCGAGCCGCGCGACCTCCGCCTTGAAGGCCTCCGCCTTGAATGCCTCGATCTTTGCCATGGAGGCATCGATGGGGTCTGCCCGGCCGCGACGTCGTGGGCGAGGCGTGTACCGGAGTTCGGAGAGATCAACGCTCACCAGGGCCTTGCCATCATCCGAACGCGAGCGCGGCAAACCGCGTCGCCTGGCGAGCGAACGAGCGGCCTCGCGCGAGATATCGAGGCGGGCACTGAGATCGGCATACGTCAACAACGCAACGCACATCGGTGCTTCTCCTGGAGCGAACCGGGAAGGCATTTCGGGCTAATGATGGCTGGACGATGAGTCGAGGCTAGGCTGGGTTGGTTAATGGACGGTTAACGCGCGAGGGGCGCTGTTTACTGGTGCCGTCGCCGTGCCTACCCCAGGATTGCGGGACACCATCTGCCGCGGATGAGTCCTGTCCGTCTTGCGCAGGCAGCGATAGAGCTTCAGGACGTCGGGGATGTTCTCCGAGATCTCGTTGCCGGTGCCTTCACGACAGATGACGAGGTTTTTCGGCTCGGATTTGTGGTCAACGTTGCGCTCGTGCTCCACGGGATATCCCTCCCGGTGATGCTACCGGGGCGAGTATAGCGGAGTTGGGAGTTTTTCAGCGGAAATTGTTCTACACTGCGCGGATCGGCACTCTCGGTCGTACTTGGATGCTCGTGAGAACCTCCTCATATATCTGAGCTTCTCCCGGCATCTCGATCGTGATCACCAGGCCAAATGGAATTGGTTCGTCGATTGGCGTCCCTTGATCTCGCTCTCTCTGAATCTGAATCGGAACTGTCGCGTCGTTTTCAGCTTGGCCGATTTGCGAGCTTGTCCACCTTCGGTGAACAACAGTTCCACTTTCGGACTGGCTATTGGAGGGCTGATCTGACGTCGTACTTACGCCGGTCAGTTGTAGAGAATTTTGTTCGAGTGAGTCGATTTTGAGCTTCACAGCTCTATAAGCCAGGTGCCCAGGGCGCGTAGGTGTAAACCAAGCGAGCGTGGCGCGTATTTCTCGCACAGAAGCTGAGGTCGTAAGCGACTGAGGCACGCGCAGATCGAATATCAGGGACTCTTCTGAACCGAGGGCTCCGGTCGCCCACAACGTCGCACGGTCGTTCGTGCAAGCAACAACGTTGTCCGGGTCAACGAATCCAAAGCCTAAGTAACGACTAACCTCACGCCGCCAATGCTCATGATGGAGCGTCGATGTCGGGTCGACAACGGCACGAACGAACCCTTCGCTGCCGCGCCAAGAAGCAGAATGAACTAGAAAAGATTTGAGAAGAACAGCGCGCTCCGCCAACGGCATCGCTTCAATAAGTTGAGGGTAAGCCTCTTCAAGGGCATCGAATATTCGATGCCCTGAGTGAGTAGCCAAAGCGGCCGCGGCACTTGTACCGATTGTGAAGTGCGTTCCAAGTGTTCCATTTTGCGGGGGAGCCGCAACTTTTAGCCCCCAATAGCGGCTAGGATGAGGATGTGGTGCTAAATTTACGGGCGAAGACGCAGGCCAAATCCTGGCCCTCTCTCTTCCGCCTGCAAATAAAACCTCAGGCTTAATCGCTCGTCGTAAACCAGGACCGAGCCTTGAAGAGAGGTTCGGCATCTCTACACCAGTGAAGGGTGGGAAGGGAGTCGCTCCTCTAAAGGCCTCTTGCGAGGAATCGTTGTGCCAAGCTCCGATCGTCAGGGAATTGATACTGTCGGCAGGGGCTAGGACACGACGATCAGCCTTCAGTGCATCCACACCGGCCAGGGTAGCTTGGCCTCGTGCGTCAAGGGGGGCGCTGCTGAAACCTAGTTCATCGGGAAAGTCGTCCAGAACGACTGCTTGTTCTGAATTTCCAGCGCTTATGATGAAGAGTATGCCGTACGTGTAGGATAAGTAATCGAGTGCGCGGGCCCATGTGGATATCTTACCGTAGAAGGGCTTGGTCGTGTCGCCGAGAGATAAATTCACGATGATCACTTCTGGCCCGTCAGTGCTCCTCATGCGCATGACGGCCTCGAAAATCACATCGGCTACGAGTCGATTTTCGTCAAATTTTTCCACGCCGAATCCGGGCGCATACATAACGGGCCTGAAATAGACCTGACGGTTGAGCGGTGAAGGAGCATCATTCAGGTCGCCGTGAACAACTAGCGAGGCCATTGCCGTCCCGTGAACCCGCTGCCCGACCGCGCGGGTCTCAAGATCGTCAGGATCGTCTATTCTCAGCCGATCGACGAGCAGTGGGTGGGCTTGAACCGGAATCGCATCGAAGACAGCCGCGATTGGTTGCTGTCTACTAGGCGCCGATCGTACAATCCCTTCGGAACTGATTTCGTCGGCGACATCAATAGCCGCCCCAATGCTCTGGGGAGTAATTGCAGCAATCGGATCTGCGCCGGCGAGCGATGTTGGATCGAGCGCGGCGATGCGGCGTATTTCCGTCGCAGATACTTCAGCGAGAAGGGCGTGAAACGCGAATTCTGGTCGATAAGCTTGGTGGACCACCTGTCCACCGATCGCCTCAATAAGCTGACGAGCATCGCGTTCGATCGATTGGGATGATTCGACCGAACTCCTGAAGACTAGCTCGATCTCTAGTCTAAAAAACTCTGTGTCTGGCGCGTCGTCCGCTAGAATGTGAAAATATTCCCGATTTGCATGCGATACGCGATCAGCGGGCCCCCAAGGACGAACGGCGCGAAGCTGCAAAAACAGGTCTCGCCAAGGTGTGTAGTTTCTAGGGACGCTACCGTCCCGCAGCCACAGTTCCCAAAGCGAAACGATTTGTTGCAGCGCTCCCAATTGAGGGACAAGCAGATAAAATTCCGGGTTTGGGTCGAAGTCATCGGCCTCAAGCTCTTCTTCGCGGGCAAATTCCAACCCATCGATGCGTTGGACCGCCTTGGCAAAGTTTTGCACTGAGCCAGTGACCTCAAACACGAGAAGTCGTTCTGGTGCTAGGGAGTTTGGGTCGGATCGAAGCTGAAGGGCTGCGTCCGGTCGATTCAAAATATCTTGGAGCTGAGAGAAGATTGGCCCGTGATTTTGTGCCTGTGCTTGCCGATCAAAGCGTCTTACTCGTCCCCCTCCGCCGCCCGATCGCCGCTTCGGGACGTCTCTTGGATCGTTTAGGCGTAGAAGCGGCTTCTGAGGGTCGTGAGGCATCTGACGTTGCAATAACCCTTGATGTCCATAACTCAACCTGTTCGCGTAGAATATCCTCTAGCTCGCGATTCGCGAGTGAAAGTATGTGCTGTCGTCGGACCGTTTGGCAAAAATCCAAAGCTTCGGCAAAGCTGATTTCGCCAAGCTTGCTCGCTAAGCTATTCGCCGATACGCCCGGTCGCTGCGGCCACCCTTCGAACTGACGGTCCAAGAAGACTGCAAGAGCTTCATGGGAAGGCAGGGGCATAGCAAGCCGAAGTTCGAAGCGACGCCACACAGCGCGATCCAGCAATTCAGCGTGATTCGTGGCGGCAACGGTAACGACGTAGCTGGGCAGACGGTCAATTTGCATCAGCAAAAAAGAAACTACTCGCTTAATCTCGCCCGTCTCGTGGCTATCGCCACGTTCTTTTCCGATCGAGTCGAATTCATCGAAAAACAGGACGCAAGGAACAGTGCGGGCATAGTCAAACAAGCGCGCCAACCGGGTATTGGTTTCGCCCAAAAAGGAGCCAACAAGCGCATCGTATCGAACAGTAAAAAATGGAACCGCCAAGGCTTCCGCAACCGCTTCTGCAATGGATGTTTTGCCGTTACCTGGAGGACCAGACAGCAATATCCGATGTCGTGGCTGCATTCCGTGAGCTCGTAGCAAGTCCGCTCGATGTTGTTCTTCGATCAGCTGCTTCACTTGTTGCGTGACGGGAAGAGGTAGGATCAATTCCTCCAGACGTCTCCGTGGGACAGTTTCGATAATGCTATCCTTGCCAGGCTGAGAACTAGTCGAAGCAACGTTTGTAGGTGGCGTAATTGTTACGGCGGACAGCGCTCGTTGCAGGCGATCTGCCAGTACGTGATGATTCTTGCCTCGCTCTTCTGCAACTGCGGCTTCTACGGATGAACGCAAAGCTGCCCGATCACCGGTAGCGCCAGCGCGGACTATTGATAGAAGAAGGTCACTTCGTGCCACCGAGAAGCCCACCGTGAAGCGATTTGCATGAAAGCTAACACGGGCCGAAGCTCTCTGACATAGATGATCTGAGAGCCATCTCATAACTTGGGTGACGGCTGATGTTTGTCACAAAAACCAAAACGGCCGGATCTTCCGATCCGGCCGCAACGCAAAACTCAACCGGCTAAGCCTACGCCACGCGACGCAACCTAGCCCCCGCCCTAACGGTAAAACTTCTTAGCTGGCCTTCTTCGCCGGCGCGGTGGTCGGGCCGACCTTCTTCTGGATGGCGCGCTTCAGCTCGAGGGCGCGCGGCGACAGGACGTCGGCCTTGGCCTTGAGCAGGAAGGCATCGAGGCCGCCATTGTGGTCGACGCTCTTCACCGCGTTGGTGGAGACGCGCAGGCGCACGTTGCGCTCGAGGGCTTCCGAGATGAACGTCACGTTGACGAGGTTCGGCAGGAAGCGGCGCTTGGTCTTGATGTTGGAGTGGCTGACCTTGTGGCCGACGAGGGGGCCCTTGGCCGTCAGTTCGCAGCGGCGAGACATGGTAGAAATCCTCAGGTTTCGAACCCCTAACGAGTGCGGCCGCCATTCTGGGCGCCACGGGGGCTAATTCTTCGTCCTTGCAGGGAGCGGGCGGACGTATAGGGGGGAAGGGGCGGGCCGTCAAGTTTTCGGGCAGGGATTCATGACCCATAACAGGTGTCATCGCCCGGCTCGGCCGGGCGATCCAGTACGCCGAGGCGGCGCGGCTGACCAGAGGGGCCGCGGCGTACTGGATGCCCCGGTCGAGCCGGGCATGACAGTGGAGGGAGAGAGAGGTTTGCGGCCCGCGGTTACCGCCCGATCACCAAAACGGCAATGATTGTCGCGCCTTACCATCACATAAAGGGCGTATTCGCCGCCGAAGAGTCCGGTGGAGTTCCCGGTTTAGGGTGCCCGGACACATTGTTTGCCGTGGTTTTTGGCTTAAGTAACAGCCATCGCGCCCCGATTGGATTGTTTCGTGCTCATCACGCCGCCTCTTGCGCCAGAAACGCGCTCGATCCGTCCGCGCTTTGCCGGCTGGCTGGCGGCGTTTTGCGGCCTGGCGCTGGCGTGGGGCGCGGTGCCGGCGGCGGCGCAGGGCAAGCTCGAGGCGCAATATGAGGCCTCGCTGTCGGGCATTCCCGTCGGCAAGGGCGGCTGGAATATCGACATCCAGGACGACGTGTTCTCGGCGGCGGCCGCGGGCGGCACCAGCGGGATTTTGAAGTCGTTCACGGGCGGGTCCGGCACCGGCGCCTCGCAGGGCCGCGTCGTCGGCGGCGCGCTGGTCGCGACCGGCTACCAGGCCTCCACCACCACCCAGAAGAAGACCGAAGAGATCCGCATCACGCTCGACAAGGGCAATGTGAAGGATTTTGCGATCCTGCCGGAGCCGCCGGTCGATCCTGACCGTATCGTCGTCACCGACGCGCATCGCCGCGGCGTCTGGGACCCGATGACGGCCTCGCTGCTGCGCGTGCCCGGCACCGGCGACCCTGTTTCGCCCGAGGCCTGCCACAGCGCGGCCCCCGTGTTCGACGGCCGCATGCGCTACGACCTCAAGCTCGATTTCAAGCGCATGGAGACCGTGAAGGCCGAGAAAGGCTACAAGGGCCCGGTCGTGGTCTGCTCGCTCTATTTCGTGCCTGTCGCCGGCTACATTCCCGATCGGCCCGTGATCAAATACCTCGCCGCCCAGCGCAACATCGAGATCGCGTTTGCCCCGGTGGCCGGCACCCGCATCCTGGTCCCGTTCTGGCTGAAAGTGCCGACGCCGCTGGGACCCGCCATGCTGGAAGCCACCAGCTTCATCACCACAGCCCAGCCGCCCAGGGTGGCGAAGACGCAGTAGGGGCGTCTCCTCACCGCTGTCATTCCGGGGCGCGCCTCTTGGCGCGAGCCCGGAATCCATTAGGCCGCAGAGACTGTCTCACAATGGATTCCGGGCTCGCGACTGCGTCGCGCCCCGGAATGACGGGAGAGATTTTGACCCAAAAAAAGCATAATACTTTCAACCACATCGCTACTGTGCATGGGGTTGTTTTCGCAAAAAAGAGTTGGCGGAGGCCACTTGCCGGGAATCCATTTGACTCCTCCCCGATTCTGATTCGACTCCGTGCCGTCCCCAACTTAACGCTTGGCGCCATCGAAACGTCACTTGTACGGCAGCTCAAAACTCCATCTAGTTGCAGCCGATAGGACTCCCGCGACATGTTGCGTGAACGGAACGGGACTCAATCTGGAGTCAGCGATTCGGCCGCGATTCGTTCTAGAGTCGTTCCGAAGCTTAAGACCAACGGGAAAAGCGTCGCAAAGTGAGACAGTTGCGCGAGGTTTGGGGAGCACGCCTCCACACATCCGGTGTCATCGCCCGGCTTGACCGGGCGATCCAGTACGCCGAGGCGGCTGTGGTGGAGCGGACACGCCGCGGCGTACTGGATGCCCCGGTCCCGGCTCCGCCAAGGCTACGCCGCGGCTCAGCAGGTGCTTGGCTCGCCGAAGCCTTGGCGGAGGCGGCAAGCCGGGGCATGACAGCGATGGGTGCGGATAGCGCCGTGCACCTCACCGCCCCAATCCAGCACTGACATTCGCCCAAATCGCCATTACCTAATCCCCCAGACATGGCTTTTTCTTCCTCCCCCTTCGCTTCCGAGCGCGCGCTTTCCGATCGAGCGGCTGGCGCGGGCGTCACTGCGGTGCTCGGGCCGACCAACACCGGCAAGACCCATCTCGCCATCGAGCGGATGCTCGCGCATCCCTCGGGGATGATCGGGCTGCCGCTGCGCCTCTTGGCGCGCGAGGTCTACAACAAGATCGCGGCGCGGGTCGGAGCTGAGGCGGTCGCGCTCGTCACCGGTGAGGAGAAGATCAAGCCGAAGAGCCCGCGCTATTGGGTCTCGACCGTCGAGGCGATGCCGCGCGACCTCGACCTCTCCTTCCTCGCCGTCGACGAGGTCCAGATCGCCAGCGATCTCGAACGCGGCCACGTCTTCACCGACCGCATCCTCAACCGCCGCGGCCGCGACGAGACGCTGCTGCTGGGCGCCGCGACCATGCGCCCGATCATCGAGCGGCTGCTGCCGGGCGTGTCCATGATCACGCGGCCGCGCCTGTCGCAGCTGGAATTCGCCGGCGATCGCAAGATCACGCGCCAGCCGCGCCGCACCGCCATCGTCGCGTTCTCGGCGGATGAAGTCTACGCCATCGCCGAGCTGATCCGCCGCCAGCACGGCGGCGCCGCCGTGGTGCTGGGCTCGCTGTCGCCGCGCACGCGCAATGCGCAGGTGGAGATGTTCCAGAACGGCGACGTCGATTATCTCGTCGCCACCGACGCCGTCGGCATGGGCCTCAATCTCGACGTCGACCACGTCGCCTTCGCCTCGGACCGCAAGTTCGACGGCTACCAGTTCCGCCGCCTGACGCCGTCCGAATTCGCGCAGATTGCGGGGCGCGCCGGCCGCGCCACGCGCAACGGCACCTTCGGCACCACGGGCCGCTGCGCGCCGTTCGAGCCCGAGCTCGTCAACGCGCTGCAGAACCACACCTTCGATCCCGTGAAGATGCTGCAATGGCGCAACGCCAAGCTGGATTTCGCTTCGCTCGGTGCGCTCCAGGTCTCCCTGAACCTCGCCCCCGGCCACGAGGCACTGACGCGCGCGCCGATCGCCGAGGACATGCGCGTGCTCGACCACGCCGCCCGCGACGCCGAGGTGCGCGATATCGCGCATGGCAAAGCGGCGGTGGAGCGGCTGTGGGAGGCCTGCCAGGTCCCCGACTACCGAAAACTGTCGCCAGCCGCCCATGCCGAGCTGGTCACCACGCTCTACGGCTTCCTGATGCGGAAGGAATGCATTCCCGACGCCTGGTTCGCCGCCCAGGTCACCCAGGCCGACCGCACCGATGGCGATATCGACACGCTGTCGGCCCGGATCGCACAGATCCGCACCTGGACCTTCGTCGCCAACCGCCCCGATTGGCTGAAAGACCCCGAACGCTGGCAGGGGGTCACGCGGGAGGTCGAAAATAAATTATCGGATGCGCTCCATGAACGCTTGACTGAGCGTTTCGTTGATCGCCGGACCAGTGTATTGATGCGCCGCCTGCGGGAGAACACGAGCTTGAATACTGAAATCGGCAAGACCGGCGAAGTCATCGTCGAAGGCCATGTCATCGGCCGTCTCGATGGCTTCACCTTTGCACCGGATGCGGCGGAAGCCGGCTCCGATGCGAAAGCCTTGCAGGCTGCAGCGCAAGCAGTGCTCGCCGGCGAAATCAACACGCGCGCCGAAAAGCTCGGCAATGCGCCGGACGATCAGTTCGTGCTGACGTCGGAAGGCATCGTCCGCTGGACCGGCGATGCCGTGGCGCGGCTGTCTGCCGCAGAGGACGCGCTGCATCCGCGCATCCGCATCATCTCCGACGAGCGCCTGACCGGCGCCCCCCGCGAGAAGGTGCAGGCCCGGCTCGAGCTCTGGCTCAAGACGCATATCGAAAAACTGCTCGGGCCGATGTTCGAGCTGTCGAGGGCCGAGGATGTCACCGGCATTGCCCGCGGCATCGCCTATCAGCTCGTCGAGGCGCTCGGCGTGCTCGAGCGTCCGAGGATCGCCAACGAGCTGAAGGATCTCGACCAGCCCTCGCGCGCGGTCTTGCGCAAATACGGCGTCCGTTTTGGCGCCTATCACATCTATTTCCCCGGCCTGCTCAAGCCCGCCGCGCGCGCGCTCGCCGCGCTGCTGTGGGCGCTGAAGCAGGACAATGTCGATCTGTCCTCGCTCTCGGGCGCGCAGCATCTGGCATCGTCCGGCCGCACCTCGTTCCCGGTCGACAAGGCGCTGCCGCGCGATGCCTATCGCGTGCTCGGCTACAAGCAGGCCGGCGAGCGCGCCGTCCGCGTCGACATCCTGGAGCGCCTTGCCGATCTGATCCGTCCGGCGCTGGCCTGGCGCGCGAACGCGTCCGGCGAGAAGCCGGCCGGCGCCTTTGACGGCCGCAGTTTCGTGGTGACGCAGGCGATGACCTCGCTCACCGGCTCCGCAGGCGAGGACTTTGCGTCGGTCCTACGTGCGCTCGGCTATCGCATGGAGAAGCGTCCGCCGCTGCCGCAAAAGCCTGTTGTGACCGAGCAGGTCGTGACTGAAACAGTCGCGGCAGAGACGCCGCCCGTTGAGGGCAGCGCGGAGATTTCGGCCGAGACCGCTGCGGAGGCCGTCGCCGGCCTGCCCGAGGAGGCATCCACCGAGGCCGCTGTTGAAGCGGTCACCGTCGAAGACGCTCCCGGCATGGACCTGCCGGACGAGGCCGCGCAGGCGGAGCCGGCGCTGGAAGCGTCCCCCGAGGCGCCCGTCACCCCCGAAGATGCCCCCGGCATTGCGCCGCCGGCGGAAGAGCCCGCTGCGCAAGCCGAATCCGACGGCCTTGAGGCCGGTGCCGCCGAGACCGTGGCAGCGGAAGCCGCCGCATCGGCCGATGCCGCCGCGCCGGAAGCTGCGGCAGCCCCCGCCGAGCCCGAGCTGATCGAGGTCTGGCGTCCCGGCGGCCGTCACGAGGATCGCAAGCCGCGCCACGAGCGCCATCGCCACCAGCGTCACCACCAGCCGCGTCCGCAGGCGGGCGCCGAGGCAGGTGCTGCGCCCGCCGAAGGCGGGGCCGCGCAAGCCGCCGATGGCGAGAAGCGCAACGAGCGGCATCGTCATGGCGGCCATCGCAGGGACGGCGGCAGAGACTTCCGCAAGCCGCGCGAAGGTGGCGAAGGTGCGCCGCGTCCCGAGGGGCGCGACGACAAGAACCGCCGCTTCGAGGGCAAGGACCGCGACAACAAGGGGCGCGATCGCGACAAGGGCAAATTCGGCGGAGATCGCGACAAGGGCCGGGACAACCGTGGCCGCGACCGCGACAAGGGCCGCGACCGCCAGGGCGGTCCGTCGCTGCGCCCCTACGCCTCGAGCGCGAACCCGCGCGAGCGCGATCGTCCCGCCGATCCGAACTCGCCCTTCGCCAAGCTCGCCGCGCTGAAAGAGCAGCTGTCCGGCCGTAAGGAGTAATCCCACGACGACCGAGCGGCAGCGTCTCGACAAATGGCTGTGGCACGCGCGGGTGGTGAAGGCGCGGACTTCCGCGGCCGAGCTCGTGGCCACGGGCCACGTTCGCATCAACGGCGCGCGCGAGACCTCGCCGGGCCATGCGGTCAAGATCGGCGACGTCCTCACCATCGCGCTCGATCGCACCGTGCGCGTCTTGAAGGTGACGGGCTTCAACGAACGCCGCGGCGATGCCGCCTCGGCGCGGGTGCTCTACGAGGAGCTCGGCGTGCGCAATTAATTGCGCATGCTATTCATTTCTTGGTCGATCAAGCGCACACAAGTGTCATGATCGGGCTTTCACGACCTTGCGGCGCCGGGCCATCCGCGCTACGCAAGCCACGACTTTTAAAAGAGCTTTTCGGAGCGTTGGATGACTTACGTCGTCACTGAAGACTGCATCAAGTGCAAGTACACCGACTGCGTCGAGGTCTGCCCGGTCGACTGTTTCTACGAGGGTGAGAACATGCTCGTCATCCACCCCGACGAATGCATCGACTGCGGCGTGTGCGAGCCGGAATGCCCCGCCGACGCGATCAAGCCGGACACGGAACCGGGCCTGGAAAAGTGGCTTCAGGTCAACGCCGACTACGCCAAGAGCTGGCCGAACATCACCCAGAAGAAAGAATCACCCGCCGACGCCAAGGAATTCGACGGCATGGAAGGCAAGTTCGAGAAATATTTTTCTCCGAACCCCGGCTCCGGCGACTAATTCAGGCCCAAACTTAACCCTAATAGCGGCGCTTGAGCCGAAAACCAGCCCTGAAGACCCCTAAATCATTGATTTTTGCGGGAAATGTGCTATATTGGGCACATTAAGCCGAACCCCGTCAGCCCCGTTGGCCCCTCTGGGTTCCCGTGAAACCAAATGTCGAACAGGGGCGTGGCAGTTTCCGCGCGCAGGCTGTGTCACAGAAAACGCGTAAAAAGAGTACTTCAGCGAGGGCTTCCCATAAGGAGGCCAAAAAAGTCGCCGCGGCCAGCCGTAGCGCATCCAAGGGTCGGACCGCGACGAAGGCGCCGGCTGCAAAGTCCTCGAAGAACAAAAGAAGCGCAATGCCTAACAAGACTGCCAAACCGGCCGCGAAAGCGACCGCCGCTAAGCCTGCTGCCAAGCCTGTGACTGCCAAGGCTCCGGTGGCCAAGGCTCCCGCTGCCAAGCCCGCCGCGCCGAAGGCTCCCGTTGCTGCTGCTCCTGTCAAGGCTCCTGTCGCTGCTGCCAAGCCGGCCGCGAAGCCCGCTGCTGCGCCGAAGGTCGAGGAAAAGAAGGTCGTGACCCAGCGTCAGGGCTTCAAGGCCAACGAATTCGTCGTCTATCCCGCTCACGGCGTCGGCCAGATCCTGGCCATCGAGGAGCAGGAGATCGCCGGCGCGAAGCTCGAGCTGTTCGTCATCAACTTCATCAAGGACAAGATGACGCTGCGCGTTCCGACCGCCAAGGTCGCCAATGTCGGCATGCGCAAGCTGTCCGATCCGGCGCTGGTGAAGAAGGCGCTGGAGACGCTCAAGGGCCGCGCCCGCGTCAAGCGCACCATGTGGTCGCGCCGCGCCCAGGAATACGAAGCGAAGATCAATTCGGGCGATATCGTCGCGATCGCGGAAGTCGTGCGCGACCTCTACCGCTCGGAATCGCAGCCGGAACAGTCCTACAGCGAACGCCAGCTCTATGAAGCGGCGCTCGATCGTCTGTCCCGCGAGATCGCGGTGGTGCAGCACTCGACCGAGACCGAAGCGGTCAAGGAAATCGAGGCCCAGCTCGCCAAGAGCCCGCGCCGCAACGCCAAGGCGGAAGCCGCCGAGGGCGAAGCCGACACGGATGCCGAGGGCGAGAGCGACGATACCGATGGCGACGACACCACCGTCGCCGACGAGGCCGCGTAAGCAGCTCGTCGACCGCAACAGATCAAAAGCCCGGCCGTTCGGCCGGGCTTTTTGTTTGGGGCGTGACGGCCGATCTTGCTCAGGATCGTAGGGGGGTAGACGAAGGCGTAACCCGCCGCTTCTCTCGCCTGCAGCATGGTGGGTCACGCTTCGCCTACCACCCAACTTCGCGCAGCTGGGCCGTTCCGAGCTCCATCAAATGACCGACTGGAGGGGGCAGCTCGCATAACGTGGGCCACTCCTCACAACAAGAAGTCAGACGCGGTGAGACCAAGGCTGGCGCCGGTCAATTGGATCAGAAAGTCCGCGGTCGTATTGCCGTTCACATCGGCCTGCACGAAGGTATTCCCACCGCTCACGAACCAAGTCACGCTATTGGCAACAACGGCGGTGTTTTGGCCGGGGAATGCAAATGTATCATCGATGGCCGTGGTGGTGTTTGCGTCGATTCCTCTAAGATCAATCTTGTCGGTGCCATGGAGGAAATCCTGGATGATATCGAACTCGGTGGGCGTAGAGTCGGCAAAAGCGGAAAAGACAAAGCCGTCACGTCCTTGCCCGCCGTTTAGCGTATCCTTTCCCAGGCCGCCGTTTAAAGTATCGTCGCCTTGCCCTCCATTGAGAAGGTCCTTGCCAGCTCCGCCGGCGAGCGTGTCATTTCCTGTTTCACCTTCGAGGCGGTCGTTGCCGTCCAAGCCCTGGAGATTGTCGTCACTCTTCCCCCCGCGAATGTCATCCTCTTCCCCTGCTCCCATCAGGGTGTCTGGCCCGTTTCCACCAATTTTGGTGAGTCCGGGCGCATTCTGCACGGTCACAGCGATCGCCTGTGTATCGATACCGCCGTTGCCGTCCGCAGCTTGGACGGTCACGTCATAGACGTTGTTGCCGCCCGCATCGGCTGGCGTCTCGAAATCAGGCTTCGCGGCGAAGGTGAGTGCCCCGGTCGTTGCGTTGATCGAGAACTTGCCGGCATCCGCGCCGCCGCTGATCGAATAGGTCAACGTCTGCCCGGCATCCGGATCGGTCGCGACAACCGTCGTCACCACCGTGGTGTTTTCTGGAGTGAAGGAAGTCGCTGTGGTGCCGCCGCCATTCGATGTGATCGTTGGGGCCTCGTTCTGGTTGGTTACCGTCACCGCGATCGCCTGCGTGTCGATGCCGCCATTTCCATCCGCAGCTTGGACGATCACATCATAGACGTTATTACCGCCAGCGTCGGTCGGCGCCTCGAAGTTCGGCGCCGCGGCGAAGACGAGCACACCGGTCGTTGCATTGATCGAGAACTTGGTGCGATCTGCTCCGCCAGCGATGGAATAGGTCAACGTCTGCCCGGCATCCGGATCGATCGCGACAACCGTAGTCACCGCGGTGGTATTTTCTGCGGTCGAGGCAGTCGCGGTGGTGCCGCCGCCATTCGATGTAATCGTTGGGGCCTCGTTCTGGTTCGTCACCGTCACTGCAATCGCCTGCGTGTCGACGCCGCCGTTGTTGTCTGAGGCCTGGACAGTCACGTCGTAGACGTTGTTGGCACCCGCGTCGGCTCGCACCTCGAAATCGGGCGCCGTGATGAAGGCGACCGCGCCGCTCGTTTCGTTGATCGTGAACTTGCCGGCGTCTGCGCCGCCGGTGATTGAGTACCTCAACGTCTGACCTGCATCCGGATCGATTGCGACCACCGTCGTCACTGCCGTCGTGTTCTCTGCTATCGAAACCGTCGCCGTGGTGCCGCCGCCGTTCGAGGTGATCGTCGGCGCCCGGTTCTCGGTCTCATCCGTCACCGTGACCGCAATTGCCTGCGTGTCGATGCCGCCGTTGCCATCCGAGACCTGCACGGCCACAGCGTAGACGTTGTTGTTGCCGGCATCGCTCGGCGCCTCGAAGTTAGGCGCCGCGGCGAAGACGAGCGCCCCGGAGGTCGGGTTAATTGAGAACTTGCTGGCGTCCGCGCCGCCGCTGATCGAATAGGTCAAAGTTTGTCCGGCATCCGGGTCGGTCGCCGTTACGGTTGTTACCGCGGTGGTGTTTTCGGGTATCGAGATTGCACCGAGCTCGGCTGCGGACAACGCGCGGTGATAGAGGGCCACACCGTCAAGCTTGCCATCGAAATAGAATCCTTCCGCCTGCCCGATTGTTAGTGGGGCCGCGATATCCGGAATGGCTAGTGTCTCGTCGGCGGAGCCAATGAGTTGCCCGTCGACATAAAACTGGTAGGACGATCCAGACTTGGTGAGAGCGAACGAGCTCCACTGTCCGACCGTCAGATCTAATGGTGCACCGATTGAGAAATTCTCTCCGGCTGATGTGTTGACGTGGAAGTTGAAGCTGCCGCCGATGAAGTTTACGAGCCACTTGTTGTTTGTTCCACCACCTTCATCTTGCCCGATGACGACACCGGCAGTGGAGTCGATGTTGGCCCAGAACTTGATGGTGAAGTCGCCGCTTAAATTCCAATCGGAGGAATCGGGCGCGCTGACATAATTCGACGACCCGTTGAATTCCAGGGCGTTGCCCGACACTCCCTGTACATGAGTGGCGCCAATAATCGTCCCATCGTGTCCGCCTTGCTGATCGTGCGCGATCGAACCGCCAGTTTCATTGAAGGAGTAGGAGGCAATCAATCCAGCGTTGCCAGCACCGTTCGAAGTGATCGTCGGCGCTTGGTTCTCGGTCTCGTCAGTCACCGTGACCGCAATGGATTGCATATCAGTGCCGCCGTTGCCGTCCGCAGCTTGGACGGTTACGTCATAGACGTTGTTGCCTCCGTCATCGCTTGGACCTTCGAAGTTGGGCGCCGTGAGGAAAGCGAGCACGCCCGTTGTTGCGTTGATCGTGAACTTGTCCGCGTCTGCGCCGCCGGCGATCGAATAGCTCAACGTCTGGCCGGCATCCCGGTCCGTCGCCGTCACGGTTGTTACGGCGGTCGTGTTCTCTCGCATCGAGATCGTACCCGGTGCCGTCGCGCCATCCTGATAGCTCCGTTGAATCTCGGCTTGCGACAGCGCGCGCTGGTAAATCCCAACACCATCAAGGCTGCCGCCGAATGTGATTCCAAGGCCGTCATTGGTATAGCCGATCGTCAGCGGTGTAAAAGCATCAGGAATGGGTACGGCAGGGGTGGTGCCGATCAGTTGTCCATTGACATAGAATTGGTACGTCGACCCGGTTGCTACCAGATCGATGAGATACCATTGCCCCGGTGTCGGGTTAAACGGCACCTCGGCGAAGTAGGCCTGGCCAGCGGTGTCATTGACGTGGAAACCGAGATGTCCGGAGTAGGCGTCAAGAACCCATTTGTTAGTAGACCCGCCTCCCTCGTCATGCGCCACCAGGACGTCCCCAAGTTCTCCTGCCGAACCGGTCGGAACTGAGCTGAAATTGGCCCAAGCCTGGATGGAAAAATCGCCGCTGCCGAAGTTCCAATCGGAAGAATCCGGAACGCTGACATAACCAGGATTGGAGCCGTCAAACTGCAGCGCATTCCCGGTAACGCCTGGCACGGGAGTAGTGCCTATGATTGTGCCGTCGTGCTCGCCTTGCTGATCGTGCGCGATCGACCCGCTGCTTTCATCGAACGAATAGAACGCAGCCACCTCATTGTTGCCGCCACCGTTCGACGTGATGGTCGGCACCTCGTTCTGGTTAGTCACCGTCACCGCGATCGCCTGCGTGTCGGTGCCGCCGTTGCCGTCCGAGGCTCGGACGGTTACTTCGTAGATGTTGTTGGTACCCGCGTCGCTGGGCGCCTCGAAGTCAGGTGGGTTAACGAAGGCGAGCGCGCCGGTCGCCGCGTTGATTGTGAACTTGTCCGCGTCTGCGCCGCCGGTGACAGAATAGCTCACTGTCTGTCCGACATCCGGATCGGTTGCGACAACCGTCGTCACGGCAATCGTGTTCTCCGCCGCCAAAACCGCAGCCGTGTCGCCGCCGCCATCCGAAGTGATGGTCGGCGCGCCGGTGGTGTTGAGGAGCACCGCTATGCTGCCCGCGCCGAATGGGGGTTGAGCGCTGTAGTTGACCACCACCAGATCGGGGAGACCAATTCCGTCCAGGTCGCCGATCGCGACCGAAGAAGCCTGCGATCCTGCTGGAAAGTTGATCGCGTCAGCAAAGGTGCCGTCGCCGTTCCCCAGCAGCACCGACACGTTGGCGGTAACCAAATCGAGCTTGCCATCCCCATTGACGTCAGCCACTTTGACGTCACCCGACCCGTCGTACTGAGTTACGGCACCGAAGGTGCCGTCCCCGACGCCGAGCAGAACCGAGACCGTCGGCCCCGTGCCAGTCGCAAGGTCCAGCTGCCCATCGCCGTTAAAATCACCGACCGCAACGGCACCAGTGCTTGCTTCCAACGCATAAGCGGTCGCGGCACCGAAGGCGCCATCGCCGTTCCCAAGCAGCACCGACAAATCGTTGGTATCGGAGCCTGCTACCGCAAGGTCCAGCTTGCCGTCGACGTTGAAGTCGGAAAGGGCAAGCGCGTAATGTATCCCGCTTCCTACGGTGATATTGGTAGCAGCCCCGAATGTTCCGTCGCCGTTACCTAGCAATACCGACACGGACGAGTTTTGATTGCTGGTGACCACGTCGACCTTGCCATCCCCATTTAGATCCCCCAGAACGACCGACCTCGGGTTAAAATCGGTGCCAAAGTTCGTTGCGTTACCGAAGCCGCCAAGGCCATTGCCGAGCAGCACGGAAACATCACTAGAGTTGACGTTGGACGTCATGAGATCGAGCCGGCCATCGCCGTTTAGATCCGCAATCGCGATGGAACTGGGGCCGGTGCCCGTCGCAAATGTTGTCGCGGCGCCGAAGGTGCCGTCGCCGTTCCCGAGGAGCACCGAGACTCCGTTGGAATCGATGTTCGCGGTCACGAGATCGGCATGGCCATCACCGTTCAAATCACCGGTGTTAACAGACCAGAGAGTGACTGGGAGGGGATAGTCCGTTCTTGAAAATGTCAGCGCCACCATTGTACTTCTCCCTCGTTACAAAGCGCTTCAAACTAAGCTTCGACAGTTCGCCGTCGCGGGCAGCTCTCTCCCCGGACATCTGCTATTCCCGACAAGATTTTGGTGTCCGGCCTGCCTGCTCGGAAAATGGCTATCGGCCCCGACTGCGCACACGTGCACAGGGCATTGAGAAAGGCGGAAGTTTTCAAGGCCTGCCGATGGCACCAGCGCTGTCACGTCGGAGAACAGCGAGTTCGGCGAAGTCGCCGCTTAAACGGACAGCCGATGGCAAGAAATGCTTGCCTTTGTCACCAATGCTCTCCGTTTTTTTTGAAAAGGCAAGACATATTGTCAGCGTTACGCAGTAACACAGGGCGTGTTGATGGGGATCAGAGTTTGAGTCCGCTGAGGCGTCGCACTCTAGGATTGTAGCCCGGATGGAGCGAAGCGAAATCCGGGGACGGTCTCTCCGTTGATAGAGAAGCCACGGATGCGCTGCGCTTTATTCGGCCTATGCAAAGACTACTTCACCGGCCGCTTCTCGAGCTTCCGCGCCAGCGTGCGCCGGTGCATCCCCAGCCGCCGCGCCGCCTCCGAGATGTTGAAATCCGTCTCGATCAGGGTCTGGTGGATACGCTCCCATTCCAGCGTCTTGATCGAGGTCGGCCGCGCATCCAGCGCGACCTCAGTGTTCCCTTCGGCCTTGGTGAAGGCGGCTTCGATGTCGTCGGTATTCGACGGCTTCGCCAGATAGTGGCAGGCTCCCAGCTTGATCGCCTCCACGGCGGTCGAGATGCTCGCAAAGCCGGTGAGCACCACGATCAGCATGTCCGGATCATGCGTGTGCAACAGCTCGACGCAGGCGAGGCCCGAGGCGCCGCCGAGCTTGAGGTCGACCACGGCATGGCCGAAGGAACGCTCTTCCAGCACCTGCCGCACCTCTTCGATCGAGGCGGCCAGCACGACATCATAGCCGCGGCGTTCGAACGAGCGCTTCAATGTGCGCGCAAAGCCTGCGTCGTCCTCGACGACGATGAGCGAACGGTCAGGCGTCAAAATTCCCTCCGATCGCGAGCGTTGCGAGCGGCAGCGTCAGGCGCACGGTGGCGCCCCGCTTCCTGTGATTCTCGGCGGTCACGGTGCCCCCTAACTTGCGGACCACGTTCACCACCAGGAACAGCCCGAGCCCGCCGCCGGCGCGGCCCTTGCTCGACTGATAGGGCTTTCCGAGCTGCGCCAGCATCTCCGGCGCAAAGCCCGGGCCGCGATCGCTGATCGACAGCACGAGGTTGTCGCCCTCGCGCTCGGCCACGAGCTCGACCCATTCGCGCGAGACCTCATAAGCGTTGTCGAGCACGTTGAAGATGACCTGCTTCAACGCGATGTCGGAGACGATCGCAACGTCCGTGCCGAACGTATTGACGAAGTAGAGCGTCCGCGCCGAGCGCGCGTCACGCCATTCGTCGACCAGCGCGGTCACGAACGCCGTCACCGTCGTCGGCGAGGAGCCTTCGCCGCGCGCTTCGCCTGCCGACACCAGGATGCCCGTGACGATCGACTTGCAGCGTTGCAGCGAGGTTTCCATCTCCGCGAGGTCCTCGGCGAGTTCCTGATCGGCGGCAAGATCCGGCATGCGGCGCCAATCGCTGAGGATCACCGAAAGCGAGGCCAGCGGCGTGCCGAGTTCATGCGCCGCGCCGGAGGCGAGCAGGCCCATGCGCACGATGTGGTCCTGCTCGGCGGCATGCTGGCGGAATGCCGCCAGATGCGCATCGCGCTCGCGCAGGTTTCGATTGATGCGGGTGACGAACACGACCAGCAGCACGGCATTGAGCACGAAGCCCAGCAGCATGCCGGCGACTGTGAGCGTGTAGGTCTCGCTCAATGGGTTGGGCGGCAGCTCCAGCGGGCGGTAGGCCAGCGTCAACCACACGAAGCTCGCGCAGGTCAGCGCGACCAGCGACCAGGTCGAGCGGGCATCGAGCAGCACCGCGCCGAGCGTCACCTGGAGCAGGAACAGCGAGGTGAAGGGATTGGTGGCGCCGCCGGAGAGGTAAAGCTGCGCGGTCAGCGCGGCGACATCAAGCATCAAGGCGACCAGCAGCTCGTTGTTGGTGATCGCGGCGCGATGGCGCACCCAGATCAGGCTGGAGACGTTGAGCAGCACCAGCGCGCCGATCACCGCGCCCATCCGCTCCAACGGAAGGGGAATGCCGAGCCCAAAATGCACGCCGCCGATGGTCACGATCTGGCCGACCACCGCGGTCCAGCGCAGCTGGATCAGCAGCGCCATGTTCTTGCGATTGGTCTCGTCGTCGGTCGACGCAGCACCGATCAGCTCGCTGCGCGCATCCGCCTGCGATTGCAGCGTGACGGCCAGCCTGCCCTGAGCAAGTGTTTGGGAAAGCGTCTTCCCGTCGTCAGGCCTGTTCGACGATCGTTCCAGCATCTGATCCCGTCCTGCGCGCGGCGGCATCCAGGCCGTCGGCCGGTTCGTGGATGAAGCCCTTCAAGGCTCTCTTGCGGCGGAACAGTCCGCCGCCGAATGTGACGAAAAGTCTGCCAGCCAGCATGAAGGCCAGGGCAAACCACGTCAGCGCGTAGATCAGGTGGTTATTGGGAAAGCGGATCACGGTCAATCCGCCGATCGGACCGCCGGCAATTTGTGATCCGGCGTCGGCATCGACGAAGAACGGCGCGACATCGTGGAGGCTGCGAGCCGCCGCGATCGCGGCGACATCCCGCGAGTACCAGCGGTTGTGCTGGGGCACGTTGTTTCGAAGGAACCCGCCTTTGGGCTCCGTCATGCGGAGCAGGCCGGTGATCTCGACTTGGCCACCCGGATTGCCGCTTTGGCGGGTCGATGCGTCGCGACGCTCCGTGGGCACGAAGCCGCGGTTGACCAGGACCTGCGTGCCGTCGTCGCGCAAAAGCGGCGTCAGCACCCAATAGCCCGGGCCCTCCTCGGTGACGGCCTGAACCAGCGTCTCGCGGTCATGCAGGAAGCGGCCGGTGACGCTGACATGCCTGTATTCGTCGTTCGCGGCGGAGACCGCGGACCATGAAGCGGGCGAGGGGATCGGTACCGCCGGGGCATGAACGCGCTGCTCGACACGGTCGATCAGCGCCAGCTTCCAGGCGCGGCGTTCGATCTGCCAGACGCCGAGCGCGATCAGGGTCACGAAGGCCGTGAGCGAGAGGACCGTGAGCCACAGGGAGGGGCGCGCAGCATGGCCACGCATCCCTTTTGCCTTGCTCGTCACGGTCCTGACCTCGCTCACTTCATTCCGCTCATCTGGTGCATCGGCATCATGTTGCTGTTGAGGTGGCTCATCACCCACAGCGAACCCGACAGCGCGATCACCACCATGACGATGGTGAAGATCAGCGCCATCATGCTCCAGCCGTTCTCGGACGTCGTGTTCATGTGCAGGAAGTAGATCATGTGCACGACGATCTGCACGACCGCGAAGGCCATGATGACGAGGGCGGTGATCTGCTTGCTCGGCAGCGCGCCGCTCATCACCAGCCAGAACGGGATCGCGGTGAGCACGACCGAGAGCACGAAGCCCAGCATATAAGTCGAGAACGTGCCGTGGGCGTGGCTGTCGCCGTGGTGATGATGGTCGGCGCCAGCTGCATGAGTATCGGTGTTCATCGCAGAACTCCCAGGAGATAGACGAAAGTGAAGACGCCGATCCAGACCACGTCGAGGAAATGCCAGAACATCGACAGGCACATCAGCCGACGGCGGTTGGCCTCGATCAGGCCGAACTTCTGGACCTGCACCATCAGCGTCACCAGCCAGATCAGGCCGCAGGAGACGTGCAGGCCGTGGGTGCCGACCAGGGTGAAGAACGCGGACAGAAAGGCGCTGCGCTGCGGCGTGGCGCCTTCATGGATCATGTGGGCGAACTCGGTGAGCTCGATGCCGATGAAGGCGAGGCCGAACAGGCCGGTGATCGCCAGCCAGATCTGCGTCTGCGCGACCTTGTTCTGCTGCATCGTCAGCATGGCGAAGCCGTAGGTGATCGACGACAGCAGCAGCATCGAGGTGTTCACCGCGACCAGGTTGAGGTCGAAGAGGTCCTTCGGCGCGGGGCCGGCGGCGTAATTGCCGCCGAGCACGCCGAAAGTGGCGAACAGGATCGCGAAGATGAGACAGTCGCTCATCAGGTAGATCCAGAAGCCGAGCGAGGTGCTCCAGCCTTCCGGATGCGGATGCTCCTCGGCGACGTAGAAGACCGGCTCGCCGGTTTGGGAGGGATTGACAGCGACAGTCATTTACTTGGCTCCGGCGAGCAGTTTGGTACGCGCGTCCTCGGCCCGGATGACGTCTTCAGCCGGAATGTCGAAGTCGCGGTGATAGTTGAAGGTGTGGCCGATGCCGACGACGAGCATCGCGGCGAAGCTCACGGCGGCCAGCCACCAGATGTACCAGATCAGGCCAAAACCCATCCCGGTGGCGAGGCCGGCAAGGATGATGCCGGTGCCGGTGCTGCTGGGCATGTGGATCGGCCTGAACCCGGTGAGCGGACGCTGGTAGCCGCGCCGCTTCATGTCCCACCACGCGTCATTGTCGTGAACGACGGGGGTGAAGGCGAAGTTGTAGTCCGGCGGGGGCGAGGAGGTCGCCCATTCCAGCGTGCGTGCGTCCCAGGGATCGCCGGTGACGTCCTTGAGCTGCTCGCGCCTGAGGAAGCTGACCGCGAACTGCATCAGCATGCACATGATGCCGAGGAGCACGAGGCCGGCGCCGATCGCGGCGATGACGAACCAGATCTGCAGGGACGGATCGTCGAACACGCGCAGGCGGCGGGTCACGCCCATCAGGCCGAGCACGTAGAGCGGCATGAAGGCGAGGTAGAAGCCGGTGACCCAGAACCAGAACGACAGCTTGCCCCAGAACGGATCGAGCTTGAAGCCGAACGCTTTCGGGAACCAGTAGGAGATGCCGGCGAAGGCGCCGAACACCACGCCGCCGATGATCACGTTGTGGAAATGCGCGATCAGGAACAGGCTGTTGTGCAGCACGAAGTCGGCCGGCGGCACCGCCAGCAGCACGCCGGTCATGCCGCCGATCACGAAGGTCAGCATGAAGGCGATCGTCCACATCATCGGCAGCTCGTAGCGGATGCGGCCGCGATACATCGTGAACAGCCAGTTGAACATCTTCGCGCCCGTCGGGATCGAGATGATCATCGTGGTGATGCCGAAGAACGAGTTGACGCTGGCGCCCGAGCCCATCGTGAAGAAGTGGTGCAGCCAGACCAGGTACGACAGGATGGTGATGACGACAGTGGCGTAGACCATCGAGGTGTAGCCGAACAGCCGCTTGCCTGAGAAGGTCGAGGTCACCTCAGAGAAGATGCCGAACGCCGGGAGAACCAGGATGTAGACTTCAGGATGACCCCAGATCCAGATCAGGTTCACGTACATCATCGGGCTGCCGCCGAAATCGTTCGTGAAGAAGTTGGTGCCGACGTAGCGGTCGAGCGACAGCAGTGCGAGCACGACGGTCAGGACGGGGAAGGATGCGACGATCAGGACGTTGGTGCAGAGCGAGGTCCAGGTGAAGACCGGCATCTTCATCATGGTCATGCCCGGGCAGCGCAGCTTGACGATGGTGCAGATCAGGTTGATGCCGGATAGTGTCGTGCCGACGCCGGCGACCTGCAGCGCCCAGATGTAATAGTCGACGCCGACATCGGGACTGTAGCCGATGTTCGACAGCGGCGGATAAGCCAGCCAGCCGGTGCGGGCGAATTCGCCGATGAACAGCGAAGCCATCACCAGCACCGCGCCGCCGACCGTCATCCAGAAGCTGAAATTGTTCAGGAACGGAAACGAGACGTCGCGCGCGCCGATCTGCAGCGGCACGACATAGTTCATCAGGCCGGTAACCAGCGGCATCGCCACGAAGAAGATCATGATCACGCCGTGGGCGGTGAAGACCTGATCGTAGTGGTGGGCGTTGAGATAGCCTTCGGAGCCGCCAAACGCGAGCATCTGCTGGCCGCGCATCATCAGCGCGTCGGCAAAACCGCGCAGCAGCATCACGATGCCGAGGATCATGTACATGATGCCGATGCGCTTGTGGTCGACGGTGGTGAACCACTCGCGCCAGAGATAGCCCCAGAGACGGAAATAGGTGAGACCGCCGAGCAGTGCGGCGCCGCCGAGCGCGACCACCGCGAATGTGCCGACGACGATCGGCTCGTGCAGCGGCAGCGATTCGAAGCCGAGCCGGCCGAAGATGAGCTTGAGAAAATCAGGAGACATGCGAACTCTCTTTAGGAGCCTGACTTCAGGAGTCTGACTTGGGACGTTGTCCGAGGAAGAAGGACGAGGACTTCAGCGGCGTGAACGACGGCCGCTTCAGGCCTGCGCCGAGCAGCGGCGCGGTGTCGGTGGGTGCCGGGATGGACGCGGTGGTTCTGCCCTGCGGCGCATCCGGCGTGCAGGTGCCGGCGACGAAGCTCGGCTCCGGCCCAAATGCGGTGCCGCGGCGGGCGTACTTGTCGTAGGCCAGCGGCAGCGTGTTGTTCAGGCCCTGGTGACCGGCACCGCCCTTGGCGTCGATCGCCATCATTTCGCTCTGGCACATCTTGCCGGTCTCGACGCACATGTTGAGGATCAGGCGGTAGAGATCGGCATCGACGGTGCCCCAGCGGCGCACCGGCTCGTTCTGGCTGGGTTTTTCGAGCTGGAGATATTCGGCGCGGCCGAGCGAGCCGCCGGCGGACTTGGCGCTGGCGATCCAGGCGTCAAAGCCCTTGTCGTCGAGGCCCTGGAAGTTGAAGTGCATGCCGGAGAAGCCGGCGCCGCTGTAGTTCGCGGAGAAGCCCTTGTAGGTGCCGGCGTGGTTGACGACGGCGTGGAGCTTGGTCTCCATGCCCGGCATCGCGTAGATCTGGCCGGCGAGCGCGGGGATGTAGAACGAATTCATCACCGAGGACGCCGTGATGCGGAATTTGATCGGACGATCGACCGGAGCTGCGAGCTCGTTGACGGTGGCGATGCCGTAGTCCGGATAGATAAAGAGCCACTTCCAGTCGAGCGCGACGACGTCGACCTCGAGCGGGGCCTTGGACTGGTCCACGGCGCGGTCTGCATGGATGCGGCCCAGCGTGCGGTAGGGGTCGAGCAGATGCGTGCCCATCCAGGTCAGAGCGCCCAGGCAAACGATGATCAGAAGCGGCGCCGACCAGATCACCAACTCGAGCTTGGTCGAGTGGTCCCAATCCGGCTCGTAGCGGGCGTCCGTGTTGGACTGGCGATAGCGCCAGGCGAACAGCACCGTCAGCGCCATCACGGGGACGACGATCAGGAGCATCAGGACGGTGGAGATGATGACGAGGTCGCGCTGCTGGGCAGCGATATCGCCGGCTGGCGCCAGCACGACGTAGTCGCAGCCGCTGAGCGCGGCAGCCAGAGGTAGTAGCGCCAGGATCTTGAGACGAGACACGGGCCGAGCCTTTGAGAATGAGTTTCTTTTGCGGGACCAAGGGGTAGCTGCGGCGCAACAATCCGGACATTGGACAATTTGTCCAATGTTGCAGTGCGGGATGTTGGGTCAAACAGGGCCAGATTGCCTGGCGCCCCGCCGGGCGGTCGGCTTTGGTTTCAGGACGTTAAGGGCGCACGAATGGCGACGGCACAGACCCCCGCAATGGCAGACCTCCACACGGGCGAGCACGGCCACGACCAGGCCAGTCCCGGCGAGATCGCCATCGGCGTCATCATCGGCCGCACCTCGGAATTCTTCGACTTCTTCGTCTTCGCGATCGCCTCGGTGATCGTGTTCCCGCGCCTGGTGTTCCCGTTCGCGAGCGAGCTGACCGGCACGCTCTATTCCTTCATGATCTTCGCGCTGGCCTTCATGGCCCGACCGATCGGCACCGTCATTTTCATGACGGTCGACCGTGCCTACGGCAAGACGGCCAAGCTGATCTCGGCGCTGTTTTTGCTCGGCACTGCCACCGTCGCGCTGGCGTTCCTGCCCGGCTATCACGACATCGGCGTTGCGGCGATCTGGCTGCTGGCGCTCGCGCGCATTGCGCAGGGTCTGGCCTGGGGCGGCGCATGGGACGGCATGGCTTCGCTGCTGGCGCTGAACGCACCGCCCTCCAAGCGCGGCTGGTATGCGATGGTGCCGCAGCTCGGCGCGCCGCTCGGTCTGATCGTGGCGAGCGCGCTGTTCGCCTATTTCGCGGGTAACCTCTCGGCCGACGATTTCTTCGACTGGGGCTGGCGCTATCCGTTCTTCGTCGCCTTTGCCATCAACGTCGTGGCGCTGTTCGCGCGCCTGCGCATGGTGACGACCGAGGAATATGCCTCGCTATTCGAGACCCGCGAATTGCAGCCCGCGCGCATCTCCGACACCGTCGCGCGCGAAGGCCAGAACATCATGCTCGGGGCGTTTGCGCCGCTCGCGAGCTTTGCGCTGTTCCACATGGTCACGGTGTTCCCGCTGTCCTGGGTGTTCCTGTTCACCCGCGAAAGCCCGGTGCGCTTCCTGATCATCGAGATCGTCGCCGCCGTGTTCGGTGTCGGCGCGATCGTGATGTCGGGCATCATCGCCGACCGCGTCGGGCGCAAATCGCTGCTGATGGGATCGGCGATCGCGATCGCGATCTATAGCGGCTTTGCCCCGCAGCTGCTCGACGCCGGCGCGTTCGGCGAGACCATCTACATGGTGATCGGCTTCATCCTGCTCGGCCTGTCCTTCGGCCAGTCCTCCGGTGCCATCGCCTCGAACTTCAAGCAGGCGTACCGCTACACCGCTTCGGCGCTGACCTCGGACATGGCCTGGTTGTTCGGCGCCGGCTTCGCTCCGCTGGTGGCGTTGCTGCTCGCCACCAATCTCGGCGTCATCGCCTCGGGTGCGTATCTCTTGTCCGGCGCGTTCTGGACCCTGCTCGCCCTCTGGCTCAGCGGCCAGCGCGAGAAGGGCGACATGGACGCGGGCGGTTAGTCAGGCGCGAGCAGTAGCCGCATCGCGGATGCCGTAGGGTGGGCAAAGGCGCGTAAGCGCCGTGCCCACTATCTGTGTCCGATTTAGAGAGGTGGTGGGCACGCTTGCGCTTTGCCCACCCTACGGCAGCGCGATTTGCAGCTCGAGATCCCGGGTTCACGCTAAGCGCGCCACGGGATGACGTGCGCTTAGCGCACGTCAATCCGCCACGATCTTCACGCGGTCACGCACCTTCACCTGCGCGGTGCGATCGAGGCCGTTCAGCACGCGAAAGCGCTCGGCGGGGTGATCGACGCCGGCCATGCGGTGGGACAGCGACTCCACGGTGTCACCGGGCTGCACGGTGATGACCTTGATGCGCAGCGGACGCGCGGCCTGGATCTCGTCGAGCGTCAGGCGGCGGAATGAATTGACGGTCTCGCGCGCGTTGCGCTCGCTCTCGGTCGACTTCTGCCGTGTCGCGAAGATGAAGCGATAGACATCGCTGCCGAAGCGCAGCGCATAGACCTTGAACTGCCACTGGTCGCCCTTGGCGGTGGCGGACGCGGCCGGGAAGCCATTGATGGTGATGTCCTCGGTCGACGCCTTCTCGACGCCCTCCATCCAGCCGGAATTGAGGTAGTCGCCGAGCGACTGCTCGGCCGGCACGCGCACCACGTCGAAACGCATCGCCTGCGCGCCGCCCTCGCGCACGCCGATCACGGCCTGGGCGGTGTTGTCGAGCGTGAAATTGTCCGGCGCCTGGAAGGTGAAGCCGAGCTTCGGATGCAGGAATCGGCGGCCGCGCACGAAACCTTCACTGGGGTCTTCGCCGTAGACGAGGTTGTCGATCGCGGCGAGATAGGTCTCGCGGTCGCGCTCGGCGCCCTCCGGGGCCGTATATTGCCGCGCAATGGTCTGCGCGTTCTGCACGCGCTCCGGCGTCGCCGGATGCGACGAGGTGAAATCCTGTGCGCGCGGATCGAGCGAGTTCTTGCCGGCCTTCAGCTCGGCATTGCGCTCCATCGCCGACAGGAACCGTGCCGCACCATACGGGTCGAAATGCGCCTTGGCGGAAATTCCGACGCCGATGCCGTCGGCTTCGAACTCCTGCTTGCGCGAAAAGCTCGCCATGGTGAGCTTGGTCTTGGCGAGCGCCAGCGCGGTGAGATCGGGATCGTTGCTCATGTCGGTGACGACGCGGGTGACGATCGCGGCCTGGCGCGCCTGGTCCTCGCGCATCGCGGCGTGCTTGGACAGCACGTGCGCCATCTCGTGGCTGAGCACGGAGGACAATTCCGACGTATCGCTCGCAAGCGCAAGCAGACCCCGCGTGACATAGAGCTGGCCGTTCGGCAGCGCGAAGGCGTTCACCGCGCCGGAATTGAGGATGGTGACCTTGTAGCCCTGGTCGGGACGGTCGGAGGCGGCGACAAGGCGATCGACGGTCTTGCTGACGAGTGATTCGAGCCTGGGGTCATCATAGGTGCCGCCATAGCTCGCCAGGATGCGCTCGTGCTCCTTCTCGGTGGCGGGGGTCTGGGCGACGGCCGGCTTCGGCTTCGGCATCGCGACCGTGGCTGGGGTAGCCGCGGTCTGGAACCGGTTCATGTCGCCGCAGCCCGCAAGCGCCGTACCCAGCACGAGGCATAGCGCGGCCGGCGCCGCCCGCAGGCGGCGGCGTTCGTTCCGTACGTGCCGTTCTAGCACCCCATTCACGTCGCTTAACCCGTGCCTGGCCGTTAAGGCCTTACCCCAGTAGGCTCGTTTGCGCCCAGCAATTCAACCTGTCCCAAGAGACGCACATCGATCCGCGGCCCCGTATTCCCCTCGACCCAGCCCCGGACTCGAATACGTTTACTTTCCAAGGACTTAAGTGTGATGCCAGCGTTTTCAAACGCCGGTAGCGTGCGCTTTGAAATAGTCGCGGCAAAGCCGCGTGTCCAGTTCCGTCCGAAGTTGAGGTAGGTCATTGCCCCAGCTTGCCGGACGGACAGGACTTTGCCCTCGACCACCATAAACCGCCCGATCCCCGCCAAAATATCGTCCGGACTTTCCGCGTTTTTTATGGCCGACGGGTCAGCCCAGCTGCCCTTTTTTTGGCGCCGTGCTGCGGCCTCCGACGCCATCAGGGCGGCCGCGCAGTCCTTGTCCGTGATCTCGGCGGAGACCATAGCGTCGCCCTGGGAGAGTAGCATGGCCTGCACCGAGGTGTCGCTTTCGCTGATGAAGACCAGCGCGCCCTGGCGGCCGTAGCGGTCGGGCGTGTCGTCGGTGCCGCGGAGTGTCACGTCACGGCCGGCGAGCAGCGCTGCCAGCGCCTGCTTCGTGGTCGCGGTTGGTTCTATGCCGGCGAGACGGATCTCGCGGCCGTCATCGAGGCGGACGCTGCGCGCATCGACGATGGCCGCGACGCGGCCTTCGCCTTGGGACTCGAACTGGCACGGCGCCGCGAGCGCGGTGTTAGCCGTGGCAATCAAGAATGCGACGATGAGATGAAGCGGTCGCGTCACGTGACCCGGAGAGGTTGCGTTGCGAGTGAAGCTTAACTCAAGCGTAGTGGGTCGCGAAGAGGTTTCCTCACGCTCCGTCATTGCGAGCGTAGCGAAGCAATCCAGACCATCTCCGCGGAAGGACTCTGGATTGCTTCGTCGCAAGAGCTCCTCGCAATGACGATGCGGAGACATCTTGCGTCCTCTCACTATTCCGCTTTGCGGAAAGCGCGCAATGATCATTCATCTGCATCGCACTCGCGCTTGCTGCGCTCTTGCGCATGCGGCATGATTGCGGCAACTGCAATAACCAAGAGCAATAACCAAGCCGCCATCAGAGTACGGCGCGATAAAGGGAGGTCGATTTCCATGAAGCATGTTTTGTCCGGCATTTTTGCCGCCGCGTTTGCTCTCAGCGCGAGCGCTGTGCAGGCCGAGGACAAGCCGCCGCTGAAGATCGGCGGCATCTTGGACATGTCGAGCCTCTATGCCGACATCACCGGCCCCGGCAGCGAAACCGCGGCCAAGATGGCTGTCGAGGATTTTGGCGGCGAGGTGCTCGGGCGCAAGATCCAGGTGCTCGCGGCCGACCATCAAAACAAGGCCGATCTCTCCGCCAACATCGCCCGCGACATGCTCGACAACCAGGGCGTCGAGATGATCTACGACGTCGCGGCCTCCGCGACTGCGCTTGCCGCCGGCGAGATCGCCAAGGCGCGCAACAAGATCGTCATCTTCAACGGCCCGGGCTCGATCCGTCTCACCAACGAAGCCTGCGGCCCCTATACCGTGCACTACGTGTTCGACACGTTCGGTCAGGCCAACGTGACCGGCCTTGCCGCGGTGAAGTCGGGCCTCGACACCTGGTACTTCCTCACCGCCGATTACGCCTTCGGCCAGGATTTGGAGAAGGACACCAGCAACGTCGTGACCAAGACCGGCGGCAAGGTGCTCGGCAGCGTGCGCCATCCGCTCAACACGTCGGATTTCTCGTCGTTCCTGCTGCAGGCGCAGGCTTCCAAGGCCAAGGTGATCGGTCTGGCCAATGCCGGCGGCGATACCGTCAACGCCATCAAGCAGTCGGCGGAATTCGGCATCATGAAGGGCGGCCAGAAAGTGTCGCCACTGCTCGCCTTCGTCACCGACATCGATTCGATCGGGCTCGAGACCGCGCAGGGCCTGCTGCTGGCCGAAGCGTTCTACTGGGACATGAACGACGAAACGCGCGCCTTCTCGAAGCGCTTCCAGGAGCGTGTGAAGCGGCCGCCGACCTCGGCGCAGGCCGGCGTCTATTCCTCCGTGACGCATTACCTGAAGGCGGTGAAAGCGGCCGGGACGACCGACGCGGCCACCGTGATGAAGGTGATGAAGGAAACGCCGATCAACGATTTCTTCGCCAAGGGTGGCAAGATCCGCGAGGACGGCCGCATGATCCACGACATGTATCTGTTCGAAGTTAAGAAGCCGTCGGAGTCCAAGGGCCGCTGGGACGATTACAAGCTGCTCGCCACCGTGCCCGGCAGCGAGGCGTTCCAGTCGCTAGACCAGTCGCGCTGCCCGCTGGTGAAGAAATAGGATCGTCATTGCGAGCGAAGCGAAGCAATCCAGAGATGTTTCCATAGAGACAGCCTGGATTGCTTCGTCGCTTCGCTCCTCGCAATGACGGCGTGGTGATAGCCCGGTCAAATAGCAACAAGGGAGACGTCCCATGAACGACATGGTCCTGCAAAAGCTCGAAGGCGGGCTGCTCACCATCACCATGAACCGCCCCGAGCGGAAGAATGCGCTCAACCCCGAGATGGTCGCAGGATTGGTCGAAGCTGCGCGTCGCGCGGCCGACGATCCCGAGGTGCGGGCAGTGCTGTTCAAGGGCGCCGGCGGATCGTTCTGCGTCGGCGGCGACGTCAAGTCGATGGCGGCAGGCCGTGCGCCCCTGCCGTTCGAGCAGAAGCTTGCGAGCCTCCGCCGCGGCATGGAGGTCTCGCGCATCCTGCACCAGATGCCTAAACCCGTGGTGGCGCAGCTCGACGGCGCCGCGGCCGGCGCGGGCCTGTCGATGGCGCTGTCCTGCGACCTGCGCATCGCCTCCGAATCCTGCAAGATCACGACGGCCTTCGCGAAAGTCGGCTTCTCCGGCGATTACGGCGGCACCTATTTCCTCACCCAGCTGCTCGGCAGCGCGCGGGCGCGCGAGCTCTATCTGATGTCGCCGGTGCTGAGTGCGAAAGAGGCGCATGCGATCGGCATGGTGACCAAGGTCGTTCCCGAAGCCGAGATCGACGCCGCCGCCCACGAGCTCGCACTGTCGCTGGCGCAAGGGCCCTCGATCGCACTTGGCTTCATCAAGCGCAACATCAACAATGCCGAGCATCTCGCGCTGGAGGACTGCTTCGACGGCGAGGCGATCCATCACACCCGCTGCGGCGACACCGAAGACCACAAGGAGGCCGCAAAGGCCTTCGTGGAGAAGCGCAAGCCGACGTTCAGGGGCGCATGACGATGGCGCCCTATATGCGGCTGCGACAGATCTGCCTGGTCGCGCCGCAGCTCGCGCCGGTCGTCTCCGACATCGCGGAGATCATGGGCCTTTCCGTCTGCTATCGCGACGGCAATGTCGCCAAATACGGCCTGGAGAACGCGCTGCTTCCGGTCGACACGATCTTGCTGGAAGTGGTTGCGCCCTTCAAGGACGGCACCACGGCCGGCCGCTTTATCGAGAAGACCGGCGGCCGCGGCGGCTATATGGCGATCTTCTGCTGTAACGATCCCGACGAGCGCGGGCGCAACGCCAATGCGATGGGCGTGCGCACCGCCAACGTCATCGACCACGCGCCCTATCACGGCGTGCAGCTCCACCCCCGCGACTGCCGCGCCGCCTTCATCGAGTTCAATCACACCGAAGGCAGCGACGACATCTTGGCGCCGTACCCGCCGGCAGGACCGGATTGGCAGGGGTGCATCCGCAAGGACGTGACGCAGGCACTTGCTGGCGTGGAGATGCAGAGCCCGGACCCGCAAGGCCTCGCGGAGCATTGGGGCAAGATCATCGGCGTTGCGCCGAGCGGCGCCGAATTGAAGCTGCCCAATGCGACCTTCCGCTTCGTGAAGGGCGCCAGCGAGATCATGAGCGCGCTGGAGTTTCGGGTGACTGACGTGGCTCAGGTGCTGCATGCCGCCAAGGCCAGAGGACTTGCGGTGGCCGGAAACGAATTTCTGCTGGGTGGGGTGACGTTCCGGCTTGCTGCTTGACCCCTTGCCTTCGTAGCTCTCAATCCGTCATCCTGAGGTGCGAGGCACGCGGTGCAACGCACCGCGTGGGGAGCCTCGAAGGATGAACGGCCCAGCTGGTGGCCGTGCATCCTTCGAGGCCTCCGCTTCGCTCCGGCGCCTCAGGATGACGGGTAACCATAAGAGCAGGGTTTCAACATGCCGCATCCGCTCGACAGCTTCTTCGCTCCCGCCAGCATTGCGCTGATCGGCGCCTCGCGCGATCACGAGAAGATTCCGGGCCGGCTGCTGTCTATGCTGCGCAAGAACGAGTATCCCGGAAAGATCTACCCGGTGAACCCGAACTACGCGGATATCGACGGGCTCGCCTGCTACAAATCGATCGCAGAGATCGGGGCGCCCATCGACCTCGCCGTCATCGTCATCCCGGCCCGCGCCGTGCTGGCCGCGCTCGAGCAATGCGCTGCCGCCGGCGTCAAGAACGCTGTCATCATATCCTCCGGCTTTGCCGAGGAGGGCGGCGACAGCGCGGCGATGCAGGATGCGATCGCGGCGCTGGCGAAGCGCACCGGCATGCGGGTTTCCGGACCGAACGCCGAGGGCTTCTTCAGCCAGGTGCATCGCGTGGCGGCGACCTTCAGTCCCGCCGTCGATGTCAAGCCCGGCGTGGTGCCGCTCGTTGCGACGACGAGGCGGATCGGCATCGTCGCGCAGAGCGGCGGTATCGGCTTTGCCTATTATCATCGCGCGCGGGCACTCGGCCTCGCCGTCAGTTATGTCGTCAGCGCCGGCAATGAATCCGATCTCGGCGCTGGCGAGTTCCTGGATTATCTGGTGCAGGATACTTCGACCGATGTGATCCTGCTGTTCATCGAAGGCATCCGCGACGTCGAAAGGTTTCTGGCCGCCGCCCGGCTCGCGGCCGAGCTGAAGAAGCCCGTCATCGTGACCAAGGTCGGCCGATCCGGCGCAGGTCAGCGCGCGGCGGCCTCGCATACCGCGAGCATGACCGGCTGGTCGGCGGCCTATGATGCGGTGTTTGCGAAACACGGCTTCATCGTCTCCAACGATCTCGATGAGGCGCTGACGATCGCGGCGCTGCTTGCCAGCAATCCGCTGCCGAAGGGCGATCGCGTTGCCGTCGTCACCGTCTCCGGCGGCGCTGGCATATGGGGCGCCGATGCCGTGGCGCTGCAAGGCTTGCAGGTGCCGGAGCTATCCGAACCGATCCAGGCGGGGATCAAGCAGTTGATGCCGTCCTATGGCACGGCGCGCAATCCGATCGACGTCACCGCGCAGGGCGTCACCTCCGGCGGCCTGCAGAAGAGCGTCGACGTGCTCACCGCCTCCGACGAGGTCGATGCGATCCTGGTCGTGCTGTCGCTGTCGAGCGAGGTGCGCAAGCCGTTCAAGGAAGAGGAATTGAAACCAGTGCTGGCCGCGCAGCGCAAGCCGGTAATGTTCTATTCCTACACGGTGCCATCCGACTTCGCGCGCCGTGAGCTCGCCAAATCCGGCGCCGTGGTGCTCACGGGCCTTACCCATGTCGGCGTCGCGATGCGGCAGCTCGTCGACTGCGCCAGTTTCAAGCTGCCGCCGCCTTCGGACGTCGCGCGGCTGCCGGCGCGCGATCTCTCCGCGCATCTGAAGTCGCCGGTCCTGTCCGAGGCCGACAGCAAGACATTTCTCCGCGCCGCGGGCCTCACGCTGCCGGACGAAGTGCTGGTGAAGGACAAGAGCGAGCTCGACGAGGCGGTCGCTCGTGTCGGCTTCCCCCTGGCGATGAAGATCCAGTCGCCGGATATTGCTCACAAGAGCGAAGTCGGCGGCGTGCGCGTCAACATCACCACCAAGGGCGAGGTGTTTCTGGCATTTGAGGCCCTGCTGGACAATGTGCGCAAGCATCGGCCCGAGGCGGACATTCAGGGCGTACTGGTCGGGCCGATGGCGCCGAAGGGCGTCGAGATCATCGTGGGCACGATGACGGATGAGACCTTTGGTCCGATGGTGATGGTGGGCCTCGGCGGCATCACGACGGAGCTGTTTCGGGACGTGGTCTATCGTCCGGCGCCGGTGAGTGCGGACGAGGCCGGTGCGATGCTGGCGGGCTTGAAGGCGGCGCCGCTGCTGAACGGCTTTCGCGGAGCCGCGAAGGCGGATGTCGCGGCACTGGCGCAGCTGATCGCGGATATCTCAGTGCTTGCCGCCCGACATGCTGGCGAGATCGCGGAGATCGAGCTCAACCCGGTGCTGGTGCACCCGGAGGGGCGGGGTGCGACGATCGTCGATGCGCTGGTGGTGGGGCGGAAGTAGCTGGCCGCAAGCACCGTTGTCGTCCCGGGGCGCGAAGCGAACCCGGGACCCATAACCACAGGGAGTGGTTTGGCGAAGACTCGGAGTTATCAGCTTGCGACACAACTTCTCCCTGGGGTTATGGGTCCCCGCGTTCGCGGGGACGACAGCCAGAGTGCCGGAGCGTCAGCGCAATACGTCGACTACCGTCCCCTAAAATTCGCCGCGCGCCGTTCTTCCGTGGCCTTGACGCCTTCCTTAAAATCTTCCGTCGCGCGTAGCCTGGTCTGTTCGGCGAGCTCGTGATTGGTGGCGGCCATGACGCGATCAGCCAATCCCGCACGCATCGTGGCGCGGGTTGAGAGCAGGCCGAGCGGGGAGCATTCGGCGATCTCGCCGGCGAGCTTCATCGCGGCCGCCTTGACCTGGTCCTGCGGCACCAGCTCATTGGCGAGGCCCCATTTGACCGCTTCCTCGCCAGTGACGCGGCGGCTGGTGTAGAACATCAGTTCGGCGTTGTTCTTGCCGATCAGCTCCGGCAGCGTCGTTGTCAGGCCGAAGCCGGGATGGAAGCCGAGTTTTGTAAAGTTCGCGGAGAAGCGCGCCTCGGGGCAGGTGACGCGGAAATCGGCGGAGACGGCGAGGCCCAACCCACCGCCGATGGCGGCACCCTGTACGGCCGCAACGATCGGCTTCTTGGCGCGGAAAATACGCACGGCCTGGATGTAGAGATGGTTGATCGCCCCGAGGCTGTCGGCCGGGTCGCCCTTCTTGTCGGCTTCGCGCGCCTCTTGCGCCTGACGCGCCGGGTCCTGGAAGTTGGCGCCGGCGCAGAACGCCTTGCCCTGTGCCGACAGCACCGAGGCCCGGATCTCGATGTCGCGGTCGAATTCGTCGAGCGCGTCCGCGATCTGGTTGATCAGCGAGATGTCGAAGAAGTTCAGCGGCGGGCGCCGAATCTCGATGGTGCCGACGTGCCCGACTTTCTCGACGCCGATATCTTTGTAAGTGCTCATGATAGTCCTCGATTGATTAGCGCAAACCAAGTCCGCGCGACTAGCGCAGCCCAAGTCCGCGGGCGATGATGCCGCGCAGCACCTCGGTGGTGCCGCCCTGGATGGTGAGTTTCGGTGCGGTCTTGATGGCGAAGTCGAGTTGCCGCTCCAGCGTCTCGCGGTTGGTCGCGGTCTCCTCGACGAAGGCGGCGAGATCGCGCACGCGGTGCGGCAGCTGCTGCTCCCACACCGTGCCGATGTCCTTGACGATGGACGCCTCGACCACCGGCTCCTTGCCGGCTTCCAGCATCCCGGCCACGGAGACCGACATGCGCCGCATGGTGTGGAGCTGCGCGACGAGGCGGCCGATGCCTTCGGCGCTGCGCGTATCCGGGTTGGGGCCGACCGCGCGCACGAGCTCGGTCAGCACGTAATAGGTTTCGAGGAAACGCTCGGGACCCGAACGCTCATAGGCGAGCTCGCTCGTCGCCTGCTTCCAGGCGCCGTCGACCTCGCCGAGCACGTGATCGTCGGGGACGAAGAAGTCGGTGAAGACGACCTCGTTGAACTCGTACTGGCCGGTGATCTGGCCGATCGGGTTCACCTGGATGCCCGGCTGCTTCATCTTGACCAGGAACTGGGTCAGGCCATGACGGCGGTTTTCCTTGGTCGGCTGTGACGTCCGGAAGATCGCGATCATGTAGTCGGCGATGTGCGCCGACGAGGTCCAGATCTTGGTGCCGTTGACGAGATAGCCGCCGTCGGTCTTGGTCGCGCGGGTCTTCGCGGCGAACAGGTCCGAGCCGGAATTCGGCTCGCTCATGCCGATCGCAAAGCAGATCTCGCCGCGGCAGATCCGCGGCAGGATCTCCATCTTGATATGCTCGGGCGCGTATTTGATCAGCACCGGCCCGCTCTGGCGGTCGGCGACGAAGAAGCGCCGCGTCGGCGCGTTGGCGACGCGCATCTCTTCGGTCACCACGTAGCGTTCGAGGAAGGAGCGCTCCTGGCCGCCATATTTCTTGGGCCAGGTCATGCCCAGCCAGCCCTTGGCGCCGACCCGGCGGGAGAATTCCGGCGCGTCGGTGTCCTCGCGGTTGGGCTTGTGCGGATCGAAAGTGCCGGCGGCGATCTCCTCGGCGAGGAAGGCGCGCACTTCCTTGCGCAATTGCTCGCACTTTTCGGGCAGCCGGATCGGATCGAAACGTAGGGCAGCGGTCATGGTTTCTCTCCCTGATCAGCGCGACGCCACGAGCGGCCACAATTCGTCGGCGCCGCGGTTTGCGACCAGCTTGCCGAGCTCGACGGCCCAGTGGCTCTCCGAGCCGAAATCGTCGCGCCAGGCCAGCGCCCGCAGCGAATAGCGGTGCAGGATGTGCTCAAGCGTGAAGCCGATCGCGCCGTGAACTTGATGCGCGATGGCGCCGCCCTTTTCCGCGGCTTCCGCGCAGCGGATCTTTGCGGAGGCGGCTTCGAGATAGACCTCGTCGTCAAAACTCGTCGCGTTCGCGATGGCGTCGGCCGCAGAGGTTGCAGCCGCAAGGGCCGCGGCGGATTCACCGGCGAGGCGCGCCAGATTGTGCTGCACCGCCTGGAATTTCGAGATCTTCTTCTCGAAGGCGACGCGCTCGTTGGAATAGCGCACGGAGATGTCGAGCATCGATTCCAGCGCGCCCGCAATCTGCAGGCTGCGCGCAACGCCGCCCATCAGCATCATTGTGGTCTGGTCAAAGCCCTTCGGTGCGGCCTTGAGCGTGACGGGCTGCACCTTGTCCAGGGTCACGGTGTCGCTGTGGTCGTAGCCGACATTGAGCCCCGCCTCGACCCGCGCCTTGGCGGCGTCGACCAGCGCGATCGAGACGCCGTCCTTGCCATGTGCGAGCACGGCAAAATGCTTGGCCGCCTTCGCAAAAGGTACGCCGCGGGCGCGGCCGGAGAGTGAACCGTCGGCATCCAGGGTGATGCGATCCTTCGGCGATGCCGGCAGGACCGTCATCTCGCCCTCGGGCGAGGCGATCTTCGCCTGCGCCAGCAGCCAGCCCGCCAGCATGGTCTCGGCCAGGGGAACCGCCACGGCGAAGCGGCCGGCGGCGTTCAGCAGCGCAAAGCCATCGGCCAAGCTCGCGCCGGAGCCGCCGAGATCATCGGGCACCCAGGACAATGGCAGGCCGGCTTCGCTCAGCGCCTGCCACAGCGGCCCCTGCCAGGAATTCTTGTCGTTGTTGATCTCTTGCGGATCGGCAAGATCGGCGAAGATCTTCTCCGCGGTCTCGACGACGATGTTGTCACTCTCCGCCACAGCGTTCCCCGTGTTTTGCCATTGGCGCGTCCCGCCTGGTTGAGCGAACCGCGCAGGTCTTCTTGCGCCCGATGATCCGAAAAAGCCATGGCCCTGACAAGCGTTGATCGCAGGTCAACCTGCGGCGCAGGCATGGGCGAAGAGCCGACAGGGGCTAATTCCGCTTAGCGGAGTTTGCTCGATTTGCAGGGCGCGGCAAACTCGCTAAACAAGGTCAGCTCTTTTCAAGGCTTGCATCAGAACCAGGGGAAGGAAATCCGGATGGCCAAAGACAGCTTGTGTGCAATCGTGACGGGGTCTGCCTCGGGCCTTGGCGCTGCGACCGCGGAAATTCTTGCGCGCAGCGGGGCGCGGCTCGTCATCAACTATTCGTCGAGCCAGAAGGAGGCCGAGGCCACGGCAGAGCTCTGCCGCAAGGCCGGCGCTGCGGAAGTCCTCGTCGCGCAGGGCGACGTTTCCAAGGACGAGGATTGCCGCAAGATCGTCGCGGCCGCCAGCGGCTGGGGCCGGCTCGACATCCTCGTCAACAATGCCGGCACCACCAAGCATGTCGCTCACGCCGATCTCGACGGCTTGTCGGCTGAAGATTTCCAGCGCCTTTACGGTGTCAACACCATCGGCCCGTTCCAGATGGTACGTGCTGCGCGCAGCCTGCTCGAGGCGGGCGCGAAGGCGTCGGGGAGGCCCTCCGCCGTGGTCAACATATCCTCGGTCGCCGGCATCAGCGGCGTCGGCTCGTCGATCGCCTACGCCGCGAGCAAGGGCGCGCTCAACACCATGACGCTGTCGTTGTCGCGCGCGCTGGCGCCGCTGATCCGCGTCAACACGGTCTGCCCCGGCTATATCGACACGCCCTGGTTCACCAAGGGCCGCGGCGAAGCCGGCGCCAAGCAGGTGCGCGACAGCGTGGTGGCGAAGGTTCCGCTGAAGGTCGCATCATCAGCGGAGGACATCGCGCAGCTCGTCAGCTTCCTGGCGATGCCGGCCTCCAGCAACATGACCGGCGAGGTCGTTCGCATGGATGCAGGGATGCATTTGATTACGTGAACTCGTCATTGCGAGCGCAGCGAAGCTATCCAGGAATCTCTCCGCGGAGACACCCTGGATTGCTTCGTCGCAAGAGCTCCTCGCAATGACGTCGCGTGGGGCGGCAGCGTGCCAACGGCCTATATCGCTACCCCTTGATCACGCCGCTCGCCACAAGCCGGTGCCAGATGAACAGCACCGCCACTGCGCCAATTGTGGCCATGATGAAGCCCGCACCCTGGTCAGGACTGTAGTGACCGATCGCCTGGCCGACGAAGGTCGCCAGGAATGCGCCGGCGATGCCGAGGATGGTGGTGAGGATGAAGCCGCTCGGGTTATTCGGTCCCGGCGCCAGCCAGCGCGCGATGAGGCCGGCGACGAAGCCGACGACGATGATCCACAACAGGCCGCCCATGCTCATGAGTGTGCTCCCCTTCCCGAAAGCGCGTCGATCAAAGTACGATTAAAGTCTGCCCGAGATCTCGTTCTCGGTTGGCAGCCGTCCGTCCGGCGTCAAATGGTCGATCACCTGCGGCAGATATTGGCTGAGCCCGTTGAGCAATTCGTCGCGCGACAGGCCGCTCTGGGCTGACAGGCTCTCGATCTGATCGGCGCCGAGTGCGTTCGCGAGATCGCCGGGCGCGATGGCCTTGTTCTCGCCCTTGCCGACCCAGGAATTCGCGGCATCGCCATGGCCGCCCTGCTGGAGCTGGTTGAGGAGATCGCCGAGCCCGCCGCTAAGCACTGTTCCGGCCGCGCCGCCGGCGAGCAAGCCGCCGAGCCCGCCCTTGAGCAGGCCTCCGAGACCGCCAAGACCGCCGCTGTCCGCGGTGTTCACGTTCACCGGCGGAGGGGCGGGCGTCGGCGACGGTTGCGGCGCGGTGCCGGACTGGTTCGCGGTCATGTGCTTGAACGCCTTCCAAGCGAGCAGGCCAAGCAGCGCCATGGTCATCGGCGACATGCCGCCGGAGGATTTCTCGGAGCTCGGCGTAGAGGGGCCGCGGGGGCCGTTCTGCATGCCGTTGAGGACGTCGAGTAGACCCATGGTGCTCTCCTTTGGCGTGTCGTTCGGCGAGCGCTCGCCGCTGACTGCCCCGGCGCAAAAACATATGAGCCTCTCATGACGGTTACAAGGCGGATGCGACGTGATGGGCAGCCGGTCTCGCCTCTGCTATCGAGGACGGGTCGTTCAGGGAGCAAGGCCAGGTGATGACGGATCGACCGATCGTGTTGGCCGGCGCGGGTGCCATCGGCTGCTTCGTCGGCGGCATGCTGGCGGCCGCGGGCCGCCGCGTCGCGCTGCTGGTGCGGCCGCGGGTGAAGACCGAGATCGAGCGGTTCGGCCTGCGGCTGACCGATTTCGACGGCTCCGAGAAGAAGCTCGGTGCGGGCCAGCTCGCGCTGTCGGAGGATCCTTCGATCTTCCACAGTGCCGGCATCGTGCTGGTCACGGTGAAGAGCGCCGATACCGCCGATGTCGCGGACCAGATCGCACGGCATGCGCCCGAGGATGCCGTCATCGTCTCGCTTCAGAACGGCGTCGGCAATGTCGCGGTGCTGCGCGAGCGGCTCGGCCGCCGCCGCGTGCTCGCCGGCATGGTGCCGTTCAACGTGATTGCGATGGGTGAGGGGCGCTTCCATCGCTCGACCTCCGGCGACATCCATATCGGCGAGGATGCCGAGAACACGTCGGCGGCGCTCTCGGTGCCCGGCCTTACCATGCGCGCAAGCGGTGATATCACCGGCGTGCAATGGGGCAAGCTGATCATCAATCTGAACAATGCGCTCAGCGCGTTGTCCGACATGCCGCTTGCCGCGCAACTGGCCAACCGCGACTGGCGCAGGCTGTTCGCGGACCAGATGGCCGAGGGGCTCGCCGCGCTGAAGGCCGAAGGTATCGCGCCGGTCTCGGCGACGCCGATCCCGATGAACTGGACGCCCGCCTTACTGCGGCTGCCCGACCTGATCTTCAACGCGATCCTGGGACGGACCATGAAGATCGATCCCGAGGCGCGCTCCTCGATGTGGCAGGACCTGAAACAGGGCCGCAAGACCGAGATCGACTATCTCCAGGGCGCGGTCATCGCGCTCGCCGAGCAAAACCATGTCGACGTGCCGCTGATGCGCCGCATTGTTGCGCTGATCAAGCAAGCCGAGGCGGCCGGCAACGGACCGCCGCGGCTGACGCCGCCGCAGATCCGAGGCGTGGCTTGAGTGCGAGGGAGGAACGTGATGAAGCGTGGTTTTGTAATCGGGCTCGCGCTTGCCGCGTTCTGCGGCGCATCGACGCTCGCTCACGCGAGGCCGCCGACGGTCATCAACTCTCCCGGTTATGATAGGCGATTGCAGGAGAGCCGGTCGCAGTTGGGCAGCTCGCCGACGGTAACGGCGCCGGCGGATGTGCCGGTGGCCAAACCGAAGCACGGTAAGAAGAAGCGCACGAAGTGAGGGTGGGAGCTGATCTCCATCCAACTCGTCATTGCGAGCGCAACGAAGCAATCCAGAATCCCGCCGCGGAAAGACTCTGGATCGCTTCGCTGCGCTCGCAATGACGGCTTGTAGGGTGGGCAAAGCGAAGCGTGCCCACCTCTCTCAATCATAAATGAATGGTGGGCACGGCGCTTTGCGCCTTTGCCCACCCTACGGTCATCTCGCAATGACAGCCGCTACTTCAGCTCTTCTTCGCCGGCTTACTCGGGGTCGGGTTGAACAGCTTCTTCAGATCGTTCAAGCTTTCCGATAGCCGCGGCCATTCGCAGGAGAACGAGCCCTTGGTGCAGGTGGCGCCCTTCGGCCGCTGGCCGGCGGTCTGCTGCACCTTCGGCCGCTCGGCGGGGATAGGCACGCGCTCGACGTCGGTTCGCAATGCGACCTGCTCCAGTTGCCGCGCCTGTTGCTCCTGCTGCTCGCGCTGTTGGCGCGCGGTTGCCTGGGCGGCTTCATTAATGCGCCGCTCTTTGGCGAGATAGGCGGTATAGGCTTCGTCGATCTTCTTCTGCTCCTCCGGCGTCGGGTTAGGCCCGGCGATGTCGAAGGTGCGATCCTGCAGGAAGTCGTAATAGGAATAGCCTCCGCCTGGCTTGCGGCGGCCGGCAAACTTGGCGTTGCAGTTGGCAAGCGCAGATGTCTTCTCGGCCTTGGTCGCGGCCTTCTCGGCTGCGTCGGCGCATTCCTCGAAGTCGACCGGCGCGCGCTTCCACCATTGCGCCTGCGCATGCGGTAGCGTCAGCAGAAGACATCCTGCTGCAACGAGAAGCAGCGCCGCACGACGCAATGCAATCACGGACAACATTCTACGAGAGCATTCCCTGCAAACTCAACCCGAACTGAGTCGAGCCAGATTTTTGCCTCTTTATCGCCGGCTTGTCACCCATGGAACCCGGGAAATTCATGGCTGCGATGCTGACATTTTGTGCTTGACGTGGCGCAGGAGTCACAGCGTCGCGCTGACCGGCTGCTACACTCCGCCCCGCGAGCGCCTCATCCGAGGCGACGCCAAGAAAACGAAATGGAAACACCTGATGTTGCTTCCCCTGTCCGACGTGCCGCGCTGGTACGCTGAGCGCAAACCACACGGCACGATCGCCGTCCGCCATGGGCAGGACGCGCTGACATGGGACGAACTCGAGCGCGGTGCCAACCGGCGCGCGCGGGCATTCGCGGCCAAGGGCGTCAAGCCCGGCGATTTCGTTGCGATCGGATTGCCCAACGGCAACGCGTTCTTCGAGACCTCCTTCGCGGTGTGGAAGTGCGGGGCGACGCCGACCTCGCTGTCATGGCGGCTGCCGCGCGGCGAAGCCGCCGCCGTACTCGACATTCTCAAGCCCGCGCTGGTTGTCGGCGGCGAGGCCGACTGGAACGCGCCGAACCGTCTGCCGGCTGATTTCGTGCCGGAGGGATTTTCGGACGAGCCGCTCAATCCGCCGGTGGCACGCTACTGGAAAGCCATGACCTCAGGCGGCTCGACCGGGCGCCCGAAAGTGATCCTCGACCATCATCCGGCGGTGACCGACACCGTCGCCGCCCCGCCGCTCAACATGCCTGTCGGCGCCTCGCTGCTCAATCCCGGTCCGCTCTATCACAACGCGCCGTTCATCGTGTCGCATTACGCGCTGTTCACAGGCGGCCGGCTCACGGGTCTCGTCAAGTTCGATGCCGAGGAGACGTTGCGGCAGATCGAGCGCGAGCGCGTGCAATGGGTCAATTTCGTGCCGACCATGATGCACCGGATCTGGGCGCTGCCGGAGAGCGTGCGCAACGCCTACGATCTGTCGAGCCTGAAGACCGTCTTCCATATGGCAGCTCCGATGCCGCCCTGGCTGAAGGAAAACTGGATCGCCTGGCTCGGCCCCGAGCGGATCTGGGAGCTCTATGGCGGCACCGAGCGCCAGGGCTCCTGCATCATCTCAGGCACGGAATGGCAGACGCACAAGGGCTCGGTCGGCAGGATCGGCGAGATGGCACGCCTGCGCATCATCGGCGAGGACGGCAACGACGTCGCGCCCGGTGAGACCGGCGAGATCTATTTCCTCAACAATGACGGCAAGGACGCCACCTATCACTATCTCGGCGCCGAGCCGAAGCGCCGCAGTGATGGCTGGGAGTCGCTCGGCGACATCGGCCGGCTGGATGCGGACGGCTATCTCTATCTCGGTGACCGCCTCGCCGACATGGTGCTGCGCGGCGGCGCCAACATCTATCCGGCCGAGGTCGAGGCCGCGGTCTCCGCTTGCCCCGGCGTGCGGTCCTGCGTGGTGGTGGGATTGCCCGATCCGGAATTGGGCCAGCGCGTGCATGTCATCATCGAGCCGGAGGGCGATGCCGATGGCCAGACCATCGCCGACGGCATGGCCGACTTCCTGAAGGACAGGCTCAGCCGCTACAAGCACCCCGAGAGCTTCGAGGTCGTCAGCGCCCCGCCGCGTGATGATTCCGGCAAGGTCCGCCGCACGCTGTTGCGCGACGAGCGCGCAGCGTGGTTGAAGGAAGGGCGCGCCTTCCGGATTTGGCCGGCGAAGGCGCGGGCGCACGCCGAGTAAGGCAAACCCGGAAGGACTGACATGACGATCACCATCGCAGCGAACAGCGTGCCGAAGCCGCCGGCCGAGATCATCGAGGGCTTTCGGAATGCGCCGACCTCGGTCATTTCAGACAATCTCGCGCGGCTGCCGGGCGCGGTCGGCCTGAAACCCTATCACCGTGGCGGCAAGCTGGTTGGCACGGCCTTCACGGTGCGTACCCGACCGGGCGACAATCTCGCGATCCACCGCGCGCTCGAACTGGTCGGTCCCGGCGACGTCATCGTGGTCGATGGCGGCGGCGACGAGACGCGCGCGTTGGTCGGCGAGATCATGAAGAACATCGCGCAATGGCGCAAAGCCGAAGGTTATGTCATCGACGGCGCGATCCGCGATGTCGCGGCCTTCGCGGCCGACGACTTTCCCTGCTATGCCCGCGCCGTGATCCATCGCGGTCCCTACAAGAATGGTCCCGGCGAGATCAACGTGCCTGTGACGATCGGCGGCAGCGTCATCTCGCCCGGCGACATCGTCGTCGGCGACGAGGACGGCGTGGTGTCGTTTCCTGCCGCGGGCGCCGCCGCGCTGCTGGACGCCGTCCGCGCCCAGGTCGCGCGCGAGGAGGAGACATTGAAGGCGATCCGCGAGGGCCGCTACCAGGGGTCGTATGGCAAATCCTGATTCAATCGCGGCTTAAGTCAAAGCGGTGGCCGAGTCGGTCGCAAGCCGTCGGCCATTGCCAGCTTCGAAACTGATTTCATAGTCCTTGTTTAGACCAAACTGTCTCATGCTTTTTGACGCTGGAGATAATTCAAGTGGCGAGGAAGTACGCGATCGTCCTGCCTTGCTTTCTCCTTCTGTTGATCTCTGGAAATTTCGAGATTGGTTCGCTGGAGCGGCCGCCTCATCCGGTGGTCAAGGCCGCGTCGGCCCCTACTGAGCGACGAATGACCGAAGACGCCTACGCAACAGCCAACGGTCTCTCTCCAGGTGAGGTGCGAGAGCGCTTTGCGGCGAGTGGAGTCCTGCGATGTCCGGGCGGAGCCAGCAGCGCTCAGGTCACCGGAGCGCGCGACGTGATCACGACGGCGGCTCACGCTTTTCGGGATCTTTGCAAACCGAATACGCCACCCGAGAAGTGCATCTTCGAGTACTATCGGGGAACGGAGAGGCGGATCATTCCTCTATCGGCGACGCTATGGATGGGCATCTGCGCGGATGCTGCCCCAAGAGCGGTCGTCAGCGATTGGGCTGTCGCAAAACTCGCGTTTCCCGCGGAAGTGACGCCTTACGAGATCTACGAACGGACGGAAATTCTGGCCGAGCTGGAGCGTGTTCTGGCGGTCGTCGGTTATGATATCGAAGCCATGGGAAAGAAGGACAAATTCGGGCAGTTCAACAAGACGATGCAGGAGTGTCAGGTTCGCAACGTCAGGGACTGGTCGACATTTGAAACGAACTGCGAGTTTGAAGTTGGGGCGTCCGGTAGCGCCTTGTTTCGCATGCGGGACAATCGAATGACCCTGTTTGGCGTTCTTAGTGGCGACCATCACGATAAAAACTATTGTCCGAAAGGCGGCTGCGACTACAAGGCTGGGCGTTGGTCCAGCGTGTACGTGACCTTGAAGGGCGAGTTCAAAGATCGGCTTCTGACTGTCGTGAGCCAGTCTGCCGCACAATAAGCGTAGAAGGGAGAACGGCTTGAGCCAGAAGGACGAATTTCACAATATCGATGATGCCAGCGACGGGCTCTTCCGCGAGCTCGCGGCGGGAGTGACGACGCGCATCTTCTCCGGCGAGCAGGCGATGCTGTCGGTGGTGACGCTGGCCCCGCATGCGCGAGGCACGCTGCACCATCATCCCGAGGAGCAATGGGGCGTGCTGCTCGACGGCTCCGCCATCCGCGTCCAGGGCGACGAAGAGATCCCGGTGAAGAAGGGCGATTTCTGGCGCACGCCGGGCAACGTGCCGCACACCATGCGCGCCGGCCCCGACGGCGCGCGGGTGCTGGACATCTTCAGTCCGCCTCGGCCAGAATACAGAAAAGCCGGGTCCGGTTTCGGCACGACTTGAAGCGCCAAAGAGCAAAAGCCGGGCGCAGAACCAAAGGGAGGGGACCATGACGATCACACGACGGGCGCTGCTCGCTGCGCCCGCCATCCTCGCGATGGCACCGGCAAGTGCGCAGGCCGGCAAGATCACGCTGGTGGTGCCGTTTCCGCCGGGCGGCTCGACCGATGCAATGGCGCGGCTGCTGCAGAGCAACCTGCAAACCAGGCTTGGCCGCATCGTCGTGGTCGAGAACAAATCGGGCGCCGCCGGCGCGCTCGGTGCGGCGCAAGTCGCCAAGAGCCCGGCGGACGGCTCGACCTTCCTGGTCACCTTCGATTCCCACGCCGTGATTCCGTCCATCCTCGACAAGCCGCCGGTGGATGTCGAGCGCGAGCTGATGCCGGTGCTGCTGATCGGCACCGCGCCTTACGTGATCGCGGCCGGTGCCGACCGTCCCTATAGGAGCTTTGCCGACGTCGTGGCGGCCTGCAAGGCGAAGCCCGGTGCGGTGAAATATGCCTCCGTCGGCATCGGCACGCTCGGCCATCTCGCCATGACCGTGCTCGGCAGCAAGGCCGGCGTCGAGATCATGCACGTGCCCTATCGCGGCGGCGGGCCGGCGATGAACGACGTGCTCGGTGGCCATGTCGATCTCATCGCGGGATCGGCGGCGCTGGTCGCCGCCCAGCTCGGCACCAACATGCTGCGTCCAATCCTGCAGCTCGGCCGCGAGCGGCTGCCGGCCCTGCCTGATACTCAGACCGCGATCGAGGCGGGCTTTCCCGATTTCGAGACGCTGGCCTGGTGGGGCATCTTCGCCCCCGCAGGCACGCCGCCGGACATCGTCGCAGCCTTCGCGGCAGCGTCCAAGGAGATCCTGAGCGAACCTGCGACCGCCACCCAGCTGAAGGAGACGCAGCACATGACGCTGCTGCTCCAGGACGGTGCCGCCTTCAAGACCTTCTTCGACAAGCAGGTCGCCTATTGGGGCAAGGTGGTGAAGGACAATAATATCAGGGCATAGCCGGTAGACTCCCGCAATCGGGGCGCGGAGGGCTTCCGGTCCCGTCGCCGCTTTGATATGAACGCCTCAAGGCAACCCGTCGACGAGCGGGTTCCGCGGTCCCGTAGCTCAGCCGGATAGAGCGACGGTTTCCTAAACCGTAGGTCGGAAGTTCGAGTCTTCCCGGGATCGCCAGTCTGACATCAGCCGTCGCCACTGCGCGACAAGCTCTTCGGCGCAAGATTTGCTAGAAGCAGGGCCTCCCTTCTAGGCTGACTGCCGCAGGCAGTCTTATCGCCACACCTCCGGAGACCATGATGCCTTTCGATCTGATCCTGCGCGGCGGCCGCGTGGTTGACCCCTCGCAGAAGCTCGATGCCGTGACCGATGTCGCCTTCGCCGGTGGCAAGGTCGCCGCCATCGGTACCGGGCTCAAGGCCGATCCCGGCACGGATGTGCGCGATGTCTCGAAATACGTCGTGACGCCGGGACTGATCGATCTGCACACCCATGTCTATTGGGGCGGCACGTCACTCGGCATCGATGCCGAGGAATTTTGCCGTCTCTCCGGCGTCACCACGGCGGTGGATACCGGCAGCGCCGGGCCCGGCAATTTCGCGGGCTTCCGCAAGCATGTGATCGAACCGAGCCAGGTCCGCATCCTCGCTTATCTGCACGTCTCGCATGCCGGCATTTTCGGCTTCTCGCACCGGATCATGGTCGGCGAGAGCGAGGAGCTGCGGCTAATGAATCCGATCGAGGCCGCCAAGGTGGCCGATGCCAACCGTGATCTCATCGTCGGCATCAAGGTGCGCGTCGGTTTGCACTCCTCGGGTACGTCGGGAACGGTGCCGCTCGACATCGCGCTCGAGGTCGCCGACGAGGTCGGCATGCCCCTGATGGCGCATATCGACCATCCGCCGCCGAGCTATGAGGAAGTGCTGGCGCGTCTGCGTCCCGGTGACGTGCTCACCCATGCGTTCCGTCCCTTCCCCAACACGCCGGCGACCGCGCAGGGCACGGTGAAGAAGGCCGTGCTAGATGCGCGCGAGCGCGGCGTGCTGTTCGACATCGGCCACGGCAAGGGCTCGTTCGCCTTCAAGACCGCGCGCGCGATGCTCGCCAATGGCTTCTATCCGGATACGATTTCCTCGGATATCCACCAGCTCTGCATTGACGGCCCCGCGTTTGACCAGGTGACGACCATGTCGAAATTCCTGTGCATGGGCATGGAGCTGTCCGATGTGATCGCGGGCTCGACGGTCAATGCCGCGATGGCGCTGCGGCGCCCCGAGCTCGGTAGCCTCAAGCCCGGCAGCGTCGGCGACGCCACGCTTGTTACGATCAGGCAAGGCCAGTTCGATTATGAGGACGTGGTCGGCGAGCATCTGATCGGCGACCGCAAGATCGTGTCCGAAGGCGTCGTCATCGGCGGCCGCTGGTGGCATCCGAATTGAGCGGCGCTAACCCTGCTCGCGATAGAATTGCAGCAGCCGCGCGCCGGCCGGTGAAAGCCAGTCGGGCGCACCGGTGATGTAGCCTTCGACGCGACCGCTGGTGCCGATGAGATAGGTGATGGGCATGCCGAGGATGGAGAACGTCGCTTTGGACGCTTCGGCCGCTACGCCGTAGGCATCGACATAACAAGCGAGATTCTGCACCGCGAGGCCGCCGAGAAATGTGCGGATCTTGCGCAGGTCTTTGGTGTCGGTGCAGATCGCGACAATATCGAGCCGGTCGGGCCGCGATCCCGCAAGGCTCGCCAGCATGGGCAGATCGAGTTTGCAGGCCGCGCACCAGGTCGCCCAGAAGTTCACCAATGTGACGCGGCCCGCCTTCGCGGTGACGACGGCATCGCGACCGTGCAGGTCCTGAAGCCTGAGCTGCGGCATCGGCGCGCGCGGCCGCACCAGTGTGAACTGGCTGCGGCCGGCCTCGAACACCGGCGGCCAGCTTTCCTGCGCGTGGCCTGCCTGCACGGAAGCAAGAAGCGCCGGCGCGGCCATCAGGATCGATCGCCGCGACAGCGCCGGACCGGCTTTGAGCGTCGCCTCACGCATGAATATAGGCCCAGCCTTTGAGTTGCAGATCGACGACGCGCCCGATACCGAACGGCACGAGGCTCGCGCCCGATATCAGCGGAATTGAGACCTGCTCCTTGGCTTCCGCGATCGCCTTGGACGAGGCGCACATGCTGTAGGTCAGGTTGGGCAGCGACTTCCGCAGCGTCGCCAGCGGCTCGACCAGCGGCGACTTGTCCGCGCGGAAGACGTCGATGCCCTTGCCGTTGGCGACGACCTCGATCAGCAATTTCGCGCCCCTGTCGGCAAAATGCTTGGAGAGGTTGGCCGAGTAGCTGATCGCGTGCCCCATGACATAGGGCTCGTTGCTGTCGATCAGGATCACGACGCCGTCGGCAAGGCGATCCTCCTTGGCCGCGGCGGTCCCGCCGGCCGTGAGGATCGCGGTGCCGGCGAGCAGTCCCCTGCGGGACCATCCATTGGCAGAGATCATTGTGCGGCGTTCCCGTCGGTCAGAACTGGCGCGGAGTGATCGGCGCCTTGCCGTTGCGTCCCCACAGCACGAACAGGCTGAGCGCGAGCAGGACGAGGTTGAGCGGTGTCGTTGCGGCTTCGCCGCGCGAGAGATGGAAGACGAATGCGAACACCTGCAGCACGGAGCAGCCCAGCGCGGCCAACACCGTGAGTCGCGGCAGGATCCGGGTCAGGGCAGGCAGAAGAATGCCGATGCCACCGGCGAGATCGACCAGGGCGACGGAACGGACGAACGTTTCGGAATACTCGCCTGCAAATGGCATCATCGCGGCCAGCTTGGGAATTGGCGTCGTCAGCTTGACGAACCCGGCCGAGATGAAGACGGCGGCGAGGACGATCTGGGCGGCCCAGAGGCCGATGCGAAGGGCGCGGCCGGGGGTGGGGGTCTCGAGGGTGGTGGCAGACATGGTGGTTCTCCAGGAGGTGAGGTTGCCACCATTTGATGGTTTCTCCATTTTTGATCATTATATGTTTTGGGATAGGTTCATTTCCTAGGTGTTGATGATCTCATGGATTCCCTGGTCAGCATGAGGGTGTTTTGCCTGGTCGCCGAGCTGAAGAGCTTTGCGACCGCGGCGCAGCGCCTGCGCATCTCGCCCGCCATGGCGAGCAAGCACGTGATGCAGCTCGAGAAGCGGCTGGGCACGCGGCTGCTTAACCGGACCAGCCGGCGCGTCAGCCTGAGCGAGAGCGGCACGCTCTATTTCGAGCAGGCGCGGCAAATGCTGGATTCGCTCGACGAGGTCGAGGCCGCCGTCAGCCATGCGACGGTCGTTCCGCGCGGCACGCTGCGGCTGACCGCGCCGGTGTGGATGGCGAACACGATCTTCGCGGGCGTATTGGCGGACTACCAGGCGCGATACCCGGATGTGCGGCTCGACATCGATCTCAGCGGGCGGCTGGTCAACCTCGTGGAGGAGGGATTCGACCTGGCCCTGCGCGCGACCGCCGCGCCCGACGAGGCGCTGATCGCGCGCCCGATCACCAACGTTCCGTTCTACATGGTCGCCGCGCCGGCCTACCTCAAACGCGCAGGGCGCCCGGCCAGGCTCGCCGATATCGCCGGCCACGCGCTATTGCATTACGCGCTTTATCCCGGCGAGAGCTTTTCCTTCGAGGGCGAGAACGGGCCCGAGACCATCAAGCTCGATCCGGTGCTGCGCAGCGCCAACGAGACGCTGCTGCACATGGCGGCGCTCGAAGGTATGGGCCTCGCCTTCCTGCCGAAATGGCTGGTCGCCGCGGACATCAGCGGGGGGCGTCTCGATCACGTCATGCCGGAGCAGGTCATCTTCGAAGGAAAGCTGTTCGCGGTCTATCCGAGCCGCAAATATCTCTCCGCGAAGGTGAGGACCTTCATCGACTTCATCGCTGCCGACAAGCGGATGAAGTAGCCGCTCACGGCAACCGGATCACAGCGACCTCGCGATCAACAGCTTCATGATCTCGTTGGTGCCGCCATAGATCTTCTGGATGCGGGAATCGATGAAGATGCGCGAGATCGGGTATTCCTGCATGTAGCCATAGCCGCCGAACAGCTGGAGGCATTCGTCGGCGGTCTGGACCTGCTTGTCCGAGCACCAATATTTCGCCATCGAGGCCGTGACGGTGTCGAGATCCCCCGCGACCAGTTGCTCGATGCACCAGTCGACGAAGACGCGCGCGATCATCGCCTCGGTCTTACGCTCGGCGAGCGCGAAGGCGGTGTTCTGGAAATCCATCAGCGGCTTGCCGAAGGCCTTCCGCTCCTTGGTGTAGTCGACGGTCAGCTTGACCGCGCGCTCCATCGCGGCGACGGCGCCGACCGCGAGCGCGAGGCGCTCCTGCGGCAATTGCTGCATCAGCTGGACAAAACCCTGGCCCTCCTCCTTGCCGAGCAGGTTTTCGGGCGGCACCGTGACATTGTCGAAGAACAGCTCTGACGTGTCGGAAGCGTGCAGGCCGATCTTGTCGAGGTTGCGCCCGCGCTTGTAGCCGTCCGCGCCTGCAGTCTCGACCACGATCAGCGAGATGCCTTTGGCGCCGGCATCGCCGGTGCGCGCGACCACGATAACGAGATCGGCGGCCTGGCCGTTGGTGATGAACGTCTTCTGGCCGTTGATGACGTAGGAATTGCCCTGCTTCTTCGCCGTGGTCTTCACGGCTTGCAAATCCGAGCCGGTGCCGGGCTCGGTCATGGCGATGGCGCCGACCATCTCGCCTGAGGCCATCTTCGGCAGCCAGCGCTTCTTCTGCTCCTCCGAGCCGTAATTGAGGATGTAATGCGCCACGATGGCGCTGTGCACGGAGACGCCGGTGGTCAGCTCCGGCACCGTGCTTTCGAGGTCGTCCAGCACGGCGGCGTCATAGGCGAAGGTGGCGCCCAGGCCGCCATATTCCTCCGGCACGCTCGCCAGCAGCGCGCCCATCTCGCCGAGCCCGCGCCAGGCGAAGCGGTCAACCATCTTCTGCTCGCGCCATTTCTCGGCATGCGGCGCCAGATCCTTGGCAAGATATTTCCGGAACTGGTCGCGGAAGACATCGAGCTCTTCGGTCATCCAGGAGGAGCGGTAGGACATGATCACCTCGGTTGATACGGCCTAGGCTTGGTAGGCCAGCTAGCTGCGGCAATTATTGTGTTTTCAGGCTGCGCCGGTGACGCTACCAAGGCGGCCGTAACAGCTTCTGTCGGGATGGTTGATTGTGGCTGGCAAAACAAAAGAGCTCAAGCTCGACATCGCGCGTATCGGCACCGTCTCCGCGATCCTGACGCAGCCTGACAACGCACGCGCCTGCTACGTGCTGGCGCACGGCGCGGGCGCCGACATGCGCCATTCGTTCATGGACAAGGTCGCAGTGGGCCTCGCGGAGCGCGGGATTGCGACGTTCCGTTTCAATTTTCCCTACATGGAAGAAAAGAAGGGACGTCCCGACCAGCCGGCGGTTGCGCACGCCGCTATCCGCGCGGCCGTCGAGGAGGCGGCGCGGCTTTGCCCCGGGGTGAAGCTCATTGCGGGTGGAAAATCGTTCGGTGGCCGCATGACCTCGCAGGCGCAGTCGAAGGCGCCGCTGGCAGGCGTGAAGGGGCTCGCTTTCCTCGGCTTTCCCCTGCATGCCGCCAAGAAGCCGTCGTCCGAGCGCGCCGAGCATCTCGCCGGCATCGCGATCCCCATGCTGTTCCTGCAGGGCACGCGCGATGAGCTTGCCGATCTCGGCCATCTCAAGCCCGTCATCGCGTCGCTCGGGGCGAAGGCGACCTTGCATGAGATCGAAGGTGGCGATCATTCTTTCGCGGTGCTGAAGAAGTCGGGCCGCACCAATGACGAGGCGCTCACCGAGGTGCTTGATACGCTCGCGGCGTGGATCGACCAACTCGCCTGAGGCTCAGGCCGAGTAGAGCCCCTTGTCGCGCGCCTTCTGGACCGCGAGCGCGGCGATCAGGTCGAGCGTCGGGGTCGACAGGCCGGCGGTGCGCGCGAAGGCGGCGGGCGCCCTGACAAGCACGTCGATCTCCATGGCGCGGCCGAGCTCGTAATCCTGAAGCAGTGACGGCTTGTGGTTGGGGGCGGGGCCGCTGCGCGTGACGCGCTTGACCTCGGGAATGAAGTGCTGGGCGATATCGTTGGCCTCGTTCAGCATGCGCGGAATGACCTCAGTGAAAGCAGGGTCGTCGCGCACGCCGCGTGCGGTTTGGCCGGTGAGCAGGCACAGCACCGACAGCGACATGTTGGTCAGCAGCTTTGACCAGATCGCCTCGCGGATTTCCGCCACCGGCGGCGATTCAAGCCGGGCGTCGTTGAAGACGCCGCGCAGCTTGGTGATCCGCTCGCAATTGCGGTCGTCGCATTCGCCGATCAGCAGACGGTTGCGGTCCGGGGTGAGGTTGTGCACGACACCGGGCGCGGTCACCTCGTTGGACGAGAAGACGACGCCGCCGATGATCCGCTCCTTCGGAATGCAGGCGCGCAGCCGCCCGCCGGGGTCGAGGAAGGAAATGTCCGGCGGCGTCGGATGCCGCGGCGGCAGGCCGATCCCGTACCACCAGGGAATGCCGTTCTGCGCGAACACGATGGCGGTGTCGTCCTGCAGCAGTGGCTTGATGCTGGAAACCAGCCCCGGCAACGCGGTTGCCTTTAGCGTCGAGATCACGACGTCCTGCGGGCCGAGCTGGGCTGGATCGCCTGAGGCGTTCACCTTGGCGCTGACCTCGGAATCGCCGACGCGCAGCTTGAGGCCGCCTGCGCGCACCGCCTCGAGATGCGCCCCGCGCATGACGCACGAGACGTCATGGCCGGCGCGCGCCAGCCGGACCGCGATGTGGCTGCCGACGGCGCCCGCGCCGAAAATGCAGATGCGCATGATGATTCTGTCCTGTCCCTGGGTGCCATCGGGCGGCAGCATGACACAAGCCGCCATGCGATGGACGCGACCGCCCCACGCTGGAAAGATATGGATCGGGACGCGTTGCCTCGGCCATAGTGCGTGCCAAGCAACTGACCGGAGGATCGCCGATGACTGCCAGCCCCGTCCTGTGGAGCCTTGATGAGCGTGGGGTTGCGACCGTCACGTTGAACCGGCCGGAGGTCAACAACGCCTATGACGGCGCGCTGATCGCGGGGGTGCTCGCGGCCATGGACGATCTTGCCACGAAGCCGGCCTTGCGCGTCGTCGTGCTCAAGGGTAACGGCAAGCATTTCCAGGCCGGCGCCGACCTGAAATGGATCAACGGCGTGCGCCCGCAATCGGCTGAAGCCAACGAAGCGGCCTCGCGTGCGACGTTCGAGGCCGTGCAGCGGCTCAATACGCTGCCGATCCCGACGGTCGCCCTGGTGCAAGGTGGCTGTTTTGGCGGCGGCACCGGCGTAATCGCGGCCTGCGATGTCGTGATCGCCGCGGACAACGCGCTGTTCTCCATCACCGAAGTGCGTTGGGGCCTGACGGCGGCGATCATCATCCCGCAGCTCTGCGACGCCATCGGCGTGCGGCAGGTTCGCCGCTACGCGCTGACCGGCGAACGCTTTGGTGCCGAGGACGCCCGCCGCATCGGTCTCGTCCACGAGGTGGTGCCGCTTGCCGAACTCGAAGCCGCAGGCCGCAAGGTGGTCGAGCAATTGCTCGCCAATGGACCAGACGCGATGGCCGAGACCAAACGCCTCGCGCTGGAGAGTTCGTTCGGCGGCATGGCGGTGGACGATGCCGCCTACACGCGGCTGGTGCACCTGCACTCACTCAAGCGCCAGAGCGCGGAGGCCGCGGAAGGGCTCGCCTCGTTCGCCGAGAAGCGGGCCGGGAATTGGGGTACGAAAAGCTGAGGCTCAACAGCCGCGGCAGATGTTGTTGATGCTGCGATAGACCGCGTCGTCGTCCTGCCGCATCTGGCGCAGCGTTTCGAGCGTCGTGCCATCGTTGGCGGGCGCGGCGGGCTTGCGCTTCGCTGCGAGTTCTTCCTCCTGCCGCTTGTAGCAGGCCTCGCGATCGGCCTTGGCCTGAATGAAGCGGCAGTTCTGCTCCACGGCGGCGGCGGGAGTGGCGGAGATCGCAAGGGCGAGCAGCGCGGGGAGAGAGAACTTCAAGAGTGTTGTATCCATTCGTTGAACGAAGTTGCTTGTCGTCGCCCGGCTTGACCGGGCGACCCAGTACGCCGCGGCTTCTCCGTATGCGCTTGACGTCTCTGGAATACTGGATCGCCCGGTCAAGCCGGGCGATGACAGCGGAGCTTGGCGATCCTTCTCTCAGGTCCGCTCTGCCAGAGCAACCTCGATCTTGCGACAACGGCGTGGCACAGCCTACAGCGACGGTGCCAGTGACGTTTTCAGCAGCGTGAGCAACGCCTGCACCGCGGCGGCATTGCGTCGCCGCTCGGGGATCGCGGCCTTCACCCATAATTCCGGAATCGGAAAATCGCGCAGCACCGGCTTGAGCGTGCCCTCGCGCAAGGCATCCGCAACGAGATAATGCGAGAGCAACGCGATGCCGTTACCCGCGATGGCGCTGCGCGCCAGCACGTGTCCCTCGTTGGAGGAGAGCAGTGGGGTGACCTGGATGCTGATGCGGCCGCGCGGTCCGTCGAAGACCCATTCCGGGCCGGTCGGCAGGAAGCTGAGGCAGCGATGCTCGACGAGATCGCGCGGATGTTTTGGCGTGCCATGTTTCTTCAAGTAGGCGGGCGAAGCGCAGAGCAGCCGCTTCAGCGCGCACAGCGGTTCGTCGACCACGCCGCCGAACGAATGCGGGAAAGCGCCGATCGCGATATCGAAACCTTCGGTCACGGGATCGACCGGGCGATCGATCAGTACGATATCGAGCTTGAGCTTCGGGTTCTCGGTCTGGAACGCGCTGAAGGCATCGGCCAGCCGTGCCACCGTCAGTGAGGTCGGCGCCTTGATGCGGAGGTGATCGACGAGGTCGTGACCCTTCTCGCCCATGCGCGAGAGCAGGTCGGTGGCGTCAGTCACAACGCCGCGCGCACGATGCACGTAACGCTGTCCGGCTTCGGTCAGGCGCAACTGCCGGGTCGAGCGATGAAACAGCGACGTCCCGATCCGTGCCTCCAATTGCGTGACGCGCTTGGCCACGACCGAGGTCGAGACATCGAGTTTTCGAGCCGCGGCGGAGAAGCCGGCCGCATCCGCGGTGGCGAGGAAGGCTTGCAGGTTCACCAGAATATCCATGTTGACCTTTCTCGATTCGCGAAAGCTGATCGCGTATTTTGGTGGATTGTAGCCCCGTCCGCGTTAATTCATAGTCGGCCCCAAGCAAGAGATTTTGGGAGCGGACGCGCCATGCGGGCCACAATGATCGAAGAACCGGCACGACAGGTGCCGCTCTATGGCGAATACGAAGTCGTCGTGCTCGGCGGCGGTCCCGCCGGCATCATCGCGGCGGCTTCATGCGCGCGCGCCGGGCGGAAGACCCTGCTGATCGAGCGCTACGGCTTCCTGGGCGGCATGGGCACCGCGGCCGGCGTCACCAATTTCTGCGGCCTGCATGGCAATGTCTTCGGCGAGCATCGTCGGCTGGTGCAGGGCATGGCGTCGGAGCTGCTGGCGCGGATCGATCATTTGAACGGCCTCAACACGCCGCATCTGATCCTCGGCAAGGTCTTCGCCCAGGCCTATGACACCGCCGCCTACAAGATCGCGGCCGACGAGCTGCTTGCCAGTCACAAGGTGCACATCCTCTTCCACGCGCTCGGCGCCGGCGTGGTGATGGGCGACAACAGCCGTATCGACGCGCTGATGGTCGAGACCAAGGCCGGCCGGCAGGCGGTGCGGTCGGAGATCTTCATCGACTGCTCCGGCGACGGTGACCTTGCGGTGTGGGCCGGCGCGCCGTTCGAAATCGGCGACGAGCACGGCCATCCTCTCTATCCCTCCATGATGCTGCGCCTCAACGGCATCGATCCGGAGAAGGCCGGCGATGCCTGGCGGACCATTCCCCAATTGATGGAGAAAGCCGCCGCGGCCGGCACGCATCAATTCCCGCGCAAAAGCGCGATCGTGCGACCGCAGAAATCCGGCATTGAATGGCGGGTAAACTTCACGCAGGTGGCGCGCGCGGACGGCCACGCCATCAACGGCGTCGAGCCCGACGATCTCACCCGCGGCGAGATCGAGGGCCGCAAGCAGGCGCTCGCCGCGTACGAGTTTTTGCGCAGCACTGTCCCGGGCTTTGAAAAATCCTACATCGTCGATCTGCCGCCGCAGCTCGGCATCCGCGAGACGCGCCGCATCAAGGGCAGCTACCAGCTCAGCGGCGAGGACGTGCTCGGCTGCGCCTCGTTTACGGATTCCATCGGCGTCAATGGCTGGCCGATCGAGGCCCACGTGCCCGGAGACGTCGTCTTCACCTTCCCGCCGATCCCGGAATCGCGGGCTTACAACGAGCTGCCGTACCGGATGCTGGTGCCCGAAGGCGTCGACAATCTCCTGGTCGCCGGCCGCTGTGCCTCGATGACCCACGAGGGCCAGTCGGCGGCACGGGTTTCCGGTGCCTGTTTCGTGATGGGCGAGGCCGCCGGTTCCGCCGCGGCGCTGGCGCTGTCCGGAAACAGGATCCCGCGTGACATCCCCGTTGAAAAATTGCAGGAAACGTTGAAACAACAGGGCGCCTTCATCGGCCGGGATCAGCCCGTCCCCGAGGGCCTGTAACAAACTGCTGAGAGAAACGACGAGGGAGGAAACGGGATGATCGGGATTGCGCGGCTCGCGGCAGCCAGTCTTTTGGCGATCATGGCAATGGGCACGGCCCGGGCCGAAGACGCGCTCAAGGCCAAGATCGGCGTGCTGCGCCTGTCGTCCTCCGCGCCCGTCTTCATCGCGCAGGACAAGGGCTATTTCCGCGAGGCCGGCCTGGAGGTCGAGCTGAAATTCTTCGACGCGGCGCAGCCGATCGCGGTCGCCACCACCTCGGGCGACGTCGATTTCGGCATCACCGCCTTCACGGCCGGTCTCTACAATCTTGCTGGCAAGGGAACGCTGAAGGTGATCGGCGGCATGAGCCGCGAGAAGGCCGGTTATCCCCTGATCGGCTATTTCGCCAGCAACAACGCCTACGCGGCCGGGCTGAAGACGCCAAAGGATCTCGCGGGCAAGCGCGTGGCGATGACGCAGGTCGGATCGAGCTTTCATTATTCGCTCGGCCTGCTCGCCGACAAATACGGCTTCAAGCTCGCTGAGGTGAAGATCGTGCCGCTGCAATCGCTGTCGAATGCGGCCGCTGCACTCAAGGGCGAGACCGTCGATGCGGCGCTGCTGCCGATCTCCACGGCGCGAAAGCTGATGGACGAGGGCGGCGCGAAGTTTCTGGGCTGGGTTGGCGACGAGACGCCCTGGCAATTGGGCGCGGTGTTCGCCTCGCCGAAGACGCTGACCAAAAAGGTGCTGGTGACAAAACTTCTCGGCGCGCTCGCCAAGGCGGATCGCGAATATCACGACGTCATCCTCGCCGCGATGAAGGACGGCGTGGCGCCGATCAACGACAAGACCAAGCCGCTGCTGGAGATCATCGCAAAATACACCAATCTCCCGGTCGAACAGGTGGTCGGCAACTGCGCCTATATCGATCCCGACGGCAAGCTGGACGTGAAGAATGTCGACAACCAGATCAAATGGCTGCAGGAGCAGGGATTCGCGGACAAGGGCTTTGACGCGGATGCGATCATCGCCAAGGATTATGTGAAGGCGGATTGATCGATGTTGCGAGCCCCCCTCTCTCCCCGTCATCCTGAGGTGCTAGCGAAGCGAGCCTCGAAGGATGCACGGCCCGGATGTAGCGGGGCCGCTCATCCTTCGAGGCTCCCAATCGCGATGCATTCGCATCGCGATGCTCGCACCTCAGGATGACGGGTTGAGATTGAAGGGTTGCACATGGACCTGATCGCCAACCACATCACCCATCGCTTCGGCGATCTCGCCGTGCTCGACGATGTCTCCTTCACCGTCAGCGCCGGCGAGGTGGTGGCGATCGTCGGGCCCTCGGGCTGCGGGAAGAGCACGCTGCTGTCGATCCTCGGCGGGCTGTTGCAGCCGACCTCGGGCGCGCCTGAACTGCGCGGCTCGCCGCCGGCGGACAGTCTCAATCCGCTGACCTTCGTGTTCCAGGATTTTGCGCTGCTGCCCTGGGCCACGGTCGAGGAGAATGTCGAATTCCCGCTGCTGCACACCCAGCTTTCAGCAACGCAGCGCCGCGCGCTGGTCGACGACGCCTTGCGGCGCACGAGCCTGACCGATTTCCGCAAAACCTATCCAAAGCAGCTCTCCGGCGGCATGCGCCAGCGCGTCGGCATTTCGCGCGCGCTTGCGGTGAGGCCCGCCATTCTGCTGATGGATGAGCCGCTGTCGGCCCTGGATTCGCAGACCCGCGAATTGCTGATGGAGGATTTCGTCCGCCTGCTCGCCGATGGCGGCATGGGCGCGGTTTATGTTACCCATAATCTGGAAGAGGCGGCGCGGCTTGCCGACCGCATCGTGGTGCTGTCGCGCAGGCCTGGCCGCATCCGCGAGGTCGTGACCGTGCCGATGACGCGCGCGGCGCGGGGCGAAGCTGCGGCGCGCGAAAAGCTGCTGGCGTTGCAGAACCAGATCTGGTCGCTGATCCGCAATGAGGCGATCGATGCCGAACGCGAGGTCCAGCATGCTTGATCGCGCACCGGGCGAAAGCGCGAAGGACACCGCGACAAGGCGCGTCCGCTTTCGCGGCGCCGGCTTCGTGCCCGCGTCGAGCAGGTTCGGCGGCTGGATCGCGCTCGCCCTCGTCATCGCGATCTGGCAGGCCGCTGGCAGCGTGGGCCTCGTCAACGCGCTGTTCCTGCCAACGCCCCTCGCAATTGCGCGCGCGATCTACCAGCTCGCGATCTCGGGCGCGCTGTGGCAACATTTGTCGGCCTCGCTGCTGCGCATCGGCGTCGGCTGGCTGTTGGGCACCGCGGCCGGTATCGCGGTCGGCTTCGCCATCGGCCTGTCGCGGCTGGCGCGCAGCGTCGGCATCACGTTCATCTCCGCGCTGTTCCCGATCCCGAAAATTGCGCTGCTGCCGCTGTTGATCCTCTGGCTCGGCATCGGCGAAGAGCCGAAGATCGCGACCATTGCGCTCGGGGTGTTCTTCTCGACCGCGATCTCGGTCTATAGCGGCGTCGACGCGGTGCCGCGCAACCTCATCCGCATGGCGCAAAGCTTCAACGTTCCCTTCGCCACCATCGTGCGCAAGGTAATCTGGCCCGGCGCGCTGCCCGCGATCCTCGCCGGCTTCCGCATCACCGCCTCCGTGGCTCTCCTGCTCGTCGTCAGCGCCGAGATGATCGGCGCCCAATACGGCATCGGCGCCTTCGTGCTCCAGGCCGGCAATCTGATGCAGACCGATCAGCTGCTCGCGGGCGTGGTGATCCTGTCGGTGTTTGGCCTCGCGGTCGGCAAGGTGATCGGCTGGCTGGAGACGCGGCTGTTGCACTGGCGGTAGCGGCATTGCGCGCTGCCGTAGCTGCCGTAGGGTGGGTTAGCGAAGCGTAACCCACCTCCTCTTTTTCGCGTGTGCCGATCGAAGTTGGTGGATTACGCCTTCGGCTAATCCACCCTACGAGACCGTCACGCGTTGCCCCTGTCCTCGCGAAACAGATCCAGCTTCTGCTGTACCGGCCGATCCGAGAAGCTGAACAGCACGGCGTCCTCATCCGCCTCGTGGGTGACCCAGTGCCAGCTCGGCACCACGAACAGATCGCGGGGGCCCCACTCGAACACGGCATCGCCGATGCGACTGCGCCCTCGGCCCTCGATCGGGCAGAACACGGTGGCATCGGTCGACCGATAGCGCGCGGTGTTAAAGCCCTTCGGCAGCAGCTGGATGAAGGTGCCGATCGTCGGCATCGCGAAATCACCGGTCTCGGGATTGCTGAACTTCAGCTTCAGCCCGTGACAGGCGTCCCATTCCTGGCTCGTCCTCGCCTTCTCCAGGGCTTCGCGGGTGTAGGCATAGGGATAGCTGAAGATCGGCGAGGTTTTCGACGAACGCTTCACGTCGACGGGCAAGAGATTGTGGCCGTAGCGCGCAAAGCTGTCGCCGGCAGGCCTCGTGATCTTCTGCTGGTCTTCTTTCGAGCCTTCCGCAAAAGAGCAGTCGAAGAACTGCACCAAGGGGATGTCGAGGCCGTCGAGCCAGAACATCGGCTCGCTGGTCTCGTTGGAATGATCGTGCCAGGTCATCGACGGCGTGATGATGAAGTCGCCCGGCTCCATCGCGGTGCGCTCGCCGTCCACCGTGGTGTGGGCACCCTTGCCTTCGAGCACGAAGCGTAGCGCGGACTGGCTGTGGCGATGCGCCGGCGCGACGTCGCCGGGCACCACCATCTGCACGCCGGCATAGAGCGAGGTCGTGATCTTGGACTGGCCGCGCAAGCCGGGGTTCTCCAGCACCAGCACGCGCCGCTCGGCCTCCTTGGCGGTGATGAGCTTGCCGGCTTCCGTCATGTAGTCGCGGATGACGTCGAATTTCCACAAGTGAGGCCGGCAGGCGCTCTTCGGCTCCGGCGTGATCAGATCGCTCATCACCGTCCACAGCGCGGTGAGGTTTTCGCCGTCGATCTTCCTGTAGAACGCCTCGCGTTCCGGCGTCTTGGTCACGGCTTCCATGGTTGCTGCTCCCGATCGTTTTGTTAATTGACAGTATACTGACGATCTAGGTAGCGTCAACGTGACGAATGAAAGGGAGGTCTCGATGAAGCTGCACGGCTATTTCCGCTCCAGCGCCGCCTATCGGGTGCGGATCGCGCTGAACCTGAAGGGTCTCGGCGCCGAGCATCTGCCGCATCATCTTCGCAAGGGCGAACAATGCGCGCCCGCCTATCTCGCCATCAATCCGCAAGGCCTGGTGCCGGCGTTGGAGAACGATGCGGGTACAGTGCTGACCCAATCGGTGGCGATCATCGAATGGCTCGACGAGACGCACCCCAATCCGCCGTTGCTGCCGAAGGATCCGCTGCGACGCGCCAAGGTGCGGGCGTTCGCGCTGGCGATCGCCTGCGATACCCATCCGGTGCAGAACCTGAAGGTGCTGGCGCGGCTGCGCGAGCTTGGCCTGCCCGAGGAGAAGGTCCAGGACTGGGCGGCATGGGTCAACCGCGAGGGACTGTCGGCCTGCGAGACGCTGATCAGGGACGAAGCGGGCCCGTTCTGTTTCGGCGCTGCGCCGACGCTGGCTGATCTCTGTCTGGTGCCGCAGCTCGCCAATGCGCGCCGCTTCGGTGTCGATGTCTCGGCCTATCCGCGCCTGCTGGGGGCGGAAGCTGCCGCCAAGGCGCTTGCAGCTTTCGCCGATGCCGCACCGGAGAAGCAGCCCGATGCCGAGTAAGCCGCCCGCTCCGATCACGATCGATGCCGTCTATGCCGCGCCGGGTTATCTGTTCCGGCGCATGCAGCAGATCGCGGTCTCGATCTTCATGGAGGAGTGCAAGGCATTCGACCTCACCCCGGTGCAATATGCGGCGCTGATCGCGATCCACACCCATCCCGGCATCGACGCGACGCGGCTGTCGGCTGTGATCGCGTTCGACCGCTCCACGCTCGGCAGCGTGATCGAGCGGCTGCAAGCCAAGGACTATATCGAGCGCAAGCCGGCGCCCGAGGACAAGCGGATCAAGCTGCTCTACCTGACGAAATCTGGCGCCGCGATCCTGCGCGAAATCATCCCCGCCGTCGAGCGCGCCCAGGCGCGCATGCTGGAGCCGCTGAAGGCCACGGACCGCAAGACGCTGATGGGTCTGCTTGTGCAGCTCGTCGATCTCAACAACGAAGCGTCACGCGTGCCGCTGCGGGCCGAGGATGCGCTGGAGCATTTGGGGAAGGCGGGGTGAGGGGGACGTGAGGCGATGCTCGCGCCTCACGCTCATATCTCGTAGGGTGGGCAAAGGCGCCCTTGCGCCGTGCCCACCACCTCTCTCCAACGGATCAGAAGTCGTGGGCACGCTTCGCTTTGCCCACCCTACGAATGCGGTGCGCGGATCCTCGTCCTCGCCTCACATCCTGAGCAATGCCTGCCGATCAATCTTCCCCGTGCCGGTCTTCGGCAACTCGTCGATGAAGATCACCTCGCGCGGATATTTGTAGGGCAGCAGCTTGCCCTTGACGTAATCCTGCAATCGTCGCGTCGCGTCACCCTGGTTAACCGCGCGGTTGTTCATCACGACCACGGCCTTCAGCGTCATGCGGCGATCCGGCAGCTCGGCGGCGAACACCGCGCATTCGCGGATATCGGGGTGGTCGGCGAGGCAGAGCTCGACCTCGAGCGGGTAGACCCACTGGCCTGAGATCTTGATGAGATCATCGGCGCGGCCGCGGAAGAAGTGGAAGCCGTCGGCATCCCTGACGAAGCGGTCGCCGGTGTAGATCCAGCCGCCCTCGCGGATCGTCTCGGCGGTTTTGTCCGGCCGGTTCCAATACAGCGGTGTGTTGGAATCGCCGCGGACCCACAGAATGCCTTCCTCGTTGTCGCCGACCTCGCGGCCCTCCTTGTCGCGCAGCGCGACCTCGTAGCCGGGCACGCGCAGACCGGCGGCGCCGAGCTTCTTTTGCTCGGGCCGGTTGGAGAGATAGATGTGCAGCACCTCGGTCGAACCAAGGCCCTCGACGATCTCGAGGTCCGTGAGCGTCTTCCAGCCGTTAAAGACTTCGGCCGAGAGCACCTCGGCCGCGGAGAGCGACATGCGCAGAGATGAAAAATCGATTTTCTCCGCGCCCTCGGCCTTGGTCAGCGAGGTGTAGAGCGTCGGCAGGCCGAAGAAGACAGTCGGCTTGTATTGCTCGATCGCCGCAAAGATCGATGCTGGTTTCGGCTGGCCCGGCAGCAGCAACGTTGCCCCTCCCGCCGAGAACGGGAAGGTGACGGAGTTGCCGAAGCCATAGGCGAAAAAGATTTTGGGCACCGAAAAGCAGATGTCGTCGGGCGTCAGCTTCAACACGTTTCGCGCAAAGGCCGCCTCGCTATAGGCCATGTCGTGCTGCAGATGCACGATGCCCTTGGGCCGTCCGGTCGAGCCGGACGAGTACATCCAGAACGCCATCTCGTTGCGATGGGTGTCCGCTTCCGCCAGCTCGGCCGGGAATTGCGCGAGCCATCCTGCGGCAGAGATCGCCGCAGGCGCGGCGTGGTCGCCCGCTTCGCCATTCGCGACGATCAGCGTGCGCAGGCCCGTCTCCTTGCACGCCTCCGCATTGAAGCGCGCCGCGAACTCGGCATCCGCCACCGCAACCGCCGCGCCGGAATCGGCGAGGTAGAATTGCAGGAGATCCGGCGGAGTCAGCGTGTTGATCAGGAGCGGCACGAAGCCGGCGCGCACCGCGCCGAAGAAGGCAGCCGGGTATGCCGGGGTGTCGTCGAGGAACAAGAGCACGCGGTCGCCGCGCGTGAGGCCAAGCGATGCAAAACCGTTGCCCCAGCGGCAAGCCTCCGCGCAGAGCTCGGCATAGGTCCGCATGCCCGCGGGACCCAACAGTGCAAGCTTGTCGCCGCGGCCGTTGGCGAGATTGTCGAACAGCACGCGGCTGGCGTTGTAGATTTGCGGAACGGCAAAGCCGATCTCGCGTGTCCCTTCGCTGTCGGCGGGCACCTGGTCGCGAATTTCGTTGCTCATGCCTCGTCTCCGCCGTTCTTGGCCGCCTCGTACCGGGCCGCGAAAGCCGGCGACATCGCGCGTAGCCGGGAATCGTCGATACGGCCGGAGCGGGTGATGTAGCTGTAGGCGAAATCCATCAGGTCGAGCTTCATGTGCTCGGCAAAGTGCTCGTACCAGAACGCCGACGTGCGTGCGGCGTTGACGAGCTTCTGCACCACCGGTTTTCGCGCGGCCTGGTACCGATGCAGCGCGGTCGCAAGATGCGCATCCGATTCCAGCGCCTTGACCAGCGCAATGGCGTCCTCGATCGCAAGCCGCGTGCCCGAACCAATCGAGAAATGCGCGGAATGCAGGGCATCGCCGAGCAGCACCATGTTCTTGAACGACCAATGCTCGTTCCAGACCCAGGGAAAGTTGCGCCAGACCGATTTATTGGAGACGAGGCAATGGCCGCCGAGCGTGTCCGCGAACACCTCCTCGCAGACGCCCTTGGACTGCTCGACGTCCTTATAGGCAAAGCCGTAGGCCTGCCAAGTGGCGTAGTCGCACTCGACCAGGAAGGTGCTCATGGCCGGCGAGTAACGATAATGATGGGCGTTGAAGGCGCCGCGGTCGGTCTTCACGAAGGTCTGCGACAGCGTGTCGAACCGCTTCGAGGTGCCGTACCAGACGAACTTGTTGGAGGAGTAGGACAGCGAGGTGCCGAAATCGCCCTCATAGGCGCGGCGCACCAGCGAGTTCAGCCCGTCAGCGGCGACGATCAGATCGTGCCCGTTGAGCTGGTCGATGGCATGGATCGGCGTATCGAAGCGCGGGGTGACGCCGACGTCGAGCGCGCGCTGCTGCAGGAATCTCAGGAGCTCGAGCCGCCCGATCGAGGAGAAGCCGACCCCGTCGATGGCGACGCTGTCGCCGCTGAGGTTCAGCGTGATGTTCTCCCAGCTCTCCATATGCGGCGCGATCGCATCGACCGTTTCGGGGTCGTCGGCGCGCAGGAATTCCAGGGCCTGGTCGGAGAACACGACGCCAAAGCCCCAGGTCGCGTCGGCCGGGTTCTGTTCGAACAGGTCGACCTGATCCTCGGGGTGACGCTTCTTCCAGAGATAGGCGAAGTAGAGCCCACCGGGCCCCCCGCCAATCACGGCGATCCGCAACGTCTGCCTCCCTAATTGACAGTATACTTACTATCTAGGGGTAGACTAATGTGCTCCGGCGTCCTGCGCCAGCGGAATTATCGGCCAAGCGCGGGCGCGTCGAAGCCCATCTTCGGACACACGTTCTGCGCATGTCCGAAACCGTCAGGTCCGAATCATAGCCAAACCGCGCCGGCTTGGCCATCCGCCCCGTTCAGACGCAGCGCTTCACGTAAACGCCGTTGACCAGCACCCGGGTGCAGCGGATCACTGGAACCGGCTTGCGGACAACGACAGCCGCGTTCGGGCCGGCGCAACCGGCGCGATAGACCCCGCGGGCGCACACCACCGCATTGGCGTCGGTGGCCTCGAACGTCATGGTCGCTCCGAAGGCGAGGAGTGCAGAAGCAACGAGCAGCAATGAACGCATGTTGTCCTCCCGGCTTGTCGTGATCGAAATCGGATATCTGCAATAGATTTGTCGTTGCAGGCGTGCGGAAATTCAATTCACCGCACGCCGCCAATCATTGACGCGCGAACGCGAACCGCATCATCGCGCCGCGAACGGAGCCAGCACGTCCCTGCACGCGGGCGATAGCGAGGCGGCCCTGTTGGAGATGCATCGAATGATGCGGCCGCCGCCGGGCGCGACGCCGGCGCAGAGCGAGCGAATGTCGGCGCCGCAGGCCGACCTCACGATGAACAGCTCTTCGCGCGGCAGCAAGGGGCGCAAAACGATCACGGCGGGTGCGGCCGCTGCGGGAGCCGCATCCGCGGGCGCTGCCGTTGCTGCCGCGCCGCCGCCGGTTGCGGCGCTCACGGCCTTCTCGCAGGCGGGCGAGACCTTGGCCTTGTTTTTCTCCAGGCATTCGAGCGCGGGGGCGCCGCCCGGCGGCACGCTGGCGCACACCTTGGGATAGTCGGCGCGGCATGCGCTTTTGACGGCCGCAACCTGCGCGCTGCTGGGTTGCTTGGCGGCCGCAGCCTTCGGCGCCGGTGCGGCGGCCGGCTTTGCCGCGGGGGCGGCATCGGCCTTCGGCGCGGCCGGCGCGGTTTCCGCCTTGGGCGCAGCCTCAGTCTTGGGCGCGGCGGGAGCGGCTTCGGTCTTCGGAGCCGCAGCGGGCTCGACGGCGCGAACCGCGGTCTGGCATCCCGATGACAGGCTCGACATGTTCTTCTTCAGGCATTGATACGCTTCGACGCCGCCGGGCGTGACGCTCGCGCAGTGCGCCATGAAGTCCGACCGGCATGCAGACCGGATGGCACCCTTCTGCGCCTCGGTCGGCGCTTGTGCGAATGCGGGTGCTGCAGTTGCGAACAGCGCCGCCAGCAACGCCGTGCGGGCTGAGACTTGTTTCAACGTGTTGAACATCTGGATGAATTCCTGCCCTGTCGAAATCTTTTGACAATCAATCAAAGTCGCGCAATCCCAGTCGTCGCGAAGTGATGCCTCGCGAGCGATATCATTGGCCGCTTCCGTTTCTACCGCAAGTGGATATTGCCGACGCAATTGCGACGTAACTACGTCTCAGAGCTTGACCATGCGCTTGCCGCGGTTCTCGCCCGCGAGCAATCCGATCAGCGCCTTCGGCGTGTTCGGCAATCCGTCGATAATGTCTTCCTGCACCTTCAGCTTGCCGGATTTGACCCAGGCCTGGAGGTCGGCGAGCGCGCGCGGGCTCTCCTTTATGTAATCCATCACGATGAAGCCCTGCATGACGAGCCGCTTCACCACGATCAGTCCCGGCACGCCGCGGGGTCCGTGCGCTGCGGGCGCGCCGTCATATTGCGAGATCGCGCCGCAGCAGGCAATGCGGCCGTAATTGTTCATCTGCGGCAGGCAGGCTTCGAGAATGTCGCCGCCGACATTGTCGAAATAGACGTCGATGCCCTTCGGGGCAGCAGCGCGGAGCGCCTTGAAGACCGCGCCGTCCTTGTAGTCCACGGCGGCATCGAAGCCGAGTTCGGAGGTCAGCCAGTTGCACTTGTCCGCGCCGCCGGCGATGCCGATCACGCGGCATCCTTTGATCTTGGCGATCTGTCCGACGATCGAGCCGACCGAGCCTGCGGCCGCGGAGACCACGACCGTCTCGCCCTCTTTGGGCTTGCCGATCTCCAGCAGGCCGAAATAGGCGGTGAGGCCGGCGATGCCGAACACACTGAGCAGATGCGTCATCGGCTCGAGCTTCGGCATCTTGGTGAGATGCTTTGCGGCTACCGCTGCAAACTCCTGCCAGCCGGTGTCGCCGAACACGATGTCGCCGGGCGCTAGTCCCTCGGCCTTCGAGCTGACGACCTCGGCAATGGCGCCGCCGGCCATTACGCTGTTGGCCTCGACCGCGGAGCGGTAGGTCGCGCCATGCATCCAGGCGCGGTTGGCGGCGTCGAGTGAGATGTATCGCACGCGCAGCAGGGCCTCGCCGTTTTTTGGCTCCGGGGTTGCGCTCTCCACCATCTTGAAATGCTCGGGGCCGAGCTTGCCGCTGGGCTTTTCCACCAGCAGAATTTGGCGATTGATGTTGCCGCTCATGGCGTTTCCCTCTTTGATTGTCTTGGCGATTATTGATGCAGCCGCCGCAAACAAGACGTGCAGGCCGCTGCGTTGTGCGCTGCATGAAGGCTAGATCGCGGCGTTCCTTTTCACAATGGGAACATCCTGAAAACGCGATTGCACGCGAAGCGTGTTGCGTCGCTTTGATATCTGCGACATCATGAAGCGCCGGTGTACGTGGGGGTCAACGATGTCCAACAGGTTTACGCAATACATTCTGGCAGCGATGGTGCTCGGCATCATCATGGGGTCGGCGATCTACAACTTCCTGCCCGACACGCGCGCGGACTGGGCCTCCTCCATCAACCTGATCGCCATGATGTTCCTGCGCCTGATCAAGATGATCATCGCGCCGCTGGTGTTCGCGACCCTGGTCGGTGGCATCGCCCATATGGGCTCGGGCTCCAAGCTCGGCCGCATCTTCGCCAAGACCATGGGCTGGTTCATCAGCGCCTCCTTCGTCTCGCTGCTGCTCGGACTCGTGATGGTGAACCTGCTGCAGCCCGGCGCGAACTTCCCGGGCACGCTGCCCCAGGCGGGCCAATCGACCGGCCTGCCGGTCTCGGCCTTCTCGATCGAGAAATTCCTGACCCATCTGATCCCGACCTCGATCGCGGATGCGATGGCGCAGAACGAGATCCTTCAGATCGTGATCTTCGCGGTGTTCTTCTCGGTGGCGATGGGCTCCATGCCCGAACGTTCGAAGCCGATCCTGGCGATGATCGACGATGTCGGCCACATCATGCTCAAGGTGACGAGCTATGTAATGCTGTTCGCGCCGCTCGCGGTGTGGGCCGCCATCACCGCGACGGTCGCCAAGAACGGCCTGCTGGTGCTCTGGAAGCTCGTCGTCTTCATGGGTGGCTTCTATCTCTCGCTGGCGATCCTGTGGACGATCCTGGTCATCGTCGGCTTCATCGTGATCGGGCCACGCTACAGCCATCTCTTGAAGCTGGTCCGCGAACCGCTGATGATCGCGTTCTCGACCGCGAGCTCGGAGGCGGCCTATCCGAAGACGCTGGAGGCGCTCAACCGCTTCGGCGCCTCGTCGCGGATCTCGAGCTTCGTGCTGCCGCTCGGCTATTCCTTCAACCTCGACGGCACGATGATGTATTGCACGTTTGCGGCCGTCTTCATCGCGCAGAGCTATCACATCGACATGCCGCTCGGCACCCAGCTCGCCATGCTGGCAACGCTGATGATCACCTCCAAGGGCGTCGCCGGCGTGCCGCGTGCCTCTCTCGTCGTGATCGCCTCGACCTTGGCGCAGTTCAACATCCCCGAGGCGGGCCTCTTGATGATCATGGGCATCGACACCTTCCTCGACATGGGCCGCAGCGCCACCAACGTGATCGGCAACACCCTTGCGACCTCGGTCGTGGCCAAATGGGAGGGCGAGCTCGGACCCGAGCACGCGCTCGGCCCCAGTGACGTCGTGCCTGATGGCATGGTGCCGGGCGAAGTGCCCGCGATGGCCGGCCATGGGTAGGAGTGAACCATGGGCCAGATATTGGCGAGGTCTCTGACCTCAAGCCGGCTGTGGCTGGCGGCCTCGTTGCTCGCGACCTCTTTGTCGGCGACGTCGTTGTTCGCGAGCTCGGCGCTCGCCCAGACCGGCGGCGAAGGGCTCAGCCCGACGCTGTCGGCCATCAAGACGGCGCACGCCGTGCGGCTCGGCTACCGCGAGAGCTCGCCGCCTTTCTCTTTCCTCGACCAGTCGGGCCGCCCGATCGGCTACAGCCTCGAGCTCTGCGAGGCGATCGTCGAGGAGATCGGCGTCGAGGTCGACGATCCCAACCTCAGAATCGACTACGTCAAGGTCACCTCGGACGACCGCATCGACGCCGTGCTCCAGAACAAGATCGACCTGGAATGCGGTTCGACCACGGCCAATGCCGAGCGCGGCAAGCGCGTCGCCTTTTCGCCCTTGATGTTCGTCGCCGGCACCAAGCTGATGGTGCCGAAGGCGTCGAACGTCGCCGCGATCACCGATCTCAAGGGCAAGACCGTGGTGGTGACCAAGGGCACCACCAACGAGCAGGCGATGCATGCGGCCGACAAGAAGTTCTTGCTCGGCCTCAACATCGTCACCGCGAGCGATCACGAGCAGTCGTACCAGATGCTCGCCGAGGGCAAGGCCGACGCGTTCGCGACCGACGACATCCTGCTCTCCGGCCTGATCGCGCGCCACAAAGCGCAGGACAAGTTCCGCGTCACCGGCGATTATTTGTCCTACGATCCCTACGGCATCATGTTCAAGAAAGGCGAGCCGCAATTGTCCGCATTGGTCGAGCGTGCCTTCCGCAAGCTCGGCTCCAACCGCGACCTCGTCCCGCTCTACAACAAATGGTTCACCGCGAGGCTTCCGACCGGCGAACGTCTGAACGTGCCGATCTCGCCGCAGCTGGAGGAAGCCTTCAAGGCGATGGACGATTCCGCCAGCGCGAATAACTAGCGGCTTGCGTGGCGGCGATCGCGCCGCGATTTCAGTGCACCCTCTCCCCATACGGGAGAGGGTGGCTCGCCGCGTAGCGGCGAGACGGGTGAGGGGTCTCTCTCCGCGAGTCCAACTCTCGTTTGAATTTGCCGAGAAATACCTCTCATCCGGCGCTTCGCGCCACCTTCTCCCACAGGGGGAGAAGGGATTGCAGCGAGCATGCCGCTGCTATTTTTCGCCAAACACCCGATCCAGCGCCGCGTCATACGCCGCTTGCACCAGCTCCGGATGCAGCTTGCCCAGCGCCTCCATCATCACGCCGGAATTGATCTCCAGCACGCGCCACTTGCCATCGACGCGCACCAAATCGATCGACGCAAAGACGATGCCGATGGCGCGCGCGGCATCGATCGCGAGCTTCGCGCGATCCGCGCGAGCCTCGCCATCCTCCAGCAAGACCGGCTTTGCGCCGGCATCGAGATTGTGCCGCCAATCCGTGCCACGCTGCTTGCTGTAGACGATGAGTGGAACATCGCCGAGTAGCACCACACGGACCTCTTCCTCGATCTCGACATAGGGCGAGATCACGAGCCCCGTGCTCATCGAGAAAACGTCGCTGGTCGCGTGGTCGAGTTCCGCTTCCGTCGTCACCTTGAACACCGAACGCCCCGATGTCCCCTCGTTCGGCTTCACCACCACGCCTTGCGGATGGTCGTGGAGCAGTTCGAGCATTGCATCGCGCCAGCTGGGGCCAACAACATTCTTGCCGAGCTTCGGGTTGAGGGAGAGGTGATGGGGAACGCACGGCACGCCCTCAAGCGTCAGCGCTTCGGCCGTGGCCGATTTGTCGTTGGCGAGGCGGTGTGCGATGGCGCTGTTGAGGCCGATGTCGTAGCCGAAGGCGAAATGGCGCGCCTCGCCCCGGCGCATCGTGATCAGCCAGCCGCCGGCGCGGACATCGACGGCGATGCCGTGGTCCGCGCAATAGCGCCTGATCGCCTGAACGAAGATTCGCTCGCCGCTTGCCATCTCTGCTGTTCCTGTCGCCGAAAGCCGCAAAAACACGGGCAATAGCGCCAACCGCGCGGAAAATCAGAGCTATTCTTAATGAAATTCTCGCGAGCGCGACGGAAATTAAGTGCTGCAATCGAGCTCTGGAGGGAAAAGAAATTGCCCTCCCGGCATGGCAGGCAGCAGATTCATTAATGATGCGGCCAATTCCGCCGCAAATGCCGGTTTGATCGGCGTCAATTGCATCCGAAACGAGGTTGATTATTGGTCTCAATGGCGTAGATCACACACGCGAAATCCTCCGCCATGGCAATGGTGTCCGCCCCGATTTCTGGGCCGGGCAACGCTGTTGCCCGAAAAACCGCAATTATTCGGAATAGCGAAAATCATGAGCGCGTTTTACCGAGAGAAGGTTCTTTCCGTCCAGCACTGGACCGACACGCTGTTCAGCTTCCGCGCCACGCGCGATACCGGCTTCCGCTTCCAGAACGGCCAGTTCGCGATGATCGGCCTCGAGATCGACGGCCGTCCGCTGCTGCGCGCCTACAGCATGGCGAGCGCCAATCACGAGGAAGAGCTCGAGTTCTTCTCGATCAAGGTGCAGGACGGCCCGCTGACCTCGCGCCTGCAGAAGATCAAGGAAGGCGACACCATCCTGGTCGGCCGCAAGGCGACCGGCACGCTGATCACCGACAATCTCCTTCCCGGCAAGCGGCTGATGCTGCTCTCGACCGGGACGGGCCTTGCGCCTTTCGCGAGCCTGATCAAGGACCCCGAAGTCTACGACCAGTTCGAATCCATCGTGCTGGTGCACGGCTGCCGTCAGGTTTCCGAGCTCGCCTATGGCGAGAAGCTCGTCGCTTCCCTGCGCGAGGACGAGCTGTTCGGCGAGCTGCTCGCGGACAAGCTGATTTACTACCCGACGGTGACCCGCGAGCCGTTTAGGAATCGCGGCCGCATCACCGACCTCATCAGCTCCGAGCAGATCTTCAACGACATCGGCCAGGGTCCGCTCGACATCGCGACCGATCGCGTCATGATGTGCGGCAGCCCGGGAATGCTGGAAGAGCTGAAGGTGATGTTCGAAGGCCGCGACTTCATCGAGGGAAGCGGCAACAAGCCCGGCCATTTCGTGATCGAGAAGGCCTTCGTCGAGCGGTAAGCGCTGATGAAGAAGTGGCGTGATCGCGCGCCACCTCAACTCGTCGTCCCGGACAAGCGCAGCGAAGCGGAGCGCAGATCCGGGACCCACAACCCCAGCGAGGGTTATGGTGCGAGCTGGTCACCACGAGTCTTCGTCAAATAACTTCCTTTGGTTATGGGTCCCCGGGTCTGCGCTGACGCTTGCCCGGGCCGACAGCTGGGCTTGTGGACTGCATTGGGGCCCTTGCGCAGCCCCTCCAGGGGCCGGTGGCACGCCCTTTCTTCCTGCCCCAGCCCCTTTGCTGCACCGCACCCCGCCCATCGGGCTGATTGATTTGTCTCGGCCGAATTCGCTAGCCTGAAACAAGGGTCGCGTCATATCCGTATGACAGGCGAGGGCGTATCGTACCGCCTCATGCTGGCGAGAGGATCGGAATCGTGGCCGACGACAACAAGACGCAGGAATCCTCCCAACACTCATCCCCCAAACGGCTGCCGCTGGCGGAAGAGGGGATCATGGAAACCCTGCTGCTGCCATTCTCGCCGCGCTTCATCGTGCTGACGATCTGCGCGGTCGTCACCGCGCTGTTGATCGGCATCGGCATCGTCGACCGCAAGATCTTCGACATCCTGCTGGTGCCGATTCTGATTTTCGGCGCGCTGACGCTGCTGGGCGTCCGCGATCTCCTGCAGAAGAGCCATGCGGTGCTGCGCAACTATCCGATTTCCGCGCATATCCGCTTCCTGCTCGAAGAGATCCGCCCCGAGATGCGGCAATATTTCTTCGAGAGCGAGAAGGACGGCATGCCGTTCTCGCGCGACACCCGCGCGGTGGTCTATCAGCGCGCCAAGATGGAGCTCGACAAGCGTCCGTTCGGCACCCAGGAGGACGTCTACCGCGAGGGCTATGAGTGGATGCATCACTCGGTCTCGCCGAAGACGCATGCGGCGGAGAAGTTCCGCATCGGCATCGGCGGCCCCGACTGCAAGAAGCCTTATTCGGCCTCGGTGTTCAACATCTCCGCGATGAGCTTTGGCGCGCTCAGCCCCAACGCCGTGCGGGCACTCAATGCCGGCGCAAAGAAGGGCGGCTTCGCGCACGACACCGGCGAGGGCGGCGTCAGCCCCTATCATCGCGAGATGGGCGGTGACATCATCTGGGAGATCGGCTCCGGCTATTTCGGCTGCCGCCATCTCGACGGCACCTTCGATCCCGAAGCGTTCGCGCGCGTTGCCGGCGACGACCAGATCAAGATGGTCGAGCTCAAGGTCAGCCAGGGTGCCAAGCCCGGCCATGGCGGCGTGCTGCCGGCCGCGAAAGTCTCGGAGGAGATCTCCAAGATCCGCGGCGTCGCGATGGGCGAGGACTGCATCTCGCCGGCCTCGCACCGCGTCTTCTCCACGCCTGTTGGCATGATGCAGTTCATCGCCGAGATGCGCCGCCTCTCCGGCGGCAAGCCGACCGGATTCAAGCTGTGCATCGGCCATCCCTGGGAATTCCTGGCGATCTGCAAGGCGATGCTTCAGACCGGCATCTATCCTGATTTCATCGTCGTCGACGGCAATGAAGGCGGCACCGGCGCGGCGCCGCTGGAGTTCATGGACCATCTGGGCATGCCGATGCGCGAGGGCGTCAGTTTCGTCCACAACGCGCTGATTGGCATCAATGCGCGCGACCGGATCAAGATCGGTGCCTCCGGCAAGATCGCCACCGCCTTCGACATGGCGCGGGCGATGGCGATCGGCGCCGACTATTGCAACTCGGCGCGCGGCTTCATGTTCTCGCTCGGCTGCATCCAGTCGCTGAGCTGCCACACCGATCGTTGCCCGACCGGCGTCGCGACCCAGGATCCGACGCGTGCGCGAGCGCTCTACGTTCCGCTCAAGATCGACCGCGTGCACAATTATCACCACGCGACGCTGCATTCGCTGACCGAGCTGATTGCCGCCGCCGGCCTCGAACATCCGCAGCAGTTGCGCCCGATCCATTTCAGCCAACGGACCTCGACGACCCAGGTGCAATCCTTCGCGCAGCTCTATCCGGCGCTGCGTCCGGGCGAGCTGCTTGAAGGTACCGAAGACCCGCGCTTTCGCGACGCCTGGCGGATGGCGCAGGCCGACACATTCCAGCCGGCGCTGTGAGCGTCGCCCCGGCCGCCGGGGTGGCTGGCCGCGGCGCGTAAAGTCACCGCGAGCGGGGCTGTGTTTAATTCTTGATTCAACTTTGGGTGTAGATTGTGCCCATGGACGAACGGCGCGACAAGGCGAGGCATCGCGTGCTGAAGGCCGGAACGATCGAGTTCGGCGGCGGCGCGATCGACTGCACCGTTCGCAACCTGTCCGACGCCGGCGCGGCTCTCGACGTCACCAGCCCGGTTGGCATCCCCGAGCATTTCACTCTGTTCGTCCCGGCCGACGGCAAGCACCTGCCCTGCACAGTGGTCTGGCGCAAGGAGAAGCGGATCGGGGTGAGGTTCGGGTGAGGGTGCGGGTCTCGGCCTGACGCTTGTCCGGAACGACAGCCTAGATTGGGGTTCGTCCCCGCCGCTCCATTTACCCCGTCTCGACCTCGCTCAACCGGCTCGCCAGGATCTTGTCGATCCTTCGTCCATCGAGATCGATCACCTCGATATGCCAGCCGCCGAAGTCGAAAGCGTCGCCAGTGTCAGGCAGCGCGCTGAATTGTTGCAGAACCAGGCCCGCCACCGTGTTGTAGCGGTGCGGCGGTAGTTCGACGCCGAGCAACTCGCCGAATTCGTCGACCGGCATCCAGCCGGAGATCAGCAGCGAATCGTCTGCGCGCCTGACATAGGCCGGCTCCGGCGGTCCCGCTTCCGAATGGAAGGCGCCGACGATCGACTCGAGGATGTCGGCCGCCGTCACCATGCCTTCGAAGCCACCGTATTCGTCGTAGACGAAGCCGATGTGAACCGGAGCAGTTTTCAGGATGGTCAGTACGTCGCGCGCGTCTGCCGACGCCGGGATGCCGGGCGCCTCGCGCACGAGCGCGCGCAGGTCCGGTGTGCGTTCGTTCATATAGGCGACCAGCAGGTCCTTGGCCTGAATCACGCCGATTGGTTTGTCGCGGTCGCCATCGGAGACGGGAAAGCGCGAGTGCGGGCTCTTGGCGATGATCTCCTGGATGACGGCCAAATCGTCGTTGAGGTCGATTTCGTCGACCTCCGTGCGCGGCGTCATGACCGCGCCCACCGGCCGGTCGCCGAGCCGCATCACACCGGCGATCATCTCCTTTTCGCCGGGCTCGAGCACGCCTGCGCTCTCGGCCTCGCTGACGAGGTGATGGATCTCGTCCTCCGAGACCTTCTCCTCGGACTTGCCGCCACGGCCGAGCAAAGTGAGGATCAGCTTGCCGGAGACGTCGAGCAGGAAGACCAGCGGCAGCGAAACCTTCGCAAGCACGTGCATGGCCGGCGCAACCCTCACCGCAATGCTCTCGGGATCGCGCAACGCCACTTGTTTCGGCACCAGCTCGCCGACGATCAGGGTGGCGTAGGTGATGAGCGTGACCACGAGCCCAACGCCGACGATGTCGGCGATGCCGGGCGACAGCCCGAGCTCGAGCAGCCACTGCGTCAGCCGCTGTCCGAGCGTCGCGCCCGAGAATGCGCCGGAAAGCACCCCGACCAGCGTGATGCCGATCTGCACCGTCGAGAGGAATTTGCCGGGATCGGCCGCCAGAATCAGCGCCCGCTCGGCGCCGCGCACGCCCTTGGCGGCGAGCAGCGACAGCCGGGCCGGACGGGACGAGACCACGGCCAGCTCGGACATGGACAAGAGGCCGTTGATGACGATCAGGACGACGACGATGGCAAGTTCGACCGAGAGCATTGACGTTCCGAGGTAAGGGAGTGTGGCCGGATGGGGGCACTCGCCTTGATATAGGTATTCGGCGAGGAAATGCCGTCAATTTTGCCCCATTTGGCGCCCGCGGGAACTGGGCGCGGTCGATCGGCTGCCCGACAAGCTCGCGCGTGCGTCCGTGGAACTACGGGACTCCATGTTTAACGGGCTCTTAGTGGCCGGCGGTTAGGTTTTCGACATTGCAGAAGTGTATTGGGGAAACGCAAGATGCGGATCGGGAAGCTTTTCGCGCTGTCCATGCTGACGGTGACGGTTTTTGCAGTCATCCTGGGCGCGGAGGTCCTGATACCCCAGGCACGCATCTTCACGAACCGCTCCGACGCGATCAAGACCGTCGATGCCTTTGGCGCAATGCTGACGGTCAGCCAGCACGTCGCCGGCCTGCGCGCCCCCTACGTTGGACCGATGTTCCAGGAAGGCGTTGCAACGCAGGCCCAGCTCGAAACCGCTGCAAAGGCCGCGAAAGCCGCCGATGCCTCCTTCGAGGCTGCAAGGCGCGCCATCATGGTGCTGGATGACGGCGGCACGATGGTCGAGAACCTCGACCGTGCCGCACGGCGGCTGAAGGAGGTCTACAGCGCGGCAGATCGCACGATGGGCGTTCCTCTGGCGGCGCGCGACGGTTCTGTAGTCAAAGGCTTCCTGCCCGGCGTTGCCGAGGTGCTTGCCACCATCGAGCCGACCATGAACCGGCTCGAAGCCAAGGTCATCAGCGCGGATTCCTCGCTTGCGTCGTTGCTGCGCCTGGCGCGGACGGCGCAGGATCTGCGGGTTGCGGCAGGCAGCCGCGCGGCCACGCTGTCACTCCCGCTGTCCGCACGCCGGCCATTGACGGCCGCCGAAGCGTTGCTGATGGATCGCATGCAGGGTCGTGTTGAAGCCGACCGCGAGCGCATCGAGGCCGGCATCGACCAGCTCGGCAATCCGCCCCGCCTCGTCGCGGCGTTCAAGGCCGCCGTGGAGGCGTATTTCGGAAAAGCAGCGCCGATCATCGACAAGGAGATGCCCGCGGCGCGCAGTGACGGCAAATATGCCCTCGGCGCCGATGAACTGGCGACCGTCATCGTGCCCGCCATCCAGATGTTCTACGGCGTGCGCGATGCCGCGCTGGCGGAAGCGGCCGAACGCGCCTCAGCTGCGCGCGATGGCGCGCTGGCGATGCTCGCGCTCGCAGGCGTCGTCGTGCTGGCATTGCTCGGTACACTTGCCGGCGTGACCATGATGCTGCGCCGTCGCGTCGTGACGCCGCTTGCGAAGCTGGCCGAGGTGATCGGAACGCTCGCCGCCGGACGGCACGAGGTCGAGATCCCCGCGACGGGTCGCGATGACGAGATCGGCCAGGTGGCGGGCTCGCTGCAGCACTTCAAGGATTCGCTGCTCGCCAAGAAGGCGGCCGACGAAGCGGCCGCAATCGAGGCCGACGCGAAGCTCCGGCGCAGCCAGCGCATGGACCAGATCGCGCGCGAGTTCGAAGCCATGATCGGCGACGTCATCAACACGGTGTCATCGGCGTCGTCCGAGCTCGAAGTGTCCGCGGGCACGCTGACCAGCACGGCCGATCAATCGGAAAAGGTTACCGCGACCGTCGCGGCCGCTTCCGAACAGGCTTCCACCAACGTGCAGACCGTCGCCGCGGCGGCCGAGGAGATGGCCTCGTCGGTCGACGAGATCAGCCGGCAGGTGCAGGACTCCGCGCGCATTGCCGGCGAAGCGGTGCAGCAGGCAGGGCGGACCAACGACCATGTCGGCGAGCTCGCCAAGGCCGCCGGCCGTATCGGGGACGTGGTTGAGCTCATCAGCCAGATCGCGGGCCAGACCAATCTTCTGGCGCTCAACGCCACCATCGAGGCGGCGCGCGCCGGTGAGGCCGGGCGCGGCTTTGCGGTGGTTGCTTCCGAGGTCAAGGCGCTGGCTGAGCAGACCGCCAAGGCCACCGGCGAGATCAGCCAGCAGATCGCGGGAATCCAGACCGCGACGGAGGATTCGGTCGGCGCCATCAAGGCGATCGGCGACACCATCAGCCGCATGTCCGAGATCGCTTCCGCAATCGCCGCGGCGGTCGAGGAGCAGGGCGCAGCGACGCGAGAGATTTCCCGCAACGTGCAGCAGGCCGCGCGCGGCACCCAGCAGGTTTCCGCCAGCATCGTCGATGTGCAGCGCGGCGCAAGCCAGACCGGATCGGCGTCTTCCAACGTGCTCGCGTCCGCCAAGTCAATGTCCGGCGAGAGCAGCCGTCTCAAGGTCGAGGTCGGAAAATTCCTGGACGCGATCCGGGCCGCGTAAAATTCGAACTTCTCGCTGACGCAATCCCGTCAGGCGCGGCTTCCCCTCAGCGCATCCTTCGAGACGCCCGCCTATGGCGGGCCCTCAGGATGAGAGCGGAGTGCGCGGCGGCAATTTCGGCGGACACCGATGCCGCTTAGCCTCATCCTGAGGGCCTGCGAAGCGGGCGTCTCGAAGGACGAGGCGCGCGCATTCATCGGTCAGCGCCGCGCTCAGAACTCGCCGTGCAGCCGTCCTGAGAACACCGACACCGGTCCGCGGTCGGCATTGTAGGCGGGGTTGACGATCAGCTGATAGTCGGCGGTGAGCGTGAGATTCTTGTTCACCGCATAGGCGTAATAGGTTTCGAGGATGCGCTCCTTGCGGTAGTTGAGCGCACCGTCGCCGACCAGCACGCCGAGGCCGCCGGCGGCGAGGAAGTCGCGGTAGTCCTGCGAAATCGCATTGATCGCGCCGCCGATGCCGACCACGTCGTCGGGTCGCCCCCATCTCGTGCCCTTGATCGACAATCCCGCGGACAGACTGCGATGAATGTCGGTGAACGCCAGCGTTTCGAAATGGCCGTCGTTCCAGCTCCAGCGGCTGAACAGGCCGACATCGTCCATGATCGCCTGCTCGAGGTTGAGCACATAACCATACTTCACGCGGCCGCGCCGGGTCTGCGCGATGTCGAGATTGAGCGCGGGATTGTTCAGCGTCTCGCGGAAGCTGCCCATATTGGCGCTGTCGAGCCAGCCCATGGTCCTGAGCTTGCCGGGCTGGCCGAACAGCGAGAAGCGCGTCTCGAGCTCGAGCACGTACTGGCCGCGCTCCCCGACCTTGGTGTCGAAATGATTCGAGTTGGACTCGGAGACCATCAGGAAATAGCCGCCGCGTAGCGCCCATTGCTTCTGATTGAGCTCGGCGGTGACGCCGTAGGTGAGGCCGACCTTGTCGGCGGAATAGTCGAAGGCGCCCGGCGCCCAGATCGACCAGTTCATGAAATCCCTGCGGGTGTCCTTGGCGTAGGCATTGCCGTCGAACACGTCGACGACCGCGAACTTGCCGGCCTGCACCGTGAGGCGGGACACGTCGACCTTCTGTCCCAGCTGCAGCTGCCCGCTCGCGAGCTCCTCCTGCTCGCCGCCAAAGCCAAACGTCTGGCGCACGAACAGGCGCGAGGTGTTGTAATGCGGATAGGGGAAGTTCGACTTCTGCGCTTCGCCGTTGGGGAAGCCGGCCGCACCGACCGTGTCATTCAGTCCAAATCCCTGCAGCAGCTCGGGATTGTAATAGACCTCGCCGCCATCCCAGAGCCGCGCATTCAGGAACAGGCTGTTGCTCCAGGTCGCCTTGGCTTGCCGCGAAGGCGAGAGCGAGTTCGGTCCGGTATAGAGCGTGGGGAACGACGGATAGCCTTGCGGCAGATAAGTGCTCTGGCCGTGAATCTCCCAGCGATCGGATTCCGTGTCGATCAAAGAACTCTTCGGGTCGTAGCTGGGCACGCCCGGCCAATCGACCTTGCGGTTGAGGCCGACCCTGACCTGCTGGAAGTCGAGCGACGATGAGGTGTATTGGGCGCCCGTGGAGAAGGCGACATTGGCGCCGTCGAAGCGGCTGTAGAGATATTCGAGCCGTGCGCTCCAATGCGGCGCGAAGCCGTATTCGACGCCGGCGCCCGCGATCCAGCCGGGCCGCGTGTTCAGGATCTTCGGGATTTCGGCGCCGGAGGCCGGCGAGTCGAAATAGCGCTCGCCCATCCAGGCAAAGCCGCCGGTGGCGTAGACCAGCCACGGACCGCTGGTGTAGCCGACGCGGCCGCGCACGCTCGCGGCGTAGTCCCATTGCTGCGTGACCGTGTTGGCGGGTGTCGTCAGGAAGGACACGATCGAATTCGAGGTGATGTAGTTGGGAAACGAGAAATCGCCTTCGACGCCGATCAGCCAGCCGGAGTTGAGCCGGTAATTGTAGCCGGCCTGCACGCCGCCGATCATGCCGCTGAAGACGCCGCTGTCGCCAATTGCGGTGCCGTCGTTCAGTGCGAAGTGCGATGAGCCGTGGCCATAGCCGGCATGCGCGCCGATATAGAGTCCGGTCCAGTCATAGACCGCTCTCAGCGCCGGCGCCTTCAGCGGCAGATCGGCCGCGGTGCCTGTGGCGGGAAAAACCAGCACGCCCGTGGCAATCGCCGCGGCCGTTCGCAAGTACCGGTGTCTGTGACCTCTCAACGCCAAAACGCACGCCCCCAAAAACACGAATGTTTCCCCATTCGCCGCGCTATCCCAGCCGATTCGCGGCGACCCTGTCATCAGGTTCCGGACCCGCGATCGGCCGAAATTCGGCGCGACTTCGTCCAGGTTCCTGAGCCTGATGCGAACCTTATTGCGATTAATTCGCAATAGCAACTAACACGGATTGCCGCGGAGGATGGTTCGCACCTCGGTGTGACGGGACTGCAACATCGGTTTTGGGGGCGCGAGAAGCTTGCACCGCTTGGAATGGGGGGCGGGCCTTGTTGGAGGCCTATCCAGGGCCAGGACAGATGCGAGGGGCGGCGAGCTCTGGCAGGTCGGCGGTCGGTCGCCGGCTGACGCAAGCGCCTAGCAGCCGCGGCAGATGCCCTTGATCTTCTTGTTGAGCAACGCGTCATCCGTGCTCATTTTCTTGTCGAGCGAGGTGGAATCCTTGATGGCCGGACTGCTCGTATCCTTTGTCGGAAGGATCGTATCCCACCGCTGCTGCCAGAGCTTCTCGCCGATCATGCAGAGAACCCGCGGCTCCTTGTTCCCGGTCGGGGCAGGCGATTGATTCGGTGTGAGGCCTGCGACCTCATGCGCCAGCTTGGTCCGGATCGCCTCCTTGAAATTTTCGCGATCGGTGATCGGCACAGCAAAAGAACCTGGCCCGCCGATCACGCAATCCTCGTAGTACCAGTCGATATGGTCGATATGGCTGATATCCTTCGTCCCGTTCGGCGTCGCATTGATCAAGACCGGGAGGCCGGTGATGACGATGCCGTTCTGCAACGCTGTGTCGCGCGCTGTGGCGACAGGATCGCCGACGTTGTTGGGACCGTCGCCCGAAATGTCGATGATTTGGCGCGAGCCACGGTATGGGTTCTGCTCGAACAACGGCATGGCGAACTTGATCGCGCTTGAAATCGACGTGCGCGAACCGCGGAGGATTGGGGCCTTCATAAGTTCATCTGCGACGGCCTCGGCCGCTTCCGGTCCGTCGATCTGCCGCCAGGGGACAACAATCTTCCGGTCCTTCGTGCCTGACCATTCGAAATAGGTCAGCGCGATCTTGCCGATCGGGCCGGCCCGCAGGGCCTGAAGAAATTCCCGCGAGACGATGGCCTTGGCAAAGCCCTCGCGTTGAGCTGCCAGATCATCCATTTCCATCGAGTAGGAAATATCGACCGCGATGACGAGTTCGACGTCCACGGCAGGCCGGCTGTCGGCCTGGGGCGCCGTATGCGGCTGCGACCCCGGCTCGGAAAACGCTTGTGTCGATGTCAGGATCGCAATCAGGATCGATCCAATTGTGACCCGCCAATTCACGCTCGCCCTCCAGCTACCCGTCTGTATCCTGACACGCGGAACGTGCAATCGGAAGGGCAGTCTGAGCCAAGCCATTGCTGGGCTGCTCTGACGGCTCAAAAAAGAATGACCCCGCCCGGGGGACAGCCGGGCGGGGTCGGGGGCACGACACGGGGTGGATGAGGCGCCCGTGTCGGACGCAGGATCCACGTGAGATCGGCCTCAGGTACTCAGATCAGTAGCAGCTACGAACGCGGCCGACGTACTGGCCGAAGGCGTTGTACTGGGCGACCCAGCCGCAGCGGTGATAGCCGTAGTGATAGGGGTCGTTGCTGGCGGCGATCGCGGAGCCGACGACGGCGGCAGTGGCGATGCCGGCACCGACACCCCAGACCCAGCCGGGCTGCTTGGCTTCGGCCGAGGAAGTGGTGGACACGATGCTGCCGGTGACGGCGAGGGCGGCGAGAGCGATGGCGGCAATCTTGGTCTTGATCGACATGTGAAACTCCATCCGGGGTTGAGGCGGTCCGTTGTGGCCCGCGTGCCCAGTTTGACGGAGGCTGCTCGCGTCCGGTTCGAAAGCGGCAAACCCGCCCCCGAATCGAAGTATTTTCCTGAACAATTCCAGTTGGATACGGCCTAGCCGAGGGGGCCCTTGGCAAGCCTCTTCACGTCGAAGTTATCGACCTCGCTCAGAAGCTCGCAAAAAGCACGGGCGCCCTGATCGACGAGGTGCTCGCCCTTCTCGGCCACGGCCAATGTCGCGTTGCCGACTGCGCCGCTGGCGTTCAGATCCTGCGCCTGCCAGGCGAACGGTGCGGGCCGCTGCGTCGACAGCCAGCGATATTGCTTTTCCATCGCGATGCTGCTCGCGGGAAAATCCGCGATTTCATGCTTGCGCACCTGATCGGGATAGCGCGCCAGCATGATCGAGGTCTCGATCGCGCCGCCATGAATGCCATGTCGCACTTCATCGGCCGGGAACAATTTGTCGGCGCCCGACAGCCGCGACCAGGACGTCGTCACCACGAACAGTTTTTGATGCGCACGCAAATCTTGCGCAATCAACATCATGGCCGCGCTGTTGCCGCCATGGCTGGTGATGATGACGAGCTTCCTCACGCCGCGCCGCGCGACATCCTCGCCAATTCCCGTCCATCGCTTCAGCGCGACGTCAGTCGCCAGCGTCTGCGTGCTGGGATAATCGATATGCTCGGTGGAAATCCCGACCGGCTCGACGGGCAGGAACGTCGCTGGAACGTTCTCGGGCAACAACTCGCGCACCCGCGCCAGATAGGCGTCCGCGATCAGCACGTCGGTTGTCACAGGCAGATGCGGGCCGTGCTGCTCCGTCGCCGCCAGCGGCAGCACCGCGATCCAGCGCGACGTCTCCGCAGGGGGCGCATCGGCCCAGCGGATCTCGGTCCAGTCGCGGGACGGCGTCATCAAGGTTTCTTTGCCCGAATTTGTCACGTAATTTGGGTTATCAGGGGATGCGGGCCCGGCCGGCTCGCATCCCCTGATGTCATGCGGTTTTATCGCGTTGTGTCCACATGAGCCAGACGCGATTGGCCGGAAGCGATCGACGGAGTGCCATTATGACCCCCTTTCATCTGCGGCGAGCGCTCACGGCGGGCCTGATGGCCGCCTTCGTCTGCGGCGTCCCCGTGCGCGCCGAGACGCTGGACAAGGTCACCTTCGGCACCAACTGGGTCGCCGAGGCCGAGCATGGCGGCTTCTTCCAGGCCGTTGCCGACGGCACCTACAAAAAATACGGCCTCGACGTCACCATCGTCCCCGGCGGGCCTAATGAGAACAACCGGATGCTCTTGATCGCCGGCAAGATCGATTTCTTCATGGCGGCGAACACGCTGATGTCGTTCGATGCGGTGGCCAACAACGTCCCCGTCGTGACCATCGCCGCGATCTTCCAGAAGGATCCGCAGGTGATGCTGACGCAGCCGGATGCCAAGGTCAGCAAGATCGAGGACCTCAAGCCGCTGACGCTGTTCGTGTCCAAGGAGGGCATGGGCAGCTACTTCCAATGGCTGAAGTCCGAATATGGATTCAGCGAGAAGAACGTCCGCCCCTATAATTTCAATCCGCAGCCTTTCATCGCCAACCCCAAGAGCGCCATGCAGGGCTACGTCACCTCCGAGCCCTTCGCGGTCGAGAAGGCCGCCGGCTTCAAGCCGAACGTGCTGCTGCTCGCCGATTACGGCTTCAATACCTATTCGACCCTGATCGAGACTCGCCGCGACATCGTCGAGAAGAAGTCCGATCTCGTCCAGCGCTTCGTCGATGCCTCCATGGTCGGCTGGTACAATTACATCTACCGCGACAATTCCGCCGGCAACGCCATGATCAAGAAGCTCAATCCTGAGATGACCGACGATCTGCTCGCCTATTCCGTCGCCAAGATGAAGGAGCATGGCATCGTCGATTCCGGCGACAGCTTGAAGAACGGCATCGGCGCGATGAGCGACGAGCGTTACGCCTCCTTCTTCAACAAGATGGTCAAGGCCGGCGTCGTCAAGGCGGATCTCGACTTCCGCAAATCCTACACGCTGCGCTTCGTCAACAAGGGCGTCGGCGTCGAGCTGCGCCCGAACAAGCCATAACGCACGGTCGATGTCCCCTGTCCAAACCTCATCCGCCGTCGAGGCCAGCCTGACGGCGCTCGCCGTGAGCCTGCGCGGCGTGACGAAGACCTATGACAATGGCGTCATGGCGCTCGGCCCGTTCGACCTCGCTGTCCGCAACGGCGAGTTCATCTCGCTACTGGGCCCCTCCGGTTGCGGCAAGTCGACGGTGCTGCGCATCATCGCAGAGCTCAGCGCGCCGTCATCGGGCAGCGTGCGGGTTGCGCGCCGTGAGGGCGTCCCGCAGCCGGGTCACGGCATCGGTTTCGTGTTTCAGGAACCCACCCTGATGCCCTGGTCCAGCGTGCGCGAGAACGTGCGGCTGCCGTTGCGGCTTGGGCGCGTTCCGAAGGCAGAGGCATGCGCGCGTGCCGACGCGGCGCTGGCCAGCGTCGGGCTCGCCGATTTCGCGGATAGCTTTCCACGCGAGCTCTCCGGCGGCATGAAGATGCGGGTGTCGCTGGCGCGCGCGCTCGTCACCGATCCCGACATCCTGCTGATGGACGAGCCGTTCGCCGCGCTCGACGAGATCACGCGCTTCCGTCTCAACAACGATCTGCTCGCGCTGTGGCGCAGCCTTGGCAAGACCATCATCTTCGTCACCCATTCGGTGTTCGAATCCGTCTATCTGTCGCAACGCGTGGTGGTGATGACGGCGCGGCCGGGCCGCATCCAGGCCGATATCCGCATCGAGACGGTCGAGCCGCGCGGCGAGGCGTTTCGTACCTCCGCCGCCTATTCCGACTATTGCCGGAAAGTGTCGGCGGCGCTGGCGCCGTCCTATTCGGGGCAGTCGACGCTATGAACGCGCAAGCCGCCGTCACCGCGAAACCGCGAGCTGCGCAGCGCGCGCTGCGCTTCGTGTTGCCCGTCATTGTGTTCGCGGCGGGCCTCCTCGCCTGGGAACTGGTGGTCCGGATCAAGGAGATCCCGCCCTACGTGCTGCCGGCCCCCTCAATCATCATCCTGACGCTGATCAAGGACTGGGCGGTGCTGTCACAATCGCTCGCGACCACGCTGCTGACCACGCTCGAAGGTTTTGTCGCGGCCAGCGTCGGCGGTATTGCGCTGGCGCTGCTGTTCAACCAGTCGAAATGGGTGGAATATTCGCTATTTCCCTATGCGATCGTGCTGCAGGTGACGCCGGTGATAGCGATCGCGCCGCTGCTCCTGATCTACCTGGAACAACAGACCGCGGTCGTGGTCTGTGCCTTCATCGTCGCCTTTTTCCCGGTGCTGTCGAACACCACGCTCGGGCTCAATTCGGTCGACCGCAACCTCGCCGGGCTGTTCCAGCTCTACGGCGCCTCGCCACAGCAAGCGCTGCGCTTCCTCAAGCTGCCGGCCGCGCTGCCCTATATCCTCGGCGGCCTGCGCATTGCCGGCGGCCTGTCGCTGATCGGCGCGGTCGTGGCCGAGATCGCGGCGGGAACGGCCGGCGCCGGCTCCGGGCTTGCCTACAGGATCGCCGAGTCGGGCTATCGATTGAACATACCCCGCATGTTCGCAGCGCTGCTGCTGTTGTCGCTGGCCGGGATTGTCATCTATGGGGTGCTGGCGCTAGTTTCCCACCTCGTTTTACGGCGCTGGCATGAGAGCGCGCTTGGAAAGGAAAGCTGATGTCTACCGGTTCGATTTCGTCCGAAAAGATCGACCTTCTGATCTATGGGCCGGTGCGGCCGATCCTCGAGAACGGGTTTTCCGACCATTTCGTCGTGCACAAGGCCGAGACGCGCGGTGACCTGGAGCGATTGACGCCGGCGATCCGCGAAAAAATCCGCGGCGTCGCGGTGACCTATCACACCGTGCGCGCCGACAAGAATTCGCTGTCGCAGCTGCCCAAGATCGAGATGGTGGCAAGCTTCGGCGTCGGCTATGACCACATCGACGCCAAATATGCGGCCGAGCACAACATCATCGTCACCAACACGCCCGACGTGCTGACCGAGGAGGTCGCCGACGTCGCGATGGGCCTTCTGATCTCCACCTTGCGCGAGTTCGTCAAGGCCGACCGCTACGTTCGCTCCGGGCTCTGGCAGACGCAAAATTATCCGCTCAGCGTCGGCTCGCTGCGCGACCGCAAGGTCGGCATCGTCGGCATGGGCCGGATCGGCCAGGCCATCGCGCGCCGGCTCGACGCCTCGCTGGTGCCGGTGGTCTACCACTCGCGCAACCCGTCCAAGGACGTCTCCTACAAGCACTATCCTGATCTGATCGAGATGGCGAAGGCGGTGGATACGCTGATGGTGATCGTGCCCGGCGGCGCCAGCACGAACAAGATGATCAATGCCGAGGTGCTGAAGGCGCTCGGCCCGCGCGGCGTGCTGGTCAACGTGGCGCGTGGTTCGGTGGTCGACGAGCCCGCGCTGGTGCAGGCGCTGAAATCAGGCACCATCCTGGCCGCCGGCCTCGACGTGTTCGCGGCCGAGCCGACCGTGCCGGACGAGCTCAAGACCATGCAGAACGTCGTGCTGCTGCCACATATCGGCTCGGCCTCGGTGGTGACGCGCAACGCCATGGACCAGCTCGTGGTCGACAACCTCAAGTCCTGGTTCGGCGGCAAGGCCCCGTTGACACCGGTCGCCGAGACGCCGTTTAGGGGGCGCTGATGACAGCTCTTCGGGTCGTTGCATTCGCCGTCGCGGCCTATTTGGCCGCGATCGGCATCGCGCAGGCGCAGGATGCGACGAGCCTGAAGAAATCGATGCCCGGGCAATGGGAGCTCTCGACCACCGAGCGTAGCAAGACCTGCGTCGTCACCCTCAAGGGCGACGCCGCAGGCCAGGGTTTTAAGCTGGAGCTCGAGCCTGCCTGCAAGACCGCGCTGCCTTTCACCAAGGATATCGTCGCCTGGAACGTCAGGGGCCTCGACATCGTCCGCTTGCAGGACGCCACCGGTGAAGCCGTAATCGACTTTACCGAGGTCGAGGCCGGCATCTTCGAAGGCCTGCGCCAGGGCGAGGGCGTCTACATCCTGCAGGACCTCGCGGCCGCCCGCTCGATGGCCAAGTCGATGGACCAGATGATCGGCGACTGGTCGATGGTGCGCGGCAACGGCCAGCCGATCTGCGGGCTGACGCTGACCAACACCGAGTCGAGCCCCGACAATTTCCAGGTCTTCCTCAAGCCGAAATGCGACGCAGCCATCGCGCAGTTCAACCCGACGCAATGGCGGCTCGAGCGCGGCCAGATCATCCTGATGTCGAAATCAGGCGATGCCTGGCAGTTCGAGGCCGACGACAACGCGCAGTGGCGGCGCGTCCCCGATACCGCCGATCCCCTGATCATGCTGCGTCAGTAGACGACGCGGAACGTGCGGGGGCGCCTCGAGAGGAACTGATCGAGCCGCGGGCTCGGTGCAACCTCTCCCGCTTGCGGGAGAGGTCGCGCCGGAGGCGCGGGTGAGGGCTCTTTCCTCTTGGGGATTGTCCCGTTAGGGACACACCCTCTCCCCAGCCCTCCCCCGCAAGCGGGGGAGGGAGTAGACCCGTTCCGTAGCGATACCCGAGCTACGATCTCGTCGCGTTACGTCGTCAGCTTCGGCGGCGGCGCCGTGCCTTGCGCCCATTTCTCCATCTTGCCCAGCGCGCCCCAGGCCGCGAGTGCCAGGGAGATCGGCATCGCGAACTGGCCGAGGCCCGGCACTGCCGACACGACGGTCCCGAGCAGTCCGGCAAGTCCTCCCGCATTGGGGCTCGCCGTCACTGAAGAGAGCAGCGCAGTGAGCACCGAGCCGCCGATACCGAGCGCGGTCTTCTTGCCGTTCAGCATCTTGCCGATGGTCTCGCCGAGCGCGCCGTTGACCTGGCCGAGCACCGGCTTGCTGTCCTTGTTGAGCAGTGTGCTGAGCAGATCAACAACCTGTTTCAGCTGGTCGACGGGGGCGGGGGTGGCTGGCGTGACCGGTCCCGGCATCGGCGCCGTCTTGTTGATAAGAGAGAACAGCCGTTCGAACAGGTTGATCGGATCGTTGGTGGCAGGCACGGGTTTGGGCGGAATCGTCGCTGGCAGCGTCGTGCCGCCGGCTGGCGGCCTCAGCACTTGCGCCAGGTCTTCCAGTCGGGTCAGGACGTGTGACAGGTCGGCCGCCTGCCCGGCAGGGCCCGGCTGCTGCGTCGCGCGCGTGATGGAGGCGACCGTGGCGGCGTCGAGAAGCCCGGTGTCTCTCAAGCCGTTCTGTTGCTGGAATTGCGAGACGGCCCCCCTGGTCTTCACACCGCAGATGCCGTCCTCGGCGAGCGGCGGATTGGCGCCGAGCTTGTTGAGCGCCTGCTGCATGAGAACGACCGTCGAGGCCGCATCGTCCTCCGGCTCGATGCGGGCGGCGAATTGCGGGCTGCCGTCGAGCGTGATCGAGGAATCCAGCGACATCATCGCATGCAGGATCGCCGCGGTGCCGAGCTGGGTGTCGACATGATTGGAGTCGAACACATGGTCGCGGACAAACTTTCCGGCCCGTGCCTCGGGCGGCCCGTACAATGTCGAGCCGCCATAGAGATAGGGCGAATTGACGCCCTTGGCGTGATAGCCGAAGCCGTTGAACGCCTCGAGTCGGAACAGCATCCGCGCGATGCCCCAATCCTGGGCGCCGACGAAGTTCTCGAGTCTGTACGCGTCCACGGCGCCGTCCACGAAGGTGGCAAACGGGCCGCGCCCTTTCGGCACGATGGTGGTCACGCGATGCAGCGACTCGCCGTTGCCGAGATAAGTGTCGAAATCGAAATTGGACTCGCGGTAGTGGCAGAGCGCAGTGAAGTACCAGGGGACGCCCGTCAGCCGCTCGATCTGCTGATAGGTTGCCTTGCCGTTGAGGGCCTTGCGGGCCACCGCATTCGCATCAGCGAGGCGCCCGGGCCGGATCTCCAGATTGGCCCAATTCCGCTCGTATTCGGCTTTCAAACTCTCGAATGAAATCATTTTCCGCTCCATCAAATGAATGGTCGAATCTCGTGCAAGCCAAGTGAACCGGCTGGCGTGATCGGGGCGTGACGCCAGCATGATCTCCCGCAAATCTGGCAGGTCGCCGGTCCGTCGCATGTGAAATGGCTTACAACCTGGATGGGAAATCCTCAGCGGCACCTGGCATGCGGGCGCGACTGCCCATCAGGGAACCGGCGCCGTCGTCCGTCCGTTAGCGAGGTGAGACGGTTCGGCAAGGAGTCCTGCATGGCCAAGCGCATCCTCGCGATCGGCATCGAACCCGGCAGTGCCGACTACAGCGCATTCCCGCAACTGACGCCGGAGCTCGTGCGCAACTATATCGAGGCGCAGCTGTTGCGTCTGCGCGATCTCGGCTTCGAGGTCACGAGCTGCCTGATCGATCTCGACGTCACCGCGGAAGCCGGCGTCACGGCCGCGCTGCGCGACGAGAGCTTCGACTGCATCGTGATCGGCGCCGGCCTGCGCGAGCCGAAGGAGCGCCTGGTGCTGTTCGAGAAGGTGCTCAACCTCGTCCATCGCCTGGCCCCGGAAGCCGCGATCTGCTTCAACACCACGCCCGCCGATACCGTCGAGGCCGTGCTGCGCTGGGTCGAGCCGTGAGCCGGCAATTTGTCTGGCCCGAATCCGCGTCCGGCGCTATGACTTGCCCCACCACAGGGAGGGCGAGCATGCTTCGGGGTCTTCGCATTGGAAGTTTTGGAATCGCGGCATGTCTGACGGTTGCGGCGGCAATGCCCGTGCATGAGGCTGCAGCCCAGGACGCCATTGGCGGCGCGATCATCGGCGGTGTCGGCGGAGCGATCCTCGGCGGCGCGCTCGGTGGAGGCCGCGGAGCCGCAATCGGCGCCGTCGTCGGTGCCGGCACGGGCGCCGCGATCGCTTCCGAAGGCGAGCGCCGCCGCTCCGGCTACTATGCCTATCAGCGCGGCTGCTACATGCAGAGGCCGGACGGGTATTATGTCCGGGTCGATCACAGGTATTGCTACTAGATCAACCGCATCCCACGCAAACTCGCATGCCCACCCTTGCCGACGATGATGTGGTCGTGCACGGCGATGCCGAGCGGCTTTGCGATGTCGATGATTGCTTTCGTCATCTGGATGTCGGCCTGCGATGGCGAGGGATCGCCTGAGGGATGGTTATGCACCAAGCCGCGGAGCTACTGCGTTGAAACTCAAGTATACATTGGGCCATTGATCATTATGGGGGCGGCGATTGGGAGCGGCTTTCCATGCGCCCGAGTGATCCTCACGCTCCCTCATCGACATGGATGTGCAGTCGCTTTTGATGCACAGCTCGTCACCAAGCTCGTTGATCGGGTAAGAACAGACTTTCCGACTTTGACGAAGGTTGTCGTCGCCGCCAGGACCGGAACGGCTTCAGGTGCCCGAGGCACCCTTGCGATATTCAGCCGGCGTACAATTGAGGTACTGGCGAAAGACCCTGTTCAGATGACTCTGGTCGGCAAAGCCGCTGAGAAGCGCGATTTCCTTGAGTGCAAAATTGTCCCGTCGCAGATGCCGGCATGCCTGTTCGACTTTCTGTTTCTGAACAAAAGCGTGAGGCCGCATTCCGTAATGAGCGTGGAATTTTCGGGCGAACTGAATCGGCGTACAGTTGCAGATGGCTGCTAGTTCGTCGAGCGTGATGTTTCGGGAAATATTCTGCTGGATGTAGTCCTCGATCAGCCGGGCATGAGCCGGCCTGAAATGTCCCCGCGCGGAAGGCATCTTGAACTTCACCGCCGCGTATTTCCGCACGATGTGGACGCTGGCCTGGAGCGCCAGCGCGTCGTAGCAGAGTCTTCCGCCGGGACCGCCGGCGGCGACTTCGTGAGCCATTTGTTCGTTGATCCAGCCCAGGACGGGGTCATCGATTCCGAGCAGGTCATGGAGTTCAATGGCGCCGACGTCATGATCGAAAGCCTCGCTCGCGGTTTTCATCATGAAAGCCGGTGAAATGTAGAAGTGGCTGACCTCTATATCGTTTGCCCATCGCCAATGCGAAGGCTCGGCGCGGGTCAGCAGCGTGGTAATGCCGCGGCTGACTCGCTCCTGCTTCCATGCGCCGGTGACGCGACGGTTCATCGCGGTGGCTCCTTGCCGGTAGACGACGATCAGGAAGTCTTCCGTCGGGGGGACCCAAATATCGGACGGCGCATAGCGAAATACCCGCATGCGGAAATCAGGTCGGCCGACCGCCGAACTGTCCAGCTTCAGTTCACCCGGTGCGTATCGCGGAAGCTCCTCGACCGCAATGAACTTGCTCATGGCGCAACCTCCGCATGGTTGGCGGCCGTTCGCCGGCTCTTCTTTCCGATGATATGGGATCGGTAGCGCAGGATACGGCGCTTTTTGCATTTGGCCAAATGTATTGGTTCGCCCGGAGCGTCCGCTGCACCGCACACGCATTTCGTCCAAAAAATGGTCGGCTTCGTTCAAGCCCGCCGTGGTTCGGGGCAACTATTTTCCGGCACGTTCTGCCGGCGATGCGTGAGCGGCTTGAGATCCTTCAGGGGCCATGAGACCTGCCCAGCACTTCCGTTGGATCGCCAAGGACGCACTCCGCCCACTAGGTAGGTCGAGTGGCCGTGCATAGCCAAGAAATATCAGGAGAGGGAAATGGACCAGGCTGAAATCACGTCCAGATCGAACGGAGCAAAAAAGACGACGCTCGACGCGGTGGTCATCGGAGCTGGCATCGCGGGTCTGTACCAATTGTACCGCATGCGGCAACTGGGGCTGAAGGTTCGCGCCTACGAGGCGGGTTCGGGCGTTGGTGGAACCTGGTACTGAAATCGTTACCCCGGTGCGCGCTTCGATTCTCAGGTCGAGGTGTACCAGTATTGGTTTTCCGAGGATTTGTACAAAGCTTGGAAGCCGAGCGAGCGTTTTCCGGGGCAGCCAGAGACCGAGCAATGGCTGAACTTCGTCGCTGATCGCTTCGATCTCAAGAAGGACATCCAGTTCAGTACCCGGATCGAGTCCGCCACCTATCGGGAGAACGACGGCCGCTGGGATGTGGTCACTGCCGATGGCGAACGCATTGATACGCAATATCTGTTGGCCTGCTGCGGCATGCTGTCGGCGCCGCTGAACGACCGCTTCCCGGGCCAGTCCACGTTCAAAGGTGTGATCACCCATACCGGTCTTTGGCCGAAAGATGGTATCGATCTCAAAGGTAAGCGGGTCGCCGTGGTGGGCACCGGAGCCACCGGCATCCAGGTGATCCAGACCATCGCACCCGAAGTCGGGTCGATGAAGGTGTTCGTGCGCACGCCACAGTATGTTGTGCCCATGAAGAACCCGAAATATTCGCAAGCGGATTGGGGTCGCTGGAGCAGCCGATTCAATGAGCTGAAGACCCGCGTGCGCTCCACCTTCGCGGGCTTCGACTACGACTTCGAGAATCGCCCTTGGGCCGAACTGACCGCCGATGAGCGCACCGAGGTTCTGGAAAAGTACTGGAACGACGGATCGCTCTCGATGTGGCTTGCGACGTTCCCGGAAATGTTCTTCGACGAGGCGGTAAGCGCGGTCGTTTCTGAATTCGTCCGAGGCAAGTTGCGGCAGCGGCTTCGAAACGAGCCGAAGCTGTGCGATCTTCTCATTCCATCCGAGAACGACTACGGATTCGGCACGCATCGTGTGCCACTCGAGAACAATTATCTTGAGGCATATCTGCAGGACAACGTCGAGGGAGTGAACTGCCGCAAGACACCGATCGAGCGCATCGTGCCCGAAGGCATCCAGACCTCCGACGGGAAGGTCCATGAGGCCGACATCATCATCCTAGCCGTCGGATTCGACGCCGGTTCGGGCGCCCTCAGCCGGATCGATATCCGTGGCCGCGACGGCCGTTCGCTGAAGGACGGGTGGCACGATGATATCCGCACCGCGATGGGGTTGCAGGTGCACGGCTATCCCAACCTGTTCACCACCGGCGCTCCGCTCGCTCCGTCCGCCGCACTTTGCAACATGACGACCTGTCTTCAGCAGCAAGTGGACTGGATCACCGACTGCATTGCTTACGCGAGGAAACACGGCAAAGGAGTCGTTGAGGCAACCAAGGAGTTCGAGGACAACTGGGTGAAGCACCACGACGAGATCGCGGCCGCGACCCTCGTTGTGAAAACCGACTCCTGGTACATGGGCTCGAACGTCGACGGAAAGCCACGACGCCTGCTGTCCTATATTGGCGGCGTCGGTAACTACAACCGGCAGTGCGACGAACTTGCAGCCAATGGCTACCAAGGCTTTGCGATGACCTGATGATAACAACAACAGAAGGAAACATCCAATGAGCACAAATCCCTACTACGGCCAGGAAGGCCACGGTCCCTACGAGATGATTAGAATCGGCAACCTCGAGCTTGAGGAGGGGGGCTATATTCCCGACTGTCAGCTTGCGGTGGCGACCCACGGAACGCTGAACGCGGCGAAGGACAACGCGATCCTCGTTACGACCTGGTACTCGGGTACGAGCAAGATCATGGAGCAGGTCTATATCGGCAATGGGCGTGCGCTCGATCCGGAAAAGTACTTTATCATCGTCGTCAACCAGATCGGAAATGGCCTTTCCACCTCACCGAACCACAGCGGTGGAGCGCAGGCCATACCGACCTTCCCGAAAGTGCGCATTGGTGACGACATTCGCGCCCAACACAAGCTTCTGACCGAGAAATACGGTCTGAAGAGTCTCGCGCTGGTCGTCGGCGGCTCGATGGGCGCGCAGCAAGCCTATGAGTGGGCCGTGCGTTATCCCGACTTCGTCAAGCGAGCTGCTCCGATCGCCGGCACCGCCAAGAACACCGAGCACGATTTCGTCTTCGCCGAGACACTCTGCGAAGCCATTACATCCGATCCGGGGTTCAGTGGCGGCAAGTACGGTTCGCCGGCCGATGTCTCCGCCGGGCTCAAGCGCCACGCCAAGCTGTGGACGGTGATGGGGTGGAGTACCGACTTCTTCCGCGAAGGTCGACACAAGGCGCTCGGCTTCGACTCGATGCAGGCCTTCGTCGACACCTTCATGACAGGATATTTCGCGCCGATGGATCCAAACGCTCTGCTGGCGATGGCGTGGAAATGGCAACGAGGCGACGTGAGCCGCAACACCGGCGGCGATCTGGTGTTGGCGCTCGGCCGTATCAAGGCGAAGACCTACGTGATGCCGATCAGTCACGACATGTTCTTCCCGCCGAGCGACTGCGAGGTTGAGCAGCGTCTGATCCCGGGAAGCGAGTTTCGTCCGCTGAAGAGCATCTGCGGACATCTCGGCCTGTTTGGTGTGGACCCAGAGTTGCTCGCGCAGCTTGACGCCAATCTGAAAGAGCTGCTGGCGGCGCCTGTGAATTGACGCTCCGGATTGATTAATCGCTGTGCAGTTGGGGGCGCGAACGAAAATTGTTCACGCCCTCAATCCGCGCTCGACGCCGATGGCGTTCCGGTGGCGCCAGCGGGCTAGATCAGCTTCATTCCCTTAAGGCTGGCGTGCCCGCTCTTGCCGACGATGATGTGGTCATGCACGGCGATGCCGAGCGGCTTTGCGATGTCGATGATCGCTTTCGTCATCTGGATGTCGGCCTGCGACGGCGAGGGATCGCCTGAGGGATGGTTGTGCATCAAACTTCTCGCATCAATATCATGTTGATTCGATTGTTATTATTTGAGCGGGCGATTCCGTTGGGGCCGGGGATTGGAGGCGGTGAGTGTTGACGGTTCGTGATCATCCCGCTGCCTCTCGTTCCTTCTCGCCCAGGACTTTTGCCGCACGACAGATCACGAGGTTCTTCCAATCCCGTGCCTCCAACTCCGAGAGGGGATACAAAACTGCACGTCCGAGCTTCAGGAAGAAAGGCCCGATTTTTATCATCCGCCAATTGCGCAACACGCGCCAAGCTGATCATTCCTCGATAACGCTCGTAGACCTCCTCGGGCGTAAGAAAACAGGGATGACATAGCGCAGCGCGAGTGGCAGGAGGGCAATCCGAAGATGGGCGAAATGCACACGCTCGACCCACTTGCTCCGAGAGCACCATGCCGCGCTCAGGTTTGCGCGTGGTCCGCAAGGTCCCCCCTGCTGATCGGGTTCACGGTAAGCTCCTCGGCTCGAATTCGTTCGAGTCAAGGGGGTGGATGGATAATAGGTGGACCTGCTATTTGTACAGAAGCCCGATGCCGAGTCGCGGCCATGAGGATTTGGATCGGTGCATGGCGGACTTTTTTGTAAGCTATACCTCTGCCGACAAGGCCTGGGCCGAATGGATCGGTTTCGTTCTTGAGGAGGAAGGCTTCACGGTCGTCATTCAAACTTGGGACTTTCGGCCAGGCAGCAATTTTGTCCTCGAAATGCAAAGGGCGGCGACCGAAGCCGACCGCACAATCATGGTGTCGTCGCCCGACTACCTGAAATCTCAATTTGCCTCGCCTGAATGGGCCACTGCATTCGCCCAGGATCCCCAGGGGCTCAAACGCAAATTGGTGCCAGTGATGGTCAGGCAATGTCAGCCCCCGGGGCTATTGAGCTCTGTCGTCTATATCTCCCTTGTGGGCGAGGACGAGCGCGCTGCCCAGGGATTGCTCCTGAATGGGGTCAATGCAAAGCGCGCAAAGCCTGCTCAACGACCATCCTTTCCCGGGGCTAGAGCCGGCCGGCCGCATAAAGCCTTTCCCGGGCCGGTGAGTCCGGGTGGCGCGGGCCTCGCACCCTACGTTCCCAACTTAAAGCGCTCGCCGACCGACGCTGACAGGCGACGGTTCAGCCGACGGGCCTTCGAAGTGATCAAGGCTCACTTTCAGACGGCACTCGACCAACTCGCACAGCACGGCGACGCTGTGGAATGTGACTTTCAGCCGAACACCGCGACAGAGTTCATGGCGGAGGTGTTTTTGAGTGGAAAGAGCGCATGTCGCTGTCGGATTTGGCTAGGCGGCATGCATTCTAACGACGGGATTTCCTATGCTAAGGACAAAGGCATCACGGGACCAACGCCTGCAACGAGATCCTGTCGGTCACTGACACCCAAGGTGAGTTGCATATGACTTCGCTCATGGGGCTGGGGTTCGGTCAACTTGAAAGGAAGTTTGATTTGAAGCGGATGAGCCAGGAGCAGTCTGCGGACTATCTGTGGCGCCGCTTCGTAGCGCCGCTCGAAGGGTAGTCGGCTTGATGGAGATCGTTCCGGCTGCCCGAACCACTCGATTTGAACAGCTCGAGGCTGGTGATCTCTTTATCTATATGGATGGACGACAGACATTTTATGCTCTCAAAACCCAGCGGCCGGCGACCGGCGATAGAAGCACCATGGTCCTTCTCGGGCCCACATTTATTCAGGATGTTGCAGAATCCTTTCTCGTTCCCTGGCAGCCCGTAACAGTCCTGTCTTTCGGAAAAGGCTTCTCGATTTTGCCGTCACTAGATCCTGCTGCGTGGTCGCCCAGAGGGCCAAGCCGTGCGCCTGTTTGCCTCGCCGTTGCGGATGAGAACGTCTACATCTGCACCGACGGGGGCCCTTCGCCCCAGCGCTATTTCCCCTGCTTCGTCGAAGTAAAGACAGGTGCGATTGTCGAAGGGCGTCTTCCTGGCTCGGCCGCCTTCACCAGCCGCTGGGAGATTGCCGTGTTAGCTGCAAATCATCCGCCGCGGTCGATTCTGAAATATCCGCTTCCCTAGGGTTTCGATCCGGCATTTTATGCAACAGCCCGTTGCACCACCATGATTGGAGGTCGTCAACAGAGCGTGCTGCACTTCGTCTTGTTGTGCGTAATTCGCACTAAACGCGAATTGCTACATACATGCTATTGTGCGCCCGATCAAACCGGCCCCCCTCCAGGCGGTCTCCAGGCGGCCATCGGCGATACAGCCTTGGAAGCACTATGGTGATAGAGGCGTTCCTTTTCGTCGTCGAACGCATCCTACTCGAACAATTTTTGGAAACGGTTTCAGGTCAGCGCGTCTACGCTAAACAGCCTGGCTCCTTCAATGGACGCCGAGCCGACGCGGAGACACTTTGGAGTGGCCGGTGAGCAAATAGCCGTTTTTGACTCACATCGTCTTTTGACCACGGTCTTTCGCAGCACGACAGGGCGACAGCTGCCCTTCGTCGCGACCTGAGGGCTGCTTCCAGATAAAGAACAATACGGACCTATGGATCACGGCGATTGTTGAGATTCATGCGATCAACCGGCCGCCTTCCGTGCCCTACAACTGAACGCCGCCTCGAAAGCCGAACCGTGGCAGCAGCGGAAAGAATGGAGAAAGTGGCGGATGCTCACGAGGGGATACTTCATAGGCGAGATTGTCGATGCGTTGAGTGATGTTTCAGGACAAGTATCGACGCGAGGGAAACTCGGCCTCACGGACCTCAACAAGTATCTTGAGGACTTTATAAAGACTACACTCAACCACCTCTGGTCGCTAACGTTGCGAAATCTTAACGAGGAGCGAAGCAACTTCCCCGGCCTCGATCTCGGCGACGAAACCAGCGGATGGGCCTTCTAGTGGTTCCTGCCTAACATAAGAGTCCCTTTAGGGATTCCCTTTGTTTGGCGCGCGTGCGAGTCTCGCGCATGCGCACCGGGATATCCATCAAGATCACACGACCAGATCGCCGTCGGCTTGAAGCGATCATCAGGGACCGTAACGCCCCGCAGAAGCACGCTTGGCGAGCGGACATTGTGCTTCTGAGCGCCGACGGCGTCGGCACCAACGAGATCATGCGCCGGACTGGCACATCCAAGACCTGCGTTTGGCGCTGGCAGCAGCGCTTCATGGAAGAAGGCGTCGATGGTCTCCTGCGAGACAAGACGCGCCCCTCGCGGATCCCTGGGCTCGGCCCGGAGGTGGCCGAGCGTGTGGTCGCTCTGACGTTGGCCGATCCGCCGACTGAGACGACCCACTGGACGGCCGACCTGATGGCCCAAGCGAGCGGTATCAGTGCCAGCGCGGTCCGTCGAATCTGGAAGGCGCACGGGCTCCAGCCTCATCGATGCCGACAGTTCAAGCTCTCGAACGATCCGAACTTCGTCGCCAAACTGCGTGACGTCGTCGGGCTCTATGTCGATCCGCCGGCCCACGCGATCGTGCTGTCGGTTGACGAGAAGAGCCAGATTCAGGCCCTCGATCGCACCCAGCCGGGCCTGCCGCTGAAGAAGGGCCGGCTCGGAACCATGACACACGATTACAAGCGGCACGGCACCACGACGCTGTTTGCCGCACTCAACGTCCTCGACGGCACGGTGATCGGCCGCAACATGCAGCGCCACCGTCATCAGGAACTCATTCGATTTCTGAACGCCATCGAGGCGGAAGTTCCGGCAGGTAAGATCATCCACGTCATTCTCGACAACTATGCCGCCCACAAGCATCCAAACGTTCGCGCCTGGCTCGATCGCCACCCGCGTTTCGTCTTCCATTTCACGCCAACCTCGTGCTCCTGGCTCAACGCCGTCGAGGGATTTTTCGCCAAACTTAACCGGCGTCGATTGAAGCGCGGTGTCTTCCACTCCGTCGTCGATCTCCAGGCCGCAATCAACCGCTTCGTGGCTGAGACCAACGCAAACCCGAAGCCCTTCACATGGACGGCCAATCCCGACAAAATCATCGCCGCCGTCAAAAGAGGGCACCAAGTGTTAGATTCGATCCACTAGGTCACGGCCGAACGCACTAGCGGCAAGGTCAATGAAACGTTGGCTAAACTCACGCAAGAGCAACTGGACGCGTTCCCAACGATCAAGGTCCTCATTCTGGGCTCGAAGCAGGGATCCTGTACGCTCGATCCCGACCAATGTGCCCCAACCGGATTCAAGGAAGAGGACATCTGGGACATCCACATCCTGTGCAAACGCTGTATGGACCTGCCCGTCGACGTGCTGCAAACGCTCTATAATCATGTTCGTGCCGAACTGGCGCGTGTGCGGATCGAGCTAGAGATTCCCGACGAGAACGGGAGGTTCCAGACCAACGTCGCCGATTACATCGAGGCGATCCCGAAGCCGCGCATGTCCGATTTATCCAAATTCAAAGCGTACCTGCGAGCGGAGGGGTTGGATGACCTGACCGGCAAGGGGGAGGCCGACTTCAAACGCGTTTCTGAGAACCTCGCCAAACTCGCTCGCATCACGCGGGAGTTTCTGACAATGATGATTGAGCGCCGTGAGACGGAACAGCGCCGCGGCAGCACTTGGCACGGAATGGAGATTAACGTCGATCGGCTTGACAGAATTTCCAGCTATCCTGACAGCGAGGGCGAGGTTCGACTGCTCCGCGAATACAACTTCATCGATCTCAGTGATCCTGACGACGAGAACGACAGCAGGTATTGGTACATATACTTCGCCGGCACGTCTGAGGGGTTCGAGTACGAGCTTGTAGACTACGCAAAGCAGAACGGGATTCCTCTCGCCCGGCCCTTGGTCAATCTCGATTTCAGCGAGTTCTGACGCACGTGCTCTCGGCCAGGTTCCATATGTGTTGAAGGATAACAAAGTGACGCAGGTGAACAGCGCGCCGATGCCGCGAACATTGAAGCATCGGCTCGACGGTATCGAGAAACTGGAGCAGGAGCTTGTCGCCAAAGCCCATGAGATGCTTCCCGACGGTGCCGTCAACATCGTTGACTTCTTCATCCTCGGCGCCACCCAGAGGACGCTCTCACAATCGCGCGGTTTCCGGACGTTGATTGAAACGAAGAACTTTCCTTCGGCCACGATCTTGTTGCGTACGCAGATCGACACTGCGATGCGCATCAACGGACTGACGATGATGGGAGACATCGAGGCCGATGTTCAAAAGCTTCTCAAAGGCGAGCGCACGTTCGATCGCCTAATGTCCGGTACACCGGTCGGAGGCGGCAAGCCCGAACGCCTCACCGATGCGTTCTTGAAAAAGAAGCTTGCCGAGGAGCATCCCTGGATCGAACGTCCGACTTCGTGCATCTCAGCTTTCGGCATCTATTCACCGCGATCACCGACACGGATTCGGAGACGCGTATTGCGATGCTTGCGATCAGCGGTATTGACCCCAAGCAGGATGAGGCAGTCTATTACGAGGTATGCGACGCGTTTTCCAGGGTTTCTCGGCTGACCTCCATGTCGATCCTCGCCATGTTGATGCTGAGACATCAGCGTGGCCGCGTCATGGCGGCCGCTGCAGCACCGGAGAGCGGCGGAAGATGAACAGCCTTAGCCGCGAGATCATTGACCTTGATCGACCCGATACATGGCCCTCTGATCTTGTCGCTGTTCTATCGGAGCATCACGCGACACTGCTCTCACAGGAAGTTGGCCCCTTGAGCAGCCGTTACGATGCGGCGATCTACAGCGTGGTTGATGCACTGCAGCCCTATAGCATCGTCGGCTGGCACTGCACTCGACTCGCCGATCACGAGGTCGAGGACATCAAGAACAACGGAATGACAGTGCTCGACATTGGTCTTGTATCGCGCCGGATTGGTACTGCCGTGCGGACGGGACTGCTTTCCGCCAGTCACGGTGATCGCCTCACGAAGGCCAATCAGGCTGCCGAAAAATATCGTGCTGGCATGTTGTGGTTCTGCTTTTTCAGGCCCGGCCTCGCGGGAGAAAGTGGGATCGGCGATCTCCTCCGGTTCTAGGGCGGCGAGGCCGTCTATAACTCTCATGACTCCGACCCGGAAATTGGTCCGATCATTGCCGCGCTTGGGAAGCCGGCAATCGTGGAAGCGGAGATCCCGATTGCGTGGTGTGGTGGCGATCGTGGATTACGTTTGGCGATGAATATCGGCCAGAGGTTTGTCCTCGCCCAAGGCGCACCAAGCCGAAGGTCGAGCCATGTCGAAGACAATATCAAGCGGCCTCTTCCGAGCAAATTCATCCGCCAGGTGCATGTTCATCCCACTTCGGAGTTCATAAAACTGGCCGGTTGTGCGGATTGGGATCGCCCTCTCTGACCAAGGCGAAGCAGTTCGCATTTTGTTTGCACACGAACGTGAGCGCGGCGTTTCAATGAATGCTGGGCGGACGTCGTCGTTTAGGTCACGCGTGTGTAGGTCTCTCCATCGATCACTCGCTGTACCTGGTCTCTATTCCGCGCGCCGATGCGCTCGGCGATGACATCTGCCGAATGGATCCTCGACAGTTCCCGAATCGCGCGGACCTGCTCGACGGACAGGCGGTCATCTCGGCCACAGATCTGCGCCACCGCCCACGCATCGTTCTTCCATTTCTCCGAAACCCAGGGGGCGGGCAGGCCCTTCCGCGGATGCTCGCGTAGCCAAGCCTCGACTAGGCGATCACGTTCGTCGGGCATCGGCACCACCCGTTCAGCCAACATGCCGTGCTCGCGAAGATACCGCAGCCCAGACTTTCCGCCGGGAGTCATGTTCAGGCGCCGCTCATCATGCCAGTGCCCGTCCACGAGCCATTCCTCTGTGGCGTAGAGCCGTTCGATGTCGTCGGTGACAGCCATGACCTTGTGGTGGATGTAGGTCACCCGGCCTGCACCCATCTCTTCCCGCAGCTTGCGATGGAACAGCAACGGGCTGCCGGTCTCGACTGCCCGCCGGTGTTCTGCCCACCGCTTTTGCCAGCTTCGAGTGGTGACGCCGATATAGAAAAACCCATCGTCAGGATAGGATGGTCCCGCGCCGAAAATGTGCTGATAGAGCACGTAAGCCTTCTTCGGAAACGCATCGGGAGCCAGCAGAAGACGCGCCGGCGCCGAAAAGACTTGGCTTGGCTCCTTAACGCCTGCGATGTGCGTAGATGTGTCTCCTCGCGCCGCTGCCGCAAGAAGGGTATAATCCTCAACGACATCGAACCGAATTTCCGGCCGCAGCGCGAGTTCGCCTTCGTCAAGCGTATGACCCGATCGAAACTGATCAGGCCCCACCATTCGGTGCCCTGGTCTGACCTTGGACTGTGGCGCAATGAAAACCGGTCTGTCGCCGAGAGCGACGAAATGGACAACCGGAATGAACTGGCCCGATTTGACTCGGATCACTCCGTGCTCCTGCATCGCCATGGTGAGCCATCGTGCACCATATTCCGAACGACACCATTGCCTCAGCAACGTCTCGACTTCGCGAAACCGCCGATGCATCGGCCTTTGGAGCGAGATGCTCCCACCAAGCGCGGTTGATCGAGACAAAAGAATCCCCCAAACTTCTGCCAGCGTGGTGTCTTGCGGGCTCAATACAACCCCGCCGATCACCGGTGCCTTGCGAACCGGCAAAAGACGTCACCTTCGATCCGTGTCAATGCCATGCGCATGCTTCTGATGCGATGGATCCGCGCCACAGAGCGGGCAGGGCCTACGCGCCCGCCAGCAACGCCGCACCGCCTTCCTCGAGCGAGGCCAGCCGCTGCAGATCGCTTTCGTAAACACTCTTGAGCAGAGCGAATCGTCCGAGCGAGAGTGTGATCTCCGTCCGACGTTCCTGGGCGTCTCTGAGGGAGTCTATTCTCGACCGACGATCCAGGCGGAGCTCATCCAAAAGCGATTGCCGATCCGACATCGTCTGCTGAAGGTCGCGGATCGACGCGGTTTGCTTTTCCGCCTGGTCGTTCAGGTCCGGCTCGCCGGGATAGTCGCGTTCCCACTCCAGTTGCGCGGCCACGATCATTTCGTCGATGATCTCAACCTTTCCCGAATTCGCGGTTCGCTGGGAATCTGCGCTTTGCGTGGTGACGATCGCGGAATCATCGACCCCAGTCAGGATAAATTTCAGAACATTCTTGTCGAACGTCTCGCCGCTGCGGTCTGAAATTCGGATGGGGCTCCACTCCCCCATCATGTTCGTTTCTTCGGTGTAAACAAAAGCAGCGTAGTGCCGGAATGTGAAAGCGCTCTTCTCGCCCGTCAGCGTTCGAGCGATTTCCTTCGCGCCGACTCCGAGTTCGCCAAGCAGAAAACCCGACAGGCTCTCGCCCTTTCCGCGATGATCCCAGGACAGCGTCCGAGCAGCCGACCAGCCGATTCCGGATCTATCGAACCGATGTGGAGGCCGAAATCTCCGCCCTTCATCGCCCGCGATAACGTCACCGTGCGGCTCACAGGAAGCTCAAGCTCAAGCCAGCATTTGTCGTAGCCTTGGGCTTCGGTGATAGGCGGGAGGGGCGTCTTGGCGCCCGACATCAAGTCGAGCGCCTTGACGATATAGGATTTGCCGCTATTGGAGGCGCCCCAAACGACATTGATGCGCTCCTCGAACATGAGGGTGACGGGCTTTTTTCCGGGCCCGGTAATCGTAAGCCGGAGAAGAAGGACGCGCGCTGGATCCGCTAAGCTCATGTCGAGCCTGTCTGGAAGGCATCGGTTCAATCACCGATCCGCTCCCGCACCAACCGCTTGAACTGCGTCTTGCCGTGGTTTTTTACCTGCTCGGCAGCCAGCGTGCACAAGCCTTCATCTGCACCGAGCAGTCCGTTTCGAGCAGCTCGACATAGGCTGCGGCCTCTTCGGAGACGCGATAAATAATACCCTCCTCGGCCCCCTCCTGGTCAACGAGATGACATCGCTGCATGAGCTGCAAGCTTGACTCGACCAATCTTCGGCGAACCAAAAGCTCGCCCTTTCGACCGGGAATCTCGGGATGCAGGCTAGGCGGGCCACCAAGATCGGCGGTATGCACGACGACATGGTCGAACAGGACCATTTCGGCAAGGTCCAACGTCTCCGGCCGTAAATGCTCCAGCACGACGACGGCCCTGATGCCGGCCTCGAGAGGAGAGTTGAACAATCCTCCGAACTCGCTCTCGCCTACGGCGCCCATTTCAGCCGCCCGTCATTCGCGAGATGATGGCAAATCCCCTGTTTTACGGGGATGCGCACAGTACGGCCGATCAAACTCGCCGGCAGGATCGATGCGTGCTTCATGACCGCGTCGACGCGTCGAAGAAGCGTCTCGTAGCGATCGCGGTGCACTTCGATGACGCCGTGATAGACGTCGCCTTCAAACGTCACAAGCGCGCCCGGAGCAGTATTGTCCCGGTGAAACCGCTTGAACGAGGCCGCTTCGAAAAAGCGCGTGCGTTGATCGCGGAAATGCTCGCCGTGATCCGCATGCGCAAGGACGTCGTCGGCCGACATGAAGGTGCTGCCGCTGGCCTCTCCATAGACGTGACGGAGCTGCTCGACGTACTGCGCCTCCTCCGGCTGAATGGCCTGCGGCGCTTCGCCCGCGGGTGCCTCATCTGGTATCAACCCAAGCACCTTGGACAAAGCTGGCCCCGCGGCCTGGTCCTTTACGAGCATCGGTGCCGTCAGATGCTCGACGCGTGAGAAATCGAAGCCGTCGATCGCTGCCTTAATCTCTGGTGTCAACGCCACCGTTTCTCGCCGGGTTATGCTCCCGGAGCAGTGCTCGTCCCACCCATCGATCAACGCGGCTTTCAGCGTCGAGGGGTTATTGATCAAGTCCATCAACGAGCCGACGATGCCGCGCGGCGCGACGAACACATATTTTTCGGGCAGGCTTTTGTAGACGCCTCGACAATGATGGAAAAACACCTTGCCGAGTTCGGCAAGCCCCTCGGACTTGCCAAGCTTGCCGCCTCGCGTCTTCCGCTTGCATTGAAAGAGATGCCAAGCCCCTTCATGCCGGGCGCGGGTCAAAAAGCCGATCAGGTCGCGGCCCTTGTCATTCGCCGCGCCTATTCTTTCGACCCGATCATATTGCTGAGAGCGACGCTCCACCCACAGTTCGATGAACTCCTCGAGCTGCGTGTCATCGATCTCCATCAACCAAACAGCCAGGCTAGTCACGTCAGCACACTACCTCCATCAAACGAGCCAGTGCGGTGCGATCTGAGACTACAGATTCCATACCCGATCAACGGTGCTGCCCCGTCACCAATTTTTGCATTGTTATCGCCACGAATCTTGCCCCCCTTCCACTTGCGATCGACTCTACAATAGGAATTTGGTTTCGCCCATTGTTCTTTCTGACTCGACCGCATCAAACCTGCTTGCTGAGGCGTGCACGAGCTGTCGTGACCCAGAAGGGAGCAGAGAACCATCGCATCTGGACGGAGGAAAGGGGCTTCTTTGCTCGCAGAAAAGCGTCTTGCGAAGCTAGCCTTTCATTCCCTTTTTCCTATCCACCGGCAGCAAGTGGGCGGATCTGAGCGCATCCGTAAGCCCCTTAAATCGAGTTGGCATGTTCGAGCGGCACGCCGATCATTGACCACCATTCTGTAAGCACATTGAAATGTCCGCGCTAACTAGTCTGCCCAAAAATGTTGGGGACGTGGAGCCGATAGTGGCTGTTTTTCCGTGGTCTGCGCTAACGTTAGCTCACGTTCAGCCCTTTTGACGCACTACAAATGACAAGATTTTTTCGATCCCATGCGTCAAGTTCATCCACCGGATATAAGACGGCTTTGCCGATCTTGACGTATGCGGGTCCGATTCGCATCGCGCGCCAATTCCGCAGCGTGCCCACTGTGACCTCACCACGGTACCGTGCAGACACTTCCTCGGGGGTAAGGAATTTGTCGTCCGACATTCGTATTCTCCATCACTCCGCCGCACGACACATCACGGTCGAGATGGCCGAGATGTTGGCACCCGGACTGACGCAAGAAAACGATATTCTCGATGAGCCAGCGTAGCTCGCGTCGAATGCAGACGACTTGGCGCGTCGGGCTTCGTTGATAGTCGTAGGATGACGTGATGGAGCGTAGTAAAAATACTTGCGCCTCGCGGTCCCAAGTTCACGAGGTAAAGGATGCTGAAGCGATCGCCCGACGACTCGCAAGCCAGATCCAGCGGCGCTACGTCAAGTATCCGTTGCTGGTGAAGGCTAACGTTATAGCGGTCAATCTCAACAGGAAAAGTCGGCCACGCCGCCACGATGTAGCCAGTCCCCTAGCGATGCTCGCCAAACGTCACCGAGCGATCGCGGCAGCCTTGGTCGGCTGGCCGACCAAGGCTTGCAGCAGCTGTCCGCTGCCGATCTCGCCCGGCTTGCGTTCGCGCTACAATGCCAACCGGGTGATTTCATCGAGAATGACGGCCGGCCTGAAGGGCGGAAATACGCTGATCCTGACATCCTGAAATTCGGCGTTACGCCTTTGAGGGGAAAGCCTTCCCCTACGCCCGAGTCTTTGGTCTCGGTCGACCCCTTCTGCGGGGAGAACCCCGCAACGCCCCCAATAGAGTGAGAGGGCGGACGGGCTTCGCCGTGACGGGTTGAAGAACGGAGGAGAGGCCTCCGGCGCCCGTCATGGAGATGACCCATGACCCAAGTCGAAGTTCTGAGCGCTGGCCGCGACCGCGTCGGCGGCTACAAGGTGGACGTGACCCGCGGCGAGCGCGTCGGCCGCGTATCGTCGGAGTGGTTCGCGCGGCCAGCGGACGAGCGCTATCTGTCGCTGTCGGACCTCTATGCTGCCGTGCACGGCCGGACCGAGCGCAGCCAGACCCGAACAGTCGAGAGCGCGGCGATCCGGGTGGAGGCCAACCGCGATGACGCCGAGCGCCTGGCGCTGATGTTGCCCGGTTCCGACGCGCCGATCGCACCGACCCATTGGAGCTTCGGCCAACTCGCCGGCCTGGTCGGAGCCCCGGCGGCCTACCTCCGGCAGCTTCCGGCGACGCTCGCCGGCATTAACCTGCAGTTCGGCCTCAGCTCTCATCGAGGCGAGCAGGTCAAGACGCTCGAGATCGAAGATGGTCGCGTCGAGCTTCGCGCCGTTACCGGGCCCGAATACGGCCGTATCTTCGACCACGAACTCGTGGCGGCGGTTCAGCGCATCGCCGGCAATGGTACGGGCGACACGCGCTGGAAGATGCCGGGCGTGCTCGACTGGTCGACGGGGGTCTATAATCCGCATGTCGACATCAGCCAGGATACGACGACGCTTTACGCGTCAGATCGGGACGTTTTCCTCTTCCTGGTTGACGACCTCAACCCGATCGAGGCCGGCCGGCTGCGTGATGGCTCGCCGGACCTCTACTTCCGCGGCTTCTACTGCTGGAATTCCGAGGTCGGGGCGAAGACGCTCGGCATGGCAAGTTTCTATCTCCGCCCCGTCTGCCAGAACCGCAATCTCTGGGGCGTCGAGGATTTCGAGGAGATCACCATCCGTCACTCCAAATACGCCGCCTCACGCTTCGCACACGAGGCGGTGCCGGCGCTGACCAACTTTGCCAATTCCTCAGCGATGCCGTTCGTCAATGGCATCCGAGCCGCACGAGAAATGATCGTCGCCCGCACCGACGACGATCGCAGCGGGTTCCTGCGCAAGCGCGGCTTCTCGAAGAGCTAGACAGCGAAGATCATTGAAACGGTGCTGGCCGAGGAAGGACGCAAGCCTGAAAGCGTGTTCGATTTCGTGCAAGGCATCACAGCGATTGCGCGGGGCAAGACCCATCAGGATGCACGCCTCGACCTGGAAGCGCGTGCGAAAAAGCTGCTCGACCGAGTAGCCTGACAACTGGAAAGCCGGATGTACGGAACGGCGTGGCTCCGTTTCCGTGGCTTTCCTTCATTTCCGATCGCCAGTTTGCGGCGCTGCCCTCAGAGGAAGAGGGCGGCGCTTGCGCTTTGTGACGGGTTGGAGGCCCAGAGAAAGTCTTTGGGTCGCCCGTCGCGGAGTATCACCCATGGCGACTGTCGTTCAGAAGATCACCCTGTCGTCCTCGCGCGACATCCCCTTCAATAAGCTGGTGCTCAGCCAGTCCAACGTCCGCCGTGTAAAGGCCGGCGTCTCCATTGAGGAGCTGGCCGAGGACATCGCCCGGCGTACCTTGCTCCAAAGCCTCAACGTCCGGCCGGTCCTCGACGCCGAAGGTGCCGAGACCGGAATGTTCGAGATCCCGGCCGGCGGCCGCCGCTATCGGGCACTGGAGCTGCTGGTGAAACAGAAGCGGTTGGCCAAGTCCGCGCCGGTGCCTTGCGTCGTGCGCGATCTGCGAGCAACATTCTCGCCGAGGACGACTCACTCGCCGAGAACATCCAGCGCGCGCCGTTGCACCCCCTTGACCAGTTCCGCGCCTTTCAGGCTATGCGCGAGAAGGGCAGGACCGAGGAGGACATCGCCGCTGCTTTCTTCACGTCGATCAATGTCGTGAAGCAGCGCCTGCACCTCGCGTCGGTCTCGCCCGCGCTGCTCGACGTCTATGCCGATGACGGGATGTCGCTCGAGCAGCTCGTGGCCTTCACCGTCACTGCCGATCATGCGCGCCAGGAGCAGGTTTGGCAGTCGATCTCCGGGTCGTGGCAGAAGGAGCCCTATCAGATCCGCCGCATGCTGACGGAGAAGACGGTGCGCGTCTCCGACCGGCGGGCCGTGTTTGTCGGCCTCGACGTCTACGAGGCGGCCGGAGGCGCGGTGCTGCGCGATCTCTTCCAGTCCGACGACGGCGGCTGGCTCGAGGACGTCGCTCTGCTCGACCGACTTGTCGCTGAGAAGTTGAAGGCAGAGGCGGAAACGATCGCCGCCGAAGGTTGGAAGTGGATCGAGGTCGGCGCGACCGATTTCCCCTACGGCCATACCCGTGGCCTGCGCCAACTGGACGGCGTCTCCGCTAATCTCACGGCTGAAGAGCAGGCGACCATCGATGCGCTCAACGCTGAATATGCCAGGCTCGAAGCCGAGCATGACGGTGTGGACGAACTGCCCGACGAGGTTGACCAGCGACTCGGCGAGATCGAGACGGCTCTCGCCGCCTTCGAGGATCGACCCGTCACCTATCAGTCGGCCGACATCGCCCGCGCGGGCGTGTTCGTCGGCATCGATGCCGAAGGCAGGCTGTCGGTCGATCGCGGCTATGTGCGGCCGGAGGACGAAGTGCCCGTGGCCGAGCCGGGGCAGAGTGGCGACGGCGAACCCACCACCTCGGTTGATCCAGATGGCGCGGAGCCCTCGGTGCCGGTCGCCCAACGCGCCGTCATCACCGTCGCGGGCCAAGCTGCAGAGCCCGAGGATGAGGACGATGATGCGGTCAAGCCGCTCCCGGACCGTCTACTGACCGAACCACGGCGGAGCGGACGCTGGCGCTGCGCGACAAACTGGCGACCACGCCTTCGGTGGCCTTCCAGGCGGTGCTGCACAAATTCTGCCTCGACGTCTTCTCCCGCTATTTCTCCCATGGGGCGGCGATGGAGGTCTCCGTGCGCAGCGCCAGCTTCCCGATGCAGGCGCAGGGGCTGAAGGATACGCCGGCGGCTAAGGCGATCGACGCACGCCACAAGAGCTGGGAGGAGCGGATGCCGAAGGACAAGGCGGGCCTATGGGATTGGCTCACCGGCCTCTCCGGCGACGAGCAGGCGCCGCTTTTTGCGCACTGCGCCTCGTTCGGTGTCAACGCGCTGTACGAGAAGGGTGACCGCTACGGCGGCGGGGTCACGCCGCACACCGTCGAGCAGCGCATCACTGAGGCCGATCGCATCGCCAAAGCCGTCGACCTCGACATGGTGGAAGCCGGGTGGCGCCCGACCGTCGAGAACTATCTCGGCCGGGTGCCGAAGCGCCGCATCCTGGAGGCGGTGCGGGAAGGCGCCGGCGAGCGGGCCGCCCAGCTCATCGATCATCTGAAGAAGGGCGACATGGCCAAGGAGGCCGAACGCCTCCTGGCGGAGACCGGCTGGCTGCCCGAGCCCCTGAGAATGGCCGACGCCGACCACGCGGCGACCGTCCACACCACGGAGCACGAGCGCGATGACGCGGTCTGGCTCTCCAAGTCCGACAAGCTGCTCGAGGACGCCCAGCGCGACTGGTCGGCGCTGGGCATGGAGCGTCTGCTCGTCACACCGCTCTCGCGCTTTCCTCAGGGACGTCCGATCGTTCTCTCCGAGGATATCCTATTTTTAACCTACGCTACGCTGCGGTCCGACGACCGCGGCGAGAAGCTTTCGCGCGTCCGGCAGATCGTTCAATGGTTGGGCTCCGACTTCGACGGCGTCATTATTTTCGACGAGAGCCATGCCATGCAGAACGCCGGGGGCAAGGGCGAGCGGGGCGATGTCGCGCCCTCGCAGCAGGGCCGTGCAGGTTTGCGCTTGCAGCACGCGCTGCCCAACGCCCGCGTCGTCTATGTTTCGGCGACCGGCGCCACCACTGTCCACAATCTCGCCTATGCGCAACGGCTCGGGCTCTGGGGTGGGGAGGATTTTCCGTTCGCCACCCGCGCCGAGTTCGTCGAAGCAATCGAGGAGGGCGGCGTCGCGGCAATGGAGGTTCTGGCCCGCGACTTGCGCGCGCTCGGCCTCTACACCGCCCGCTCTCTCTCCTATGACGGTGTCGAGTATGAACTGGTCGAGCACCAGCTCACCGACGAGCAGCGGCGGATCTATGATGCCTACGCCAGCGCATTCAGCGTCACCCGCCTTGAACCCGACCTCGAGGACCTGCTCTGGTCGACGGTGAACGTCTTCCACCGTGCCATCGACCGGATCGAGCGCGAACTCGACGACAACGAGCTGGCGCAGCAGCGGTCGCAGCGCGAGCATGACGGCAGCGAGATCAAATCCGTCGAGCTGGAGCGACTGACGGCAGAAGGGCAGACGCTGATCGAGCGACGAGGCGCCTTCGAGCTGATGCGCGACCAGGCCGCCGACGAGTTCGAATGCCACAGACGGCAAGCTATGTGACGCATAAGTTCGATATGCGATTCCAGGAAAACGCGATCGAAGATCGCCTGACCAAGGTCAAGCATCCCTGGACCAATGCCCAGGTCGAGCGCATGAACCGCACGATCAAGGGACGCGGCCGTCCAACGCTACCATTACGATCGACACGTTCAGCTCGAAACTCATCTTGCCGACTTCATCACCGCCGACAACCACGATCGACGGCTGAAGACCCTGAAGGGCCTCACACCCTACGAATACATCTGCAAATGGACTTCCCAGCCAGGACGATTCAAGCTCGACCCGCTCCAGCAAATGCCGGGACTAAACACCTCGGTCCAACCAAAATGGCGCAATCGTAAATTGCGCGCGCAGATTCCATGCTGAACGGGATGATCCAGGATGCCGTTGTAGGCAGCCATAGCAATTACCAGATCTTCGCACGCTCGACGTTTGATTCTAGATCAACGTCGAGCGGACGGAGCTGGAGCGAACAGTTCAGTCAAATTTGTAGGAGGCCTGGAAGAACGTGCCCCACCGCTCCATGCGATAGTCCCCGGGAAAGGGGCCGTGAGTAACAGGACGGCGGCCGGCTTCCTCGGCTATGGTTGTGAGTTGCTTTTGCTGGTTAGGAGTCCACATGGCCCAATAACGACCACCGACGCCGACGCTGAAGTTCTTGGTGATGAAGTAGGATAAAACTGCCTCGACCTGCACACCACCGCCACCACTCCCGCGTTGATCGTAGAAGGTCGTGAACGGGCGCAGCAGATGGTTGTCGCGCCCCTGGAAATCCGTCCACGGCAGGTAAGCAACATCGGCGCTCATGCGCCAGCGATCGAGCAACATGGTCTCAGCGCTAAGCCCGATGCGCAGCGCATTCCAATCAGTGTCTTGGCTGCCCACAATCCTTTTATCGCCTGGCGCCAGACATGGAGCGTAGGGCGAGGCGATCTGAACGCAGCCTATCGTGTCAGACTTCTGGCCGTAGTAGCTCCAGCCCATAAACCCACCAACCTTGGAGGTGCTGCCATGCAGGAAATCGTAACCGGCATCGGCGGTGTAGTACGTGAACCTTCCGTTGCCCTGGCCCGATATTGTGTTGCGATAAGGGAGCGGGTCCACGCCCCAATCTTCATCGTTCATTTTTCCGTTGTTGAAGCGCCCAACTCCGATATTGCCCTTCAGAAAGATTCCCCAAGGGCTGTCCAGCCGCTCGAACAACTCACCGGAAATCCCGTCCAGCCCATGATAGGTGAGCCTTGATATAAGATCAGTACTCCCGAGGTCCCATTGAAACCTCCCCCGGCTCAACCACAGCCGTGTGCCGCCTTCCAGCGACCACCCGTCAGCAAGGCCACTGGGCGAGGCGCTGACGGTCGGCTTCGTTGCGTATGGCGGCGTATCTCGCCATCCTGGCGTCTGTGGGAGTGCGTCAAAATGGTAGTTCAGTCCAAGTTTTCCGATGTGATAGCTGCTGGACAGGCCGGTGGTGTTGGCGGGGACGGTTGCCGGCGGCGGATATTGCAGGGTCGGAGGAGTCGCAACACTTGATCCGTTGAACTTCAGATAATCGTACTCAAGGCTCAAGGACCATGCATTCGTGAGTGCTTGCTCGACGCCTACGCCGATGGTGCCACCGACACGACCATCGTCGAAACGGGTGGAATTCTGTGGCGCCAGGCCAGATGGGTTAGTGCGGCTAGCGAATTCGTTGTTGTTGGCGACAACGCCGCTATTGCGCTGCCAGGCCAAGCCCCCCTTGAGGTAAACAAGTGTTTGGCCATGCGGGCCGAACGCATACCCAAGGCGACCCGTTCCGGTAGCAAACACGCTTGGACCGGCGCTGCAGTTTGCGCTGATGACAGAGCTGGAGGCGGCAAGACAGGTGTTTGTACCGTCTGAGGCAGCGCGACTAGCATCCAGTTCAACGCCGAAAACCCAGCGTTCGCTCTGCCAGTTGTAGCCGATCTGACCTCCCGCCAGGAACACAGGGGTTTGGACAACGTCCCCATAGAGCGACTTGCCATAGGAATCGCTGAATGATGTTTGCCCGTAGCCCCCGCCGACGTGCCCACCGATATATCCTCCGGTCCACCTCCAGACGGCGGGTGGGGCCTTTACTGCCGGCTTAAGATCGGCCGAATTGACGGCACCGCCTGCAACGAGCGCAGCTGTTGTGACGCAGCAAAAAAGAAGTTGGGGTCGCATTTCACCTCACGAACACAAAACGCGCGCCAAAACTTGCAACGGCAACTCAATGGCTGACGTTGTTGGCTCGCTTCCACGGCGGTTGTGGTTTGCAGGATCTGAGCCAGCGGACGCAATGCGCATTCGCTGCGGTTTTCGATCGCGATGTTGTCTTCGCAACAAGATCGGTTAGTTTTGTAACACGCGGCGTGTCCAGGACCGGACACGAGTCGGTCGCATGAACAAGAGCGATCGGAATGATGCTCGGGGTCTTGCCGAACTGGGTGCGGGTTGGGTGGTATCGAGAAGTCAAAATCCAGAGCGAGGAGAGCCACAATGTTCGAGCGATACTTGTCGCGCAATTCCGCCTTGTGTCCATGCGCCGGATATCGAGAACCAGGACCGCAGTCTGATGTCGGGCGACGTGGAAAATTGACCCCCTGACGACACGAGGAATTGACCCCCTCGCGACACGGTCAGAACGGGGGTTTTATGCAGCGACTCAGTTCAGGTCCTCTGCGGTTCAAAGATCCGCGGAGGGAGGCCATGCTGGAGCCGGACGAGGTTTCGGCGATACTCCGGCTCAAGGAGCTGGGGTGGGGTAGTAAACGGATTGCCGGGGAGCTCGGGATTAGCCGCAACACGGTGAAGGACTACGTGGCGGCTGGCGGCTGGACGCCGTATCGGCAGCCGCACCGCAAAAAGGCACTCGATGGCCAGGAGATCTGGCTCAAGGAGCGCCTACGGCAGCACCACGGCAATGCCGACGTGATCCGCCAGGAGCTGGCAGCCGAGAAAGGCATCATCGTCAGCCTGCGCACGGTCGAGCGGGCCGTCCAGCGCTATCGCCAGGAGCTTGCGGCCGAGGCGCGTGCGACGGTGCGGTTCGAGACACCGCCCGGCAAACAGCTGCAGATCGATTTTGGCGAGCGGCTGGTCGAGATCGGCGGTAGCAAGGTTCGCGCCTACCTGTTCGTCGCCACGTTGGGCTACTCGCGCCGGCACCATGTCAGGGCATTCCGCAACGAACGGCAAGAGAGCTGGTTCGATGGCTTGGAAAGCTCCTTCGTGAAGTTTGGCGGCGTGCCCGACGAGGTGCTGTTCGACAATGCGCGTGCGCTGGTCGTGGAACACGATGCCGCGACGCGCACCGTCGTGTTTAATGACAAGCTGACCGCGTTTGCCAAGCACTGGGGCTTCCGGCCACGGGCCTGCGCGCCATATCGAGCCCGCACCAAGGGCAAGACCGAGAATGGCGTCGGCTACGTCAAGCGGAATGCGGTCGCCGGCCGCACCTTCCCGAGCTGGGAGGCCTTTGAGGCGCACCTTGAGGCTTGGACGCGGGAGATCGCCGACCTACGCCAGCATGGCACGACGGGCGAAGTACCGATTGAGCGCTTCAGGCGCGCTGAGGCGCATGCGTTGAAGCCCATCGCCGGCAGGCCGCCCTTCCAGGCCGCACGTGAACTGATCCGTCGCGTGCAGGCCGACTGCGCGGTCGAGATCGATGGCAACGCCTACTCTGTGCCATGGCGGCTGATCGGCGAGACGGTGAGAGCGACGATCGCCGATGGCGTGGTGTGCATCCACCACGGGATCCATGAGGTGGCCGCTCATCCGATCTGTGTCGGCCGTCGCGGTCGCGTCGTCGACCCTAAACACTTTGAGGGCCTGACTGGCTTTAAACCGAGTCGTGCTGGCGATCTCGCGTTATCGCCTGTCGCGCCGCCGTCGCCGACGCTGCTGCGGCCGCTCGGCGAGTACGAAGCGATTGTGGGAGGGGGCTTCTGATGCGAGCCATTGTCCCCGACCGCCTTAGTGATATGCTGACGCGCCTAAAGCTGACGGCTGTCCGCGACCAGCTGGATGGGCTGTTGGATGAGGCCGGCCGGCAAGAGCTGAGCCTACGCGAGACCCTGGTGCTGCTGTGCGAGCGCGAGATCGCCCGCAAGGATGAGCGGCGCGTCGAGATGACGCTCAAACTTGCTCGCTTCCCGTTCGTTCGCGATTTGTCGGGCTTCGACTTCTCGGCCCAGCCCTCGCTGGATCCCAAGCAGATACGCGAGCTTGCGAGCGCCCGCTGGATTGCCAATGGCGAGAACGTGTTGCTGCTTGGGCCACCCGAGTCCGATTCATACTGCTCACCTCGCTATGCCGTTATAGTTCAAGCTCTCTTTGGCGCAGATCGCCGGACGACGGCCGCCGGAAGCGCCGCGCGTGTGCCGCCTTCTTGACCTCAGGATGCTCCAGATCCAGCGCTTTGATCACCCAGGGTGCGCCCTTGCACAGCTGATGCGCGGGCAAGCTCTGCTCCGCGATCAGACGGCGAACCGTCGATGGGCTGACCTTCAAGGCAGCGGCAGCTTCATCCAGAGTGACCTCTCCTCTCTCCGCGCGTTCGCCCTCTCGGTAGGGCGCGATAGCCTGCTGGTTGCGCAAGTGGCAAACGCGGGCGCGGGTCCAACTGTTACCCCGTCCCGTCGACTTGCCGGCGCGGTTGAGGACCGCCGCGATCGTGTTGTCGGGCATCTGCCGCGCCAGAACACGCACGAGATCGATGACGTCCGCGGACGTTCTCCAGCGGTGTTGGCCCGTGCGGTTCTTCCTGGTCTTTAGTGCTGTATGATCGCCGCCCTGCCAGTGGATGACAAGCTCGATCGCCTCATCATGGATGCGCACAACGATCTCGCGGATCACAGTTCGGATGATCCGCTTGCGCGTCGCAGGCGTCGCCCCAGTGCTGTTCCAGGCACGCTCCAAATCGGAGCCAAGCGCGAGTAACCGCTCGCGATCCGCCTCTGTCAGAGTCGTCTCCGGCTTGGCTAAAAACGCACCGCGCTCATCCTCGAGCGCGCGGACAGCCAGCAGGCGTTCATTCCAACGTCGCTCCAACTCGCCGGCTACCAAGCGATGGTCGGGATCGACGGCCTCATAGTGCCGACGAGCACGAGTGGCCTCATAACGCGCTTGCTCCAGAGCCAGTTCAAGTTGACGCAGCTTCTCGGCGTGCTCACGGCCGCGCGCCTCCATGGCAGCCAGCGCAGCCTTGACACCGAGCGGCTGCAAACGTGCGATGACTTCCGCGCTGATTGCGCGATCCACGCGCAAGCCGCCGAATGAGATACATGGATCTCCGCCATGGTTGATCTGGCTACCGCGGCAATGATAACGCCCAACAGTGCTGTGCGTGCCACTGTAGGCAACGTGAAGTTTGCGACCGCAGTGACCGCAACGAAGGAGCCCTGCAAGAAGGGCCTCGCCGCAGCGGACCGAGCCACGACTCATGAAGCTCTTCCCATTGGCGTTATCGGTGATCAAGCGCTGATTCCTCTCGAACTCCGCCCACGTAATGTAGCCCTCATGGTGGTCCTTGATCAAAACCTCCCAGTCGCTGCGCTCCCGCCGGAAGCCCCGCACGATCCTCTTGCGGCCGGCCTCGATCGTCACCCGACTGCTCGAGCGCCCGAAGGCGTAGGCACCAGCATAGATGGGATTGGTCAGGATGTGATAGATCGTATTGTAGACTGGTAACTTCCACTCGACGTGGCGGCCCTCGGGGCCATGGCTGACCGCGGGCAAAGTGATTCGTTCTTGCCGTAACCACAGGTGGACCTGGCGAAGTGTCTGCATCTCGGCAAACTTGGTGAACACGAGTGCGAGAGCCTCCTTAATGCGTCGATCAGGGTCCTTCTCGATCCGATCGTGGGAGACTTTGAGATAGCCGATGGCAACGTTGAGGAAGAGCTCACCCCTGTGGGCCTTCTGCTTCAAGGCTTCAAGCGAGCGCTGCCGAAAGATAGACAGCTCCATCTCGCTCATTGTGCCCTTCATGCCGAGCAGAAGGCGATCATTGGGGTGGCGCGGATCGTAGACGCCATCCTCATCGACGATCAGTGTTCCGACGAGCCCGCAGAACTCCAGGAGCGTATGCCAATCCCTGCCGTTGCGGGCCAGCCGAGAGGCCTCAATCGAGACCACAGCGCCAACTCGCCCTTCGCAAATGGCGGCAAGCAGCTTCTCGAAGCCGGGACGCGCGGTGCCTCCACCAGAGCGACCGAGATCATCGTCGATCACGACCACCTCGTTCCAGCCCAGTTGCCGCGCACGGTCGGCCAAGCCGTACTGGCGGCGCTGGCTCTCTCGGTTGTTGATAACCTGGTCGGCCGTCGACTGACGAACGTACACGACGGCCTGGCGAGCAAGGTGCTCAGGCGTGATCTTGCTCACCGCTGTCCTCCCCGTTCACGTCGTTTGCGTCGACCGCGCTGTCGGTGAGCGCTTCGGTCAGAAGCTCCTTCAACAGCTCCAACATTCGCTGGTGGGCTTCGATTGGAATGCTGCTGTATGTTGGAGGGCTCTCGAAAAGATCCCCCTGACGACGTGATGCGTCCGCCATGACCGCCTCCTCGCGATTGGGACGATTCCCTGGGAGAGGAGGCTAAGGCCGCGTCGGCAAGAACGCGCGCCTCCAGCAGACGATTCACCGGAAGCCGCGGATCAGCTATCAGTCGGAAGGAAGCGGCGGCGGGGGTCGCCATCCATGCCGGCAGAAGCGTTAACGTCGCATCAGGTTGTCTGATAACAAAATGCGTCTCACCCCCGAGCCGCTTGCAGGCGACAACGACGACTAACGCTCCGCATCGCGGATGAAATGGGTAGAGGATCTCAACCTCTGATCCCAGACACCCGGCATTATGACGCTGGTCCGCCTGGCGTTGGCAAGACGCATCTTGCGGTCGCTCTTGGTCGCGAAGCGATCCTGGCTGGGCATTCAGTTCAGTTCGTCGCAGCCACGACTGTCGTTGCGCAGCTTGCTAAAGGTCACGGCGAAGGGCGGCTCGAGGAGCGACTCGCGCAATTTGCCAAGCCAAAGCTCTTGATCATCGACGAGCTTGGGTATCTGCCCTTTGAACCCAATGCCGCGCATCTCTTCTTTCAGCTCGTTAGCCGTCGCTATGAGAGAGGCGCGATCCTGCTGACCAGCAACCGCAGTGTCGGCGAGTGGGGCTCGGTCTTCAGCGACCCCGTGGTTGCCACCGCGATCCTTGATCGTCTGCTGCACCACAGTCACGTCATCACGATCCGCGGCGACAGCTATCGCTTGAAGGAGAAGCGCCGCAGCGGACTGCTGCAGAAGCCCGCTGCACCAGAAGCCAAATCGGAGAAGAAGTCGTGAAGCAAGCCGCTCGCTCGCTACAGCGCTATGACGGGCGCGCTTCGCGAGCGGCTTGCTACAGTCCTGCAAACAACAAGGGGGTCACTTCCTCATGTCGCTGCGGGGTCAAATCCGGACGTCGCTTGACAGTCTGATGAAGAAATGTGGGTTGCTATTCCCTCGCGCGATTGGCCAACAGTTCTTAACCAGCTCGGGGAGCTATCGGGCGAAGATCATCGACTCCTCAACATGATCGAGCCACTCCTGTCAATTCATGAGCATATCTGCCAGCAGCAGATAAAATTCGACGAGGAGGTCCGCCGATTTGGGAAGTCTGACGAGACGACGCCTCGCCTAATGACGGTTCCTGGTGTTGGCCTGGTGACTGCCGTCACCTTCCGCCATACGATCGATGACCCGCCCCTGCGATCGGCCTCGACAGTCAGTGCCTATCTCGGCCTCACACCTCTGCGCAACCAATCTGGTGAAACTGACATTAGTGGCAAGATATCTCGATGGGGCGATTGACTTCTCCAAATCTACCCTGTTTTAGGCAGCGACCGTCCTTCTCTATCGGACCAAGAAATGGTGTTCCCTCAAGGCCTGGGGAATCGCGAAGCGGGTCGGTATGAAAAAGGCAAAGGTCGCCATTGCGCGCTAGATCGCTGTGATCCTCCACGGCATTTGGGTCTATGGCACGCCGTTCCACTGAGGCCACGCGCCGGCCTGACATTATTTTGCAAGTTCCTGACCCGGTTCGCCGGGCCCGGCGATGTCCCGCTGGGATGGTGGTCGTGGTGACCTCGGTCAATCGGCTGGTGGCGGCTCGCCCGCACGCCATTGCAAACGATGAGGCACCCGATCCGGACATCATCATGAGGCGCTTGCGACCTTCGGAAAGGACCATGACCCCAGCGGCGCGCAGCTGAGGAGAGTAGGTAATGGCTAATCGGTCCACGACTACGAGCCGGCTATCGATCTACCAGTCGCGCTCGCCCCGTCTCCGCAACCCCAACCCGCTCCAACGGGTCGAGCGCTATCGTCTTGCCGAATGGCTTCAAAAAGAGAATTGGCATCAATCCGCAATTAAAAGGCCGATTGACACAACGATCGCCGACATGGACGCGACTCGCGTTGCTGCTGCGCAGGGGAGCACTTGGCGGTACTGGAGGGGAGCCTGGACGGCCTGACCACGCGCCAGATTGCGGCGGCGAACGGGTGGGCGACGGCAAGTCCAGCGAGCGCAAGGCCGTGGTAGCGCAGGATTTTCACTTGAGGCGTTGGTTGGCGATGGAGAAAAAGCTCGCGGCCTGACAATGAAATCATGATCCAGCCAAATTGAGACCGAAATCGCCAATCACATCTCCCGCGCCCTAGAGCGGGAGAGATGAGAGACGTGACGAAAGAGCGCCGAAACAGGGGTATTCGCATAGCCGAGATCGTTATTGATGGTTCTCCGATGCGCTGTAAGGTGCGCCATCTCACGGCTTCCTCCGCAATCGTTCAGACCTTGGATGCGCCTTTTATGCCAGCCGCTTTCGGTCTGCGCATTCCGAGCGTTGGACGTGATATTTATTGTTCCGTCATCTGGCGTGACGAGCGACGGTTGGGCGTGACATTTCTCAACTAACCGCCAATTTCTTTTGTAGAAAGACGTTCTTACGCTGAACTCGGACGGTATTCAATTGTAGGCAGATTTCTGTCTCGACGCGACGATGCATCACTCGCGCGGGTTCGATCCCCGCGTAACTGGCCGGACTGAGGGCCTTGCGGGACCTCTGTGCGGCTCATTTTTACCACACCCAATCGACATTGTTGATTGAGGAGAAGGGTACATGGCGAGGCTCGCCGACGTGCTCGAGCTATCGAGCCACTGGGCTTCGATCCTGCTAGAGCCAAACATGAGCAGATCGTCCTTCCATGTCCCATCCGAAGGCATTGATGGTCAGAACGGCAACAACAAGTGGGACCTCGCTGATGAGAATGCCAAAAACGAGCGTGGGCCAGCGTCATCTTACCCAACTCCTCATCGGCGAAGCCGACGAAGTTTCCTTTAACAACGCTGCGGCTGGCGCCGATCAACAAGGTCTCCGGCCGCCGAATGCTCTCGTCCCGAACGCGCCGATCCGGCGGCCGGGGAGCGGCGCTTCTCCACGCGTGCCGCCGTGACCGCCACGGCCCGCAAAGGCAAGTGGCCATGGATCGCATCCTGCGCTGTTTCGACGAAGGTGTCGAGGAATGATCACCCGCAAATTCCGTGGACGCCAGTGCCAATGATCAGGTCCGAACTCGTTGAGCGTATCGCCGGTCGAAGTCCGCGCCTTTATCAGCGTGACGTCGAGAACATTGTAAATGCAATCCTGGGCGAGATCGTCGCTGCGCTCGCGCGCGGTGATCGGGTTGAGCCTCGAGGATTCGGAGTGTTTTCTGCCAAGCAACGGCCGGCGCGCATCAGCAGAAATCCGCGAACGGGCGCGCTCGTGCGAGTCGACAAGAAGCGCTTTCCGCTCTTCAAGGCTAGCAAGGAAATGCACAAACGACTAAACAGTGAAGCCGGACCGAACGACAGCAACTTTGCCGTCCAAGACAGTCTGAGAGCGTCCGGGCAGTCTAAGTGGCCGGGCTGAGCCCGGTGTGGTGAAGAAGCAACGTTAATATTGTTTTCGCAAACGCAAGCGCCATTGACGCTCCACAAATCTCAATGAACGAGGCACTCTGAGGTCGGTACCGGGGCTGGACTACATTGCGTCTTATTGAGCTATTTCCCGGGGAGCCGCGGATCTCATCTGCGGCTCCATTTTATTTCGTGAATGTCTTTGAGAAGATGTCGATGGCCATCCAGGATTTAAGTGACGCGAGCGTCCTTAAACTCTACGAAAATATTCGGCAGCAAGTTGCGGCCGATGTGCGCCTAGGCAGCAAACATCGTCTGCTGGGCGAAACTGCGAAACGAGAAGCGTTGCGCCTTGAGGAAGAACTGAAGCGCCGTCGAGTTCCGTATACCCCCATCAGTTGGGGCTGACGCTCGATCCAAATGAAGTCGGCGCGAGCCGCCACGACGCGTGATCAATCTGATGAGGATTGAAGCCGTCCTGCCTGGTCCTCTAAGTGGGAATCTCCGTCACTCGGCCAAGTACCAAACGTAGCCCAGATTCTCTTTCACTCAGCGCTCGCGCGCCTGGATTTCATCGCCTGCGCCGCGCAATCTCGTCAGCGACTGCGCTCGTGGCGCGCACCAGCCGCTCATGCAGAGTCTCGAACATGTCGAGAATCTCATCATTGGGTTCATTCCTGCCTTCTTCGATAGCCTCGGCAACCAGTTCGTCGAGAGGCGTCTCCTTCAATTGACCTTTCTCGAGCAGGTGTTCAAATAGCCCGTCGCTGTCGGGCTGCGGCTGGATGCGGCCGTCGGAGTTGCACCAAACCCCGATTGTCTGATGCCTCATAACGGCTTGCTCAACCATCTCCGCCTCCAGTGGGATCAGCGTGCCCCACGCCTCGTCCTCCTCATCGACGAATCCCGCCACGTACATCTGTTGCTCCTCAGCGTCCTCATCGCGAGGGCGGAAGAACGGCGTGAGGACGATTTGAGGGGGTTTTGCCATAACAATCTCTCCAGGGGGTTCAAGCACTAGTTGCATTGGTACATGGCAGCATCAGGGCCTGCGCCAACACACCGGATCATCCAAAAACTGCAAACGGTGGAAGCGGCTGTCGGCGGCCAACGAACAATTCGTTCTCTCATTCATCGCTCTGGCAGATAAACTATTCCGGCGCGCAACGTGATCGAAGCAGACGACTTCTGTCATCTCCCGTGGTCGTGGTTATGCGCCACCTGCGCATAGGTAAGAATTCGACCCGTTCCAATGATGAAGGACCCGAGCATCGTGGAGGTCGGGCGGCGGAAATCCCACAGGATTTCCGCTCGCGATCACAGTCGTCTCCGCTATACTCGGGCATGCGCCGTGGTGGTGGTGGAAGGCGCGACCGTCAGACCTCTATCTCACGGAGCCCACCGCTATGATCATCTTCGGACCGCTGCTCGTCATTACCGGCATTGGCTTCTTTTGCTGGCTGCTGTTCACCCTTGCTGTCTTCGCGCTCCGGTTTTTCGTCGGCCTCACGACCGTCGTCTGGGCCTTTCATACCGGCGCCGGGGTGGTCGGCTGCATTGTCTTAGGCCTCGTCGCAGGCGGCGCGACTTTCGGCATCGGCCAGCTTGCGCTCGCCTATGTGCCGTGGACCTGGCTCCGGCTGCTGATCGTCGTCCTCTACGTCGCGCCCGCCACTGTCGCCGGTTACAGCGCCACCCACGGAATTGCGCTGATGGCGGTGCCTGCACCGATCTGGCAGGCGATCTTTCCAGTCGTGGGCGCCATTGCCGTCAGCATCACGGCGTTCATCCGGATCACTGGAATGACCGCCGGACCTGCCGGGTAATGGCAGGGGGCATTGTAGCTTCACGTCGGCGGACGGGATTGGATCAGATGTACGGAACGCTCTCGGTTTTCATCGCCGAGTCAAATGCGCGCGTCGAAGCTCGAGCAATCTCCACAAGGCCAGCTTCGTCACGCCCTCATGGCGGTATGGACCAAGCCGTCACCTCTCAAATATCGGCCGACAACGGATGTGAACGGGCCGTCCCCGCCGAGGCGCGATCTCGAACGCCAAATCCGTCCATTGCTGACAGGAGAGGGCGCCTGTCACCATCGAACTCATTCGCCGGGCTCTCGGTGCGACCGAAATCGCCACGTTCTCCTCGATATCAGCTCTGTCCGGCCGAGCGCACCGAACGGCCTCTTTGATGGATTGATCTGGCCGAAGGCCGGCTGAAGCCTCGATCGCCTAAGGCGCAACAGCGGCGTCACAACTTTCTTCCCCTGCCGGCTGCGCCGTCATTCCTCGCGCGAGACAAGAAAGGTCCTCCTTTGCTGTCGAGCCCCTTCGGGGTGCGCCGTCGATCGCCTCCGGCCCCTTCGATCACCATCGAGGCCGCAAGGTGCGGGCTCGGAAAACAGAGATCAAGGAGAACTTCCATGGCGACCATCGGCACCTTCAAGAAGACCGGCAACAACGAGTTCACCGGTGAAATCGTGACCCTCTCGCTCCAGACCAAAAACGTCCGGATTGTCCCCGAGACCAATCGGTCCGGCGAGAACAGCCCCAGCCACCGCGTCTATGCGGGCCGGGTTGAGATCGGCGCCGCCTGGGCCAAGCGCTCCAACGAGGGCCGCGATTATCTCGGCCTCAAGCTCGACGATCCGAGCTTCACCGCTCCGATCTTCGCCAACCTCTTTGACGACGAGGAGGGCGAGGGCTTCAGTCTGATCTGGTCTCGCCCCAGCCGTCGCAACGGCGACTGAGCCGATCCACAATGCCTCGCCCGGCTGGTCCGGGCGGGGCATCACCATCCGCCAGGTGTGCCGGGCGGGCTTGCAATGAACGGCAAGGGAGCAGTTGGGTACGGCGGAATAGATCCCGGTCAGCAGCGCGAGGCGGTCACGGTTTGACTGGACGCGTTTCGTTGGCCTCCAATGCGCTCAACAATGTCCGGCCAGCTCAAGTCGTCAAGTGGCCCGCTTTCCGCGTAGCGTGCCGCGCGCTTTCTTCTGCAAGAGATCCGCTGCTTCGACCCCTAATTCACGGGCAAGTCGATCGAGAACGTCAATGCTGGCTGCATACCGGCAGCGTTCGAGTGAACTGATGTAACCGCGATCAATTTCGGCGCGATGGGCAAGCTCCTCCTGAGACAGGCCTGCGGCCTGCCGATGCTTTCTCAAATTGCGCGCCAGAATCTCCCGTATCTCCATGGAGATGAGAGAGGTCTATTGAAGAGTATTTCACCACGGAGTATTCTCTACAATCGGCACGGCAGTCCCCAATGAACGAAGCTGCTGATGTGCCTCAAGCCCGAACCGAATGCATGATGAAACGTTGGCGATCAGCGCGGGGGGGCAGACGGTACGGACTACGTACCGCCGAGGGCGTCAGCAGGATGCCGAATCGGGTTGCGATTTCGTGCCAGGCGCGCTCAGCGAGCGCCGGTTCACGATTTAGAGAGCGCCGGTGCCTCGCGAGCCATCGTTCGCCGCTTGCGGGCACACCGTGATGCGGCCTATGCATCACGGTGGAGGTCGCGCGACATTTCGCGACGTTGCGAAGTTCCCGCCGTCAAATGAATGTCCGGCATTGCTTTGAGGCTGACGGAGATGATTGCAATGAACGAACTGCCATTTCAGGACCGGCCGCCACAAACCGATCGCGTGAACGCCTACGATGAGAAACATCTTGCAATCTACGTCCGGTTGTTAATGGCCGAAGAAGAGGGCGCCGACTGGCGTGAGGTCGTCGAAGTGCTCTTTGGCCTTGATCCATCCCGAGAACCCGATCGCGCCAAGATCGTCCATGACAGCCATCTGGCCCGCGCGCGATGGATGACGGACGCCGGATATCAGCATTTATTGGAGCCGCGGATGCAGTGAGCTGCCCTGTCACGCAAGTTGCGATCACGCGTGATGCAACTTCGAGGTCTAGCTTGCCTGCCCCTCTTTTCTGATCCTGCCGTGGCCTTCGCTGGGGAGCGCGGAACGTGAAGAAGCAAGAGGACACACTATGCCCACGCAGTATTGGCGCTCGCCGGAGACGATTGAACGCCTGAATCGTCTCGAACGCCCGGGCTTTGCCCTCGAGTTCCTTCGCCGCAACGCTGACTATCGCCGCGACTTCGCTCGTGCACAGCGCCAGATCACGCGTGAGGGGGCTGATCCCAAGACTGTCCGTTCCGAGCTTGCACGTCGTTGGAGGTTACGGTGTCGCCCATGACCCCGCCTCTCCCGTTGGACTTGAACCCACCATTTGGCTGCCGCAGGTATCGCCGGGAACGCTGATCCTGGAGCGGGCGCCTTCCGGATTCGATATCGCCACGTCGGTCGGTCGTAACGTCCTCGGGGAGCCGCTTATCGAGCGGATCGATGCCGACGGACGTGAGCTGGTGATCACAGACGGATCAGGCGAGCTCCACTTGCTCATGCGAGACGAGCAGGCTGCGCGACGTCCTGCTGTGCTCGTGCCGCTCGACAGCATGGGCGAACTGCGGCTCGAGGTGGCGCTAAACTTCGTTCGTCGCCTTGGGGGCCAGCGCATCGGTCTTCTGCCGGCGGCTCTGCGGCTGACGTCCTTTCAGAAACGGCGATTGATCCAGCTCCTTCACGCCTTCGACGTCCACGACCTGGGCGGCGGCCCGCGCGAGGTGGCCGCAAAGGTGCTAGCTTCCGATCACGCGCGGCGTCGTTCGGTCGAGTGGAAGGATTCGCACGCCCGCCGCAAAGCAAACCGCCTCATTCACGATTCGATCGCCCTGGTCGAGCGAGGTTACCTGAAACTCCTGCGCGGTTTCTGACGCGGGCGTCAATCCCTCAACGCAATCCGTACAATCAGGCCCGTTCGCGCGGCGCCCCGCTGGCAATGTCTCAGCTCGCCTTGTCGCGACCTTAAGGGGGACACGCACCTGCAAGAATTTTCGTCCACCCCCAACGCCTGAACTCTCCGCCACTCTGGCCCCGACATGCCGCGACTTGGCCGCGGCGCTTCGAGGCAAGACGGAGATCTCCCATGCTCGACCGGACCGCGCAGCTCACCACGCGCTACGTGCGCACGCCTGAGGCCGCGCGCCTCCTTGGCCTGTCGCCGCGCACACTGGAGAAATACCGCTGCCATGGCAACGGCCCGACCTTCCGCAAGCTGGGCGGCCGTGTCGTCTACGCCATCGGCGATCTCGAAGCCTGGGCCGATCAGGCCGCCTGCACCTCAACGTCGGATCCGCGTTACGTCGAGGCCCGCGCCGCCGGCAACGCGCACCGCTAAGGCAACGCTCGCCCATGTCGTCGCGTCGCATCCTTGTGCCGAGCGAGCGAAGCAAGCTCGACCCATTCGTTGTCGCCACGGGCGACGCCAGCCCGCGCGATCAGCGCGACCTGATGGAGCGGCCATTCTTCTCGCTTGCCAAGGCCAAGCGCACAAAGCCCATTCTCTACCAAGCCGGCGACGTCCGCGTCGAAGTCTATGCAGTTCCCGAGCACGGTATGGCGACAATTTGGGACGCCGACGTGCTGATCTGGGCCGCCAGCCAAATCGTCGAGGCTGAGAACCTCGGCCTGAGGACCTCGCGTTTCCTGCGCTTCACGCCCTACCAGCTTCTGATCGCGGTCGGGCGGCAGACCGGGGCGCGCGACTACAAGCTTTTGAAAGGGGCACTGGCCCGCCTTCAAGCGACCGTCATCCGTACCACCATCCGGCAGGGCGAACATTGGCGGCGCCACCAATTCTCGTGGATCAACGAGTGGGAGGAGTGCGCCAAGGCCGACGGTCGCGTCGAAGGCATTGAGTTTGTCCTTCCCGACTGGTTCTATCGCGGCGTTATCGATCGCTCCCTCGTTCTCACCATCGACCCGGCCTACTTCAGCCTGAGCGGCGGGATCGAGCGCTGGCTGTACCGCGTCGCGCGCAAGCATGCCGGCCGCCAGCCGAGAGGATGGCTGTTCGAGGTCGCACATCTTCACGAGAAATCCGGCAGCCTCGCCAAGCTCGCTGACTTCGCCTTCGATCTCCGCCGGATCGCTGCACGTCAACCCCTGCCAGGTTACTCTCTGAGCATCGAGCGCATCGAACGGCGCGAGCTACTGCGCATCTTGCCAGGCAAGCCATCCACAGCACCTGTGGATGGCGCTGTGAATCAGCTCGGGACTTCGGGCGTTCGCACGATCGGGACTTCGGGCGTGCCGGTATCGGGATTTCGGGAGTGCAAACCACAGCTAACGCTTTGGCAAGACGCGACGATCCCGGGTCCTAACTTAGAGTCTAACTTAGAATCTAACTGTTGTAGTGGGTTGGTGCGTGTTGCGGATAACGCCGCCACGAGCGCTGAGCCGCCAACCAAGCACCCAAGCGAACAATCTCTGCCTCTTCCCGACCATAAGACGGGAGGTAAGCGATGATTGTCGCGCTGCTCAACCAGAAGGGTGGCGTCGGCAAGACCACGCTCGCCTTGCACCTCGCCGGCGAATGGGCGCTGCGCGGAAAACGCGTGACGTTGATCGACGCGGACCCACAGGGCTCGGCACTCGACTGGTCACAGCAACGGGCGCGGGAGAACGTTCCACGGCTGTTCGGCGTCGTTGGTCTCGCCCGCGACACGCTCCATCGTGAGGCGCCGGAGATCGCGCGCGCCGCCGATCATGTCGTCGTTGACGGACCGCCGCGTGTCGCAGGCTTAGTGCGCTCGGCGCTGCTAGCGGCCGACCTAGTGCTGATCCCCGTGCAACCCTCGCCGTTCGACGGCTGGGCATCGGCCGAGATGCTGGATCTTCTGCGGGAGGCCCGCATCTACCGTCCGCAACTCGCCGCTCGCTTTGTGCTCAACCGCTGCGGCGCGCGCACGATCATCGCCCGCGAGACAGCCGAGACGCTCGCCGATCATGATCCGCCGGTGCTCACGAGCACCATCGGCCAGCGCGTCGTCTTCGCCGATGCCGCGCAGTCCGGCCGGCTCGTCTTCGAGCTTGCCGACGAGAGCGCCGCTGCGCGCGAGATCGCCGCGCTCGCCTCTGAAGTTGCGAGGTTCGCGTCATGAGCGAGCGCTCCACCAAGCGCGGCTTCGCCTCGCGTCCCGGCGATGCCGAAAGCTGGATCAAGGCCAGCGACGCGCCGCCGCGCCGCGTGGATGACGGGACCGCATTCACTGCGCGTCTGACCATCGACGTCACCCCGGCGCTGCGCGGCCGCATCAAGGTCGCTGCGTTCCAGAGCGGCGTGACCGTCGCCGACATGCTGCGCGAGCTGCTGGCACGCGAATTCCCCACCGACACCGGAGAGCCGTCATGAACGACAATGAGGCCCTGCCGCCGCGCGCCGTGCCGTCCTCGCATCGGCGCAGCGTCGCGCTCACGCATGTCGAACTGACCTGGATCGAGAAGAGGATCGAGCACTGGCTGCGCTTCGGCCGTCGCATTGAAGAGAAGATCCTCGACCGCCGCCGCAGCGTTTCAAGCTTTGCACCCGGCAGCATCTTTGGCTTCGTTCGCTGGGCCTCGAACGACTATGGCACCGTGGTGTCGCGTATGGACATTGTGCGCGCCGTGGAGGCCGGCCAGCGTTATCAGACGCTGCCCTTCGTGCGCCCCGGCGGCGAGATCCTGCTGCGCGTCGATAACTGGCCGAAGGTCGAGCGCGTGTTGCAGGCGGTCGATGCCATTGAGGCGCTCGCCATCGATCCTGCTGACGCTGCCCCCGAATACTGGCGGCATCTCCACAACCGCCTCGCTGCCGGCCACGTGCCGCGCGCCTACACGCGCGAGCAGCATGTGGCCTGGCTCAAGCGCCGGAGTGTCACACCATGACCCGCTTTGGCTACGTCGTTCTGACATACATCGCGTCGCTCGCCGCCGGGGGGCTGGTGTTCGTTCAGCCTGCTCCGCGGCTGATCTGGAATGCCACCGCGAGCACGCCGACGGGACTCTATGCGCTACATCCCATCGGTGAGCTGCACGCGCTGGAACTGGTCGTGGTGCGGCTCCCAGAGCCGATTGCCAATTTCCTCGCCGATGGTGGCTTCCTGCCAAAGGGCGTGCCCCTGCTGAAGCATGTGATGGCGCTGCCAGGACAGACCGTGTGCCGGTCCGGCGATGCGATCACCGTCGATAATATCGATGTCGGCGCCGCGCACGATCGCGACCATCTCGGCCGTCTGTTACCGCGGTGGAGCGGATGCACGACCCTTCAGCCGGGTCAGGTCTTCCTCATGAACCCCACCGTTCCGGACAGCCTGGACGGACGCTACTTCGGCTCACTGCCTGCAAGCTCGATCGTCGCGCGCGCGGTCCCGCTTTGGACGGATGAAGCCGGCGACGGCCGTTTCGTTTGGGGCGCCGCCACTCATTGACCCGCCTCCCAACCAGCCACCAAGGAGATTTCCCATGGCGCAAATCGGTCAGTTCACCCGCGACAAGTCCGGCTTCACCGGGCGCATTGAAACGCTATTCTTCGAGCGAATTCTCACCCTCGTTCCGGCCGAATCCTCGGATGCCGAGAACGCGCCGGACTACCGCGTTCGCCTCGGCGACGGCGACGGCCCAGAGATTGGCGCGGGCTGGAAGCGTACCGGTGAGAAGGCCGGCGAGTACGTTTCGCTTGTCATCGACGATCCCACGCTGCCGCGACCGATCCGCGCCAATCTCTTCCGGTCGGGCGACGACAAATCGGCCTGGACTCTGAACTGGAATCGTCAGGCCCAGCGCGCGGAGAGGGACTGATCGCATGCAGGATCCCGTCGCGCATGCCGGCTACAAGGCGCATCAAAGCTCGATCGCTTTGTTCGTATTGTCTCGTCACCTTATCCAGTTGAGGCGTCAGTCGGCCGTCGCACACGGCGAAAGTCGAGGGCGGCCGCAGGCTGGCGCGCCGTACACTCGCTTGTCGGGCGCGAGCACGATGGCTTGCTCACGTTATGGCGGAGACCTGGCGGGTTTTGCCATTCTCCTGCTTGCTGGCGTGCTGGTGATTAGTGAGCCGAACGGCTTCTCCACCATATCACTGTCGATACACTCCAGATGGCGTTCTATGCGCTTCGGCGCAAAGCCGCCCCCGGCGTGGATGGCATGACGTGGCAGGACTACGAGGCCGACCTTGAGCCCCGGCTCAGGGAACTGCACGAACGGGTCCACCGGGGAGCGTACCGGCCGCAACCGTCGAGGTTGCAGATGATGCTGGCGTATCGGTGATTGGTAAGCGACGTTCGCGTCCCATTTGCAAAGGTTTGGCGTGGGGGATTGCAGTCTGTTGATCAACGTGTTTGCAAATCGTTGGCGGCGGGTATGGAGGCGGCAACGACGGAGAATCACGAGGTGCGGCCGAACGACCAGGGCAGGAGTTTGTCGATCCGGGACTGCGGGTGACCGGTTGCGATCGCTTTGAGCGTCGCTTTCATCCAGGCGTATGGCTCCACGCTGTTGATCTTGCAGGTGGCGATGAGCGAGGCAACAATGGCATTTACCTTCTGGATGTCGGCGTTGCCGTTTGACTTCAGGCGAAGCCGAGCTTTCGGCGGAAGTCCCCATGTCACCTTAAACGTGGTGACTTCGTAACCCATTTGTTCGAGCACAGGCAGAGCATCGCCCACTTGTTGAGTGAATGCATGAACTCCGTCATCATTTTACCCGTCGTATCCGAGAAGTCTGGAAGCGAAAGGTCAGGCGTCGAAGGCAGGGAGACGGATGGCAGCGACGGCATGGCAGGCATCATGTCTCGCGCAGATTTTGTGATGCTATCGATCCGACTTGGCGCGACCTCTTCGGCCTGAGCTGCCGCGGTCACGAGCCCCACGGCAATTATCGAGAATGCCTTCATACAATTTCCCCCTGTTGCCCGATGGATTAGGCATCGGTCATGTGTCGTTGCAATAGGCATCATGCACGCGGTAAAGGTGTTAGGCGTCAACTTGAGGATTGCTCCAGCGCTAAGCCGGACCATCGAGTGAGCCGGGCATAACCGTAACAAGAGCTCAGCGCACGCTTGCAGGCAGCAGGCCGATCAGCGCTTTAGCCTCGGACTTCAGAACTACAATCGCAGCCTTCCGAGCATCTGCATCAAAGCGCCTCCGAATGGCGGACACCGAGAGAGCGCCGCGCAATTGGCCATGAACGTCGATCACAGGCACAGCTGCAGCCGCGACCTCAGGATCCCGCTCGCCGATCGAGACGTAGAAGCCACGATCTCTGACCTTCTTTCCATCGGTTGATGCAGAATCGCGGTAGGCGGTAAGAACACGGCCGGCAGCGCCGCGGTCAATCGGCAATCGGTGACCCTCTTCGAGGTGATGCCGGACCGAACGCGGAGAATTGACGCGATAAAGGCAGATGCGCTCGTCGCCCTCCGCGATGTAGAACGATGCGGTCTCTCCGGTAGCCTCGACCAGACGATGGAGCGAGGGTCTGATCAGGTCACCAAGGTCGAGCCCGCGCTGATAGAGCGCCCCAAGGCGCCATAGCTCCGGTCCGGGTCGAAATAGCCGGTCCGTACCCCGCACCAGGAAGCCATCCGCCTCCAGAGATGCGGCAAGGCGAAGGACTGTGCTCTTGTAGAGGTCAGTCGCATCCGCAATCTCCGTCAGCGTCATCGCGGCGCGCTCCGGGTCGAACGCCTTAAGGATTGCCAGTGCCCGCGCGACCGCATCAACCCCTGTTCTTACCATCTATACCTCTGGTTCTGTTGTGCAGAACCAATAGTCAGAATGACGCCAGGAGTCCATCCAGTTAGCACAATCGCCATTCTGCACATCAAAGTAAGCTTGACTGTTCGTGAGACGCCAGCTACTCAAGTTCCATCAGCAAGAATAAGTTCTATGTAGCGAAACAATGGAGGCCCCGGCCTTGCTGTGGATTGCGCGACGCGGGGATAACGGCGCTCGGTTGTGGACCGAGGGAATGCAGGGAACTCTTGGATGCGATCTGGAATTCTTCTTTCGGGAGCCACAACAATTGCGTTTGCAAGCGTTGCAGCCACTGCGGCGAATTATGAGCCAGCGGTGCAACCGGCGGTGTGGAGCTGGTCCGGAGGCTATATTGGCGGGCACGTCGGCGGTGGGTACGGCCGAACCTCCTTCACCAATCCCTACGGTCCGTCAATCTATGGCGCCGTCGTCGATACCCCAGTGTTCCTCGCAGGAGGTCAGGTCGGCTACAATTGGCAGAAGAACGGCTGGGTGTTTGGCGTCGAACTAGATGCCAGCGGCGCTGTATCCGATGGCACAAATACTTGCCTGGCCGCCTCCGGCTTTGTTGTGAGCGCAAACTGCACGGCTGGTCCAAACCTCTTCGCCACCGGGACCGGCCGCGTCGGTTACGCGTTCGGCGCTGTCGGCCATACGCTGGCCTATCTCAAGGGAGGCGTGGCTTGGCAACACAATCAGGGCAACGTCCTCAATAACCGCGAATTCAACGAGCTACGGCAGAAAACTCATTTCGACTATGGTCAGGTCGGTGGCGTCATCGGGCTGGGCATCGAACAAGCGCTTACGCCTGCATGGTCGGTCAATGTAGAGTATGACTATCTGCATTTCGGTGGGCCAAGCGTCGGAACGCCTCCGACGGTGCAGTTTCCGCCGTTCGCAATTGTTCCGGCGAACACAACGAGCCTGTCCAGCAGCTATCACATCGGAAAGATCGGGTTGAACTACCATTTTGGCGCCGACCCATGGGGGGCGCAATGGGCCGATGCGCCGCTGTATGCGAAAGCACCTGCCGGCGCGCCGCCGATTGCTTACACGGCCGGTTGGTCGTTCGAAGGCGGATCGCGGCTCTGGCTCAGCCGGGGACGATTCCAATGGGACCACAGCGGCATCGCTGCTGGAGATCGAGATCCTAACAGTCTTATATCAAGGCTCACCTACCACGGCCTCGACGGACTTTCCGGCGAATTATTTGGCCGTCTTGACAGCCCGTGGGGAGTGTTCCTGAAGAGCAACGTCGGCATCGGGCGCTTCGATAAAGGAAAGATGAACGATGAAGATTGGAGTCTCCCTCGCGGGGTCTCTTATAGCAACACGATATCGGGCCAGGCAAACGGAAGGTTCACCTATTATACGGTCGACGCGGGTTACGATTTTTTGCGCGGCGCCAACTACAAGGTCGGCGGATTTCTCGGCTGGACCTATTACGCCCAGAACTCCGACACGAACGGAGTCATGCAGATTGCCCACCCCATCAGTTCATATTCGGGGTCCGCTGAAATCGTTGGCAGCCAGGATACGCAGTGGAATGCACCTCGCGTCGGCCTGAGCGCCGAAACCATGCTTACCGAGCGTTGGCGTTTAAGCACAGATGTCGCTTACCTGCCTTGGACCGATTTCGCTGGTCGCGACCACCATCTCTCGCGCGGGCTCTTTGCTGATCAACGCGGGAACGGAGGCGGGGGTGTACAGGCCGAAGGCGTGTTGTCCTACTTCATCACCAAAAATCTCAGCATTGGCGTCGGCGGGCGCTATTGGGCAATGTGGACCCAAAAGGAAAGCGAATCGATATGCGCATACTGTTCTGAGGCACCCACTCCGCCTCAGCTTGCGAAGTTCAGCATGCAGCGCTGGGGTACGTTCTTTCAGGCCTCTTACAAGGTCGATTGAAAAGGCCCCACCGTAATCAAGCTCCAGACTGCAGCCTTCCTGGTTTCTGTTCATGGAGCGGCGCACCGCATCAAGGAAGGCCGCGCTCGCATTTTCCATCAGATGCCAGCGGTCGGCGACTTGGATGGCGTTCGGCAGCGCCTTGGCTGCTGCCTCGCCGTATCCACCACCGCGATCTCGCGACACAATGTTGATCGCTGGGTGCTTCGATAGCCACGCCCGAACGGTCGCAGTTTCCCTGTCGGGCAGCAGGGTAACGATCCGCCGGCGCTCCAAATCGCACACGATCGTCCCGTATCGATGGTTTCTCCGGAACGCCCAGTCATCGATGCCCACAACAAGCAATGGATCTGTCGGCATCGCCGTCCGCCGGCGGACCACCCGCAGCAAGGTATCGTTGCTGACGGGCAGCATGAGCCGCTTGGCGAAGCTTGCCGCCGGCCGGCCGCCCAGCGCCAACCCCAAGTGATGGACGATGTATTCCAGCCGTGCCGTCCGGCGCCGTCGAAGCGGGACGATGTCTTCTCCAAACCGCTCCGCGAAGATCCGCCGGCGGCAATGCGGCACCTCACATGTGAAGCGCCGCGTGAGCAATCGGAGGCGCACCCTTCTGCCCGCTGATGGCAAATCGGCCACGTGCCGGATGTAACGGCTATGGATTCGGCGCGATGCTGTCGTGCACAAAGGGCACCGGGCCTCCGTAGCCTCTGACCGAACAGCCAGAATAACCGAATCCTCTGAATCACTTACGCCATCAAACACCAAACCACTCGGTACGAGCGATGAAATTCGAAAGCCTGTCCGCATGGCGCCGATTCTCCGTTGAAGAACCACAGTCGCCGGCGAACTTCATCAGAAATGATGGTGTGGAACGGCCCTTCGAACCGGCATCAAAAGTGCCTAACGTGGTCGCGTAGAGAGGCGCCACAAAGGAAGGACCGTTCCATGGAGAAGATTATCACGGTGGGTTTGGATTTGGCCAAGTCGATCTTTCAAGTTCACGGCATCGCCGAAAACGGGAAAGTCTTGGTTCGTCGCACATTGCGGCGATCGCAGGTTCTGCCCTTCTTTCGGAGCCTTCCAGCTTGCTTGGTAGGTATGGAGGCCTGTGCGAGTGCCCATCACTGGGCGCGCGAGATAGCGGCGCTGGGCCACGCTGTCCGCATGATGCCGCCAGCCTACGTGAAGCCTTACGTCAAACGAAACAAGACCGACGTGACGGATGCTGAAGCCATTTGTGAGGCGGTCACCCGCCCGACAATGCGGTTCGTACCGGTGAAGACTGCCGAACAACAAGCGGCCAGCATGATTTTGCGAACGCGAGAGCTGCTGATGAGGCAGCGCAGCCAGACTGCAAATGCCCTACGTGCTCATATGGCCGAATTGGGCATTATCGCCGGCACAGGCATGGCAAGCATCGCAAAACTCCTGGTGCTTCTCCGGGACGAAAAAGACAATAGGATCCCCGGCGCCGCCCGCTTTGCCCTGATCCTATTCGCTGAACAGATTGAGCTGCTTACAACCCGCATAGAGAAGCTCGACAGAGAGATTTTGGTTGCCGTCAGACAGGACCCCGATGCCAGGCGTCTGATGAGCATTCCGGGTGTCGGTCCTCTCATCGCCGCTACCGTTCGGACATCGGTTTTGGACGCTCGCAATTTTGCGACTGCACGAGATTTTGCGGCTTGGACGGGGCTCACACCGAGGGCACAGTCGAGCGGCGGAAAAGAAAGGCTCGGCGCGATATCAAAGCGTGGAAATCGGCAACTACGGACGCTCTTGATCGTTGGTGCGACCTCTATCATCAAGCTTGCTAAACGAGGCTTGAAAGTCCCACTCTGGATTCGGACCATGCTGCAAAGACGGCCGGTCAAGGTCGTATCGGTCGCGCTCGCCAATAAGATTGCGCGCACGATCTGGGCCTTGCTGGTCAGAGGCGGCATCTATCAGGCGCCGGCCGCAATGCTGAAATCCTAATCTTAAGAGCTCTCCGGCGGAAGAAGAAAGCTGCCGAGGAGGCAAGGTGCAAAATCTGGATGAACCCGAATGACGACATTCTCGGTAGCAATCAGACCGCCTGACTCACTGCGCTTCGAGCGCGAGAAATTGATTGGGCGATTGCTTCCGCGGATATCATCGTGGCCAGCGGCCAGGCGCCGCGTTCACAAGCCGAACATATGACCGCACCGTCATCCCTTGTTCAACCAGAGAAAGAGTGCAGCCCGGGCCGTTCCACATATGAGTCAGAGCCCCGATTGGATGCCGATCACCCCGAAAACGGGGTCCTTATTCGGGTCTGACTCATTTCCGATGAAGTTTGCCGGGCGACTGTGGTTCTCAAACGGAGAATCAGCGCCATGCGGACGGGCTTTCAAATCTCATCGCTAGTACCGAGTGGTTTGGTGTTTGATGGTGTAAGTGACTCAATGGATTCGGTTATTCTGGCTGTTCGGTCAGAGGCTGCGGAGGCCCAATGCCCTTTGTGCGCGACAGCGTCGCGCCGAATCCATAGCCGATACATCCGGCACGTGGCTGATTTGCCGTCAGCGGGCAGAAGGGTGCGCCTCCGATTGCTCACGCGGCGCTTCACATGTGAGGTGCCGCATTGCCGCCGGCGGATCTTCGCGGAGCGGTTTGGAGAAGACATCGTCCCGCTTCGACGGCGCCGGACGGCACGGTTGGAATACATCGTCCATCACTTGGGGTTGGCGCTCGGCGGCCGGCCGGCGGCAAGCTTCGCCAAGCGGCTCATGCTGCCCGTCAGCAACGATACCTTGCTGCGGGTGGTCCGCCGGCGGACGGCGATGCCGACAGATCCATTGCTTGTTGTGGGCATCGATGACTGGGCGTTCCGGAGAAATCATCGATACGGGACGATCGTGTGCGATTTGGAGCGCCGGCGGATCGTTACCCTGCTGCCCGACCGGGAAACGGCGACCGTTCGGGCGTGGCTATCGAAGCACCCAGCGATCAACATTGTGTCGCGAGATCGCGGTGGTGGATACGGCGAGGCAGCAGCCAAGGCGCTGCCGAACGCCATCCAAGTCGCCGACCGCTGGCATCTGATGGAAAATGCGAGCGCGGCCTTCCTTGATGCGGTGCGCCGCTCCATGAACAGAATCCGAACCGCAATTGGAGCGACGACGATCAACCCGGAATTGCTGACCTGTGCGGAAAAGCTGCGCTATCAGGGCTATTTGCGGCGGCAGGACAGCCATGCCGTAATTACGGCTCTCGTCAGCGACGGTGTGTCGCTCAAGGAGATCGTCCGCCGCACAGGACATAGTCGCAATCTGGTTCGCCAAATTAGCCGCGGCGGCGGTACGGAAATGTTCCGCACCCGTCAAAGCACCCTGGACGGGCATCTGCCGTTCCTGGACGCGCAGTGGTCAGGCGGCTGTCGCAACGGTGCCGAGCTCTGGCGCCGCTTGAAGGGACAAGGCTTCAAGGGATCGCTGCGCGTCGTGGCGGAATGGGCGACGCGACGGCGACGTGCCGAGACCATCAGCCATCAACAATTGCAGAAGGTCCCCGCCGCCAGGACGATAGCGCAGCTGATGACGACGAAGCGCGACCACCTAACCAAAGCCGAGACCGTCACGCTTGCGGTCATCGAACAAAACGTTCCTATGCTGGCCGATGCCCAAGCTCTCGTTGGCCGCTTCCACGCGATGATCCGAAAGAAGGCCGAGATGGAGCTCGAACCTTGGATTGATGACTCCAAGCGGAGCCTCATTGCCTCGTTAGCGAATGGCATTGCCAACGATAAGGGCGCGGTGCACGCGGCTATCACGCAACCATGGTCCAATGGCCAAGTGGAAGCTCAGATCACCAAGCTCAAGCTGGTCAAACGGCAAATGTACGGGCGCGCTAAGCTCGATCTCCTTCAGGCTAGGCTGATTGACGCGCCATAAAAACAATCACGATCATCGAATATGCGTCAGAGCCCTTATTCCATGCCGAAACACATCCGGCTTCGGTGTAAGCTGTTCATAGCAAGGAAAAACGGCGGTCAGCTTAAAACCAGCTCTGCGCAATCATGTGCTCCGCATAATGCCGCATGTCGTGTGGCTGGTCACGACTATGCTCGCACGCCTGATCAATCACTTCGATGAGCAGAACACTTTTGTCGACGCGGCACGCAACACGTCAATGTCGATTCAGAGTGTGCGATATCCGACGATGTTGGACATGCGACATCGCTGTTCTGGATGTCTCCCATTGTATTTAAACGAAGTTTCTTTGGCACGACTAATGCTCTGGGTTATGCGCAAGCGCGTCGGACCGACAGCAGTGGCGCGTAAAAAGCCGTTCCATTGGATTCATCGGAGAGATAGCAGCCGAAAATAGATGTCGATCACAACCTCGCTCCTCATGCCAACGAACTACTATGGAGATCTAAAAGGACCATGCCGAACCAGCAGCTGACGAACCTTCTCGATGACAACGCCGGGGCCAAATGCCCGCCGCCCTATCGTACGTTCTACCCTGACGTCTGGGGCCGAGCCTCTACAAGGATTGCGATGTTCTCATATCGATGGGCGGCTCGCCTTCTTGCCGTACTGCTCACGACTTGCGCGCTCTCCACTGGCGGCCTGTTCGCCACAACCACGCTCAAATCGGCTCCGCCCACCAGCTTCACGCTCAGTAACGGGCTACAGGTGGTCGTGATCCCAGACCATCGCACGCCGGTGGTGACGGAGATGATCTGGTACAAGGTTGGCTCGGCCGACGAGACGCCGGGCAAGTCCGGACTCGCGCACTTCCTCGAACATCTCATGTTCAAGGGCACCGACAAGCATCCACTCGACGAATTCGATCAAACCGTGGTTCGCGTCGGGGGCAATGCGAACGCCTCGACCTCGGTCGACTACACCAACTACTACCAGCGCGTGCCGAAAGAGCAGCTGCCGACCATGATGGAGTTCGAGGCCGATCGCATGACCGGCCTGATCCTCAAGGACGAGAATGTGCTGCCCGAGCGCGACGTCGTGCTCGAAGAATACAACATGCGCGTCGCCAACAATCCGGACGCGCGGCTGAACGAGCAGATCATGGCCGCGCTCTATCTCAATCATCCCTACGGCCGGCCGGTGATCGGCTGGCACCAGGAGATCGAGAAGCTCAATCGCGAGGACGCGCTCGCCTTCTACCGCCGCTTCTACGCGCCGAACAACGCGACCGTCGTGATCGCCGGCGACGTCGAGGCCGCCGACATGCGCCCGCTGGTCGAGCGCAATTTCGGGTCCATCCCGGCCCAGCCCGCAATCCCGGCACAGCGCATCCGTCCGCAGGAGCCGGATCCTGCCGCGCCGCGAACTGTTACGCTGTCCGACCCGCGCGTCGAGCAGCCCGGCCTGCGGCGCTATTACCTGGTGCCGTCGGCAACCACGGCCGCGGCCGGCGAAAGCGCGGCCCTCGACGTGCTGGCTCAGTTGATGGGCAGCGGCAGCAATTCCTACCTCTACCGCGCACTCGTCGTCGACAAGCCGCTCGCAGTCTCCGCCAGCGCCAGCTATTCGAGCGTCTCGCTCGACCCGACCCAGTTCGCGGTCGCGGCCTCGCCGAAACCCGGTGTCAGCTTCGCGGACATCGAGCAGGTGGTCGACGGCGTCATTGCCGACATCGCGCAGAATCCGATCCGCGCCGAGGATCTCGAGCGGGTCAAGACCCAGCTCATCGCCGAGGCGATCTACGCCCAGGACAACCAGGCGGTGCTGGCGCGCTGGTATGGCGGCGCGCTGACCACGGGCCTGTCGGTCGAGGACATCCGGAGCTGGCCCGACCGTATTCGGGCCGTCACCGCCGAGCAGGTCCGCACCGTCGCGCAGAAATGGCTCGAGAAGAAACGCTCGGTGACGGGCTATCTGATCAAGGACACCGCGACCACTAAGCTCCAGGAGAAGCGTTCGTGACCTATCCCTTCCTTCGTGCAAGACAGTTCCTGCGCACAAGATACCTCGCGCTGTCCGCCGTCACCGGCGCGGCACTCGCGCTCGCTACCGTTTCGCCGTCGCAGGCGGCTGCAAAGATCCAGCATTTGACCTCGCCGGGCGGCATCGAGGCCTGGTTCGTGCAGGATGCGACCGTGCCGCTGATCGCCATGGAATATTCCTTCGCCGGCGGCTCGGCACAGGATCCCAAGGACAAGTCGGGCGTCGCCAATCTGGTCGGCGACCTCCTCGACGAAGGCTCCGGCGATCTCGATTCCAAGACCTTCCATGAGCGGCTCGACCGCCGCGCCATCGAGCTCTCCTTCAGCGCCACCCGCGACACCTTCCGCGGCAGCCTGCGCATGCTGCGCGACAACAAGGACGAGGCCTTCGACCTGCTGCGGAGCGCGCTGACCTCGCCGCATTTCGAAACGGCCGATGTCGAGCGCATTCGCTCACAGGTGATCTCGGGCCTGCGCCGCGAGACCACCAACCCGACCTCGCTGGCGAGCCGCAAATTCCTGGAGGTCGCCTTTGGCGAACATCCTTACGGCCGGCAGTCCAACGGCAACCTCGAGAGCGTTCCGACCATCACGGTCGCCGACATGAAGGATTATGTCGGCCGCGTGCTCGCCAAGGACACGCTGAAGATCGCGGTGGTCGGCGATGTCGATCCAGCCACACTCGGCAAGCTGCTCGACCACACCTTTGGTAGCCTGCCCGCCAAGGCCAACCTCGTGCCGGTCCCCGACGTCGAGGCCGCCAGGCCGCCGCAACGCGCCTTCGTGACGCTCGACGTGCCCCAGACCGTGATCACCTTCGGCGGTCCCGGGGTGAAGCGCAGCGATCCGAACTTCATGGCGGCCTATGTCGTCAACCACATCCTCGGCGGCGGTGGATTGTCCTCCCGGCTCTACCATGAAATCCGCGAGAAGCGCGGGCTGGCTTATTCCGTGTTCGAATCGCTGCTCTGGATGGAACATTCGGCGGTCTTCATCGGCAACACCGGCACCCGCGCCGACCGCGCAGGCGACACCATCGACGTCATCGACAAGGAGGTCCGCCGCATCGCCGAGGAGGGCCCGACGCAGAAGGAGCTCGACGAGGCCAAGTCCTACCTCAAGGGCTCGCAGATGCTGGCGCTCGATACCTCCTCGAAGCTCGCGCAGGCGCTGCTGCGAGACCAGCAGGACAAGCTCCCGATCGATTATATCGAGAAGCGCAATGCCATCGTCGATGCGGTGACACTGGACGACGCCCGAAAGGTTGCGAGGCGGCTATGGGCTCAGGGGCTTCTGACCGTTGTCGTCGGGCGCGCCCCGCAAGCCGCAGCGCAGCCCGCTACCCCGACGGTACCGAAGTCGAATTGATTATACGTCCTTCATCATGGCCGGGCTCGTCCCGGCCATCGATCTCTTTGATGATGCTGCACCGCGACGACGAGCAGTCGGTACCTAAGCGCGATCGTTCCCCATGGCGTGGTGTAGCTGATGACCCGCCCCGCGGGGTTAATCCAATCGCCACCACTCCAACTCTGTTTGCCGCAAGCCTAGCTTCCAAGACGCCCGAAAGAAATCGAGATTTGAAATCCTACGGTGGCTTAGTCGGAACCGTCGGAACTGCTGATGAACCAGGGTTGACGCCAGCCCTAAAGGCAAAAAGACACAGGCCTTTCAGAAAGTATGCACACCGGCAGCAAGGAGCACGACGATCAATAGCACACATATACAAGAGCAAGACCCCACGTATTTCGCGATAGTTCTTCATCGCTTGCTCGATTGGCGTTTCAGCCAATTTCTTCTCCCTCCCGAACGGAGAGAACTCTAAAGACCTTTGCAGCCAGCTACGCCGGGAAGAGGTCCGACCTGCGAAAAACGCGCGATTGATGCGCCATTGCAGGCAAAATGAAAGAAATATACCAGAGCAGCAAAAAAATAGATCAAGGACGAGATGAGAGCACTCGGTGCCTTGTTTGCCTCACTCAGGATATTCAAAATGAAATGCGCCGCTTAGCTAGACGGCCAGGTCGCTTAGCTGCAGACCTTCCTGGACTTCCACCTCGATCTGGGTGGCGTAGTTCGGAGCCGGGTGGCTCGCGTCATCCAGCTGAAGGGAGGTAATCGCGCTCAGTGTCCCCGGCAGTGTTCTGCCAAGCCGTTTCCAGTTCGAGATTACCGGCGAAGATGAAAGTGCGGTCCTTTGTCGGAGGGTTCTCGATCCCGAGCAGCTTGGCTTTGGCAGTGAGCGCGAGGGTGATGTGAAGCGACTGCCGGTCGATGTGAAGGTGCCGATGGTCGCCGGGCGCCGCCTGTCGCGGCGGTAGGAACGAGGCGGCCTCGAACCGACGATCTTTCGCTCAGGCATGCCCGATTGAGTACGACGTAGTGTGAGAAGAAACTAGTCTGCCGGCTTGGTCGCCACCATCACCCGGACCGCACCTGACGGACCGATCACCGGCTCGCCTTCAGCGCCTGGACAATCGACGCAATCATCGCCGTATCCGCTCCACGACCGGCTCGGATCGTGATGCCGTCGACTTCAATCTCGATGATCCCGCTATCTGCCTTGCGCACCGCTTTGCGCTCCCGGTGAGCACTTGGCGCCGGTACCACTGCCTCCACCACCGCCGGCACGAACTGTACTTCGTCAGCTTCGGAATGACCGCCTGCCGCTTCTCGCAACTGACGTCGCCAGCCAAACACCTGCCGCAGCGACAATCCATGCCGTCGAGCTACGGAACACAGCGAGTCGCCACTCGCCACGATCTCCGCGACGAAACGCGAAACGCAGATTGTATCTGTGATAGATTCGACCGTCGGGATGGTGGGCGACCTCCAAGCGATAGCCGGCAAGTCGATGCCTGAAATTCCCAGTTTGGCGCCTCCCTTGCTTTGCTAGAAGCTGGTAATGAGCCCGAACGCAAGGTGAGCTAGTTTTCACTAGACGATCGCCTCCCTTCCCTGCCGCGTCAGCATAACGATTGGGACGGGCCTGTAGCTCAAGGGTTAGAGCCGGCCGCTCATAACGGTCTGGTTGCAGGTTCGAGTCCTGCCGGGCCCACCAATGATTTCAACAACTTCTCACGGAAGATCACTCGGCGCTTTTTTCTTTCCGTCAGAAATGCCAACAGAAACTATCGCGTTTTGTTCGTGTTTTGGGTTCAGGGATGTTCTCATCTCGATCGGTGGTGTCCCAGTTTTCCAGCCACGCTATGGCAGGATGCCAGCTCCGAAAAGAGAGGCATTCATATGACCCAGTCTTATACGAGGTCGGCGAGTTTTAACGAAAACAACGGTTCGAAATCTAGCGGCATGGGGTTTTCAATTACACGGTCGCATCCAATTACGGACGAGGAGTGGCACAAGGCTCTCCGCGATGCGGGGTTTGGTGAGCGAAACATACAGGAGTAGACGAAAAACGACCCCGATCAATCGTAAGCGGAGCTTTTCTCCCATTTGATTAATTGGTTTCCCTTCGGCTTTCGCTCTGCGATTCTTGGCTGGTCAGAGAGCCAAGAGGAGACTGAAGACGATGGAGCAATCGGGTGAGCAAGCCGAGGCTGATGGCTTTGTAGGGAAGCTTACGCGCCGGACGCGTTCTGGAGGCCGGTTGTGGTCTGCGGAGATCAAGGGGCGGGCTGTTTTCGAGAGCATGAAGCCCGACGCCCGCGTATGTGATGTCGCACGGCGTTATGGTGTGAAGGCCCAGCAGTTGACGACGTGGCGCAGATTGGCGCGTGCTGGCCGGCTCGCATTGGTCACGGACGACGCGGCGGATTTCGTGTCGATCGAGCTGAACGATCCAGCGGCGTCAGGCAAGAGCGAGGGGCCCATCGAGATTACGATTGGCAAGGTTTCGGTCCGCCTGGATGCGGACGTGTCGGCGGTGCGGATCGCGGAGATCGTGACTGCAATCGAGCGCGGCGCATGATCATTCCGACGCAGGGACTGCGGATCGTGCTTGCTGTGCGTCCTGTTGATTTCCGGTGTGGGCACGACGCGCTGGCCGGCTTGGTGCAAAACACGCTTGGGCTTGATCCGCATTCGGGCCTGATCGTGGTTTTTCGTTCGAAGCGCGCGGACCGGCTGAAGATTTTGCTATGGGACGGCACCGGCCTCGTTTTGGTCTACAAGCGACTTGGCCGCGATGGTCGTTTCGAGTGGCCGCAGATCAGCGACGGCGTCGTGCATCTGACGCGCGTGCAGTTCGAAGCGCTGTTTGAAGGGCTGAACTGGAAGCGAGTGGGCGAACGGATTGTCGCGACGCCAGCTGCGGCAAACTGACTCAGACCCGACAACCTGTTTCGCGCGGGGATTTGGGATGATAGCTTGCGGATGTGTCGCCGACCCCGATTGACCCCGTCCATCTTGCAACGCTGCCCGCCGATTTGCGAGCGCTCTTCCGCGCGCAGTAAGCGATGATTGAAGCCGAGCGTCGTCGCGCTGACGATGAATGCTCGGCGCGCCTTCATGTCGAGAGCGAACTGGCTGCGTCCAAAGAGACCGTCGAACGCCTCGAACTGCTCGTGAAGGAGTACGAGCGCGCACGTTTCGGCAAACGCTCGGAGAAGTTCAATCCCGCTCAGATGCAACTGGTTCTCGAAGACGTCGAGATGCCATCGCCGAGGTCCAGGAGCGCCAGGACGATCGTGCGCGCCGCGCGGCGATGTTGGCGCACTGTGGACGGCCTCCCTGACGGGATATGGCTTGGACGAAAGTGAGTCCTTTGTCTTTTTTGTGTGCCGGATGGTGGCTGAACACCAGCTGCGCATACTGCGGTTCTTGTTTGACTATTGCGAGCTCGACGCCACACTGTGGGCTGATGTTCTGACTCAGGCCAAGATGACCGTGAGCAAGGCAGCCCACCGCCAGCTTCGCGCATTGGTCTCCTGATGCGAGGATCTATTGGTGATTGCCCGCAGCACTCGCGGATACTCAGGCGCAAACTGTGACCGCACTAGCGGGCAGGTTTTCCAAGATCGTTTTGCAGTGAGCCAAGCGAGAGAGATGCACGGGTTCCATTCGCAAGCAATGCAGCGACGTTGCTTCATCGGCTTTTCTTCCATCTCCTTCTTCATCGTGGGCGCCGGGATTGTCATGCCGGCTTGGGTTGCATTCGCTGTGGGCGGATCGAACCTGGTGGGCCTGGTGCTGCTGGCCTCCAGCCTTGCCGGTTTCGCCCTGGCGCCGCTTAGCGGACATCTCGTCGATCGTCATAGTCGCCTCAGGGTCACCGCATCGGGACAACTCGTCAGAGCTGTTGGCTTGCTGATGCTGGCTCCGGTACAAGTTTTGAACGATGCGCTCTCGCGTCCTATCCTTCCTTCTATCAGCAGTTCTCGGAGCTTTCGGCTACGCGCTTCTAGCAGGCGCGATGAGCGGCATCCTGCAGTCGCTGATTCCCGAGACCGAGCGCATGCGCTTTAACCTGCGATTGTCGTTCTTCAATCAGGCGGGGATGGCTTTGGGCACAGGTGCGGCCGGCTACGGCATCGCTCACGTCGGCAGCGCGACGACCGCCGCCCTGTTTGCCTTCGTCGCGATCTCCGTTCTGCCCCTGTTGAGGAATCTGACCGCGTATCCTACGCGCACACACGCAGCGAAGCGCCTCAACCTGTTTTCGGCTTCTCGTGAAGCGATCAACTATCTTCTGAACGAGCCACAAAGCCTATCCGCGTCGGTAGCAGTGGGCCTGGTATTTGCGGTAATTCAGATCACAAATCTGTTGTTACCTGGATTCGTAATTCATTCGCTCGGCGGAGGTAGTCGCCTGTTCGGTACACTCGAGATGACGGCTGCGATTGCGGGCATGGCCGCTCTTGCCGCTGCGGGGATCCCAGCGCTGGCCAGAAGAATGGCTCGCATGACGACGCCCCTTGTCGCCGGCGCGGCGGGCTCGTTGCTCGTCTTGTCCTTTGCGACCGACCCGCTTGTCGCAATTGTGCTCTATACGGTGGCTGGGATGCTGTGGAACCTGTCGCGGGCGGCGGCGAACGGACATCTCTTGACCGTCGTCGATTCGGCGCTAATCGGACGCGTCCAGGCCTTTACCAGTGTTTTAACCGGAGCGGTTGGTGCGCTGATCTTCCTCCTTCCCACTTTGCTTCCGAATACGACCGAAGCTCAGCTCTACATGGCATGCGGCGTGATGATCCTAGTCGCAACCGCGCTCCTCGGTCTATGGAATGGCCGCGGCAGACCCGCTCGCACCTGACAGGTCGGCATCGACGATCTGCAATGCCGCTAGGCTGTGGCGATAAAGGGAGACATCGCCGGGCGATAGCGGGGCAGTATCTTCCGGCATACCAAAACCGCCTAAATGGTGGCGATGACGAATTAGGTCGCGAATTGTGGGTCTGAATCTGAGGACTTTCTTGGTTAGGTTGGATTTCCCAGCGCTGTCGGGGCTTTTGGAAAATATCCCAGCCGCCGCTCCAGGGCAGCCAAAGCCAGACGTGCGGAATCCACTCTCGCAGTCGCCTCACTCAGCGCTGCACACCCTTTGTCCGACCGCGAAGCTGCTGCCAAACCAATCTTAAACAGGCGATCCTTTTGAGACGGCGCTGCTCCGTTGTCCATGGCGCGCCCCAAATCAAGCAGCGTGTTCGCCAGCTCACGACGCGCGTCGGCTTCCTCTTGTTCCAGGGTTTCCGCCAGCGCGAGAGCCTCGCGATAGTGTCGTATCGCTACGACAGTTCTTTTGTCCAGATCGACGTTGCCTCTCACCCGCTCTTCTCCTTACGAATTCCAGAGCAAATTTTGCAAGCCTGAATGAGCAAAAATGAGGCGGCTCGTAGGTGGTGGGAGCGGGGCCAAGATAGAGTCATTCCCCTCGAAAACTAGGCGGGCTGGCGCCAGAACCGAGTGCTGTAATTATTCAGCCCGCCGGTATGCGAATCGACCGTCGCCTGAAATGTCCGCGGAATCTTGTCTCCGTCGCCACCTTCTCTGAAATAATCCCTAACAGAATAGAGCGCTCCTCTCGTCAGATGCTCCCATGTTTGAGACCACTCGGTCTGCCGATCCTGCTCCTGCCTGGCGGCGCTAGGCTTTCGCTTGGGAGCGGGGATCGTATAGTCGGGCCGTAGATCTACGTCATGGACGAACGTTATGCTGCCGGACGTCCACTCGTCATCGACGGTCCGGCGCCACCGATAGCTCACTCTGACGCTCAGGCGTTTATCGAAGCGGTAAGGCGGCACGATCTGGTCATCGACGTAGAAGAGCTGCCCTTCCTTCTGTTCCTCTTCCATTCGTCGCTTCATGGCCTCGACGGCGAAGGACAGATCACTGCCCGCGCGTCGGAGGGTGTTTTCTGTTTCCGCACGCTTTCGTGGCGCCTTGGCCTGGCGCTGCTTCGTCAACGCCTGCTCGAAATAGTGAAGTTTTCTCGCAATGTAGGTCCACAGCTCGCGAGAGGAGGCGGTGAAGCTCACCCGATCGTTCCTCGCGGATTGCTTGCTCGACAAGCCTGCCCAGCTCGTTGGTATCGATCGCCGCGAGGGCATTTTGTTGATCGCGAGGGATATTGATCTCTCCCATGCCGGCTTCCTCGTTTTTCCTGTTGAGGCTCGAATGATCGTGACAACCTCCGGGCTGCGGACGAAGGCGGGAAGTCAGCACCGGAAGAATCGCAGTTCCTCGATAAATAATATCAGGACAAGGCTCATAAATCGTAGGCTCTCTCTTTTGCCGCGGCGATCGCCGATGATGCTCAGAGGGGAGACGTCCGGTTACCGCTTCCCTTCTATCGAACGTCAGTATCTGTGCTTTGCATCGCTGGCCGCGCATTCTGCTGCGCTGGAACCACGAGGCTGCCGTGTTTCCGCTATACGGCTTCAGGCGCTAAGGCGGTCAGGCAGTCGACGGACTGCCCCGTATTGGTGATCGGCTCCATTCAGTCGGGCTCGCCGGTCACGGCGATCCTTGCCGCGCACGCATAAAAGGCCAGCTCGGTGTCGTTCTCGATCATATCATCGAGCAACGTCTTCATGTCGCTTTGATCGGAAGCCGACTGAAGCGGCCCAGCGTGACACTCGATCGCCAGCACCGCGATCGCGAGCGCTTTCTTCACCAGATGCAGGTCGCGTCCTGTGAACTCCACCATCCCGGCCCCCTCAACCGCACTTCGACTCACAATCCATTCTAGCCGATCAGCCACCGCACCGTGACGGCGACGATATTCCAGCCGAGAGCCACGCAGCCTCGACAACCAGCGTCGTGTTTGGCGGACACCACCCCGCTGCTTTGGCGCTTATCCTTGATCCGGCCGCAGGCCTGACGCCATCAACCCGCAAGGGGTCGGCTTACGCTGAAGCGTGCCGCCGCTTCGTCTTCGCCTGCGCGGTGATTGCGGCCCACGCCCGGACACATCGGGCGCCTGTCGCGCGGGGATGGTCCCCGCCTCAGAACAGGAGCCGGACCGATGTCTCAAGCCCTTGCCTTCGCCAACGCCTGGAACCTCGCCACCACCCTCATGGTCTGCGTCGTCATCTTCCGTACCGGCATGGGCGGATACGGCGTCATGCCGGCCGCCGAATACGAGGGCGATCCGGCCGCCGTCATCCACGAATTCGATCCCTTCCAATGACGAAGGGCGCTGCAGATCGTTGGCCGGCGAGCGGAGGTCCTTTCGGATTTCCGCTCCCGGCCGCCGCCGTTTGTGGCTATGCTGTCAGCTGCGCCGTGGTGGTGGTGGAAGGCGCGACCGTCAGACCTTTATCTCACGGAGACCACCGCCATGATTTTCTTTGGACCACTGCTCATCGTCGTTAGCATCGGCTTTTTCTGCTGGCTGCTGTTCACGCTCGCTGTCTTCGCACTGCCCCTCTTCGTTGGCCTGACGATCGGCATCTGGGCCTTCCACACCAGCGCCGGAGTGCTCGGCGGCACCGCAGCAGGGCTCGTGGCGAGCGGTGCAACCATTTGCATTGGCGAACTCGCGCTCGCCTACGTGCCATGGACTTGGCTTAGACTCTTGATCATCCTCCTCTATGTCGCGCCCGCCACCTTTGCCGGTTACAGCGCGACGCACGGAATCGCCCAGATGGCGATGCCTTCGCCCACCTGGCAAACGATCTTCGCGATTGTTGGCGCCGCCGCCGTCACCATCACGGCGTTCATCCGCTTTACAGCTATGGCCGCACCCGGACCAGTCGGACGGGATTTCGCGCAGGGCTAACACCCTAGCGGCGGCTGGGGCGGGACCAGATCAGGCGCCCAGAGCGCTCGCGGTGCTCATCTTCGATATTCGATAGAGAGCGGCCCGTGCGTCGACACTCGAATCGTCGCGGGGGGCCGAGCTAACAGCGGTTGTTGAGACGCGGTGGTCTAGGCGGTGACGTCTCACAAACACGGCCGGCAACTCGAGTCGATGGGCGTGTTACTCAAGTGCGGTCGCGGAAATTTAGATCCGTCCGTCGCCAGGCAGCACGGGAGCCAATCTCCGTCGAATTCGCTTGCCGGACTTTGCGGGACGCGAGGATCGCCACGTTCTCCCTGATGTCAGCTCTGTTCGGATCGAGCGCACCAAACGGCCTCTTCGATGGATGGATCTGGCCGAAGGCCGGCTGAAGCCTCGACCGCCTATGGCGCAACAGCGGCGTCACAACTTTCTTCCCCTGCCGGCTGCGCCGTCATTCCTCGCGAACCAAGAAAGCTCCTCCTTTGCTGTCGAGCCCCTCCGGGGTGCGCCGTCGATCGCCTCCGGCCTGTCCATCACCATCGAGGCCGCAAGGTGCGGGCTCGGAAAACAGAGATCAAGGAGAACTACCATGGCGACTGCGGATTCCGACGAAGTCGCCCAGGCGTACCGATATGAAGTCGCCCGTGGATTCCGAGACGATGTCGCCCACCTTTCCGATTTGATCTCGCCCAGCGGCGAGGCGTTCTGGCCGGCTGGTTCTCTGGCATCGGTCAAGCCGCGTGGTCAATCTGGAATCGCGACTTCGACCTGTTTTTCTTCTTCTGCAGTTGCTGTGGGCATGTGGGCAACGCGATTGCGTTGTCCAAGCGCAGCGGCATGTCCACAGCGCCACGGGCTCAGGTCTTTCGGGCGGATTGCCGGGTTCGGCGCAGGCTCTCACCGGTGAGGTCGAGCCGATGGGCATTGTGGACGAGGCGATCGAGCACGGCGTCGGCATAGGTGGGATCTCCAATGAGCAGATGCCACTGGTCCACGGGGAGCTGGCTGGTGACGATGGTGGAGCGATGACCGTAGCGATCTTCGAGGATTTCCAGGAGGTCGTGACGGGCACCGGCGTCGAGCGGCTCGAGTCCCCAATCATCGAGGATCAGCAGATCGACACGGCCAAGGCCGCGCAACAGGCGTGGATGGCGGCCGTCGCCGCGGGCGAGCGCCAGATCGTCGAACAGTCGCGGGACGCGCTGATAGAGCACGGAGCGATTGTCGCGACAGGCCTTGTGGCCGAGCGCCGAGGCGAGCCAACTCTTGCCAACGCCGGCCGGGCCGCAGATCAGGAGATTGACGTGGTCGTCGATCCAGCGGCCCTCGACAAGCTTAGCGAACAGCGGGCGGTCGAGACCGCGCGGGGTGCGGTAGTCGATGTCCTCGACGCACGCCTGCTGGCGCAGCTTGGCGTAGCGCAGGCGAGTGGCGAGCCGTTTGTCGTGCCGCAGCGAGGCTTCACGTTCGAGCAGCAGCGCAAGCCATTCGGTGTGACCGAGGCTTGCGGCCTCACCGGTGGCTTCGATGTCGGCGAAGGCCTTGGCCATGCCGTGGAGGCCGAGGGCGTTGAGGCGGTCGAGGGTCGGATGGGTGAGCAAGGGATGATCTCCTAATTGTAGTAGCGCGGTCCGCGGATGTTGGCATGCAGGATCGGCGCATCGTCCGCGGAACGCTGGTGAGCAGAACGCCGATCGAGATTGTTGGCGAGGATCGACTTGACCGAGCCATAGGTGCGCGCGCCGATGTCGATTGCCCGCGCAGCCGCGGCGTCCAGCCGTTCGCGCCCATAGGAGGCGGCGAGCCTGAGGATGCCGAGGCAGGCGCGGAAGCCTTGCTCGGGGTGCGAGCGCTCGTCGAGAATGAGGTCGCACAACGCGCTGGTCGCCGGCCCGATCGCGGCGGCGTCCTGGCGGATACGCGCGATGGTCCAGCCGGCGTAGCGCCGATGGCTGGAGGCCATGTGCTCCGGCACGGTGGTGTGTTTGTGATTGCCGCTCATGCGCTGATGCGCGGCGATCCGCTCGCCCTTGTGGAAGATCTCGACGGTACGGGCCGTGAACCGCACCTCGACCTCGGCGCGGGCGAAGCGATGCGGAACGCTGTAGTAATGCTTCTCCACCTCGACGTGGTAATCGAGACTGACGCGGCGGATCCGCCACTCGGCGAGGACATAGGGGGACGCCGGCAATGGCTTGAGCGCCGGCCGGTCGACCTCCTCGAGCAACCGGCGGCGTGTCACGCCGAGCCGCCGGATCGGCCGTTCCTCATTCAGCCTCGTGAGCAGTTCGCCGATCGCCGCATTGACCTCGGCCAGGCTGTAGAAGGTGCGATGGCGCAGGCGGCCGAGCAGCCAGCGCTCGACGATGAGGACGGCCTGCTCGACCTTGGCCTTGTCGCGCGGCTTGCGCGGCCGCGCCGGCAAGATGGCGGTGCCGTAATGCGCCGCCATCTCCGCGTAGGTACGATTGATCTGCGGGTCGTACAGGCTCGCCTTAATGACCGCGACCTTGGTGTTGTCGGGCACCACCAGCGCCGGTATGCCGCCGATCGCCGCGAAGGCGCCAACATGGGCGCTGATCCAGTCGGCGAGCCCCTGCGTCCACGTCGCCTGCGCGTAGGTGAAGCTCGATGCGCCGAGCACGGCGACGAAGATCTGCGCCGTTCTGCGCTCACCGGTCAGGCGGTCGACCACCACCGGCACGCCATCGCCGGCATAGTCGACGAACAACTTGTCGCCGGCCGCATGGGCCTGGCGCATCGTCACCGACAGGCGGCCCTCCCAGGCGCGGTAGAGCTCACAGAAGCGCGAGTACCGGTATCCGCCGGGCTCGGTGGCGATATATTCCTCCCACAGGATCGACAGCGTCACGTGCTTGCGTTTGAGCTCGCGGTGCACGGTCGCCCAGTCGGGCTCGGCGATGCGGCGGTGACCCTGACGGTTGCCATTGCCGGTCTTCGCGAACAGGCGAAGTTCCAGAACCGTGTCGGTGACGTCGTCTGGCAACGGCCAGCTCAAGCCCGCGGCCTCGAACCGCCGGAGCGCCAGGCGCACCGTCGAGGGCGCCGCGCCCACCCGTCGCGCAATCTCGCGGCTCGGCAGCCCGGCCGCCTTCATTCTGATCACATCGCGCACACGGCGCATCGCAAGCCTCTCCGTCGGCATCCAGGGTCCCCTTCGCAAAGCCGAAAGAGTTGACCCTATGGGAGCCAGAAGAGGCCTCGTCACCCGGGCGACATCATCCCGGAATGGTGGGCGACATCATTTCGGAACGGGTGGGCGACTTCAAATCGGAATGGTGGGCGAGATCATCTCGGAATCCTGGGCGACATCGATCGGAATCCGCAGGCCGCGACTATCTGAGCCTCAAGCTTGACGATCCGAGCTTCACCGCTCCCATCTTCGCCAACCTCTTCGACGACGAGGACGGTGAGGGCTTCAGCTTGATCTGGTCCCGGCTGGTCCGGGCGGGGCATCGCCGCACTCAAGAATCGCGAAGGCGCACCTTATGGCCGTGACGGCGCAGGCGGGGAGGGCGTAACAGACTCCGACTAGCGCCCGCGCGCCGGTTTGATCGGCCGCCTTTGATTAGCCTCCAACACGCTATCGACGATGTCTTCCCAGTCGGGGCAAATTGCGACCAAACGATCCAGCACCGTGGGATCTCGTTCGATCTGGCCGAGCGCCTGAGCGCGCCATTGGTCGTTGAAGCTGATGCTCATCAGCCCCAGGCATTCGACGACCGAACTGTCGGGCCGCAAGTGCTCCAACGTTGCCGTCACCACGCCGGTCCATTGTTGGATCAGATTCCAAGGCTCCGGCTCGGCCCTAGCCTCCAACTTCTCTCCGAGCAGGCCAATCAGTGCGAGGAATCGAGTTGGCCAAGGTTGCGGCTTGAGTTCCTCAACCAGAGCATCCACCGTCCCGCGGATGTCGACTGGCAAGTGCTCGTACAGGGTCATAAAGCCTACTCCATCTCACTCAGCATGCCCTTCCGTCCCTGGACGACCGGGCATGTGTTTTGGAGAGAGAGCAGATTTGTGTGAGGCCGCCTATCAACTCGTGCGTGAGGCAACGCGGAGTTGATTCTCAACGTGACGGCGCTACGGCAGAGCATGAATGCATCTCGTCATCGAGCCCAAGAGGATGAACCGCCGTTCGTTTGATCAGATCCGTTGCTTCGACCCCTAGCGCCTTCGCGATTCGGCCGAGCACCGTGACGCTGGCCGACACGTCGGCGCGTTCAATCGCGCCGACGTAACGGACACTCAGTCCGGCGCTATCGGCCAAATCTTCCTGCGTCATCTTCTTCACATGGCGTATCCGACGCAAATTGATCGCCATGACCTCCTTGAGATCCATGGCGACTAGGGAACTCAAACCGGAACGATCGTTCTAGGAACGATCGTTCCGATTCGTACGACGGTGTCTTATTCGTATCTTCTGGCTTGGGTGGTTTGCCGCTTCCGGGGAGCGCCGTGATGCAGTCCATACATCGCGACGCAAATTGTGTGGCGATTTCGTGGGTTGCAAAGTTCCGCCACCAAATGAACTCTAATCGCTGCATCGATGCTGAGGGGCAATTGCAATGAACGAAGCGCCATTCGAGGATCGGCCGCCAATAACCGATCGTGTCAACGCCTACGACGAGAAACATCTTGCAATCTATGTTCGGTTGTTGATGGCCGAAGAAGAGGGGGCTGACTGGCGTGAGGTGGTCAGCGTGATCTTCGGCCTCGACTCTGCACGCGAACCTGATCGTGCCAAAGTCGTCACGACAGCCATCTCGCCCGCGCGCGATGGATGGTGGAAGCCGGATATCAGCAGTTGTTGCAGCCGCGGATGCAGTGAGTTGCGCCTTGCCACGCAAATTGCGATCTCGCGTGATGCAACCTCTGGGTCTAGTCTCTCGTAGCGTTTTTGCGGATCTTGGTGTGGGGACCGAACAAAAAGACGAGAAGACAGACCATGCCCACCCAGTACTGGCGCTCGCCGGAGACGATCGAACGCCTGAATCGCCTTGAGCGTCCCGGCTTTGCCCTCGAGTTCCTGCGCCGCAACGCTGACTACCGCAGCGACTTCGCCCGCACGCAGCGGCAAGTCGCGCGCACTGGCGCTGATCCCGAAACCATCCGAACTAGCATTACAGTTGCTTTTTTGATTTGAAGTGGGCGCGTTGAGCGGCAGCCTGGTGAGCTCTGCGCCAGAAGGACCATGCGATGATGTGTGCGGGTTGAATCCGCTTCCGCGCAAGTCTGATAGCAATGCGGCGGATTTCCTGGATTGACCAACGGATCAGTGGTGGGGTGGTTATGTTTTGGCTTTTGCCGGGGGCGCCGTTTCGTTTTTTTGGGCGGTGGCGGATTAGCGCGATGTCGGATCGCGGCCATCATGGCGAAGGCGAGCATCACCAAGGACACATGACGGTGCCAGCCATGCCAGGATCTGCTCTCGTTGTGATCGAGCCCGAACTCGTTTTTCGCGGTTTCAAAGCTGTCCTCGATCGCCCATCGATGGCCTTCGACCGCGACCAGCGTTTCAATGGCTGTTCCCGCTGGGCACCAGGTGGTGAAGAAGGCGAGGTCATCATCGGCAATGCGACGACGGATCAGTAGACCGCGTGTCCACAAACCGTCATTTGCACTGTTGGACTGCTCGGCCTCGAGATCCGCCAATTCGAGATAACACCAATCGTGCAGCCGCGGTCCTTTGGTTCCGGCTCCCGCCGACAGGCGCTTCCAGTCGGATGAGCGCCGCGTCCGGGCGAGGTCTGCAGCCGTACCGGCGACCGGCGGTCGCTTGCCCCAGGATCGAAACACATGAGCGCTGCTGACCCCAAGCACGTAGCCTTTGCCTGCCCGACGTAGTTGCTGTTCGATGTTGCCAACACCGTAGACGGTATCACCGGCAACCCACTTGAATGGTACAGACCCGGCTATCGCGCGTGCGATCATTCTCGTCGCAAGCTTTGGTTTGGTCGCAAAGCCGACATCGGCAGGCACATATGTGGCTTCCAGACGATCTGGATCGTCGGTCCATTCCTTCGGAAGATACAACGCGCGATCGATGAACGCATGGCCATGACGCGAAACGTAGGCAGCGAAGACGCCGATCTGGCAGTTCGTGATCTTTCCTGCCGAACCAGTGTATTGCCGCGCCACTCCGCATGACGCTTTGCCCTGTTTGAGAAAACCGGTCTCGTCGATCACGAGCACCGCATCGTCATCCGCCAAATGCTCGATGACATAGTCGTGCACGATATCGCGCAGGGCATCAGCGTCCCAGTCTCCACGACCCAGAATCGCCTGCTGCCGCCATGGGCCGGGATCGCCAGCCGCCTCCGCGCGCATCCAACCGGTCTTGCGCTGCTCATCTCCGAGCAGACCTTCCAGGAACAGACCTGCATTCGTCGCAACACGCTCTTGCGTGAACAACGGACGTATCCGTTGCTTGATCTCTCGAAGCGACGCCGCCCACAACGCAAGCGTCGCCTCAACCGACGCGGCCCGCGCCCACGACATTCGAATCATGGTTGCCCATGGATTCAGAAGCCCGCAACAAAAGCAACTGTAATGCTAGGATCTGTACCTAATTAGCGAGTTCTGATTCCCTGATGCTAAGTTGATTCGGCACGGGGGACTTCGATGCGCAAAGGACTGTTCTGGCTCAACGACAAGCAGTGGGCTCAGATAGAGCCGCATCTGCCAACAAACCAGACCGGCCCGGCGCGCGAAGACGATCGACGCATTATCAGCGGTATCATTCACATGCTCCAGTGCGGCGGCACGCTGGCGCGATTGCCCGTCCGACTATGGCCCTTACACGACGATCTACAATCGGTTCAATCGCTGGGCTAAGCGCGGACATTGGCAGGCGATCTTTGAAGCGCTCGCCCGCTGCGGCAAGGACCGAGTGGCTTTGTCGATCGACTCCACCTCGATCAAAGCGCATCGCTCGGCGAGCGGCGGAAAAGGGGGGAGTGTGAACAGGCGATCGGCCGCTCGCGCGGTGGGCGGACCACGAAAATCCACGCGCTGAGCGACCCTGATTGCAAACCTTGCGCATTTCATCTCACTCCGGGACAGGCCGCAGACATTGCCGCAGGGCCGGCCCTTTTGAAGCTCGCGCCGCCCATGTCTTCCCTCATTGGGGACAAAGGCTACGATGGCGACGCTTTCGCGCCGAAATCGTCAATCGCGGCGCGAAACCCGTCATTCCAAACAAATCCAACCGGGTAACCCTCCACAGCTTCAGCAAGCGCCTCTATAAAGGGCGCAATGTTATCGAGCGCTGTTTCTGCCGGCTCAAGGATTTCAGGCGTGTTGCTACTCGCTACGACAAACTTGCCAGAAACTTCTTGGCCGCCGTCCACCTCGCCGCTCTCGTCGCTTATTGGATCAATTGAGTCTGAACCCTAGCACTACTTTGGCAGAATGTGTTTTCGCCGCTGTTTTTCAAGGATTTGCTTTCGGCAATGTGGGCACTGCTGGGGCGGCGGCCGAAGGATGAGATCGACGATGGCGTGACGTACGGCGGGCATAGTCGGTTGAGGCGGAGGCCCGTTGATTCGTTTTTTTTCGCCCCGCGTTTGCGAGGCGACGATGTTGCAGGAAGGCGTAGGCAATCATTGTCATAAGGGCGTGGCGATGAAGACCTTGCCATGATCGCCCTTCGAAGTGATCAAGTCCAAGTTCCTCCTTCAACTGTTGATGCGCCTGCTCACAAATCCACCGTGCCTTGATGGTGGCGGCCAGCGTGCGCAGATCCGTCGTCGCCGGAAGATTGGCGAGATAGTATTTCTTCTCCCCGGAGGCACGTTGCTCGCCAATGAGCCAGGCTTCGTCGCCTGGGAGATGCTGCTGACCTTTATCCCATATCCGCTGCGGAGGGCCGTCGGCGGTGCGGACACGGAGAGCAGCAAATCGGGCTTTGAGCCGACCTTTCGTCCCGCTGCGCCAACTCACGGTTTTCCATTTGGCGCTGGCCAGCATTTGTTCTGCCGCAATCGATAAGATATCGGGCACGTGGTGCTTTCGTGGTTTGCCACGGGCTTTGGTGATCGGCCAAATGAGCTTCACATCGACCGGATACACTTTCTGGTGCCGAGGGATACCGACCGCCCAGGCCAGCCCGCGCTCTGTTAGCCCTTGTCGAAACGGCGCGCTGAGGCCGTATCCTGCATCCGCCAGCACACATCCAAAGCGTATGTTGGCTGCCATCGCGCGGTCAATCTCGGCCAAAGCGATCTCCGGCTTGGACCGCGGCGTTCGGTGTTCGACTGGCACGCGAGCGCGCTTCAAGCGAGGCATGTCACTTGTCCAGCTGTCAGGCAGAAAGAGACGTAACGCGACCATCACGGGCACTTCCCCGCGCGCAAGCGTTAAAGACACCAGCGTTTGGCAATTTGCAGTTTTACCGAGAGCCGACGCGTATTGAGCCGCAACGCCGACCGATCGCTCACCCTTTTTCGGCAGTGAGGTGTCATCAATAACCAGCACCGCATCCCTGCCGCCGACAAGTCGGTCCGCCTGGTTGAGCAGCTCTGTCTCTAGCGGCGTCGCGTTCCAGACGCCGTCCGCAATGAAGTGGTGCAACTGGTCGTAGTTGCTCGTGGCAAGGCGTTCCGCCATCGGCTGAACGCTCTTGCGATCGCCAGGACCGATCAATCCCGCAACATATAGAGGACACATCCGCTGTCGGGTCTTATGACCCAGCCGGTCCAAGAACGGCATCAGCCAGCGTTCGAGTTCGTCTTCCCATCCCGGCATGGTCAGCCCTCCAAGAGCCGACCACCCATGAATCATTGAACAATTGATTCGGGAATCCTATAAATCGCGGCAAAATCAACAATCTGCCAAAGTAGTGCTAGTTTCGCACGTCGATGGAGGTTGCGGTGTCGCCCATGACCCAGTCTCTCCCGTTGGGCCCGAGCCAACCATTTGGCTCCCCGAGGCATCACCGGGAACATTGATCCTGGAGCCCGCGCCGCCGGGCTTCGATACTCTCCGTTCGATTGATCGCAGCGCTTTCGGGCAGTCGCTCCTCGAGCTGTCCGATACTGACGGTCGCGATCTGGTGATCGCGGACGGGTCGGGTGAACTTCATGTCCGTTTGCGCGACGAGCACGCCGCGCGACGGCCTGCCGTGCTTCTGCCGCTCGACAGCATGGGCGAACTGCGGGCCGACGTGGCGCTACACTTTGCGCGCCGTGTTGCTGGCCAGCGCACCGGTCTCCTGCCGGCGGCTCTGCGCCTCACGTCGTTTCAGAAGCGGCGATTGATTCAGCTCCTTCACGCGTTCGACGTCCATGACCTGGGCGGTGGCCCGCGGGACGTGGCAGCGAAGGTGCTCGCCTCCGACCACGCCCAGCGCCGCTCGGTCGAGTGGAAGGATTCGCACGCCCGCCGTAAGGCGAACCGGCTCATTCATGATTCGGTCGCCCTGGTCGAGCGCGGCTATCTGAAACTCCTGCGCGGCTTCTGACGCGGGCGTCAATCCTCCACGCAATCGCTACAATCACCCCCGTTTGCGCCGCGCCCCGCCGGCAATGTCTCAGCTCGCCTTGTCGCGACCTAAAGGGGGACACGCACCTGCAAGAATTTTCGTCCACCCCCAACGCCTGAACTCTCCGCCACTCTGGCCCCGACATGCCGCGACTTGGCCGCGGCGCTTCGAGGCAAGACGGAGATCTCCCATGCTCGACCGGACCGCGCAGCTCACCACGCGCTACGTGCGCACGCCTGAGGCCGCGCGCCTCCTTGGCCTGTCGCCGCGCACACTGGAGAAATACCGCTGCCATGGCAACGGCCCGACCTTCCGCAAGCTGGGCGGCCGTGTCGTCTACGCCATCGGCGATCTCGAAGCCTGGGCCGATCAGGCCGCCTGCACCTCAACGTCGGATCCGCGTTACGTCGAGGCCCGCGCCGCCGGCAACGCGCACCGCTAAGGCAACGCTCGCCCATGTCGTCGCGTCGCATCCTTGTGCCGAGCGAGCGAAGCAAGCTCGACCCATTCGTTGTCGCCACGGGCGACGCCAGCCCGCGCGATCAGCGCGACCTGATGGAGCGGCCATTCTTCTCGCTTGCCAAGGCCAAGCGCACAAAGCCCATTCTCTACCAAGCCGGCGACGTCCGCGTCGAAGTCTATGCAGTTCCCGAGCACGGTATGGCGACAATTTGGGACGCCGACGTGCTGATCTGGGCCGCCAGCCAAATCGTCGAGGCTGAGAACCTCGGCCTGAGGACCTCGCGTTTCCTGCGCTTCACGCCCTACCAGCTTCTGATCGCGGTCGGGCGGCAGACCGGGGCGCGCGACTACAAGCTTTTGAAAGGGGCACTGGCCCGCCTTCAAGCGACCGTCATCCGTACCACCATCCGGCAGGGCGAACATTGGCGGCGCCACCAATTCTCGTGGATCAACGAGTGGGAGGAGTGCGCCAAGGCCGACGGTCGCGTCGAAGGCATTGAGTTTGTCCTTCCCGACTGGTTCTATCGCGGCGTTATCGATCGCTCCCTCGTTCTCACCATCGACCCGGCCTACTTCAGCCTGAGCGGCGGGATCGAGCGCTGGCTGTACCGCGTCGCGCGCAAGCATGCCGGCCGCCAGCCGAGAGGATGGCTGTTCGAGGTCGCACATCTTCACGAGAAATCCGGCAGCCTCGCCAAGCTCGCTGACTTCGCCTTCGATCTCCGCCGGATCGCTGCACGTCAACCCCTGCCAGGTTACTCTCTGAGCATCGAGCGCATCGAACGGCGCGAGCTACTGCGCATCTTGCCAGGCAAGCCATCCACAGCACCTGTGGATGGCGCTGTGAATCAGCTCGGGACTTCGGGCGTTCGCACGATCGGGACTTCGGGCGTGCCGGTATCGGGATTTCGGGAGTGCAAACCACAGCTAACGCTTTGGCAAGACGCGACGATCCCGGGTCCTAACTTAGAGTCTAACTTAGAATCTAACTGTTGTAGTGGGTTGGTGCGTGTTGCGGATAACGCCGCCACGAGCGCTGAGCCGCCAACCAAGCACCCAAGCGAACAATCTCTGCCTCTTCCCGACCATAAGACGGGAGGTAAGCGATGATTGTCGCGCTGCTCAACCAGAAGGGTGGCGTCGGCAAGACCACGCTCGCCTTGCACCTCGCCGGCGAATGGGCGCTGCGCGGAAAACGCGTGACGTTGATCGACGCGGACCCACAGGGCTCGGCACTCGACTGGTCACAGCAACGGGCGCGGGAGAACGTTCCACGGCTGTTCGGCGTCGTTGGTCTCGCCCGCGACACGCTCCATCGTGAGGCGCCGGAGATCGCGCGCGCCGCCGATCATGTCGTCGTTGACGGACCGCCGCGTGTCGCAGGCTTAGTGCGCTCGGCGCTGCTAGCGGCCGACCTAGTGCTGATCCCCGTGCAACCCTCGCCGTTCGACGGCTGGGCATCGGCCGAGATGCTGGATCTTCTGCGGGAGGCCCGCATCTACCGTCCGCAACTCGCCGCTCGCTTTGTGCTCAACCGCTGCGGCGCGCGCACGATCATCGCCCGCGAGACAGCCGAGACGCTCGCCGATCATGATCCGCCGGTGCTCACGAGCACCATCGGCCAGCGCGTCGTCTTCGCCGATGCCGCGCAGTCCGGCCGGCTCGTCTTCGAGCTTGCCGACGAGAGCGCCGCTGCGCGCGAGATCGCCGCGCTCGCCTCTGAAGTTGCGAGGTTCGCGTCATGAGCGAGCGCTCCACCAAGCGCGGCTTCGCCTCGCGTCCCGGCGATGCCGAAAGCTGGATCAAGGCCAGCGACGCGCCGCCGCGCCGCGTGGATGACGGGACCGCATTCACTGCGCGTCTGACCATCGACGTCACCCCGGCGCTGCGCGGCCGCATCAAGGTCGCTGCGTTCCAGAGCGGCGTGACCGTCGCCGACATGCTGCGCGAGCTGCTGGCACGCGAATTCCCCACCGACACCGGAGAGCCGTCATGAACGACAATGAGGCCCTGCCGCCGCGCGCCGTGCCGTCCTCGCATCGGCGCAGCGTCGCGCTCACGCATGTCGAACTGACCTGGATCGAGAAGAGGATCGAGCACTGGCTGCGCTTCGGCCGTCGCATTGAAGAGAAGATCCTCGACCGCCGCCGCAGCGTTTCAAGCTTTGCACCCGGCAGCATCTTTGGCTTCGTTCGCTGGGCCTCGAACGACTATGGCACCGTGGTGTCGCGTATGGACATTGTGCGCGCCGTGGAGGCCGGCCAGCGTTATCAGACGCTGCCCTTCGTGCGCCCCGGCGGCGAGATCCTGCTGCGCGTCGATAACTGGCCGAAGGTCGAGCGCGTGTTGCAGGCGGTCGATGCCATTGAGGCGCTCGCCATCGATCCTGCTGACGCTGCCCCCGAATACTGGCGGCATCTCCACAACCGCCTCGCTGCCGGCCACGTGCCGCGCGCCTACACGCGCGAGCAGCATGTGGCCTGGCTCAAGCGCCGGAGTGTCACACCATGACCCGCTTTGGCTACGTCGTTCTGACATACATCGCGTCGCTCGCCGCCGGGGGGCTGGTGTTCGTTCAGCCTGCTCCGCGGCTGATCTGGAATGCCACCGCGAGCACGCCGACGGGACTCTATGCGCTACATCCCATCGGTGAGCTGCACGCGCTGGAACTGGTCGTGGTGCGGCTCCCAGAGCCGATTGCCAATTTCCTCGCCGATGGTGGCTTCCTGCCAAAGGGCGTGCCCCTGCTGAAGCATGTGATGGCGCTGCCAGGACAGACCGTGTGCCGGTCCGGCGATGCGATCACCGTCGATAATATCGATGTCGGCGCCGCGCACGATCGCGACCATCTCGGCCGTCTGTTACCGCGGTGGAGCGGATGCACGACCCTTCAGCCGGGTCAGGTCTTCCTCATGAACCCCACCGTTCCGGACAGCCTGGACGGACGCTACTTCGGCTCACTGCCTGCAAGCTCGATCGTCGCGCGCGCGGTCCCGCTTTGGACGGATGAAGCCGGCGACGGCCGTTTCGTTTGGGGCGCCGCCACTCATTGACCCGCCTCCCAACCAGCCACCAAGGAGATTTCCCATGGCGCAAATCGGTCAGTTCACCCGCGACAAGTCCGGCTTCACCGGGCGCATTGAAACGCTATTCTTCGAGCGAATTCTCACCCTCGTTCCGGCCGAATCCTCGGATGCCGAGAACGCGCCGGACTACCGCGTTCGCCTCGGCGACGGCGACGGCCCAGAGATTGGCGCGGGCTGGAAGCGTACCGGTGAGAAGGCCGGCGAGTACGTTTCGCTTGTCATCGACGATCCCACGCTGCCGCGACCGATCCGCGCCAATCTCTTCCAGTCGGGCGACGACAAATCGGCCTGGACTCTGAACTGGAATCGTCAGGCCCAGCGCGCGGAGAGGGACTGATCGCATGCAGGATCCCGTCGCGCATGCCGGCTACAAGGCGCATCAAAGCTCGATCGCTTTGTTCGTATTGTCTCGTCACCTTATCCAGTTGAGGCGTCAGTCGGCCGTCGCACACGGCGAAAGTCGAGGGCGGCCGCAGGCTGGCGCGCCGTACACTCGCTTGTCGGGCGCGAGCACGATGGCTTGCTCACGTTATGGCGGAGACCTGGCGGGTTTTGCCATTCTCCTGCTTGCTGGCGTGCTGGTGATTAGTGAGCCGACGGCGGCGGTGGCGGCGCAGGCAGCACCAATCCAGCGTCAACAGGCAAGCGATCGCTATGCCGCCTTGGTGGCGGAGGCCGCGCGGCGGTTTAGCATTCCGGAAGCGTGGATCCGCGCGGTCATGCGGATCGAGAGCGGCGGTGACCGGCACGCTGTGTCACCGAAAGGCGCGCTCGGCCTCATGCAGCTCATGCCCAAGACCTGGGCAGACATGCGCGCACGCTACGGTCTCGGACGCGATCCCTTCGATCCACATGACAACATTTTTGCGGGCACCGCCTTCCTTCGCGAGCTCCACGAGCGCTACGGCTCGCCGGGTTTCCTCGCCGCCTACAATGCAGGTCCCGGCCGCTACGAAGATTACCGCGACAAACATCGTCCGCTGCCCGCCGAGACCGTCGCCTATGTCGCAGCCATCGTCCCTTTTGTCGATGCGGAGAGCACGCCAGGACCTCTCCTCGTCGCGGCCTCTTCTCGTTCATCCTGGACCCGGGCGTCGCTCTTTTCCGGCCGCGCTGAGAGTCGGCCTTCTGCCGCGCCAGCGACACCCAGTCGACTGCCGAACGACAAGCCGGCTGCGGTTCCTGTGCACGATCTCTCGGCCATTGCGCCGCAGTCGGAAGGCCTGTTTGTCGCGCTCTCGTCAACGGGACGATCGCAATGACAGCACCGCGTCGCCAACATGAAAACCTAGATCGATGCATGTCGGCGAGCACTCATGCTGCCGACATCTGGTCATTTGTCGCACGATGGCCGCTTGCCGCTGCCATCCGTTGCGCATTCGCGCTCAAGCGTGTCTCAGCGCACACCTGCGAAGAAAAAAGAGCAGGCGAGGGAGACGCGGAAGCAACAACCGAACGATGGCCGCCCGTAATCGGTCTCCTGCAGAACTTGCGGCGGCGGAGCAGATGGTCTGCGCGATGAATATTGCGCACACTGCACCGGCTCAGCAACGCGGGAGGCGTGTGATGGAATTCTTCTGTGGTTTGGACGTCGGCATGGACGAGACGGCGATCTGCGTGGTGGACGCGACCGGCAAGGTGATGCTGGAGACGGCGGTGGTGACCGATCCGGACGCGATCAAGGTGGCGCTGACGCCCTATCTTGGCCGCTTGCGACGCCTTGGTCATGAGGCGGGATCGCTGTCGCCCTGGCTGCATCCGGAGCTGCTCAGGCTGGGCCTGCCGGCGGTCTGCCTGGAGACTTTGCATGTTCGCGCGGCGCTGAAGGCGCAGCGCAACAAGACCGACCGGGCAGATGCGCTCGGGATTGCCCACATCATGCGCACCGGCTGGTTCCGCAGGGCGCATATCAAGAGCGAGGCCTGCTACCGGCTGCGGCTGTTGTTGACGCACCGGCGCAATCTGAAGCGCAAGTTTGTGGACCTCGAGAATGCGATCCGGCACTCGCTGAAAGTGTTTGGCATCCGGCTGAACCGGGTCGGGCGCGGCGGCTTTGCGCAAGTCGTGCGCGAGGCGGTGGCCCACGATGCGCTTGTCAGCGAGCTGATCGACGCCATGCTGAATGCGCGCGCGGCGCTGTGGAAGGAGTACTGCCGGCTGCACGACCTGGTGGTTCGCCTGGTCGCCGGCCATGAGCTGTGCCGGCGCTTCATGCAGATTCCTGGCGTCGGCCCGATCGCGGCGCTGAGCTTTATGACCGCGGTCGACGATCCCTCGCGCTTCAGGCGCTCGCGCGACGTGGCGGCCTATTTTGGCCTGACCTCGCGGCGCTGGCAGTCCGGCTCGTCGATCGACGTCAAGGGCCGGATCAGCAAGGCGGGCGACGGTGACGTGCGGCGGGCGCTGTACGAGGCGGCCAGCGCTTTGCTGACTCGCTACAAGAAAAAAGACAAGGTCAAGGCGTGGGGGCTGGCGCTGGCCAAGCGCTCCTCGCACCGCAAGGCGACGGTGGCGGTAGCGCGCAAGCTCGCTGTGATCATGCATGCGATGTGGACCAGCGGCACGTTCTACTGCGGCGATCCGGACGCCTCGGCGGCGGAGATGCATGCCGAAACAACAGCTAAGCAGCGCAAATTGCTCGGGCCCTACGCATGAGGCGCGTGATCCTGCAACCTGGCAACGACGCGGTGATGGCCGCGACCTGAACACGGAGCTCCGCCGCCGGCGGATGAGGACTGGTGCAGCACCAACACGACGGAACGCACGTTATCTTGCCTGCGACGATGCATCTTCGGATGCCGACCGATCGCGCCGGATTGCCTGTGATGTGGCTCCGTCACACCGATGGAAAGATGCGCCGCGACGGCGTCCGCGCTGCCTTGCTGCAGCGACACTGTGCCGTCGCTGAGCGCGGAAGACTGCACGGCGCATCAGGACTCGCAAGCCTCGCGGCGCATCGTGTCATGGCGTGGATCAGAGAGGCTTGTCGCAAGCGAGAAAGGAAGCGAGAATGGCTGAGGTCAGACAGACGAGACGACCGATTAAGACGGCGAGATAAAAGGCCGCAATGTGCGGCTCGGTCGGTCGGTTGTTGTTGCTTTCCTTTTTTGCTGATCTGGCAATGTGCGGCTCTCGTGCGCAATGTGCGCCTCACGGTCAACGCATTGCAGGCATTTGACGTTTCGCACATTGCCGAGGCTGGCCATGACTGAGGAGAAGGAATTTCAGCCTCGGCCAGGCCGCATCCGCTCTTCGCGGAGCCAGCGGGCCAAGCCCTTCATCGCCCAGGCGCTTGCGGCTGCTCAGCGTGCCGGCGGCGGTCTTTCGCGAGCCGGCCAGCTCGCCAACCATCGTCATTCGCGCTTCGGCCGCGGACGGGTCGCCAGCGCGCGCGCAAACCGTCTGCTCACCGGCCGCTCGCGTCTGGTGACGATCAAGACACGTGTTGTCAGGCATAAAGCGAGATCGGCGCCGCTCGCCGCGCATCTCGGCTATCTCCGGCGGGAGGGCGTGACCCGGGACGGGGAGAAGGCCCGGCTGTTCGGCCCGGACACGGAGCATGCCGATCCCAAGGCCTTTGCCGAGCGTTGTCAGGATGACCGCCACCATTTCCGCTTCATTGTCTCGCCGGAAGACGCAGCCGATATGGCCGACCTCAAAGGTTTCGCCCGCGAGCTGGTCGGCCAGATGGAAGTGGATCTCGGCACCAAGCTCGATTGGGTGGGTGTCGATCACTGGAACACCCAGCACCCCCACGTCCACGTCATCGTGCGCGGTGTCGCCGAAGATGGCCAGGACCTCGTCATCTCCCGCGTCTACATCAAGGAGGGGATGCGCGCCCGTGCCCAGGACCTGGCCACACAGGAACTCGGACTGCGCTCCGATCCGGACATCCGTCGCTCGCTCGAGCGCCAGGTCGAAGCCGAACGCTGGACACAGCTCGACCGCCAGCTTGTTCGCGATGCAGACCGGCATGGGGTCATCGACCTTGCACCCGATCTGGCGCAGCAGCCTGATCAGTTCCATGCCCTGAAGGTCGGCCGGCTGCGGCGCTTGGAGAGTCTCGGACTTGCGCATCAACTCGGGCCAGGCCAATGGGTCATGGACGAGGCCGCCGAGACGACCTTGCGCGAGCTCGACGAGCGCGGCGACATCATCAAGCGCATCCACCGCAGCCTGACCGAACGTGGCATCGAGCGCGGGACCGCGAGCTACGTGCTATCGGGCGAAAGCCTCGACGTGCCCATCATCGGACGCCTCGTCGATCGCGGTCTCGACGACGAACTCAAAGGGACCGCCTATGCCGTGATCGACGGCGTCGACGGACGCACCCACCACATCAGGCTGCCCGATCTCGACGCTTCCGGCGACAGCGCACCGGGCTCCATTGTGGAGCTACGCAAATTCAACGACGCGAGAGGGCAGCGTCGCGCGGCGCTCGCCGTCCGCTCCGATCTCTCGATCGAAGCGCAGATAACGGCGAGAGGCGCGACGTGGCTCGACCGGCAGGCGGTTGCGCGCGATCCGGTGGCATTGGGCCAGGCGGGCTTCGGCGACGAAGTCCGCGACGCCATGCAACGGCGGGCCGGGCAGCTCATCGAACAGGGTCTCGCCGAACGCCAGGCGCATGGACTGGTGTTTGCGAAGAACCTCATCGGCACACTGCGCCAGCGGGAGTTAGCGAATCTCGGCAAGCAGCTCGCTGCCGAGACCGGCCGGCCGTTCAACCCGTCGGCTGCCGGCGAATATGTCGCCGGCACCTATCGGCAGCGCTTCGCGCTCGCCTCCGGCCGCTTCGCCATGCTCGACGACGGTCTCGGCTTTCAGCTCGTGCCCTGGACGCCCTCACTCGAAAATCAGCTCGGCCGACATGTCTCCGGCGTGGCCCGCACCGACGGCGGCATCGATTGGAGTTTTGGACGCAGTCGGGGGCTCGGCCTGTGAGCGATCCCTCCAATCACCGACATCAAGAGAGGACGGCCGCCATGTCCGCGACCAAAATTCTCTGGGGCCAGGTCATCACAGTCCTCGCGATCGTTCTGCTGACTATCTGGACCGCGACGGAATGGACGGCTTGGCGGCTCGGCTTCCAGCCGCAGCTCGGGCAGCCCTGGTTCGAGCTGCTCCATTTTCCGTTCTATCTCCCGCCCGCCTTTTTCTGCTGGTGGTATGCCTACGATGCCTATGCACCCTCAATCTTCATCGAGGGTGGCTACATCGCCGCATCCGGCGGCATCATCGCCGCAGCCGTTGCGATCGGGATGTCGGTTTGGCGCGCCCGTGAAGCAAACAATGCTGAGACCTATGGCTCCGCGCGCTGGGCCGAGGCAAAGGAGATCGAGCAGGCTGGCCTGCTTGGGGCCGACGGCGTGGTGCTCGGCCGGTTCGAGCGCGCCTATCTTCGCCATGATGGACCGGAGCATGTGCTGTGTTTCGCTCCCACGAGATCCGGCAAGGGCGTGGGCCTTGTCATCCCTTCGCTCCTGACTTGGCCGGGCTCCGCAATCGTCCATGACATCAAGGGCGAGAACTGGCAGCTCACCGCCGGGTTCCGCGCGCGGCATGGCCGCGTGCTTCTGTTCGATCCGACGAACGCGAACTCGTCGGCCTATAACCCCTTGCTGGAAGTCCGGCGCGGGGAGTGGGAGGTGCGCGACGTCCAGAACATCGCCGACATCCTGGTCGACCCCGAGGGCAGCCTCGAGAAGCGAAACCACTGGGAGAAGACCAGTCATGCGCTGCTGGTCGGCGCGATTCTCCACGTCCTCTACGCCGAGAAGGACAAGACGCTCGCCGGCGTCGCCGCCTTCCTGTCCGATCCCAAGCGGCCGATAGAATCGACGCTTGCCGCGATGATGCGGACGCCGCATCTGGGCGAAGCCGGCGTCCATCCCGTCGTCGCCTCCGCCGCGCGCGAGCTCTTGAACAAGTCCGGCAACGAACGCTCCGGCGTCCTGAGCACCGCGATGTCGTTCCTGGGCCTCTACCGGGATCCCGTGGTGGCAGAGGTAACTCGGCGCTGCGACTGGCGGATTACTGATATCGTTAGCGGGGACCGGCCCACCACGCTCTATCTCGTGGTGCCGCCATCGGACATCAATCGCACCAAGCCGCTGATCCGTCTGATCCTCAATCAGATCGGCCGGCGCTTGACCGAGGATCTCCAAGCCAAGGCCGGCCGGCGCCGGCTCCTGCTAATGCTCGACGAATTCCCGGCGCTCGGCCGGCTCGACTTTTTCGAGTCCGCGCTGGCCTTCATGGCGGGTTACGGCATCAAGAGCTTTCTGATCGCCCAGTCGCTGAACCAGATCGAGAAAGCCTATGGGCCCAACAACTCCATCCTCGACAATTGTCACGTCCGGGTCAGCTTCGCGACCAACGACGAGCGGACCGCGAAACGGGTGAGCGATGCACTCGGAACCGCAACCGAGATGAAGGCGATGAAGAACTATGCCGGCAGCCGGCTGGCACCTTGGCTCGGTCACCTGATGGTGTCCCGGTCCGAGACCGCTCGCCCGCTGTTGACGCCCGGCGAGATGATGCAGCTCCCGCCATCAGATGAGATCGTCATGATGTCGGGTCTCCATCCGATTCGAGCAAAGAAGGCGCGCTACTACGAGGACGGACGCTTCCAGGAGCGCATCACGGCGCCGCCGACCCTGACTAAATCCAACGACGGCCGGCCGGACGACTGGAGTTCACGGCCGCTGCCGCCGCACCCAACTCCATTGGCGTCGTTGACCGACGGCCAGACGGATGACGAAGATCCAAAGTCCGCGGATCGGCGGCGGCATCCGGAACTGGATCGAGACATCGTGGAAAAGAAGGAACCGCTCGACAATGAGTTTGCATCTGACCTCGCCGATGAACTCGATGAAGATGTCCCGCGGATCAGGCGTATGAACGACATGATGCAGGGCGTGGCGCGCCAAGCCTCGCTCGATCCTGGCGATGAGCTTGGATTGTGAGGCTGGCATGACCGCAGCGAAGAAGAAGGCCCAGATGTCGGTCTATCTCGAACCTGATGTCATGAAGGCGCTGTCGGCCTATGCCGCCCGGCGCGAGCAGTCGCTGTCGCTGATCGCCGAAGCCGCCATTGCGTCCTTTCTGTCGCCGGATGCCGATGAGCGGCGTGAGGCCGCTACTGCCAAGAGACTCGACCAGATCGACCGCCGGATCGCTCGCCTTGAGCGGGATGTTGGAATTTCAGTCGAGACCATCGCTCTCTTCATCCGCTTCTGGCTCACGACGACACCGCCACTTCCCGAACCGGCCGCCAAGGCAGCGAGGGCACAGGCCGGAGCGCGCTATGATAACTTTGTCGCCGCTCTGGGCCGCCGACTCAATCAGGGACCAAAGCTGCGGCAGGAAATCCCGGAGGATGCTCAGCAGACTGGCTCGTTTCAAGGCGACTAGGGACGACGCGACACTGAAATCAAGCCAGTGAAGTGGATGGCGGTCTCGAACCCTGCAATGGGCTAGGGCTACGGCCTATCAGTCAGGTAGCTAACCGCTTCGAGCCCGAATTTGTTGGCGAAGATCTCGCAAACGTCGGTCGCGAAATACCAACTGTGCAAGTGATGTTTGCGACCTCTGTTGAAGTTCAACGCAACGAAACTGGCCACGAAGATCAAGATTTCCGCGATCGTTCCTGACCTGCGGTCCAAAGGGATAGCCCGCCGACGCAGGCCACAATGGCCGCGCCACATGCCATGTAGAGTGTTGCCTCCGAGGCTCCTGGCGCAATTGTCGGGATGAGATATATCGCAAGCCCGAAGCCACCTGTAAGCAGGGCTGTGAACGCTTGCACACGGCCAATCATGCCGGCATCCACAACGGTCAAAAGGTGGCCGTTGGCCGCTGCTCGCGACACGTTCCAGAGCATGCCGGCCACACAGTAGAGAACAATAGCGATGGCCCGATTCGGCGCGAGGGAAAACAAGAACAGGGATACGCCAGCAATAGCCAGGATTGCGGGTGTGAGACCTTGCAGACGTTTCGCTATGGACGGAAAGCCCACTACCGCCAATGCGACCATTCCAGTGATCGCGGGCAGCCATTTCGAGCAACCCAAAAAGGCCACTATCACCGTCGAGCGATCGAATCACAAAACCCGGTAAGAGAAGGTTGGTTATCTGGATCACGGCAAATGCCAGTCCGACCGTCACCGCTGCGGCGAGTGCTTGAGGACTGGCGAGCAAATAGCTGAGAGCCTGCCGTGAAGCAGAAAGTAGACTAAGCCGTCGAGACGATCGGACGTCGCGGGCCTGCGCTGTGATCGGCTTCAGCAAAGGAAGACATGCTAGAGCTGCCGCCGCAAACATCAGTGCGGTCGTGAGACTGCCAAGCCTGTCAATGGCAAGCCCGGTAGCACCCGTCCCGATCGCTATGCCCAACTGATTGAAAAGGGAAAGTCGAAGGGCGAACCCCATGCGCTGTGCTTCGGGGACGATTGCCTGCAAAATGCCGCTCAGTGATCCCGACAGCAGCGCGAAGCCAAAGGCTCCCAATACGCCGGAAGCGATGAGAAGGACGGGCGACAAAGATTCTGTGAGAAATCCAACGGGAGCGAGAAGGGCCAGCCCCAAGGCGCGGATCGTCTGCCCCGCCACCGTGACCTGTGCCCGATCATGACGATCGGCCAGGTGGCCGGCAACCGGCGCGAGCAGTAAGCCGGCGACGCTGGTTGAAAGTAACACCAGTCCAACCAGTCCAGAACCACCCACGTGGAAAGCTACCCAGGCTGGCAGAACAATGCCGACACCAACGATGAAGAAAGAAGCCGACGAAAACGCTATAAACAGAGGTCTTTCCGAATCTTTCACGCTGAATCTGCCTCAAGGGAGATCGTGGTTGGCGTCTCCTAATGATCTGACATATTTTCCGATTCAAGCGACAGTTTTGCATCTGACATTTGCGATGTCCTAGGGTCCACTGGGAGTGATCGCGCATCTTCGCCGAAATCTGCAGGAAACCTGCGTGGTACCGAACAAAAAATCCGCTAATAGCCTAAGTCGAAGAGGGAATATGCCGTGGTTCATTTTCACGGTCATACGAGTTTGCTGGGTTTCTCCATTGGCACGGTATTCGCCGAAGAGTACCGCAATCAGCCGACCACGGTTGATCAAAACTCCGGCGAACTCGCAAACCGAACTAGGCAGAAACATCTGGAGTTCACTTCTTATGACGTTCGATGATGTTTCCTTTAGGGCCGCTCGCCGCGAGGACGCGGAGGCGGTTTTCAACGTTACCAAGGCGTCGATCGACGGCCTTGCTCGCGCATCCTACTCTCAACCAAATCCAGAATTGGATGGGCCACCGTACGCCGGCATTTTACGAAGAGCTCATCGCCAAGGGGCGAATGACCGTGTGTCTCCGCGGCCGTATCGTGGTCGGATTTGTCGATGCGGAACCCGGCGAAGTAACACGCCTATTTATCTTGCCAGAAGCCGCTGGCGCCGGACTGGGTCGGCAACTGCTCGAGATCGGGATTGAACAGGCACGGTTAGGCCATAACGGTCCAGTGAGGCTCGAAGCGACGATCAATGCCGAAGGCTTCTACCAAAAGCATGGCTTTAAAAGCATAGGTAGGGGCTATTTCTCTCACGGTCTCGGCGGCGAGCCTGTCGAAATCGTGCATATGGAATTGTGAACTTCGACACCCTTGCTGCTATGTGATTCTCAGCGAGTCGCATTCGCGACCTAGCAAGTATTTTTTCTCTGCTCTGCGCCGGGTCCCTACGACGGCTGAATACTTGTTGAACTGCGCCAGTTCCTGCCTTTTCTATCCATCCCCGTTGCTGATCGCTTGCCGTGATTGGCGCTCGACGGGGGACGATCATGGCGGACACTTCACTCCATTCGGAAGCGTTCTCGCGTGGCGCGCGCATGTTGCGCACCGCGCTCGGCCCCGCGATCGCCACTTTCCTCGAAGACCCCTCGATCGTCGAGGTGATGCTCAACCCTGATGGCCGGCTCTGGATCGACCGGCTGTCCGGCGGCCTGGAGGATAGCGGACGAACGATGTCCGCCGCCGATGGCGAGCGGATCGTGCGTCTGGTCGCGCACCATGTTGGCGCCGAGGTGCATGGCGAGAAGCCGCGCGTCTCGGCCGAGCTTCCCGAGACGGGGGAGAGGTTCGAGGGGCTCCTTCCGCCCGTCGTTGCGGCGCCGGCCTTTGCGATCCGCAAGCCCGCCGTTGCTGTTTTTACCCTCGACGACTACGCCGCGGCCGGCATCATGACGGCAGGGCAGGCGGGCGTGCTCCGCGAAGCCGTCGCCGCCCGCAAGAACATCCTGGTCGCCGGTGGCACCTCGACCGGCAAGACCACCCTGACAAACGCACTGCTGGCCGAGATCGCGGGCACCACCGATCGCGTGGTCTTGATCGAGGATACGCGTGAGCTGCAATGCCGCGCTCCGAATCTGGTCGCGCTGCGCACCAAGGACGGCGTCGCATCCCTGTCCGATCTGGTTCGGTCCTCCTTACGTCTACGCCCCGACCGGATTCCGATCGGCGAGGTACGCGGCAGCGAAGCCTTGGAGCTCCTCAAAGCCTGGGGCACGGGCCACCCCGGCGGGATCGGAACGATTCACGCAGGCTCCGCGCTGGGCGCGCTTCGTCGTCTAGAACAGCTCATCCAGGAGGCCGTCCTCACCGTTCCCAAGGCGCTGATTGCCGAGACGATCGATCTCGTCGCGGTGCTGCGCGGCCGCGGCAGCGAACGCCGCCTTGCCGAACTCGCTCTCATTGCCGGCCTCGATCCCGCCACCGGCGATTACCGCGTCCAGTCCGCCGAGGCGGGCGGCCAATCCTCGCTTACCGGAGACCGATCATGACCCAATTGCCTGCCGCGATCCGTCGCGTTCGCCGCCGCTTCACGGAGCTTGCGGCGATTGCCGTCATCTCCATCGTTGTCGCGCCCGCGGCCCACGCCTCCGGCTCCTCGATGCCGTGGGAGACGCCGCTCAACCAGATCCTGGAGTCAGTGCAAGGTCCGGTCGCCAAGATCATGTCGGTCATCATCATTACCGTGACCGGTTTGACGCTCGCGTTCGGCGATACTTCCGGCGGCTTCCGCCGGCTGATCCAGATCGTCTTCGGACTGTCGATCGCCTTCGCCGCGTCGAGCTTTTTCCTGACCTTCTTCAGCTTCTCCGGCGGAGCGTTGGTCTGATGGCCGGCATCGTCGATCCGGAAGTTCCGGGCTTCTTCGCGCCGGTCCATCGCGCGCTCACCGATCCGATCCTTATGGGCGGCGCGCCCCGCACGGTTGCGATCGCCAACGGCACGTTGGCGGCCGCCATCGCGCTCGGCCTCCACCTCTGGATCCCCGGAGCGCTGATTTGGGCGGTGGGCCATGCGGCGGCGGTCTGGGCGGCCAAGCGCGACCCGCAGTTCGTGGACGTCGTTCGACGTCACCTCCGCTATCCATCCTATCTCGGCGAGTGAGCCTTTCATGCTGAACCTCGCCGAATATCGCACCCGGCCCCATAGTCTCGCCGACTTCCTGCCTTGGGCCGCTTTGGTCGAGAAGGGCATCGTCCTCAACAAGGACGGCGCGTTCCAGCGCACGGCTCGCTTCCGCGGCCCTGATCTCGACAGCGCGACGCCAGCCGAACTCGTCGGCGTGACGTCCCGCCTGAACAACGCGCTGCGCCGTCTCGGCTCAGGCTGGGCGATCTTCGTCGAGGCCCAGCGTATCACCGCCCAGACGTATCCGCACAACACCTTTCCCGACGCCGCATCAGCGCTGGTCGATCTGGAACGACGGGACGCTTTCGAGGAGGCCGGCGCGCATTTTGAGAGCCGTTATTTTATGACTCTCGTCTGGCTCCCGCCGGCCGAGGATGCCTCGCGCATCGAGGGGTGGCTCTATGAGGGCCGAGCGCAGAGCGGTGTCGATCCTCACGAGCTGCTGCGTGGCTTCGTCGACCGGACCAACCGCGTCCTGCAATTGGTCGAAGGGTTCATGCCCGAAGTGGCATGGCTCGATGACGGCGAGACGCTAACTTACCTGCATTCGACCATCTCGACCCGGCAACAGCGCGTACGCGTTCCCGAGACGCCCATGCATCTCGACGCGTTGCTTGCGGATGAGCCGCTCGCCGGCGGCCTCGAGCCGCGTCTCGGCAGCCACCACCTTCGCACACTCACCGTGGTCGGTTTCCCGACCGCAACCCATCCTGGAATCCTCGACGAGCTGAACCGGCTTGCCTTCCCCTACCGCTGGTCGACGCGTGCGATCCTGCTCGACAAGACCGAGGCGGTGAAACTGCTGACCAAGATCCGCCGCCAGTGGTTCGCCAAGCGAAAGTCCGTCGCTGCCATCGTCAAGGAGGTGATGACCAACGAAGCCTCAACACTGGTGGATAGCGATGCGGCGAACAAGGCCACTGACGCCGATCTCGCCTTGCTGGAACTGGGCACCGACGATGTCGGCCAGGCCTACGTCACCGCGACTGTCACCGTCTGGGACGAGGACGCCGGTCTCGCCGCCGAGAAGCTTCGGCTCGTCGAGAAGGTGATCCAGGGGCGCGACTTCACCTGCATGCCGGAAGGGGTGAACGCGCTCGAAGCCTGGCTCGGCTCTCTGCCAGGGCACGCCTATGCTAACGTCCGCCAGCCGCCGCTCTCGACACTGAACCTGGCTCACCTGATTCCTCTTTCGGCGGTCTGGGCCGGGCCAGACCGCGATGAGCATTTCCGCAGCTCTCCGCTCTTCTTCGGCAAGACGGAAGGCTCGACGCCGTTCCGCTTCTCGCTGCATGTCGGCGACGTCGGTCACACCCTGATCGTCGGCCCGACCGGTGCCGGCAAGTCCGTGCTGCTCGCGCTGATGGCGATCCAGTTCCGCCGCTACCGGAAGAGCCAGATCTTCGCCTTCGATTTCGGCGGTTCGATCCGCACAGCTGCGCTTGCCATGGGCGGCGACTGGCACGACCTCGGCGGAAGTCTGTCGAACAGCGCGGAGGACTCCGTGTCTCTTCAACCGCTCGCACGTATCGGCGATGCGGCAGAGCGCGCCTGGGCTGCCGAATGGGTGACCGCGATCCTTGCCAAGGAGGGCGTCACCATCGATCCGACCGCGAAGGAGCATGTCTGGTCGGCGTTGACCTCGCTGGCATCCTCGCCGGTCGAGGAACGCACGATCACCGGCCTCACTGCTCTGTTGCAATCGACCGCGCTCAAGCAGGCGCTGCAACCTTATTGTGTTGGTGGCTCCTCCGGCCGCCTGCTCGACGCGGAGGCCGAGCAGCTCGGCTTCGCGTCGGTGCAGGCGTTCGAGACCGAGGGCTTGATCGGCGCGGGTGCTGCGCCCGCCGTCCTCACCTACCTCTTCCATCGCATCGAGGGACGGCTCGACGGTCGGCCGACGCTGCTCATCATCGACGAGGGCTGGCTCGTCCTCGACGATCCGGCCTTCGCCCAGCAGCTTCGCGAATGGCTGAAGACGTTGAGGAAGAAGAACGCCTCTGTCGTCTTTGCAACCCAATCGCTCTCCGACATCGACGCCAGCAACATCGCACCCGCAATCGTCGAGAGCTGCCCGACGCGCATCTTCCTGCCGAATGAGCGCGCGATCGAACCGCAGATCACCGCCATCTACCAGCGGTTTGGGTTGAACGACCGCCAGATCGAGATCATCGCGCGGGCGACACCGAAGCGGGACTATTATTGCCAATCTCGTCGGGGCAATCGGCTCTTCGAGCTCGGCCTCGGGCCGGTCGCGCTCGCCTTCTGCGCCGCGTCCTCCAAGGCCGACCATGCCGCAATTGAACGGCTGCTCGCCGAGCACCGCCGCGACGACTTCACGCCCGCCTGGCTCGCGGATCACGAGCTGCTCTGGGCCGCCGATCTCATCCCCGACCTGACAAACCTGGAGGTGCAATCATGACCACTCTTAAGACGCGACGCGCAAGCTTGGTCGCCGCGGCCGCTCTCTCGCTCGCACTATCGATCTTGCCGCCTTCGACGACGCCAACCTCCGCGCAGTGGATCGTCTACGACCCCACCAACTTCAGCCAGAACGTGCTGACCGCGGCGCGTGAGTTGCAGCAGATCAACAATCAGATCCAGATGCTGACCAATCAGGCTCAGAGCCTGGTGAACCAAGGAAAAAACCTCGCCAATCTGCCGTTGTCGACGCTGACCCAGCTTCAGTCACAGGTCGCACGGACTCAGTCACTGCTGAGCCAGGCCCAGAACATCGCCTTCAACGTCGAGCGCATCCAGACGACATATTCCAGCACCTACGGCACGGCGGCGGCCACGGGCTCCAATTCGACAATGTTTGCCGCGGCCCAAAGTCGTTGGCAGAACTCGGTAGGCGCGTTCGAAGACTCGCTCAAGGTGCAGGCCGGGGTCGTCGGCAATATCTCGACCAACTCCAGCGCAATGAGCTCGCTGGTCACCGCCAGCCAGTCGGCGAGTGGCGCCCTGCAGGCCGCTCAGGCCGGCAATCAGCTCCTGGCCCTGCATTCCCAGCAGCTATCCGATCTAGTCGCGGTGTTCGCCGCAAAGGGACGGGCGGACGCGCTGGAGCAGGCGCGCGTGACCGCGACCGAATCGCAGGGCCAGCAACAATACAAGATCTTCTCGACACGCAGCGGCTATCAGCCCGGCAATGTCACCATGTTCAGCGGCAACTAAGGCACACCGATCATGGAGCGCTCGGATATCCTTCGCGTAGGCGCGATGATCATTGTGTTCGCGATTTTTCTTGCCACGCTGCACGTCATTCATCGGCGTCCGGCGGAGCGGCCTATATCCGATGCACCCTCTGTCTCCGCTCCCGATAATCTCTCGGCCGAGCTGCGCCGCTGCCGCGCGCTTGGCCCCCAGGATGCCGAAGATCCGCACTGCCAGGCGGTCTGGGAGGAGAACCGCGCGCGCTTCTTCGGCGGGCCGGCGCGGCCACTTCTGCCGCAGGCCGCGCCGGCCACACAGCCGACGACGAGTGCTCCACAGGGAGAGAAGCCGTGAACAACGTCGGCGTCATCGACACCTTTCTCAATACCTTCACGACCTACATCGATTCAGGTTTCGGCCTGATCAAAGGCGAGATCACGTATGTTTCGTCGACGTTGATCGTCATCGACATCACGCTCGCCGGCCTGTTCTGGGCCTGGGGCGCAGACGAAGACATTCTCCAACGGCTGGTGAAGAAGACCCTCTACATCGGCTTCTTTGCCTTCATCATCACCAACTTCACCAAGCTCTCAGGCATCATCTTCAATAGCTTCGCTAGCCTCGGACTGAAGGCCGGCGGCTCATCAATCTCGACCGCGGACTTCCTGCGGCCCGGCCGACTTGCGCAGGTCGGACTCGATGCCGGGCAACCGTTGCTCGACTCCGCAAGCCAAATGATGGGCTTCACCAGCTTCTTTGCGAACTTCGTCCAGATTGCCGTGCTGATGGTGTCCTGGCTACTCGTGCTGATCGCCTTCTTCATTCTGGCGGTGCAACTGTTCGTAACGCTGCTCGAGTTCAAGCTGACGACGCTTGCCGGTTTCATCCTTATTCCCTTCGCGCTTTTCAACAAGACCGCCTTCCTCGCGGAAAAGGTGCTGGGCAACGTCGTTGCCTCCGGCGTGAAGGTCATGGTGCTTGCTGTCATCGTCGGCATCGGCACCGGGCTCTTCTCCCAATTCACAACTGCCTATGCCGGCGGGGAGCCGACCATCGAGCAAGCGCTCTCTGTCGTGCTGGCGGCACTCGCCATGCTCGGCCTCGGCATTTTCGGTCCGGGCATCGCCACCGGGCTTGTGTCGGGCGCGCCGCAGCTTGGCGTCGGCGCTGCCGTCGGCACGGGCCTCGCCGTCGCCGGCACGGCTATGGCGGGTGGAGCTGCGCTTGGGCTCGCCGGAAGGGGGGCGATGGCGGCTAGTTCCGGTGCTGCGGCCGCCGCGCGTGGTGGTGCGGCGATGGCGGGCGGTGTGTCCTCCGCCTACAGCCTCGCATCGGCCGGTCGGTCCGGCGTTGGCAGCGTCGCGTCCGGTCTCGGTGGCGCAGGCCGCGCGGCGGCAAGTCACGCGGCAGCTCCCGTCAGACGCGCCGCTTCCCAAGCGGCGGGGGCAATGAGAGAGAGCTTCACCTCCGGTGCCCGTGCCGGCGTCGCCAACACCGGTGGCTCCTCGACGATGGGGACCATCGGGAGTGGCGAGGCTGCACCCGATGGAGCCGAATCTCAAGCAGCGAGCGAAAGCGGTCCGCCCGCCTGGGCCCAGCGCGTCAAGCGCAATCAGACCGTCATTCACGGCGCTCAGACAGCCGCGCAAGCCCTCAAATCCGGCGACAGCCATGGTGGCGGCCACTCCGTCGACCTCTCGGGAGGAGAATAAGAAATGTCAGTCTTCCGGCGATCGTCGGTCCGCTATGGCCGCACCCCCGAACCCGAAACCCCCTACCAGCGCGCGGCGCGGGTTTGGGATGAACGCATCGGCTCCGCCCGCGTGCAGGCCAGGAACTGGCGGCTGATGGCCTTCGGTTCGCTGATCCTTTCTTGCGGCCTCGCTGGTGGGCTCGTCTGGGAATCCGCGCACGGCACCGTCGTTCCCTGGGTGGTGCAGGTCGACAAGCTCGGGGAGGCGCAGGCCGTGGCGCCAGCCACCGCGGACTACAGGCCGAACGACCCGCAGATTGCCTGGTATCTCGCCCACTTCATCCAGATCGTTCGCTCGCTTCCGGCCGATCCAATTATCGTGCGGCACAACTGGCTGCAGGCTTATGATTTCACGACCACGGCGGGCTCGGTGGCGCTGAACGACTACGCCCGCGCCAATGACCCCTTCGCCAATCTCGGCAAGCAGCAGGTCGCGATCGACGTCTCCAGCGTCATCCGCGCCTCGCCCGACAGTTTTCGCGTCGCTTGGGTCGAGCACCGCTATCAGGACGGAGCGCTCGCCGGCACCACACGTTGGACCGCGATCCTCACCATCGCAATTGCGCCGCCCACGGACGCCGATCGGCTGCGCAAGAATCCACTCGGCATCTACGTCAACGCTATCAACTGGTCGAAGGAGCTGGGACAATGACCCCGCCGAATTTCTCGAAAGCCGGCGGTCCGGCTTGGCGCTTTTCCATCGTTCACCAAAATTGGAAAGACGGCGATACGTCTTTCCGTCAACCCGCCTTTGCGGCTTTGCTGATGGTCGCCTCGGTGCTTGGCGGCTGCGCGCACAATTTCATCCCGCCCGACATCAACTATGACACTGCGGAGCCGGCAGCGCTCACCACTGATCCGCCGCCGCCCGTCAAGATCGTGGAATTGCCCCAGCCCCTGCCGCTCCCTGGGCAGTTAAAACCGCTCGCTTGGAGCAAGCGCACGCCCGAAGCCGCCGATCCGAAGGTTCGCGTCAAACAGGCCAACGCCGCCGCACGGGTGCAGCCGGTCCGCAATGGCTTCATCAACGCGGTACAGGTCTATCCGTTCTCGGGCGGAGCCCTCTACCAAGTCTATACGGCGCCGGGTCAGATCACCGATGTCGGACTCCAAGAGGGCGAGCAACTCGTCGGCTCCGGTCCGGTCGCCGCCGGTGATACCGTGCGCTGGATCATCGGCGATACCGAGAGCGGTGCGGGCGCGACCAAGAAGATCCACATCCTGGTCAAGCCGACGCGGCCGGAACTGGTCACCAATCTCGTGATCAACACCGATCGGCGGACCTACCTCCTCGAGCTGCGCTCGACGGAGAAGACCTACATGGCCTCGGTCTCCTGGCAGTATCCCGAGGACCAACTGATTGCACTTCGGCGGCAGAATGCGGCGGCTGAAACCGCAGCTCCCATTGCGGCCGGCGTCGATCTCGCCGCGATCAACTTCCGCTACGCGATCGAGGGCGACGATGCGGCCTGGCGTCCGCTGCGCGCCTTTGACGACGGAAACAAAGTCTACATCGAATTCCCCACCGGCATCGTCCAGGGCGAAATGCCGCCGCTGTTCGTCATCGGTCCGGCCGGCGGCTCCGAACTGGTGAACTACCGAGCGAACCGCAATTACTACATCGTCGACCGCCTGTTCGCTGCCGCCGAATTGCGTCTTGGCGACAAGGATAGCGAACGGCGCGTGCGCATCGTCCGCACCGACGGAAGGCCGCGCTCATGGCGATAGGCAACGAAGACGAACGTCAGAGCGACATCCCGCCCGTCGCGCCGCCCGACCTTCGGCTCCGAGGCGAGCGGCCGCGTGTCACACGCCTCTCGCGCAAGGTGCTTATCGGCCTCGGCGCGGTGTCTGCCCTCGCAGTCGCGGGCGCGCTCGGCTATGCCCTCCAGACCGGCAACAAGTCGCAGACCGGCCAAGAGCTGCTCAGCACTCAGAACCGACCTTCGGCCGAGGGCCTAGCCGGGTTGCCGAAGGACTACACCGGTCTGCCGCGTCAAGCGCCGCCGCTCGGGCCGCCGTTGCCCGGCGATCTCGGCAAGCCGATCCTCAACGCAGGCGCTGCAGCGAATACCGTGGTCCCGGGAATGACGTCCGATCCGGAGGCGCAGCACCGAGCCCAGGAGATCGAGGCGGCGCGCGTCAGCCGTCTGTTCGCCCAGACTGTTCAGCAACCACAGAGCATCGGCCAAGTCATCCCGAATACCTCGAACGGAGCCACGACGCCGCCGGCCACGACACCACCCGTCGATGCGGGATCCACCCAGAACATGCAGGACCGCAAGGAAGCCTTCCTCAACGCTTCCACCGACAAGCGCACGGTCAGTCCGGACCGGCTCGAGGCCAAGGTCTCGCCCTATGTCGTGCAGGCGGGCACCGTAATCCCGGCTGCACTCATCACGGGCATCAGGTCCGATCTGCCAGGCCAGATCACCGCTCAGGTCACCGAGGCGGTGTACGATAGCCCCTCCGGAAAATATCTTCTGATCCCCCAGGGGGCCAAGCTGATCGGCCAGTACGACAGCTCGGTTGCGTTTGGTCAGAGCCGCATTCTCCTGGTCTGGACCCGCATCATCATGCCGGACCGCAACTCGATCGTGCTGGAGCGCCAGCCCGGCGCCGATACCGGAGGTTATGCCGGGCTCGAGGATGAGGTCGACAACCATTGGGGCATGCTGTTCAAGGCCGCGGTCCTCTCGACCATGCTCAGCGTCGGAGCCGAGGCGGGTACGAGCCAGAACGAGAACAATCTCGTTCAAGCGATCCGCAGCGGCGCATCCAACAGCATCAGCCAGACCGGCCAGCAGATCGTGCAGCGCCAGCTCAACATCCAACCGACGCTGACTATCCGGCCAGGTTTCCCGGTTCGCGTCATCGTCACGCGCGATCTCGTGCTGGCGCCGTACCGGAAGGGAGCAACACCGTGACAAAGCTCAAGCTTGGACCACTCGAAGACGACAAACCAGTCAAGCTCACCGTCGAGCTGCCGGCGGCGGTCTTCAGGGATCTCAAAAGCTATGCTGAGATCCTAACGCGTAGTGGAGGCACGACGACGCCGACCGAGCCCGGCAAACTGATTGCGCCGATGATAGAGCGATTCATGGCAACCGACCGCGCTTTTGCGAAGGCCCGACGAAATGCGGCTCAGCCCGCACCTGGATCAGCCGAGAGATCCGGATAGCGCTCGCGAAGCAGGTCAAGGAACGGACGTAGCGATGGATTGCCGTTGGCCTGCCGCCAGTAAGCGCGGAAGCTCAGCCGGGTCGGACCCTCGGCGTCATGCACCTCGCGGAAGGTGACACCCGGATAGGTCGCGCCGGTCGCACCTTCCAAGGCCAACAGCATTCCCCAGCCGGCGCCGACCAGGGTGAGGAGCCGATCGAGCGACGCATCATGACGAAGTACCGGGCATGGATCGGAAGTTCCCAACTTGCTGATGAGCAGTTTGTGGAATTCCGGTCCAGGGCCGTGCTGTGACAATAGTAGGGCTTCATGCCGCAGTTCGCCCCAGTGAACTACATTGCGGGCTGTCAGCGGATGGTGTTCGGGAAGGGCGACGACGACACGTTCGCTCCACACCAATAATGACTTGTCGCTCCACCTCGGATTGGGCTCGGCCACGAACGCGATATCAATGGCGGAGCTGGCGAGATCGGACATCAAATCGTCGCTCGATCCGTCGACGAAATGCGGTTTGACATCAGGGAAGCGCCGCTGGTGCTCGAGAAGGGTGGCCCGTAGATTGCCGGCGGAGAATGAGGCGTGGATCCCGATGTTCAATAGACCGCTCTCGCCGCGCCAGCGGCTCTTGAGGCGGCCGGTCATCGCCTCAGTATCATTCACGATGCGCCGGGCAGCATCGAGGAATTCCTGACCTTCGATGGTCGGTCGCGTACCGGCTTTAGTGCGCTCGAAGATGGCACCGCCCAACTTATGTTCGAGATTGCGCAGGCGGCGACTCAGCGTTGACTGCTTAACCCTGAGGGTCTCTGCCGCTTGGCGGAGGCTTCGGTGCTGGGATGCGACGATAGCCCAGCGTAGATCTCGAAATTCCATTGGCACGGTCGAAGCGCAACCCCCTCTAGCTCGTATGATTCGGTGCTACCATGCCAAACCGCAGTTGGGATCGATCAAAAAAACAACTGGTAGTAGAATTTTCTTCCAAATCAATGGGAAGCAAAGTTTCAATCTAAACGGGTAAAATCGGGAATATCCGCAGTGGTGGCCCGATCCTGCGCGAACCTGCCCAGGGCATTCGCTTGCTGAACTGCTGTCCATCGGGCCGGGAGCTTGCTTGCTTTGCCCTGCAATCATTCGGAGAATCTTGTCGAGGGAACAGCGAACTGTGCATCGGTCGAGTGACATACAATCGGACGATCCACAGACTGCAGAAGCCGGTTGTGATAAATAAATCCCGAGTTTGCATGGACGAGGTTTTCCGGTTTCGAGCCTGTCGCGCCGATTGCGTTATATGATGAGCCGAACTTGCGCGCGGGTTTGACCGTGATTCACCATTTCGGGTCGATTTCCCGGGCGTATCGCCTGGCCGGATTGGCGCGACTCGACGTCCGATAGCGCGCGCCTGCCGCCGCCGTCAGTTCCTTCCGCGTCACCATGGTTAGCCGCCCCACCTTCGCCCCCGGTCGTTCCCGATCCAAGGGAGCAATTTACGTGAGGCAACGGCTTAGCATCCGGTAACAATTAAGGTGAGGCAATGCGACCTTGTCATCGACGGCAGTGTGCTGCTTGTAAGCGGGCTCCAGCCGCCGGTTTCGGGCATTGGTGGCCATTGTCGCATCGGGGATCAGTCGTGCAGACCTTTTGTACTTCCCGCTTTGCGGCCCTTCTCTCATCCTCACTTCCATCTTCGCCTTGATTTTCGCTCAGCATATCCATCACATGCTGCTCGGTGAGGCTGTCCCAACTCACGTTGGCGCGGATCAGCGACGCATCGATGTGAACCACTTCGGCTGTTGCGATCTTGGCCTTCAGGCAGGCCTCGACCGTGCGTTTGAAGATCCTACGGAATCGCTCTTCGCCCCAGCGCTGGCGGATGCGCGTCAGGCTTGAATGGTGCGGTAGCTGCTCGTGCAGGCCATAACCAGCAAACCAGCGAATGGCGATGTTGACCTGAGCCTCACGGATCAGCTTGCGATCGTGTACGATCCCGGTGAGCAGACCCGCGAGCATCAGCCGTACCGCGGCTTCCGGATCGATGCCTGGCCGACCGTCGTTCGCGCAGTCGGAGACCTCTTCCCTTAGCCAAGACAGGTCGAGCACACGATCGACCGCGCCAGCACGTGCTCATCTGGGACGAGCTGTTTCAGCGAGCCCGTGATGAAGAGCTCCAACTGATCCCGCTCCTTGCGCCCCAGCATCTCGTTTGCTCCGCCGATCGCGAATCGCCGACGAGAACGGAATCAGCCAATTGGAGCTTTTTCAACGACCCCCATGTGCGTGAGTTGCTAGATGTTCCAGAACGTATCTTCGAACCGACGTAGGCGCACGGCGCGATGGGGCTAATAAGTAGGCGGAAAATCTGACCGCCATTTCGGGCGAGGCCACATTCTACCTGTTGGCAGTTCCCAACGATCAAATCTAATAGGCGGGTTATAGCCAGTGATTTGACGCCCGAGCTCATGGCATGCTTTGCACATGGAAACTCGTGCACTTGTGGCTTGGAATGTGCGTCGGATTCGGATTAGCCGCGGCATTTCGCAAGAGAAATTGGCTTATCAGGCCGGCGTTGACCGCTCCTATTTGGCCAGTCTTGAGCGGCAATCGAAAAACCCGACAATTGATCTGCTCGAGCGCATCGCCGAGGCGCTGGACGTTCATTTGTCCGAATTCTTCGTTCGGCCTGTGACGCCCAAGACCTTTCCTAAAGATCGCAACCGGTGAGTTTACGTCGTCGTTGGACGGGTTAGCCATTTTATGCGATTGGGCAGAGCGCTCGAAGATAGCACCACCCAACTTATGTTCGAAATTGCGCAGGTGGCGCCTCAGCGCTGACTGCTTAACTCCGAGGGTCTCTGCCGCTTGGCGGAGGCTTCGGTGCTGGGATACGACGATCGCCTAGCGTAGATCTCGAAATTACGTCGAAACTTATGACAGCTTGCTCGTGACCAAGATTTCTCTTGAAGGGAGCTTGCACTGCTTCGCGCCGCCTCGTCCGCCCGTTCACTGTTCCTATGGCCCCGATGGGGACAGTCACTTTCGCAGTCCTGCTAGCGCTTGCGATCCTTCCTGCCTGGCATATTGGTCCATACGAGGATGATGCCTTTGTGGAAGCCACACACCCTTCGCGCGCGAGTCTCATCGTCCAAGTTCAGTCGACTCGTTCCTTAGAGCCTGACTCAAAATTGCATTGCTGTTTTTATCGCTGCGATGCGCCTTGTCATGAGTTGGACAGAGGCGAGGAAGAGCCAGGCAGTTGCGCTTTCGATGGTTCGCTCGAAGTCCTTGGCCAATCTGCGGTTGCGGCCGAGCCAGGCGAAGGTTCGTTCGACCACCCAGCGGCGCGGAAGCACCTCGAAGCCCTGTGCGGCATCGGAGCGCTTGATGATCTCGACAGTCCACCGGCCGATCTTTCCAGCACCGCCTTGAGCTTTTCGCCGGCATAGCCGCCATCGGCGAAGATATGGCGCAGCCAGGGGAAGCGGTAGCGAATGCTGCACAGGACATCTGGCGCGCCGTCGCGATCCTGAAACGATCGCTCCGACCAGGAGCCCTTGGGTGTCGGTGACGATGTGGCGCTTTCGACCCTTGATCTTCTTTCCCGCGTCGTAGCCGCGAGGGCCGCCACTTTCCGTAGTCTTGACCGATTGGCTGTCGATCACGCCGGCCGTGGGCGAGGCCTCCCGGCCGATCGCCTCGCGCGCCAGCATCAGGAGTGCGTGGTGATCGATTGCCACAATCCGTTGTCGCGCCACTGGTAGAAATAGTACTGCACCGTGGTCATTGGTGGAAACAGAGTGGGCGGCAGCATGCGCCACGGCAATCCGCCGCGCAGCAGATAGAGCACTGCCTCGACGATGTCGCGATAGCTCCATTTCGGGCGCCGCCCGCGCTTGGCCCGCACAGGAAGCAACCTCTCCAGCACGCCCCATTCCGCATCCGTCAAGTCGCTTGGCAAACGCAGCTCCTCTCGGGCAAACTGTGCCCGGGTGATATCAGTCCACATTCTCGATCCTTTGATGCTTCGCAACACCGATGGAATGAGAACTCGCTGATATCACTCAACTTATTTTTCGGTCGGACACTTAGGCGTAGAACTATTCGTAACGCTCTAGTCCGAAATCCGCAGCTTCAATGTCAGGCCTTCGACCAGAGACAAGGTCAGCTATGACCCGTGCGGAGCCGCAACTCATCGTCCAACCGAGAGTGCCATGTCCTGTGTTCAAGAATAGATTACTAATTCTGGTCCCGCCGATAATTGGCGTTCCATCCGGCGTCATCGGTCGTAGCCCTGACCAGAAGGACGCGTTTTTGGGATCTCCACCGGGAAACAGATCCATCACGGAATACTCCAGCGTTAGCCGGCGTGCCTCGACGAGGTCATTGGTGTAACCCGAGATTTCGGCCATTCCGCCGACACGAATGCGATCCCCGAGGCGGGTAATCGCAATCTTGTATGTCTCGTCCATGACCGTCGATTCGGGGGCGCGCGAAGTGTCGGTAATGGGAATCGTCAGCGAGTATCCCTTGACAGGATAGACTGGCAACTTGAATCCTATCTTCTTGAGGAGAAGCGGCGAATAACTTCCCAGTGCGACAACGACCGCGTCCGAACGAATAGCCCCGCGATCGGTGATCACACCACGCACTCGGCCGGCTTCGATCTCCAGTCCATTGATGCAATGTCCGTAACGGAAATCGGCGCCCAATGCAGCGGATTTCTGCTCCAGTGCATGGGTGAACTTGAAGCAATCGCCGGTCTCGTCCTTCGGAGTCAAAAGTCCTCCGACTATTCGATCGCGAACATGGCGCAATGCGGGTTCGACCCGAACGCAACCGTCTCGATCGAGCACCTCAAATGGAACGCCATCTGCTGCAAGAGCCTTCACGTCCTTTGCTGATGCATCGAGCTGCTGTTGTGTTCGAAACACCTGCAGGGTTCCCTGCATGCGTTCGTCATAGTGAAGCGAGGCTTCCGCCCTTACCTCGGCAAGCGCCTTGCGACTGTAGTCCGCCAGACGCAACATTCGTCCCTTGTTGAGGGCATAGCGGCTGGCTGTGCAGTTGGACAGCATGCGGCCGAGCCAAGATAGCATCGCGGCATCAAGCTTCGGGCGAAGGATCAATGGCGCATGCCGCAGCAAGTGCGTCAATGCTGACAAACGGCTGAGCTGTCAAAGGCTCAGCGTCAGGGCATGCCGTCCTGTCGAACATCCACGCTGGAACTTCCAGGCAACGATCTATTTTCGATCCATCAAGAGAGCAGCGGAAAGCGACATCATTAGCCTTCTCGACCCTTCCATGAACGCAAACTCGGCGACCAAACCAGGGATGATGTCGATAAAGAACCTCGCGAAGAACGATCCTGTGGGCGTTCTTGAGCCTTGTTGTATAACGAAGAACGGCCCCATGGGGCGATCGGCAATTGACCGCCGATTTTGCTGCACAACCACGTTGGCGCAACCAGCCCGCGAACGTGACAGAGGCGCAAAACTCTAGTTCTGGGTGGTCCAAAGTTCGGTCTCGCTACAAAACCCCCGAGACTCTAACTGCCGCTGGATGAAAAGCAGTGGCAGGTCACTCCTTCGTCAGGCTAATCGCTGTCGCTCGGGGATGCTGCTCATGCACCCTTGAAGCAAGACTCAACTTTCAGGAAAAGTGGGGACTACGCTAGGCCAATGCCACGGCTATCCTTCGAGTGCCCGGTGCCGATGTCCAATTGTTCACCGCATGCGCCCAAGTTAGGTTGTTCAGAATAACAAGGTCCCCTGGTTTTAGCTTGAGAATAATCTCGTCACAAAAAAGTTTCTCGTAATCGGCGCCTGAACACCAGCTCCGTCCTGCATTAACGGGGTCCAGTTGGTGCAACTCAAAACCGTTCGGCGGGAACTTGAGAAGTTCGCGCTCCTGCAACATCCGAACGAAAAAGTGAAGACAGCTTTGGTCAACACTACCAATGTTATCCCAAAGGACATTCACATCGCGCCCTAGGAGAAGGGAAAAGCTTCTTTTCGGCCTTGCCATAACAATCGCCAGCAAAAGGCCCGGGATCTCGGATTTCACCTCGGCTACTATTTGGTCATCTGGTACCAAATAGTCATCCGGCGAGCTCAGACGATAAAGTGCTTTTGCACGAGTGATCATGCCCCGAGACAATGGCTTTGATCCAGGTAATATTTTTGTCGTTTTTTCTCGTAAAAGTCCCCATGCCTCACTTGTGTCGTCGATGTTCAATAGGATTGTTTCTCCTCCGTCTTTACTATTCTCGAAACAATAAAAGCACGACAACTGCATATTAGATATTCTATCTCCTTCGGAATGCGGGGTGACAAACTGATAATCATCTCGGGAATTAACGCTCATGAAGTATTTGTTGATCCGCCGTCGGTGACCAAGAAAATCGGAAAAGCCGGCCTCCAGCTCTAGCTTTTTTTGCAATCCCAGTTCACCGGCAATTTGATGTACGAGGCCGTCCGACTCGCTCGGTGAGACATTACGAATCAAAATGACACAGTCTCGACTGAGTGCCTCGATCACGCAAGTCACATCCAAGCCGCTGCACCCAAGGGTCAACAGCATGCGCCGATGTGAGAGATCAGGAGTCAGTTGTGGTTGCGACATTCGCCGTGGACCCGTTCTTCGTCGCATTCGTCGCCTCACGAGCAAGGGCCGTGCCACAGACGTCAGCGGGCATTAAGCGAAAACGCTACTTAGTGCCGAGCCCCGGCCAATCTGCGAAAACGCGATGCGTGGCGAACTTTGCAACATCGAGCGGAATCCCTGCCGCAGGACCCTCTCTCACTCGACGAGCAGACCACCTGGAGAAAGCAGCGGCGAGCATTTTGGCTCGCAAAGGCAATGCGGGCAAGGCGCGGGCGCCCGATCTTGAGTGGTCGTCGCTGTTGACGGCGCGTGCTGTTGTGTTGAGCTCTGTTCGGTTCAAGGCGTTAATGTCCCAAGCCCGACGGCATGACGGCAAAATTCTGGCAGCCCGGCGAGAAGCGAATTGTTTTCTTCAGAATGAGCTCGCAGAAGGTCATTGGCGCGTCCGTTACTTAACGTGAGCGCCAAGGAGATTCTGCTGTACGCGCGGTGATGACGGCGGCTGTTGCAGATCTTCCGACGACTTTGCGGACGCCCATGCGGTGATCGTCGCCAATGACGTCCGTATTGTTGTGCTGAGCTGTGTCTGGTTCAGGACGTCGATGTCCCAAATCCGACGGCGGCATTCCGAGCGAGGCGCGCGTTATTTCTTCAGGAAACGCTCGCAGTACGTCATTGGTATGTCGATTGCTTGAAATGCGGGGTGATCCGTTACGGCCTTCATCGTAACCCCTGTCTAAGAGTTCAGATGAAACTTGCTACACCGGTTGGCTCTTGCATCTTTGTTGGTGGTGGTACGCTAGCTGTTAGATGTGCTCAGCTAGTGATGGAGATGGGCCACGTGATCCGGGCGGCGCTGTGTGCCGACGCCATATTCCGCGATTGGGCCGCTCTCGCCGATATCTTGTGTGTGACGAGCATTGAAGAGCTATCTGCGCTGCTCAACGCCGAGCCAGTCGAGTGGATATTTTCCGTTGCCAATCCGTTCATATTGCCAGCAGATGTGTTTGGGAAAGCGCGTAGAGGCGCTTTCAATTACCACGACGGTCCGTTGCCGCGATATGCCGGAACTCATGCGACGTCTTGGGCGCTTCTTGCCCGTGAGACCGAACATGGCATCACGTGGCATCGTATCGATCACGGTGTTGGTACTGGTGAGCTGGTCGTCCAACGCCGAGTGTTGATTGCGACGAGCGATACTGCGCTGACGCTGAATCTCAAATGTTATGAGGCTGCTATCGATGGCTTCCGCGAGCTTCTAACTGGCTTAACAAATGGAGAGCTTAGTGCTCGTCCGCAAGCGCTAGCGGACCGAAGCTTTTTCCCGAAAGGTCGACGCCCAGATGCTGCGGGCTGTCTGCGATGGGATCGATCCGCACAAGATCTGGAAGCGATGACGCGCGCCTTAGACTGTGGCCCGTATCATACCAATCCATTGGGGTTGTCCAAGGCTCTCGTAGGCGATGACGTTGTCGTCGTCAGGCGCTTGGAGGTGACGGCTCGGCGCTCGGGTTTTGCTGCGGGGGCTTTAGTTGAGATCCACCCCAGCCACTGGCGTGTGGCGACAGGGACAGAGGATGTTGATGTTTGGCTTAGCAGCTTGGATGGTAAGGCTCTGGATGCGCGGGCACTCGCGAGGCGTTCTGATTCCCATGTAGGCGACCGCCTTCCGATTCTGAGCGATGACGAGGCGCGGAGCATAACGGTTGCGCATGAAATGTTGGCGCCTCGTGAGAGTTTTTGGCGACGGCGGCTTGAACAGTTCAAAACATCCCAGCTTTCCTTTTTGTCGTCTTCAGTAGCTTTGGCTGCACCTCAATGGCAGTTGAGTTCATGGCGAATTCCAGGTGCTTTGGCTGAGCTGTCTCCCAGTAATCGCACGGAATTCTTGCTAACGGCTTGGCTGATCTACCTAGCCCGCATCACGGGAGAATTAGAGCTTCAATTGGGATGGACTCCCGCGCCGAGTGGATCGCGAGCGGGCTTGAAAGCGCTCGAGGTGCTTGTCGCTTCTGTTGTGCCGATGGCAATTACCATCGATCTCGACAATGATTTTGCAGAGGCGCGCACGGTGGTGGCGGCCGAATTCGCTCAGCTGAAGGAGCAGGATAGCTTCGCGCGAGATCTTATCGCGCGCTGCCCAACGTTGCTCGGTATGGAGGCGTTACGATTGCGCCGGCCCTGGCCCATTGGCGTTATGCTTACTGTAAGTGGCGAGTCTGCCACTGGTGACCTAGCTTCGAGCCCGACTTCTGAGGCAGCCCTGCCCGGTGAGGCGTTAACATTTGAGGTTTGCGCTCTAGATGGCAGCTTTCGATGGCACTTTGATGCAAGTCGCTTGGAGCCCAAGCATATCGACCGTATGACCCAGCATTTGCAAAATTTGCTATGTGCTGTGAAGGCAGATCCGCGGCAGCCGGTGGGGCGGATTGAACTCTTGTCATCCGCTGAGCGCGCGTCTCTGCTGGAGGAGCTGAACCGGACGGCATCGGCCTATCCGTCGGACGTGTGCATCCACGAGCTGTTTGAGGCACAGGTTCGCCGTGCGCCGGACGCGGTGGCGGTGGTCCATGAGGAGGAGCGGCTAAGCTATGGCGAGCTGAATGCGCGGGCCAACCGCCTGGCGCATCATCTGATCGGGCTCGGGGTCAGGCCGGACCAGCCGGTGGCGATCTGCGTTGCGCGCAGCGTGGCGATGGTGGTCGGGCTGCTGGCGATCCTCAAGGCGGGCGCGGCGTACCTGCCGCTGGACCCGGCCTATCCACCGGCGCGGCTGCGGCAGGTTCTCGACGATGCGGCGCCGCGGCTCCTGCTGGCCGATGCGGCCGGGCGATCGGCGCTGGGCGCCGATGCGCTACGCGATGTGAGCGTGGTGGATCTGGCGGCGACGCCGGAATGGGCAAACCTGCCGGCGTCGGATCCGGACCCGCGCGCGCTTGGCCTCACCTCACGCCATCTCGCCTATGTGATCTACACCTCCGGATCAACAGGCACCCCCAAGGGGGTCATGGTCGAGCATCGCGGAGTGGTGCGTCTGGTGGCGGAGAACGATTTCGTCGAGATCTCGCCGCAGGACGTTTTTCTCAACGCGTCCTCGCCGACATTCGATGCGACCACGTTCGAAGTCTGGGGAGCCTTGGCGAACGGCGCCAGTGTTGTGCTCTATCCCGAACGCTATCTCTCGACGGCAACGCTGGCCCGGATCATCCAAGACCAAGGCATCACTATCGCTTGGATGACTGCGCGGTTGTTCGACGTCTATGTCGGGGAGGGGCGGAGCACCAGTGGGCTGCAGCAACTGCTGGTCGGGGGCGAAGAGGTCTCAGCCAGTTCCATCAGAGCATGTCAGACGCGACATCCGACGCTGCGAATCTCAAATGGCTACGGCCCGACCGAGAACACCACCTTCAGTCTCTGCTACCCGGTGCCTGCTGGCTTCGACGGCCAGCAGCGGGTGCCACTGGGACGACCAATCCGGAATTCGGTGGTCTATCTGCTGGACGGTCATGGTGCGCCGGTTCCGTTTGGCGCGGTCGGGGAGCTCTACGTCGGCGGGGCGGGGGTGGCGCGCGGTTATCTGAACCGGCCCGAGCTGACCGCGGAGCGGTTCATCGCCAGTCCCTTTGTGGACGGCGACCGGCTGTACCGCACCGGCGATCTGGCGCGCTACCTGCCGGACGGCAATCTGGAGTTTTTGGGCCGCAACGACGACCAGGTGAAGATCCGCGGCTTCCGGATCGAGCCCGGCGAGATCGCGGCGCGGCTTTGCGAGCACCCGTTCGTGCGCGAGGCGGTGGTGGTGGCGCACGAGGGCCCCGGCGGCGAGCAGCGTCTTGTCGCCTATGTGGTGTGCGCGCCGGAAGCAGCTTCGAACGGGCTGGAGGGAAGCGAGCTTGTCGGCGCCTTGCGCGCCCACATAAGTGCGCACCTGCCGGAGTACATGGTGCCATCGGCGTTCGTGCGGCTGGCGGCGCTGCCGCTGACGGTGAACGGCAAGCTGGACCGCAAGGCGCTGGCTGCGCCGGACGATGAGGCGTATGCGCATCGCGCCTATGAGCCGCCGCAGGGCGAGATCGAGATCACGCTGGCACAGATCTGGGCCGAGCTTCTGGGTGTTGAGCGGGTCGGACGCCACGACCACTTCTTTGCGCTCGGCGGGCACTCGCTGCTGGCGGTGCAACTGATCGAGCGTTTGCGGCGGCGGTCGCTGGGGGTTGAGGTGCGCACGCTGTTCGCCAGGCCGGTGCTGGCCGATCAGGCCGCAAGCCTGGGCAGTCATCAGGAGGTGGCGGTCCCGGCCAATCGGATCACCGAACAGAGTACGGCGATCACGCCAGAGATGTTGCCGCTCATCGAGCTGGCGCAGGACGAGATCGATCGGATCATCGCCACGGTACCCGGCGGGATCGGCAACATCCAGGACATTTATGGCTTGTCGCCGCTGCAGGACGGCATCCTGTTCCATCATCTGTTGGCGACAAAGGGCGATCCGTACCTGCTGGTATCGCAGATGGCGTTTGCCGAGCGTGGCGTGTTGGACCGCTATCTTGCCGCGGTCCAGCGGGTGGTGGATCGACATGACATCCTGCGTACCTCGTTTGTCTGGGAGGGATTGTCGCGGCCGGCCCAGGTGGTTTGGCGCCACGCATCGCTGGAGGTGAGCGAGGTCGAGCTGGACGGGTCTGCTGGTCCTGGCGCCGCGCAGCTTAAGTATCGGTTTGATCCGCGCCAGCACCGCATCGATCTTGGCCGAGCGCCCTTGTTGCGGTTTGTGATTGCGCGCGAGCCCGGCAGCGGGCGCTGGCTGCTGTTGGAGCTGCAGCATCATCTGATCGGGGATCACACGACACTGGAGGTGATGCGTGCCGAGGTCCAGGCTGTGCTGGAGGGACGCGAGCACGAGCTGAGCGCGCCACAGCCGTTCCGCAACCTGGTGGCGCAGGCGCATCTCGGCGCTGATGCCAAGGCGGATGAAGCGTTCTTCCGGGAGCTGCTGGCAGACATCGACGAGCCGAGCACGCCGTTCGGCTTGAGCGAGGTGCGCGGCGACGGCAGCGGGGTTCGAGAGGCGCAGCGGATGCTGCCGCAGCAGCTGAACGCGCGGCTGCGCAGCCAGGCGCGGCGGCTGGGGGTGAGCCTGGCCAGCCTGTGCCATCTGGCCTGGGGTCAGGTGGTGGCGCGCAGCAGCGGCCGCGAGCAGGTGGTGTTCGGCACGGTGCTGTTCGGCCGCATGCATGGCGGGGCGGGCGCCGACCGCGCGATGGGCCTGTTCATCAACACCCTGCCGCTGCGGCTTGATCTTGACGGCACCGCGGTCGAGGCGAGCGTGCGAACCACGCATGCCCGGCTGGTCGAGCTCTTGGCGCACGAGCATGCCTCGCTGGCGCTGGCGCAGCGCTGCAGCGGCGTTGCGGCGCCGGCGCCGCTGTTCAGCGCGCTGTTGAACTACCGCCACAACACGCCGGCGGCGGTCACCGCCTCCGCAGCCGATGATGCGCTGTCCGGCGTGGAATGGCTGGGCGAGGAGGAGCGCACCAACTATCCGCTGACCTTGTCGGTGGAGGATTTTGGCGAGGCGCTCGGGCTGACGGCGCAGGGGGTGGAGCCTATCTCGGCGGATCGGATCTGCGGCTACATGCAGCAGACGCTCGCGCAGCTGGCAGCGGCGCTGGAGCGGGCGCCGGACATGCCAGTGCGGGAGCTGGACATCCTGCCAGCGGACGAGCGCACCTATCTGCTGGAGGAGCTGAACCGGACGGCGGCGCCGTATCCTGAGCAGCAGTGCATCCATGAGCTGTTTGAGGCGCAGGTGCGCCAGGCGCCGAATGCGGTGGCGGTGGTCTATCAGGACCAGCGCGTCAGCTATGGCGAGCTCAATGCGCACGCCAACCAGCTGGCGCATCATCTGATCGGGCTCGGGGTCAGGCCGGATCAGCCGGTGGCGATCTGCGTTGCGCGCAGCGTGGCGATGGTGGTGGGGCTGCTGGCGATCCTCAAGGCGGGGGGCGCCTATCTGCCGCTGGACCCGGCCTATCCGCCGGCGCGGCTGCGGCAGGTTCTCGACGATGCGGCGCCGCGAGTGCTGCTGGCCGATGCAGCCGGGCGATCGGCGCTGGGCGACGGTGCGCTACGCGATCTGACGGTGGTGGATCTGGCGGCGACGCCGGAATGGGCAAATCTGCCGGCGTCGGATCCGGACCCGCGTGCGCTCGGCCTGACCTCACGCCATCTCGCCTATGTGATCTACACCTCCGGATCAACAGGCACCCCCAAGGGGGTCATGGTCGAGCATCGCGGCTTGGTCAATCTCAGCTTGGCTCAGATCGGGCTTTTTGGCGTTTATTGCAACAGCCGCGTAGTGCAGTTCGCCTCCTTCGGTTTTGATGCAAGCGCCTGGGAGCTTGTTATGGCGTTTGGTTCGGGAGCCACATTGCATTTGCCTGCGGATGAGCTCCGTCAAGCGAGTAACAAGCTATCGGATTATCTGCGAAGCGAAGCCATCACGCACGCGACGCTGCCTCCAGCCTTGCTTCAGGGAAGCCAGAAGCTGGAAGGCTTGGGATCGCAAGTTCTCATTCTTGCTGGAGAGCTGCCGAAGGCAGAACTCATCCGGAGTCTGGCTCCAGCATCCATTATCAATGCTTATGGACCTACCGAAGCAACAGTTTGTGCGGCGACCTGGAGTTGCCCCGATGGGTTTGATGGGGCCATTGTCCCGATTGGCCGCCCGATTGCGAACACGCGGGTGTATCTGCTGGATGATCATGGCGGGCTGGTGCCGTTCGGTGCGGTGGGGGAGCTCTACGTTGGCGGGGCGGGGGTGGCGCGCGGTTATCTGAACCGGCCCGAGCTGACCGCGGAGCGGTTCATCGCCAGTCCCTTTGTGGACGGCGACCGGCTGTACCGCACCGGCGATCTGGCGCGCTATCTGCCGGACGGCAATCTGGAGTTTTTGGGCCGCAACGACGACCAGGTGAAGATCCGCGGCTTCCGGATCGAGCCGGGCGAGATCGCGGCGCGGCTTTGCGAGCACCCGTTCGTGCGCGAGGCGGTGGTGGTGGCGCACGAGGGCCCCGGCGGCGAGCAGCGTCTTGTCGCCTATGTGGTGTGCGCGCCGGAAGCAGCTTCGAATGGGCTGGAGGGAAGCGAGCTTGTCGGCGCCTTGCGCGCCCACATAAGTGCGCACCTGCCGGAGTACATGGTGCCATCGGCGTTCGTGCGGCTGGCGGCGCTGCCGCTGACGGTGAACGGCAAGCTGGACCGCAAGGCGCTGGCTGCGCCGGACGATGAGGCGTATGCGCATCGCGCCTATGAGCCGCCGCAGGGCGAGATCGAGATCACGCTGGCACAGATCTGGGCCGAGCTTCTGGGTGTTGAGCGGGTCGGACGCCACGACCACTTCTTTGCGCTCGGCGGGCACTCGCTGCTGGCGGTGCAACTGATCGAGCGTTTGCGGCGGCGGTCGCTGGGGGTTGAGGTGCGCACGCTGTTCGCCAGGCCGGTGCTGGCCGATCAGGCCGCAAGCCTGGGCAGTCATCAGGAGGTGGCGGTCCCGGCCAATCGGATCACCGAACAGAGTACGGCGATCACGCCAGAGATGTTGCCGCTCATCGAGCTGGCGCAGGACGAGATCGATCGGATCATCGCCACGGTACCCGGCGGGATCGGCAACATCCAGGACATTTATGGCTTGTCGCCGCTGCAGGACGGCATCCTGTTCCATCATCTGTTGGCGACAAAGGGCGATCCGTACCTGCTGGTATCGCAGATGGCGTTTGCCGAGCGTGGCGTGTTGGACCGCTATCTTGCCGCGGTCCAGCGGGTGGTGGATCGACATGACATCCTGCGTACCTCGTTTGTCTGGGAGGGATTGTCGCGGCCGGCCCAGGTGGTTTGGCGCCACGCATCGCTGGAGGTGAGCGAGGTCGAGCTGGACGGGTCTGCTGGTCCTGGCGCCGCGCAGCTTAAGTATCGGTTTGATCCGCGCCAGCACCGCATCGATCTTGGCCGAGCGCCCTTGTTGCGGTTTGTGATTGCGCGCGAGCCCGGCAGCGGGCGCTGGCTGCTGTTGGAGCTGCAGCATCATCTGATCGGGGATCACACGACACTGGAGGTGATGCGTGCCGAGGTCCAGGCTGTGCTGGAGGGACGCGAGCACGAGCTGAGCGCGCCACAGCCGTTCCGCAACCTGGTGGCGCAGGCGCATCTCGGCGCTGATGCCAAGGCGGATGAAGCGTTCTTCCGGGAGCTGCTGGCAGACATCGACGAGCCGAGCACGCCGTTCGGCTTGAGCGAGGTGCGCGGCGACGGCAGCGGGGTTCGAGAGGCGCAGCGGATGCTGCCGCAGCAGCTGAACGCGCGGCTGCGCAGCCAGGCGCGGCGGCTGGGGGTGAGCCTGGCCAGCCTGTGCCATCTGGCCTGGGGTCAGGTGGTGGCGCGCAGCAGCGGCCGCGAGCAGGTGGTGTTCGGCACGGTGCTGTTCGGCCGCATGCATGGCGGGGCGGGCGCCGACCGCGCGATGGGCCTGTTCATCAACACCCTGCCGCTGCGGCTTGATCTTGACGGCACCGCGGTCGAGGCGAGCGTGCGAACCACGCATGCCCGGCTGGTCGAGCTCTTGGCGCACGAGCATGCCTCGCTGGCGCTGGCGCAGCGCTGCAGCGGCGTTGCGGCGCCGGCGCCGCTGTTCAGCGCGCTGTTGAACTACCGCCACAACACGCCGGCGGCGGTCACCGCCTCCGCAGCCGATGATGCGCTGTCCGGCGTGGAATGGCTGGGCGAGGAGGAGCGCACCAACTATCCGCTGACCTTGTCGGTGGAGGATTTTGGCGAGGCGCTCGGGCTGACGGCGCAGGGGGTGGAGCCTATCTCGGCGGATCGGATCTGCGGCTACATGCAGCAGACGCTCGCGCAGCTGGCAGCGGCGCTGGAGCGGGCGCCGGACATGCCAGTGCGGGAGCTGGACATCCTGCCAGCGGACGAGCGCACCTATCTGCTGGAGGAGCTGAACCGGACGGCGGCGCCGTATCCTGAGCAGCAGTGCATCCATGAGCTGTTTGAGGCGCAGGTGCGCCAGGCGCCGAATGCGGTGGCGGTGGTCTATCAGGACCAGCGCGTCAGCTATGGCGAGCTCAATGCGCACGCCAACCAGCTGGCGCATCATCTGATCGGGCTCGGGGTCAGGCCGGATCAGCCGGTGGCGATCTGCGTTGCGCGCAGCGTGGCGATGGTGGTGGGGCTGCTGGCGATCCTCAAGGCGGGGGGCGCCTATCTGCCGCTGGACCCGGCCTATCCGCCGGCGCGGCTGCGGCAGGTTCTCGACGATGCGGCGCCGCGAGTGCTGCTGGCCGATGCAGCCGGGCGATCGGCGCTGGGCGACGGTGCGCTACGCGATCTGACGGTGGTGGATCTGGCGGCGACGCCGGAATGGGCAAATCTGCCGGCGTCGGATCCGGACCCGCGTGCGCTCGGCCTGACCTCACGCCATCTCGCCTATGTGATCTACACCTCGGGATCAACCGGTTCGCCCAAGGGGGCACAGAATGAGCATCGGGCTATCGTTAATCGCCTGATCTGGATGCAAAACGCCTATGGTCTCAACGCAACTGATGTCGTGTTGCAGAAGACGCCATTTAGCTTCGATGTCTCGGCCTGGGAGTTCTTCTGGACCTTGCTTGAAGGGGCAACCCTGGTGCTGGCGCCGCCCGGTGCGCACAGAGATCCCGACGCATTGGTCGACTTGATCATCAACCAGCGAATTACGACGGTTCACTTCGTGCCATCCATGCTGGTCAGCTTTATGGATGCGAAGAGTGTTGACCGCTGCACGTCGCTGGGACGAGTTTTATGCAGCGGCGAGGCGCTTCCTGCCGCCAGTGTGCATAAGGTTCGGCGCCTCTTGCCTTGGACGGCCCTGCACAATCTGTACGGTCCGACGGAAGCTGCGATCGACGTGACAGCGTGGAGTTGTCCGGCTGAGTTTGATGGCGCCATTGTCCCGATTGGCCGCCCGATTGCGAACACGCGGGTGTATCTGCTGGACGGTCATGGGGCGCCGGTTCCGTTCGGCGCGGTCGGGGAGCTCTACGTTGGCGGGGCGGGGGTGGCGCGCGGTTATCTGAACCGGCCCGAGCTGACCGCGGAGCGGTTCATCGCCAGTCCCTTTGTGGACGGCGACCGGCTGTACCGCACCGGCGATCTGGCGCGCTATCTGCCGGACGGCAATCTGGAGTTTTTGGGCCGCAACGACGACCAGGTGAAGATCCGCGGCTTCCGGATCGAGCCGGGCGAGATCGCGGCGCGGCTTTGCGAGCACCCGTTCGTGCGCGAGGCGGTGGTGGTGGCGCACGAGGGCCCCGGCGGCGAGCAGCGTCTTGTCGCCTATGTGGTGTGCGCGCCGGAAGCAGCTTCGAACGGGCTGGAGGGAAGCGAGCTTGTCGGCGCCTTGCGCGCCCACATAAGTGCGCACCTGCCGGAGTACATGGTGCCATCGGCGTTCGTGCGGCTGGCGGCGCTGCCGCTGACGGTGAACGGCAAGCTGGACCGCAAGGCGCTGGCTGCGCCGGACGATGAGGCGTATGCGCATCGCGGCTATGAGCCGCCGCAAGGCGAGATCGAGACCACGCTGGCACAGATCTGGGCCGAGCTTCTGGGTGTTGAGCGGGTCGGACGCCACGACCACTTCTTTGCGCTCGGCGGGCACTCGCTGGTGGCGGTGCAGCTGTTGAGCCGGGTCTGGCAGGCCATTGGCTTCACACTGCCGCTGACCACGCTGTTTGCCAAACCGGTGCTGGCCGATCTGGCCGCGAGTATCATGGATGAGTTGAGCCGCTCCGGCGCGCAAGACCCGCCAGCCATTGCGCCGGTGTCGCGTGACGCGCCGCTTGTGCTGTCGTTTGCGCAGCAGCGGCTGTGGTTTTTGGCGCAGCTGGATCAGAGCAGCACGAACTATCACATTCCGCTCGGGTGGCGGCTCAAGGGTGGGCTCGACCGCAGCGCCTGGCAGCGCAGCCTGGACCGTGTGTTGGCGCGCCATGAGGCGCTGCGCAGCGTGTTTGTCGCGCCGGAGGGCAAGCCCTGGGTGGAGCTGCTGCCGGACGATGCGGGGCTGCCGGTTGTGGAGCACGATCTGCGGGACAGGCCGGATGCGGACGAGGCGCTATTGGGTCTGTGCAGGGAAGAGGCGTGCACGCCGTTCGATCTGGCGCGTGGCCCGCTGATCCGTGGCCGCTTGATCCGGATCTCGGATGAGGAGCACGTCTTCCTGCTGACGCAGCATCACATTGTCTCGGATGGTTGGTCGCTGGGCGTGTTGGCGCATGAACTCAGTCAGCTGTACCGGGCGTTCGTGGCCGGAGACGACGATCCGCTGCCGCCGCTTGTGATCCAGTATCCGGACTATGCCGCCTGGCAACGGCGGTGGCTAACAGGGGAACGGCTCTCGAACCAGGCGCAGTATTGGCGCAACGCCCTGTCTGGCGCGCCGGCCCGTCTGGCCTTGCGGACCGACCGGCCGCGGCCGGCACAGCAGTCGTTTGCCGGGGCCGGTGTGGCGGTCGTGATCGATGCGGATCTGACGCGGGGCTTGCGGCGGCTGAGCCAGCAGCATGGCACGACCTTGTTCATGACGGTGCTGGCGGGGTGGGCTGCGGTGCTGTCGTGTCTGTCGGGACAGGACGATCTTGCGATTGGCGTGCCGAGCGCTAATCGCGGTCGCCGCGAGATCGAAGAGCTGATCGGCTTCTTCGTCAACACCCTGGCGCTGCGGCTGGACCTGTCGGGCGAGCCGAGCGTGTCGGAGCTGTTGGAGCGGACGCGGCGCACGGCCTTGGGAGCGCAGGAGCACCAGGACCTGCCGTTCGAGCAGGTGGTGGAGATCGTGCAGCCGCCCCGGGCTCTTGATCACACGCCGTTGTTCCAGGTGATGCTGGCCTGGCAGAACAACGCCGCTGGGACGTTCGACCTTCCTGGGCTGATGGTGGAGGCGGCGGCAGACGGCTTCGATCAGGTCAAGTTCGATCTGGAGCTGAGCCTTGGCGAGCAGGGTGAGGTGATCGCTGGCACGCTGGGTTATGCCACGGCGCTGTTCGATCGCGCGACCATCGAGCGGCAGCGTGGTTATCTGCTGGCGCTGCTGCGGGCGATGGTTGCCGATGCGCAGCAAGCGGTCGGGCGGATTGAGCTGCTGCCAGCCGACGAGCGCGCATATCTGCTGGAGGAGCTGAACCGGACGGCGGTGACGTATCCTGAGCAGCAGTGCATCCATGAGCTGTTTGAGGCGCAGGTGCGCCAGGCGCCGAATGCGGTGGCGGTGGTCTATCAGGACCAGCGCGTCAGCTATGGCGAGCTCAATGCGCACGCCAACCAGCTGGCGCATCATCTGATCGGGCTCGGGGTCAGGCCGGATCAGCCGGTGGCGATCTGCGTTGCGCGCAGCGTGGCGATGGTGGTGGGGCTGCTGGCGATCCTCAAGGCGGGGGGCGCCTATCTGCCGCTGGACCCGGCCTATCCGCCGGCGCGGCTGCGGCAGGTTCTCGACGATGCGGCGCCGCGAGTGCTGCTGGCCGATGCAGCCGGGCGATCGGCGCTGGGCGACGATGCGCTACGCGATCTGACGGTGGTGGATCTGGCGGCGACGCCGGAATGGGCAAATCTGCCGGCGTCGGATCCGGACCCGCGTGCGCTCGGCCTGACCTCGCGCCATCTCGCCTATGTGATCTACACCTCCGGATCAACAGGCACCCCCAAGGGGGTCATGGTCGAGCATCGCGGCTTGGTCAATCTCAGCTTGGCTCAGATCGGGCTTTTTGGCGTTTGTTGCAACAGCCGCGTGGTGCAGTTCGCCTCCTTCGGTTTTGATGCAAGCGCCTCGGAGCTTGTTATGGCGTTTGGTTCGGGAGCCACATTGCATTTGCCTGCGGATGAGCTCCGTCAAGCGAGTAACAAGCTATCGGATTATCTGCGAAGCGAAGCCATCACGCACGCGACGCTGCCTCCAGCCTTGCTTCAGGGAAGCCAGAAGCTGGAAGGCTTGGGATCGCAAGTTCTCATTCTTGCTGGAGAGCTGCCGAAGGCAGAACTCATCCGGAGTCTGGCTCCAGCATCCATTATCAATGCTTATGGACCTACCGAAGCAACAGTTTGTGCGGCGACCTGGAGTTGCCCCGATGGGTTTGATGGGGCCATTGTCCCGATTGGCCGCCCGATTGCGAACACGCGGGTGTATCTGCTGGATGATCATGGCGGGCTGGTGCCGTTCGGTGCGGTGGGGGAGCTCTACGTTGGCGGGGCGGGGGTGGCGCGCGGTTATCTGAACCGGCCCGAGCTGACCGCGGAGCGGTTCATCGCCAGTCCCTTTGTGGACGGCGACCGGCTGTACCGCACCGGCGATCTGGCGCGCTACCTGCCGGACGGCAATCTGGAGTTTTTGGGCCGCAACGACGACCAGGTGAAGATCCGCGGCTTCCGGATCGAGCCCGGCGAGATCGCGGCGCGGCTTTGCGAGCACCCGTTCGTGCGCGAGGCGGTGGTGGTGGCGCACGAGGGCCCCGGCGGCGAGCAGCGTCTTGTCGCCTATGTGGTGTGCGCGCCGGAAGCAGCTTCGAACGGGCTGGAGGGAAGCGAGCTTGTCGGCGCCTTGCGCGCCCACATAAGTGCGCACCTGCCGGAGTACATGGTGCCATCGGCGTTCGTGCGGCTGGCGGCGCTGCCGCTGACGGTGAACGGCAAGCTGGACCGCAAGGCGCTGGCTGCGCCGGACGATGAGGCGTATGCGCATCGCGCCTATGAGCCGCCGCAAGGCGAGATCGAGATCACGCTGGCACAGATCTGGGCCGAGCTTCTGGGTGTTGAGCGGGTCGGACGCCACGACGACTTCTTCGAACTGGGCGGGCACTCACTACTAGCGGTGCGGCTTCTCAGTCGAGCGCTCGATGCCGGGTTCAAGTTTACCGCCGCCGATCTCTTCCAAGCTCCTGTTCTGAAGGAACTTGCATTGAAGGTTCATTTGGAGCCACAGCCCAGTAGTCCGGGAGTGATTTGTGTTCGCGCAACCGGATCGCAGCCGCCGCTGTTCTTTGTTCCCACAGGCTTAGGAGATTGTTCCTATATCCTCAACTTGGTGGAGGAAATGGACGCGGACTGTCCAATCTATGGTCTACCGTGGCCTTCTTTCAGTGAAGTTTGTTCACCAACTCTTGAAGCGATAGCCTCGCAAGTCATTCCGGCGATCAGGGAGATACGGTCCCGGGGTCCATATCGATTTGCTGGATACTCATCAGGCGGAATATTGGCTTACGCCATAGCCGAGCAGTTACTGAGCCTCAATGAAACTGTCTCATTTATGGCGTTCATTGATGTTACGCTACCCGCAAAGCCAGCCGGCATGACGCCCACCCAGATGGTATGCGATGTGGTGCTAGAAACTCTTGAACCCCTTGAGGACGAGCACTTTAAACTATTAAAGCGCTTTGCACGGCACAGTTCGATTGCTCAACTACTTGAGAAGGCTCATCAAATAGGAGCTATACCTCCGGATCACAATGATGCTTTGATGTACGAGAGAATTGAGCAGTTTCAAAGGGCGCTGCAGCTATATCGGGCTCCGTCGCTGCCGATTGAGGTACATCAGTTTTACGCGACGGATTCTTCCGTAAGTTGTCGCGCACGAATAGACAAGAGCTCAATAGCTCCAGAGATGAGCTCGCCGATGCGAGGCTGGGACAGGGTTTTGAGTGCAGCGGCCATTGATACCACACCGATTCCAGGCAATCACGCGACGATGATGAACACTCCAGAAAACCGCAAAGTCCTGGCACGCTCGTTATCAAGAGCCTTAAATAGCTCACCGACGTGATGATCTGAGGCCGGCAAACTGGACCATTTTTGGCTAGAGTTTGCGCTGCGTAAATCCACCCGGCTGGGAGGAGCGACGACGATGAAGGCCTCGAAGTTTTCGGACGCCCAGAAGGCGTTCATCCTGAAGCAGGGCAGCGACGGGGGTGCGGTGGCGGAGATCTGCCGCAGGGCCGGGATCAGCCGGGCGACCTACTTCAATTGGAAGAAGAAGTATGACGGGCTGCTGCCGAACGAGATGCGACGGTTAAAGCAGCTCGAGGAGGAGAATGGCAGTAAGCGCGAATTTCCCGGCACCTTTTGCTTTTGAGTGCTCTGATGCATGAGGTGTCCACCAAATTAGGTGGACACCTTGTGATGGCAGACGATGATCAGAAACTGCGGGTCAGGCTTGTTGGTCGGAACGGTCGCCGGCGCTACGAGGCGGCATCGAAGGAGCGTCTTGTCGCGAGTTGTCTTGAGCCTGGCGTTTCGGTATCGAGACTTGCGCTCGAACACGGGGTCAACGCGAACCTGCTCCGGAAATGGATCAAGAAGCACACCGCGACCAGGTCTCTCCCGCGGTCTTCCCCATCGGCGTTCATCCCGGTTCAACTTGAGGGGGCTTCCGATCGCGCCCTGTCGCGGGGGAGCAGCGTGGCGATGGTGGGTTTGCCGGCGGCTTGCGATGAAGTGCGCGGGTCGGAACCCAAGGGGACTACAGCTTTTTGTTCTCCGGCCAAAGTGAGCGCGTCGCTGCCGAACGGCGTGAAGGTCGCGCTGGAATGCGGCGATGTGGATGCATTGACGGCGATCATCGGAGCCCTGGGCCATGTTCAGACTGGGCGGTGACCTGCAGGTCTATCTGCACCGTGAGCCGATCGACTTCCGGGCTGGCATCAACAGCCTTGCGGTTCTGGTCCAGGAGACGATGGCGCTCGATCCGTTCGCTCCGGCGGTTTTTGCGTTCTGCAATCGCCGTTGCGACCGGTTGAAGTTGCTGTTCTTCGACCGGTCCGGCTTTGTGCTGGTCCTGAAGCGGCTGACCGAGGACAAGTTCCGATGGCCGCGCCGCCAGGAGGCGGTCGTCACGCTGACGACCGAGCAATTGCACTGGATCCTTGACGGCATCGATATCGATGCGATGGTCCGCCATCCGGTGCGGCAATATCAGGTTGCCGGCTGAGCTCTCGAGTTGAGCGGTTGACGCGTCGGTACGGTTCAGATTCAAGAATCCGATGAATCGAACCGGCGAACCGAGTGTCGAAGCGCTGTTGGCGCGCATTGCTGCGCTGCAGGTGGAGAATCGTCAGCTCACGGAGCGCGTCGTCAGGCTCGAGGAAGAACGTAAGCGCGAAGCCGATACCCTTGCTTCAGAATTCGAATGAACGTGCGAAAGAAGCCTCCGGCTTGGACGGAGGTTTCGGATGGGATTGGACAGCAAAAAGGACGTCCATTTGGACGGCTCAACGAGGGGATCGGTGAGCCGGCTGGAGGTTCTTGAAGGACCATCGGGGCGCCGCGTACGTTCGGAAGCTGAGAGAGCTCGGATCGTCGCCGAGAGTCTGTTACCCGGTGCCCAGGTGTCCGAGGTGGCGCGCAAGCACGGAGCGACGCGCTGGCAAATCTACGATTGGCGGCGGCGGTTTCGACAGCGAGGCATGTTGCCGCCGCGCGAGGTATCGCAGCCGACATTCGCGCCGCTAGTCGTGGAAGGTGTGTTTCGGCATGGAATAAGGACCCCGTTTTCGGGGTGATCGGCATCCAATCGGCGGTCTGACTCATTTCCGATGAAGTTTGCCGGGCGACTGTGGTTCTCAAACGGAGAATCAGCGCCATGCGGACGGGCTTTCAAATCTCATCGCTAGTACCGAGTGGTTTGGTGTTTGATGGTGTAAGTGACTCAATGGATTCGGTTATTCTGGCTGTTCGGTCAGAGGCTGCGGAGGCCCAATGCCCTTTGTGCGCGACAGCGTCGCGCCGAATCCATAGCCGATACATCCGGCACGTGGCTGATTTGCCGTCAGCGGGCAGAAGGGTGCGCCTCCGATTGCTCACGCGGCGCTTCACATGTGAGGTGCCGCATTGCCGCCGGCGGATCTTCGCGGAGCGGTTCGGAGAAGACCTCGTCCCACTTCGACGGCGCCGAACGGCACGGCTGGAATACATCGTCCATCACTTGGGGTTGGCGCTCGGCGGCCGGCCGGCGGCAAGCTTCGCCAAGCGGCTCATGCTGCCCGTCAGCAACGATACCTTGCTGCGGGTGGTCCGCCGGCGGACGGCGATGCCGACAGATCCATTGCTTGTTGTGGGCATCGATGACTGGGCGTTCCGGAGAAACCGTCGGTACGGGACGATCGTATGCGATTTGGAGCGTCGGCGGATAGTTGCCTTGCTGCCCGACCGGGAAACTGCGACCGTTCGGGCGTGGCTATCGAAGCACCCAGCGATCAACATTGTGTCGCGAGATCGCGGTGGTGGATACGGCGAGGCAGCAGCCAAGGCGCTGCCGAACGCCATCCAAGTCGCCGACCGCTGGCATCTGATGGAAAATGCGAGCGCGGCCTTCCTTGATGCGGTGCGCCGCTCCATGAACAGAATCCGAACCGCAATTGGAGCGACGACGATCAACCCGGAATTGCTGACCTGTGCGGAAAAGCTGCGCTATCAGGGCTATTTGCGGCGGCAGGACAGCCATGCCGTAATTACGGCTCTCGTCAGCGACGGTGTGTCGCTCAAGGAGATCGTCCGCCGCACAGGACATAGTCGCAATCTGGTTCGCCAAATTAGCCGCGGCGGCGGTACGGATATGTTCCGCACCCGTCAAAGCACCCTGGACGGGCATCTGCCGTTCCTGGACGCGCAGTGGTCAGGCGGCTGTCGCAACGGTGCCGAGCTCTGGCGCCGCTTGAAGGGACAAGGCTTCAAGGGATCGCTGCGCGTGGTGGCGGAATGGGCGACGCGACGGCGGCGTGCCGAGACCATCAGCCATCAACAATTGCAGAAGGTCCCCGCCGCCAGGACGATAGCGCAGCTGATGACGACGAAGCGCGACCACCTAACCAAAGCCGAGACCGTCACGCTTGCGGTCATCGAACAAAACGTTCCTATGCTGGCCGATGCCCAAGCTCTCGTTGGCCGCTTCCACGCGATGATCCGAAAGAAGGCCGAGATGGAGCTCGAACCTTGGATTGATGACTCCAAGCGGAGCCTCATTGCCTCGTTCGCGAATGGCATTGCCAACGATAAGGGCGCGGTGCACGCGGCTATCACGCAACCATGGTCCAATGGCCAAGTGGAAGCTCAGATCACCAAGCTCAAGCTGGTCAAACGGCAAATGTACGGGCGCGCTAAGCTCGATCTCCTTCAGGCTAGGCTGATTGGCGCGCCATAAAAACAATCACGATCATCGAATATGCGTCAGAGCCCAATCGGGACCCCGGGATAAGGGTCCACAGTGGCTTCCATCGAGTCATGGAAGCCGAGGTTGGGATGCTGGTGGTGGAGACGATTGGTAAGATCCGTCGCGCCTACTTTGTTGATGGTCGTCCGATCAAGGCGATCTGCCGAGAACTTGGCGTATCGCGGAAGGTGGTTCGCAAGGTCATTCGTTCTCAAGCCACGGAGTTCCGGTATGAGCGCGAGACGCAGCCGCTCCCGAAGATCGGTGCCTGGAGTGCCGAGCTTGACCGGTTGCTGGCAGGGAATGAGAGCAAGGCAGTACGGGAACGGCTGACGCTGATCCGGCTATTCGAAGAGCTTCGCGGCCTGGGTTATGCCGGCGGCTATGATGCGGTTCGTCGATACGCACGGCGGTGGAGCAAGGAACGCGGGCAATCGACCGCAGCCGCTTATGTCCCGCTGAGCTTTGCACCAGGCGAAGCGTACCAGTTCGACTGGAGCCACGAGGTCGTCCTGCTGAGCGGCACCACGGTGATGGTGAAGGCTGCTCATGTCCGGCTCTGTCACAGCCGCATGCTGTTCGTGCGGGCCTATCCGAGGGAGACGCAGGAGATGGTGTTCGACGCCCACGACCGGGCGTTCGCCCTGTTCAAAGGCACCTGCACCCGCGGCATCTACGACAACATGAAGACCGCCGTAGAGACGATCTTCGTCGGTAAAGGCCGTCTCTACAATCGCCGCTTCCTGCAGATGTGCAGCCACTATCTGGTCGATCCGGTCGCCTGTACGCCAGCGTCGGGCTGGGAGAAGGGGCAGGTCGAGAACCAGGTCGGGCTGGTCCGGGAACGCTTCTTCACGCCGCGGCTGCGGTTCAAAAACCTCGACGAGTTAAACGCCTGGCTGCTCGACAAGTGCATCGCCTACGCCAAGGCTCATCGCCATCCGGAGCTGGCCGATCAGACGATCTGGGACGTGTTCGAAGCCGAACGCCCCAAACTCGTTCCCTATGCCGGCCGCTTCGACGGCTTCCATGCGGTGACGGCATCGGTCTCGAAGACCTGCCTGGTGCGCTTCGACAACAACAAGTACTCGGTCGCAGCCAGCGCAGTCGGACGACCGGTCGAGGTCCAGGCCTATGCCGATCGCATCGTGATCCGTCAGGATGGACGTATCGTTGCCGAGCACCCGCGATCCTTTGGCCGCGGCGATACCGTCTACGACCCCTGGCATTATGTGCCGGTGCTCGCCCGCAAACCCGGCGCCTTGCGCAACGGTGCTCCCTTCAAAGACTGGGTGCTGCCGGCCGCGATCGAGCGGATCCGGCGCAAGTTGGCCAGCACCGACGATGGCAATCGGCAGATGGTCGACATCCTCAACGCGGTGCTGACTGACGGTCTGTCTGCGGTGGAAGCGGCCTGTGCCGAAGCGCTCAGTCACAGCGTCCATTCCGCCGATGTCGTTCTCAATATCCTGGCCCGTCAACGTGAACCCGCCCCACCGGCAAACATCATGACGCCGGCCGCACTGACGCTCCGTCATGCACCGATCGCCGATTGTGCTCGCTACGACAACCTCCGGAGGACCATCTGATGGAACGAACCCAAATCTTCGATCTTATGGGCGAACTCAAGCTCTACGGCATGAAGGCCGCCTTCGACGAGATCATGGCAACTGCCGTCAAGCGCCAGCACGAACCTCAGCGCATTGTCGGAGACCTGCTCAACGCCGAGATCAACGAGAAGCAAGCCAGGTCGATCAAATACCAGCTCACCATTGCCAAGCTGCCGCTCGCCAAGGACATCGCCGACTTCCAGTTCGACGGCACGCCGATCAATCAAACTCTCGTCAATGATCTCGCTGGCGGCGGCTTCATCGCCCAACAACGCAACGTCGTGCTGGTTGGCGGCACCGGTACAGGCAAAACACACCTCGCCATTGCCATCGCCAGAAGTTGCATCCGCGATGGCGCCAGAGGACGCTTCTACAACGTCGTCGACCTCGTCAACCGGCTCGAGACCGAGACCCGCAACGGTCGGCAGGGACGGCTCGCCGAGCATCTGACCCGCATGGACTTCATCGTTCTCGACGAGCTGGGCTATCTGCCGTTCGCGCAATCCGGCGGTCAGCTCCTGTTCCATCTCATCAGCCGGCTGTACGAGCGCACCTCCATCATTGTCACCACCAATCTTGCGTTCGGCGAATGGCCGAGCGTGTTCGGCGATGCCAAAATGACCACCGCGCTACTCGACCGATTGACCCATCACTGCGACATCGTCGAAACCGGCAACGACAGCTGGCGATTCAAAAGCCGCGACGATGTTCAAACAACCCGCGCTCGCGCCGTCTCCGCAACCCCGACCAGCTCCGACGACCCGAGCGCTACCAGCAGAGCACGCCGATCAAAGGGGTCCCTTTTGGATGCCGCTAGGGGGTCCCAGTCGAACGCCGATTGACACTGTAGAGCGGCGCGACCTCGCCGTCGATCCAGTCCCAATCGATCTTGCCGGCGAGCTGAACCAGCTCCTGCTTCATGTTGATGATCTGGTCCAGCCGCGCCCGGAACAGATCGTTCGATCCCGTCGTCCTGTGCTTCTTCGGTCGCATCGGCCCCTCCAATGCACCACAGAATCATGGTCCGCAGCGAAAGGGAATCCACAAATGAAAATTGCAAGGTTTGGGGGCCTCAAGCCCCCAATCCCTGCAATCTCAAATGCCGCCGCAACTAAAAAACTGACTCCTGCTCAATCGCTTAGAGCCTTGTTCACGGACGACCAATTAGCGCTTCGCGGTCAGCGCTCAATTTCCTTTTGAGGCGCCCGCGACGTTCGCCGGGCTTTCGGCCGGATAATCGACCCCGGAGACGTAAAGCGTCACGGCGTCGCCCTCGATGAAGATGCAGTCGGCGTCATTGGAGATGAACCCGGCGAGAGCGTTTCGTCCTCCTCTCATGCGACCATGCGCGGTGTTGAACGCTACGTTTTCGCCAATGACATAGCCGTATCGGACATAGTCCGAGCCGTAGAGCCCGTCTGCACCCTTCGGATAATTGGCGAACTTCACGATGTTGTATTGCGGTTTCAGAAGGCTGACGAACGCCTTCTCGGCGTCGGCGACGATCCGTTTCTGATCGTAGGCGCCGCTGAAATCTTCGCCCTCAAAGTCGTGGTCCAGCTCGAACGTCGTCATGATCAAAGGCTGTACATTGAACATGAACAGGTAGATTTCGTCGGTGACGCGTGCCCCGGGATATCGTTGTGGTTCGTTGGAGAGTATCTCCATGCGAGCTTTGTGGCCGTGGCGGATCAGACGATCGAAGCTGTCGCCCACCTTGGCGATGCCGACATAAAGAAGGTCATACGTCGCCGCTTCGCGATAGCGTTCGAAGCCCTCAATTCCAGCTCTGCCTCTGGAGCGGTCCCAAAGAAGCTTCTCGGTCGTGAACCATTCGAGAAGGTTAGATCCCTCTTCGCCAATCGGACCATCCCAGACCCGTATCATTTTTTCGCCCGCCTCAACCAGATAAGAGTTGATTTGGGCAGCGGACACGCCCGGCAAGTCTTTGAGGCGCAGCTTCACATCATCAGCGAAGCTATCGCCGACGACGAACGTGAACGTGATCTCGTGGGTGTCCGGGTCGATAACAATGTCCTGATACCGCGCCTCAGCACGTGCCGCGATCATGTAGAAGTCGCTCTGCCGCAGAAGCGCCTCGACCGCGGGGTCGCTCTGCATCCAAACCGCCTCCTGATTGGAGATCGGAGGGTACACAGTCTCGATCACCGTCAGCTTGGACTTAATACTGGTTGCCGTGCCGCTCATGTTTCAGGCCTTGCGCCTGGTCCGAGGAGCATCGTCCGGCGAAGCCCCGACATCGCCGAGATGTTGTAGACGGAGTGCGCGGCTCGGCAGCTTGACGACAAGTTCCAATTTTCCGCCGACTGCCTCGACATAGCTGCGCAACGTAGAGAGATACATATCGGCTTGTTTCTCGATCTTGGACACCGAGGGCTGTTTGATGTTAAGCGCCGTGGCGATGTCGGCCTGGGCCTTCCCTGCAAGCTGGCGGAGCTCACGCAGACCTTCGACCTCCTGCTTTACCTCCTGATAGCGAGCTTCGATCCCCTTCTGCCGTTCGGGGGGCAAGTCGGCGATAATCTGGTTTAGGCTACGGCCCATTCTATCTTCCCTTCCTTCCGGCATTCAGGCTCTCCAGATGTGCGGAAAACCGTGAATCCGCTTTTGCGAGAAGCCGCTTGTAGAAGCGTTTCTGACCGCCTCCAGATTTGTCTCCGGCTACAAGCACGATCGCCTTCCTCTCGGGGTCGAATGCGAAAGCGGCGCGCCACCCGCCATTCGACGCCTCGAAACAAAGCTCCTTCATGTTGGTGTGCTTCGAGCCTTTGAGCGTATCTGCATATGGCCGGCCGAGCTGCGGGCCGTAGTCGGCAAGCAGCTTGGCGACGGCCAGCAAGGAGTCCTGCTTGGACGGCTCAAAGGCAAGAAACTCCGCCTCAAAGGCATCGTGAAATACGACGTCCCAAGTCATCTATATAGCTTCTAAGCTATGTCCGGTCAACGGGAAGGATGCGCCGCGGCTCCGGCGAGGCCGTCGTCACGCTGCGGCAACTTCCGCCAAGGCGTCGACGTCATTGACGGCGTAGCGCACCCATTTCCCGAACTTTAGGAAGACGGGCCACCACCCAGTGGGCGGTAGGACTCCCCCGAAGCAGGAAAGCTCCTGCATTGCGGGCATCATGCCGTGAGGGCATGGAATAGGGATTAGGAGCGGCCTCGCCACCAAACGACTGGCTCGCCGTTCAGTCCCGCTTGGCACGAGGGATCACCATGGTGCACGCTGGAGCACCTCTGGGCTTTGAGGGCGCAAAGCCGCACCACTTAGGTACTTTGTCGGTCATGCAACCTCCAACGTCTACGCTGCGCCGGCCGAGGCGTTCGTGCTCGGCGACCGTGGGCTGCGGCATCAGTTACTTGTCGGTTTCATTTCCGACCCAGACAATCTCTCCGCTGGTGAGGTAGACAACCGCGCCTCGATTGGCATGGGTCGCCGACAGATAGTCGAGCAGCTGTTGCGCGTGTGCCTTGCGAACGGCGAGTGTCGGTTTGACATCCGATTTCCAGTCAATTGCGGCGTCGACACCCTGGTCGCTGATGGCTGAAGTGGACCCCGGAAATAGGACCAAACGTTAAGGTGTGAAGCGTCCTGCTCTGTTTGAACCGACGGAGCACGGATATGACGAAATCACGCAAGAAGTTCGATGCCGCATTCAAGGCCAAGATTGCCCTGGAGGCCCTGCGCGAGGTCGCGACGGTGCCTGAACTGGCGAAGCGGCACGGCGTTCACCCGAACCAGATCTACGGCTGGAAGAAGCAAGTCCTCGACAATTTGGCGAGCCTGTTCGTGCGTGGCGCGACGGCTTTGGGAGATGGCGAGGAGGAGCATGAGCGTGAGACGGCGAAGCTATATACGAAGATTGGCCAGTTGACGGTTGAAAGGGATTTCTTGGCCAAGAGGCCCGGGCGATGACCGTCCCCGAGCGCAGGGCGATGGTCGAGCGCCCTGGCGAGAATTTGTCGGTTCGGCGGCAATGTGAGCTGCTGAATCTGGCGCGTTCGGGCGTCTATCGCTCCGAGCCGGTGACCAGCTCCGACGATCTGGCCATGATGCGACGGATCGACGAATTGCATCTGAAGTGGCCGTTCTACGGCTCGCGACGAATGGTGTTCGAACTCAACCAGGCAGGCTACGGCATCAACCGCAAGCGCATGCAAAGGCTGATGCGCGTGATGGGAATCGAGGCGCTGGTCCCGCGTCCCGGCACCAGCAAGGCAGCGCCCGGCCACAAGATCTATCCATATCTTTTGCGCGGCGTCGGCATCACCGAGCCCAATCACGTCTGGGCCAGCGACATCACCTACATTCCGATGGCGCAGGGATTCCTGTATCTGGTGGCGATCATCGACTGGGCTACCCGGGCGGTACTGGCGTGGCGTCTGTCGAACACGATGGATACGGGCTTTTGCATCGCCGCGCTCGACGAAGCGCTGGCGCGGCACGGCCGGCCTAAAATATTCAACACGGATCAGGGCGCGCAGTTCACCAGCTCAGCCTTCACCGGCAGGCTTGAGGCTGTAGGCATTGCGATTTCGATGGACGGACGCGGTCGTTTCATGGACAATATTTTCATCGAACGGCTGTGGCGCTCGATCAAGTACGAGGAAGTGCATCTGAAAGCCTATGCCGACGGACGCGAAGCGCGAGATGGCATCGGATCATGGATGAGCTTTTACAATCATCGCCGCCCGCACCAGGCGATGAATAACCAGTTTCCGATGGCGGCATGGCGTGCCGGCATCGACAGGATCGAGGCGGCGAGGACTGTGGATATGCCGCTTCGCTTGGACAACGCAAACGCGTTGCCCACATACCCACAGCAGACGCAACAGCAGCAGAAGAAAGCTGCTTGATTTGAACGACAAGGCAGGCCGGATCACACCTTAACTTTGGCGATCCATGGTCCCCGCTCCGGGGTCCACTTCTGGCCAAAGCATCGGCGCGCCCCGCGACAAGAACGTGCCCATCAATCGCCCAGACCGGAATCTCAGGTACGAGATGAGGCCGCAGTTTAGAAATTTCGGGCAAAGCAAACGCACGAAGCGCAGCCGCCGCCATTTCGTTGGGATCTGGCCGCGTTCGATCATCCTCTGCGCTAGGCGTTAGCTGATCGAGCAGGAAGCGGGCGCGCGCGACGCTCGCCGCCAGTTCATCCGCGAGCTCGCCCGTCAGGAGTTCCTCCATAAGCTTATGCAGGATCACGCCGCGGCGAGCGCCAGCGCCTGCAATTTCGAAACGCTCCGCCTGGCTCTCTAAGGCGATTACTCCGTCGAGAGAGTCGCCAAGACGATCACCGTCATGTTCGCTCGGTCGACGCCAGACCAGAGGCGGCGAACTCTCCTCGACGGAACGCTGTTCCGTTGCAAAAATTTCAGCCGACTGTTCATTCGGTTGAGAGGCGCCCGAACGGTTTGCCAATAGCATGAATGAAGAAAGATCCAGCTCTGGGACTTCAAGCTGACGAAGATTCACGGAGCTGAACCACGAATCCTTTGACGCCTGGGGGATATGAGGAAGGATGAGAAGGTTTCGCGCCCGTGTGCTCGCCACGTACCAGATTCTCTCGCGCTGATTTGCATCCTCGAGGCTTTCTGCCGCGCGCGCCGCAGCCAGCCCCGGGGGCGCGACGCCACCGATCATCCAATGCAGGCTGTTGTCGGATTGCCTATGAACGAACTGTTCCGGCCGATAGAGCTCGGTCGTCGAATTGATCGGAATGACCACTGGCCATTCCAACCCTTTTGCACTGTGGATTGTGACAATCTCGACCGCATGCTCCGCGGCGTCGATGCGTCCCTCCGGTGCTCTGGCCTTGCGCTCCCAGTCAGATTGGAGATCGCGGACGAATGCGCGCAGGCCGGCAACCCCGTAGCTGCGCGCTTTCTCGATCAGCGCATCTAGGTTGGCGAGGGCCCGCGCGTTCCGGTTGCCATGCCGCGCCGCGATGATGACGCGGGCGTTCAGGCGCTCAATGGCCTCAGCGAGGATCAGGCTCGGGGTGACAAGGGCCGCTTTGCGCCGCAGGCTCTGCAGCAGTATGAGAATTTCCTTGGCCAGCGGATGCTGCACCAAGTCGGGATCTGTGCGCACAGTAAAGAAGGCCTGAGCCGTCCCATCTGCGGAGAGGGCTGTAGTAATGTCGAGCAGCTCCTGCTCGCTCAGCCCAACCAGCGGACCGCGCATGAAAGCGCCGAAGGCGAACGTATCCGACGAATCTGCCAGCACCCTCACAAGTGCCAGGACATCCTGCGTTTCCTGCCGTCGCATTAAGGTCTGGCCAGCTTGCGATGAAACCGCGAGGCCCCGCTGTTCGAGGGCTCGTTCATAACGCCAGAGCTCCGTATGACCGGGTGATAGAAGCGCGATGTCACCGGCCTTCAGGGGCGTGTGCGTGTTGTCGGCCCGCAGAATTGGTAGGTTTCCGATCAACGCTGCGCAGATATCCGCGACCCTTTCGGCTTCGGCTTCCCGAAACATCTCCGCGTAAATGCGCTCGGCGGTCGGGATCTCGATCGTGGAACGTGCTACGCAGGGCAGGGGCTGCGACACGTCAGACAGTGTTGGAGCAAGAGCGACATATCGGGGCTGCGAAGGCTTCGCAAAAACCGGTTCGAAGCATGCATTGACGTGATGGATGATCGGGCTAAGCGATCGGAAGTTGGCAGTGACTTCGATGACTGCTCCGCCATTCTGGCCTTGGATCAGCCTGCTGCAAAGCTCATAGGCTTCGATATCGGCACCGCGAAAGCGATAGATCGCCTGCTTCGGATCGCCGACGAGGAAAAGCGCTCCGGCGCGCAGCCGCGCGGCCTCCCAATGCGTCGGGCGTTCGGCGGTCGCAGCAATCGAGAACAGAATCTCACTTTGAATGCGGTCCGTATCCTGAAATTCGTCGACCAGAATATACCGATAGCGCCGCCCAACTGCCTGACGCACCTCTTCGTGTGATCGCACGAGGGACTGAACGTGAACTATCAGATCGTCGAAATCCAATATTGCTGCAGCGCGCTTGCGGGCGCGATAGCTCTCCAGGAGTTGGTCAAGCGAGCCTGATAGCGAACAGACGAGCGTGCTCGCGGTGTGGCCAATGAGCTGGCTCCACGCGTCGTTGACCGCTTCGAACAGCGCTCGCCCTGAATCGTTGCCAACATCATTCGTGTGGGCGCCAAAACCGCGGGCGGCCTCGCCATAAGTCTTGAGCTGCAATCCCTTCCGTCCAAACAACCGGCCGGACCCTGGATCGCAAAGTTGCCACAGCGAGCGGAAATCCGGATCGCCCGTGAAGCAGCCTTGGTAGCGCGTCGCCAGCCTCCCGAGTTCCTGTGCGATTTCTCGCGTCCACCCTTCGTCCCCGACGGTTGCGCTCCATCGCTCGAAGTCGTCGACCGCCTGGACGAAGTCGATGTCGGGCCGCAAGTCTTGGGGAGGAGAGATCGGCTGAGCATCGGGGTGCTCTCGCCGCAGCATTGCAAGTTCGCGGACGAGTTCGACCACTTGGAGCGGAATTTGCTCCGCCAAGACGACGATCGGATCGTCCTGTGAGGCGTCAATCGCGAGCTGGCGTGAGAACCACGCTGATAATTCTGCCATAAACAAATTGTCAGCGACGGTTGCATCGGCGATGCGAGCGCCAGGATCGAGGCCGGCTTCGACGCCATGGCTGCGAATGATCGCCTGACAGAAACCGTGGATGGTCGTCGCGGTCAACTCGTCGAGTTGCGTCGATGCAATGACAAGCGCGCTTCGCTGCAATTCGGAGAGGCCCAGCGGGATGACTGCCTTCAGGAAAGCGGGAACCTCTCCCGCCAGCAGGACGTCGACAGTCTCGTTGATACGCGCGGCGAGTTGGCTTGCCGCTAATTCGGTAAAGGTGATCGCGGCGATTTCACCGGGGTGATGACCTGCGGCAAGCATCATCGCCACGCGCCCTGCCATGAGCGATGTTTTTCCGGTTCCTGCGGCTGCCTCCACAAGCAGAATGGAAGCGAAGTCTGTCATCGCCCGGCAACGATTGTCCTGATCGACGAGCGTCATGTCGAGGCGCTCCAGAGCTTGTTGAGCTGCTGGTTAGCCGCGCGGAATTCGGAGGCTTTGCGCCGGAGATAGCTTTCGCGATCTGCTGGAAGCGCAAGACGCATGTCGTCATAGAAGGCGTCTTTCTCCCAGCGGGGCGCAATCCGTCCGCTGCGCAAGATTATTGTCGCCGCCGAGAGGTAGCCCGTGGCGTGCGTGATCGCGTCATCGAGTTCGTCCCCCTTGAGCTCGAAGGTTGCCGGGCCATCCGCCAGATAAATCAGACGTGCGACCACTGTTCTCACCTCAGGTAGCAGGGTCCTGACTGCAATTGCGTAAAGCACGCGCTGCAACTCGCGCCCTTGTCCGAGCGTGATGCGGTGGGTTTTTGGAGGTGGCTTGATGCTCTTGTAGTCCGTGATCCGCGCGGCGTCGCCGGTCGCGCGAATATCCAGGCGGTCCATCCGACCGCCGAAGACCAAGCCGGTTGGCTTGATGGGAACCGCGAACGTTGCGTTCCATGGCACTTGTTCCGCTACCGGATTGATTTGGCCGAAGGGCACCTCCGTCCAGCTTCTCGTGTCGGATCGCACTGGATCGTCGGAGGCGAGGCCCTTTGCTGTTCTGCGCGCCGCTTCCTTCACGGTATGGCGCCAGAGGATCGACGGCGGGACGGACCGTTGCAACGGCCATGCGGTAAGGACGGCCGCTGAAGCTTCTTCGATCGCCGCCTCGATTTCATCTGCGCTCGCGCGCGCAAATCCTGGCGCGGGTTCGAGCGCCGTGATCGCATCGCTGATCAACTCGTGCACGAGCTCGCCGAACGACGTTGGATTGAGCTGCAGCGGTTCGGGCTCTTGTCGCGCCGAGCGCCAGCCCAATGCGTATCGCCAAACAAATCCGAGTGGGTCACGCAGCAAGCGCTGCAATGAGGTTGTCGACTGGACCCGCGCCAAGGCCGCCTCGATTGCTGGGTGATTGGCGTTCGACAATCCGTCATGTGCCGTGAGATCCGCACGCCACTGCCAATTACGCCAGCAGAGCTGAGCCTGCCGCACATGAGCGAGCTGCCCGGCGTCGCGGGCGCGCGCCAGCAGCCTGTCGGCTTCGCTGAAGGCGTGTTCTGGCACGCGGTCACGTTTGTGAATGACTGAGTCGCCCGGCCATAAGGTGCTTGGAGATAGCTGGCCGCCTCTGGCGTTCCGCTGCGCACGCGACAAGACAAGTTGCTCGCGCGTCTGCGCCCTGATGATTTCGAAATGAAGGCGATCTCGCTCGGCGGTGCTGACCGGATGCAGCTTACGGCGCTCGAGCATATGATGCGGGATGAGCGGGTCGTCATGATCCGCACGTGGCCAGGATCGGCTGGTGAAGCCGAGCAGACGTGTGAACGGTCGCGGGCACGACACCAACTGTGATGCCGGACACCAAACAACGCTGTTGGCCGGTTCGCGCTGATCTGCGACGCGTAAAGATTGCAGCGACAGTGCAATTGCGTGCGGCGGGGCGCTTCGCAACGCCTCTTCCCACATCGTCAGACTGGCACCGCTCAATAGCCGCGTGCCGGCTTCGCTCCCAGCATCTGGTCCTCGGGCAAGGAGCTCGAGGATTGGCAGAAGAATTTGCTCGGCGAGTTCGGCCGCAGCCCGCTGGGGCCTGGCGGCGGTCAGCGCCTCGCGCCATAGATCAAGCGTTCGTAAAGCTGCCCCTCTCCGAATCCCAGCGAACCAGTCCTCGGGAAGTGAGCTGGCGAACGGCCGCGCCGGAAGGCGTCGGATCAGGCGCCAGACGCGCTCCTGGGTGAGACCATTGCCAAGGACATCCGCGAGGGCAGCACAGGTTTGACCGTCCGGTGTGCTCAGTGCCGGAACGCCATGAGAAAAATGGACCGGCAGTGCCGCACTTCTCGCATAGGCAAGAAAGTCGTCGTCCCAGTCTTGCGTCGAGGTCGCTGCGATAGCGATGTCCTGCGCCTTGACCTCGCCCGTCGATAACAGCCGCCTAGCCCATCTCAGGGCCTCTATGACCTCTGACTTCAGATCGGCGCTCGCTTCGGAGGAGGTGTGAGCGGGGCCAAGGGTTGCGCTCTTTCGGGTCGCGCCACCGAACCAGGGCTGCTCGATACCCTCCGGCATGTCCCACGACAGCTCGGTGACTTCCGCAACCGCAATGAGAAGCGGGCGCCAAACCGGATCAACTTCCACGATTCCGGCAAGTGTGATCGGTCCCAGCAGGGCGCGCGCGCGACGGGCGCGTCTGACGGCGGCGTCGCGAAGGTCACGCGGCAGCAGATGGGTGGCCGGTATGCTCTTGCGGATACGCGCCTCAATCATGGCAAGGTCGTGGAACCGCGCTGCTTCGTGGGCGAGTGAGGCTAAGTCCAAGTCCGTCCGCCAAACCGAATCGAGCGATTGAAGAACCGCCCGTGGCATGCCCGGCAAACCTGCAATGTCGCTAACATCCTGAAACCCGCCAGCGGCAAGTGCCGCCTGAATCGCTGAGTAAAGCACGTCGGTCCCCGCGGGCGTCGTAAATCCGCCGACAAGACGACTGGCGAGAAGGGGAAGCGTCAGGATTTCGCGGCCGATGGCGCCACTCATGGCGGCTGCGGCGCGGGCGCTGCGCAAAGCTAGCAGACCGTCGACGATGTGGGTGGCGCGAGTAATCATCTGGATACTTTACGCTATTGTTCGACCGAGTCTCGATGATTGCCCAAGGTCTCGATCTTCGGAAATACCACGATAATAAAGGCCTACGATTCCTGAGGGAGAAATACGTCTAGGTAAGTTAAACCTAAGAAGTTTCAGGAATTTCCAATCTATCGACATTCCTCTATCTGGCAATGCCGTCCTGGGCATGAGATTATCGATGCGTCGTTGGGGTAGATCGGGAAGAACACCAAGGCTACCTCCGCGGAAAGGTAGCCCGTCCCTCACGCCGCAAGATTCCTATGAAGTCATATGGTTCATCTGTTCGTGGTACGAACCAATAAAGCGCGAGCATGTCATCCCGGCCGCCTTGCTCGAAGGCGCTGTTCGCTGCGTATCGGAGATTAGCCTCGAATTGCTCTGACGAATTTGGCGCACCCACCATGACAGAGATGGTTTGCAGTCGCGCAGATGCCCCCTGCGTGAGTCCCGTAGTGAAGAAAAAGTCGGGGCGGCGTTTCACTTCCCGCAGCCCTTTTTGCATGAACCGCTCGATCATCCGCTGACCTTTGCCGTTCACGTTGAGGAGACGATGGCCAAATCTGGTCCAGCCTGATGGGCGCCGTCTCTCCAGCGAGCGGAGAAGCTCTTCCCAGAAAGGTGTGCGTTTGATTGGGGGCTTTGAAAGCTGCTGCATCCGTTTCTCGGAGTACAGTGGCGTGAGGCGAAGCGATCGTCCGTACCATTCTTGGCGCGCGCCATCGAACTCATCTTCCCCGAGATTGAATTGCGTCTCTACGTAGATCGCGAGCAAATCCAATTCGTCGGCGCGATAATTCGCATTCTGCTCGAGTTCGACCCTGCGGCTCAGATAGTGACAACGTTCGATCTCAAGAGACAAGGTTTCGAACACACTCTCCAAGTCGAACACGGACATGGACGGAGCGATGTCCTTGTCGACCGGAATAAGACCGACCTTTTTTAGCTGCGGCCAATGCGAAGAAAGGGGACCAACCGCATCCTGAAGAATGTTGATGCGGATCACTTCCCGCACCTCACCGGCGTTTACAACCCATGACCCTTGTTTGGTTTCAAACTCGATCGGTCCGCTTGCATTATTTACGTGTTTCTTCAACCGGAGTGATTGCTCGGAGGGCGCTACGACGAGTTCTTGAAGAACCTCCTTTAGACTCCCGATTGCGCCGCGGCTTGCCGGCGCGCTGATCTTTGCGGACTTTGCCTCGAAAATAAGCATCGTCTTATCGATCACCGCAACGATATCCGACTCCCACCAATTTTGACCCCCGTCTTCGCTCCATTTAACGGCGTCACGTACCTCCGCACTCGGCAGAAACTGTCGGATCACGGCACTTAGGCGCGCCTCGAGCCAATCCGCTCTTGCCTTCTCCGCAAGCTTTTTAAGGTTGGGCTTTGTAGCGCAGAGCGCTTCAAGGATTTCAGCAAGATGCGTCCCGACAATCTGCGGACCGCTGCAGAATACCTTGTGTGCATTGATCTCAATGAACGGCTTCAGGCGGACCGGGTTGCTGAGGTGGAGGTGTTGCAGAACGCCTCTGTGACATCTCCGAAGCGGAGCATAAGCGCGGATGTCACAACCTCTTTCAATGCGGAACGCTGCTCAGCCGGTGCGTCGGCGACCAGTTCGTCTAGGGGGAAAGTGAAGGCCTCTCGAAGTCTTTGCTCACTCAAATTCCAGAAGTGAGCATGCAGGCGGCGTTTGTCACGGTGCCACGGCACAGTTTCCGCTGTGACCCTTGCCGCGGCTTCGGGCTCCAAGCTTTTCACGTAGGCCTCGATCATAGCAGTCCCAGACTTCTTCTGAGCCCACGAGCGAAGGTGGCCGATATGCGCCTGGAGACGGAACTCCGATCTTTCCATGATCGATGACAGCATCGCGACCACGGCGCTAGCATCGCATCCAAAATGGTGGCGAAACGATGCGTTTACCGCGCTGGCAAGGCCTTCCGCATAGTCCTGGGTCTGATAGCCGCGCCGTGTTCCCCGAACTGCCAGCGTCCAGCTCTGGATCAGGGCGAGCATTTCACGCTGTTGGTTTGCGCGGAAATCGTTGGTTGTTTTGCACTTTGCCTTACCGCGGTAGGCCTGCCCATTGCGTTCGATCAGGTCGATCACGCGCTGTGTGACTGCGGGATAGTCGTCTTCATCATTGGGCACACCACGGGGACGTGCAAGGGCTAGTGCCTGAACGAGCTCGATATGGAATAGTTCGAGACCCTTTGTACCGATCTGCTTGATCCGATCCGGACCCCGCATAATTAAGGAGAAGCCGGCCCGCGCAAGGATTTCCAAAGCGTCGACCGAGCTGACCTCCTCGGTAAGGGTCTCGAGTGTCTCACTGAATTCGTCGCGGGCGGCCGAGCCCTGGCGATGCGCCAAGGCAACTTCTTCGTCGGTCAAATCGACGTCGTGCATTAGTGACACGTCATTCGCCTATCTTTTGTTTTGGCTGCGCTGCCTGCAATGACAGCCTGTCATCTCACGGAGAGCGCTCGAATACTACTTGTGGAAGCTGCTGTATTTATCGCTGCTTTGTCGAGCGGGCTTTATGTTTCGACGCCGTTCTGCCAAGGTTGAGAGGGATTCGCAGACTGTGTATCTCTGCGTGCGTTGAAGCCGTTGGCATCGGCGTGAATAAGGGGGGAGACACCGATTGCCGACGGCTGGGACCATCACGGTCAAAGAAACTCTAGATCTGCTGGACGGGGCTTTCCAGGGCTTGAGCGATAGCATTGCCCAAGGCGGCTATGCTTTCTGGCTTGGGTCGGGGATCTCCCGTGAGCGAGTTGTTGGGCTCGATGGGGTTCTGGAGAAGCTGATTGATTTTCTAAGGACACATACCACCGCTGATCCCGCGTGCCCTTACGGTAAGGCGCTAGAGAAAATCCTTGGAATGGCATCGCCTTCCGCCGATGAGCGCAAGGAAATTGATTTGGCTAAGCCCGTGGCAACTTGGGCCTGCCGCAAAGCTTTATTGGGCCGACTCTGGAACCAATACTCAAAGGTTCTATCAGTCGAGATACCCGCGGAAAGTCTTGACTATCTTCTATGGGTTGGCGTCGATTTTAGGAATACATTCTCAAATCAGAATCCCGATGCGGAGCATTTGGCAATCGGGATGCTTGCGCTCGAAGGCACTGTCACCGAACTCGCCACCGCAAACTGGGACGGCCTGCTCGAGGGGGCGATGAAGGCTCTGGGCCATTCCGATACCTTCTACCGCGTCACTGTTACAGGCGACGATCTGCGCGGTGCGGCCGCGGCGGCCAAATTGTACAAATTTCACGGCTGCGCACTTCGAGCGATCGAAGATGAGGGCAAATACCGACCGCTCTTAGTTGCTCGTTCCGCACAGATCACGAGCTGGATGGGAAACGACACGTTCAAGATTACTCGCGACCAGCTTGAAGCGCTGATCCAGCGCGCGCGCACGCTCATGATTGGCTTGTCGGCGCAGGACGAAAACATCAAAAATTTGTTTGGTCAGGTGAATGCGCACAAGGGCTGGAACTGGAAAGATGAGCCCGCGCCCATCGTCTTTTCAGCAAATGAGCTTGGTGACGATCAAAAAGATCTCCTGAGCGTCGCCTATGGTAAGGAATATGAAGCCAACCGCGAAGCGATCTGGAAGTCGGCATGCTTGCAGGCTTATGCAAAGCCGCTGCTGCTGGCTTTGTTGCTGAACGTGCTTACTACCAAGGCGAAAATACTGGCCAGTGACATCGTCGCACCGGGTCTTGGTGACAACGGGCATGCGAGGATCGCGCATGGCTTGACGCATTTGCGCGATCGTGCGGCTCAGGGCGCCGACGATGACCGGCTCCTGTTCGCGAAAGGATTAGCGGGCGGATTGGCGCGAGCACGGCACCAGCTGCAGAACGGTTCAAGCCCGGCGGGTCTTGCTGCTTATTTCCCAGTCGATGAGCAGCCCGCGCACCTTATGAAGGGTAAGCTGGGCCTCGCCAGCACGGGGCAGCGTGAAGCTGCCGCTGCAATGGGACTCATCGGGCTTGAGTGCGAGGCAACCGCTTGGGCTCCGGGCGTCGACGATCCCGCTGAAATCCGATCGGCCGCATTGCGGGTATCTTCAGCGACGGCAGAGGCACGGATTTTCTTCGCCGCAAACGACGATAATATTACCAGCTTGATGGAGTGTGGTGCATTCGACGAAGACGATGACGATGTCGTTGTGATCTGCTCAAGGCGGGTTACCGAACGGCAACAACGCAATCCCCGTTCGCGGCTGAGAAGTGGCAAGATCGCACCGCGGCTGATTGCCTTCGGGCCAATGCTGGCGGGCGCCCCGAGCCTCGCCGGCTTGCGAGAAGCCTTCCGAGATGAGGTTGGCTTATGACCACCAGTGAGAGCGTCGTCGAGATTCTTGTGCAGGAAGGCGGCTATCGCGAACTGCCTCGACCCCTAAAGGTCGGCTCCTTGTCATTTGAGTTCACCTCAGCGCTCGTAGCCGGCGAGCGCGCGAACGATCTGGTCATCGTGATTGAACTTAAGGGGGATACCGACGATGATGGGGTGATCCGCAAGGTGTTAGCGCTGACGCGAGCGCTCGATGTGATGCACTCCAAGCGGCCGGTAACCGCTGTCCTGACATCGGGCCAAGCGTCGGCGGACACCATACAATCGATTGGTCGGGTCTGCCGCGTGCTGCCCGTGGGGGCGCCTACTGGTCCCAAAGCGACAGACGCGGTGCGCGACTGGCTTTCGGTGTTGTTGCCTCTGGCTCGGCCGCAGGCGGCGGATACGCTGTTGGACTGGGAAGGGGACCTTCGGCGCGTTTTGGCCGCCAAGGCCGGTGACCCCTTGGTTGAGAATCTCCTTGCCGCCGCGACCCACGGCAAGGTTGCGGTTGAAGCCGCGCTAGTAGAATCGATCAGCGCTTCGGTCAAAGCTGCGCTCGCAGAAGACGAAGAGGACGACTGATGCAGCCTCGTTTAAAGACACTGGTGATCGAGAACTTCCGAAGCTTGCGGGGGAAGGTCGTCATTCCGCTCGACGCCCAGGTCGTCCTCGTCCACGGTACCAATGGAATGGGCAAGACCAGTGTCTTGTCGGCCCTTGAGCTAGCGCTCACGGGGAGGATCAAGCATCTCGCCGAAGACGGTGACGGCTATCAATCCTACCTAACAACACTTGATACGCCTGGCGGATCGGTTCAGCTAACGACCACCGCATCCTATCGCGATGGCGCACGATTGGGCGGATCGCTTGATTTTTCGAATACCGCGTTTACGCCTACACCGCTTCTCGACGCCGAAGACGCGAAATTTTTCGCGGAGCGCTGTTATTTGCCGCAAGCGACACTTGGGCGATTGCTCGAGCTATATGACGACAACAAAACTGATACGACGTCGCCACTTACCCAGTTCGTGAAAGAGTTGCTCGGACTAGATCCATTGGATGCGCTCGTCGACGGACTCTATCCCGCTTTTAACGTCGCTCGGGTGCGAAATCTCGTGCCGGAGTATCGACGCCTTGAGACGCTGCAGACAGCGCTGCGCGTGGAGATTTCAGGTTATGAGCGGTCGATCGAGACGGTCACCCGGTCATCCGCCGATCGACTTGCCGTTCTGAATGCAACTCTTTCGGGGCTGCGATCAGGGGATGCCCTAGTCGTCAGCGAAACCTCAGACGTCGGGGTCGTTCGGGCCGCGTTAGAGGTCGCTCGTGATGCTGAGCGTGACCTGACGGAGTTAAGCGGCGTCCGCTCGGACCTGCGTTCGGTGATGGAACGGTGGAGGACACTGCCGTCAGCCGACCTCAGCCATGACCTAGCTACAAAGGAGCGCGCCGAGCAGGCAGCTTTCGCGGCGGTGGACGCATGGCGTGCGGGTGACGGTCGCGATCTCATGGCGATCATCAGTACACTACAGGTCATTTTTTCTGACATTCCGGGGATTGATGACGGCCCCGAAAAGAGCCGCGCTATGGCTGCACGGCGCGCAGATGCGGAGGCGAGCCGCTGTGAGACGCTGGTTAGGGGCAATATTGAGGCGGCAGAGCGCGTCAACAATCTTAACACGACGATACAGCGGTCAACGACCCGGATAGCGGAGTTGAGTCAGGCACTGGCGTCGGGTGTGGATGACGCCAGGTCGCTCGCGAGTGCACTGGCGGGCGTAGCCCCTCACATCGCGGGCGAGACGTGCCCAGTCTGCGAACGGGACTTTACGGAAAAAGATGCGGGTCCGTTATCGGCACATATCGCGGCCAAAATTGCGTCGCTGACGAGTGAAGCCGGCCGGCTGCAGTCGCTGGCAACAGAGCGCGCCGAGGAGAGTAATCGCCTCGCGGTCGCCCAGCGGGATTTGCTCGCGGCAGCCGGCGGGAGGCTCTCGGACGAAGATAATGCGCAATTCCCCGTGCGCGCTGTTCAAATGCGCGGCGCCGCGCAGCGCCTAGATGCGCTCAGAGCCGTTGCAGTGGCCGGCACGGCGCTAATGGTAGATGCGGCGGCTGCGCGGGAGACGCTCGCCCTTGCGCGTCGGCGTGATGAGATCTCCACCTCACTTCTCCCAGACATTGAAGCACTTGTGACGGGATTGACTGGTCGGTCGCCAAGCAGCTTTGACAGCATTGAGTCCGCCATGGCAGACGCCGAGCGAACGCTTTCTAGCAAGGTGGAAGCTGCGCAGACCGCGGTGTCACACAGAATCCGCGCGCTATCAGAACTCGATCTCTACGCCAAAGACGTGGGGCAGATTGCGGACCTTAAGAGGCAGCGCGACACGGCGGTCCAGCGGTTTTCGATCGTTGAGGCGGCGGAAACTCAGGTTAGCGCCGGCCGCGAACACGCGAAAGGCGTTGCCAACACGGCGGATAAAGTGCGGTCCGCCATTGTCAAAAAGGTCTTCAACACTTCGCTCAATAAGATTTGGCGGGACCTGTTCGTCCGCCTAGCACCCTCCGAACAATTTGTGCCGGCCTTCAAGTTACCCAGCGGAGACGGTGGCAAGGTTGAAGCCGTGCTTGAGACACTTCACCGCTCCGGCAAAGTGTCCGGGTCGCCAGGCGCAATGCTGAGCCAAGGCAACCTCAATACGGCGGCGCTGACTCTGTTTCTCGCCCTCCACCTCTCTGTGCCGTCGCGCATGCCTTGGCTCGTTCTGGATGACCCCGTCCAGTCAATGGACGACGTTCATATTGCGCAGTTCGCGGCCCTCCTGCGTACTCTCGCAAAAGGAATGGGTCGGCAGCTGATCGTCGCGGTACATGAGCGAGCCCTGTTCGACTATTTGACCCTGGAGCTCAGTCCTGCGTTCGATGGCGACAGCCTGATCGCGGTTGAGATCGCTCGGAATTTCGAAGGCGATGCTATCGCGATGCCTCAGGCCTTCGGATTCGAAGCGGATCGCGCGATTGCCGCCTGAACTGGCCGCAATTGGCGGACAAGGTTCGCTAACGACCGGCGCTCTGGAAAATCCTGGCTGGAGGGGAGATCGTCATGTCCGCCGCAGGCTCGTGATGTCATTGTTAACTCACGGCAGATTCGGCGTCGATGAGTTCGAGCATGCCCTCAGCGATCATCAGCTCGATCGCTAAGTTGAGCGCTTCGTTCTCGCTCACAGTGAATGCTGCTCTGTCGTAACTGCTGGCGAGGTCGATGCTTAGTTCCTCGACCAGACGGAGAACCATGTAGATATGCAGGCGCATAGGATCTTCGGGCGAGGCCCACGTCGGTCTCAGGAAAATAGCGGGTCAGATTCGTCGGACCGGGAAGATTCTCCATCTCGCCATCCCAGGACGTCGCACTCTGAACTATATGATGCTGTGATACATGGGCAGCGGGTGATAGCCCGCCGTAGAGCCGGGCTAGCGATTGCTCTAGGGCGGCGATATTCGGAGCACCGTTGAGCTTTCGCCTATTTGCGCGGACAGCCTTGAGCTGAGCGAGGATTTCAAGTTCTTGGCGCAGCATGGCGTGCGCCTGCAGATAGCGCGCCTCTGCGATCGCTCTCTCACATGGTTCCAGGCCGATCACGAAGGCCGCGAACAGGGCATCGCGTTCGAAGGAGGTCTGATCACCTTCCACAATGGCCCCATTGATGCGCAGCAGACCGCTGGCAAGCACGCCAGTCACGAGCATGTGGGCGTCGATTAGTCGTCCAAAGGCGACCATGGCTTTGGCCTTCGCCTGATCTCCGTACACCTTCTGAACGGCATAGAGCGTGGCGGCCGGTTCGATCAGCGCCTGCTTGTGACGCTCGATAGCTTCGTCGTTGAGCGTCTCAATCATCGGCGTTCAATGCCTTGAGATCGGCGAGGAAGACCGTCCCAATCTCCACGGCCCGCTTCGCCGCGTCCGAGTCGACGTCTACGCCATGCGAGGCTTCGTTCATGACCCGCAGCGCGCCGAGCATCTGCTCGGTGCTGGCGGGCACCGGTCCCTGCCGTCGTAGATCGCGCAGCATGTTTATGATGCCAACGGGCCGATCGAAGACGAGGCCTCGTTCCGAGGCGAGGTCGCGAACCGCGCGCTCGATTTCGATGCGAAGTTTGACCACGGACATCAGCGGAAACTCCCGGGCGAATTCCGCCACAGTTGGGAGATCCTCCTCGAACTGGGGTGGGAGCGCATGGGAGAGTTGATACTGAGCGACGCCCATCGGCTTGCTGGAATCTCGCAGGGCGTATTCCACGATCACCTCGTTGCGCCCCTTGCACAAAATGATGCCGATCGTCGGCTTGTCATCCGGATGGCGCAATTTCTCGTCCACGGCTGACAGGTAGAAGTTCATCTTGCCCGCGAATTCGGGTTTGAAGTCCTCGATCTTCAACTCGATCACCACGAAGCAGCGCAGTCGGAGATGATAGAAGAGTAGGTCGAGATAATAGTCCTGTCTGCCGACTTCGAGGTGGTATTGGCTGCCAACGAAGGCGAACCCCTTGCCGAGTTCGAGGATAAGCGAGCGCAGATGCGCGATGAGACCACGTTCGAGATCGCGCTCCAGCATTTCGGGGCTAAGCGAGAGGAAGTCGAACGTATAGGGGTCCTTGAGGATTTGCTGAGCGAGCTCGGATTGCTCGGCCGGAAGGGTTCGCGAGAAGTTGGTCAGCGCACTGCCTTGACGAGCGAAAAGATTGCTGTCGATCTGGTGGGCGAGGACGTTACGGCTCCAGCCGTGCTCGATCGCTTGCCGGGCGTACCAGGTGCGTTCCTCGGACGCTTTGACGGCGTCAAGAAGGCGGACGTTATGGCCCCAGGGCAATAGTGCAACAACCTGTTGCACAATTTCGCTGTCGGGCCAGGCCTCGGCGAAGGCGCGCATATATTTCAGGTTTCGGGCCGAGAGTCCGGTCATCTCTGGGAAGGCTCGGCCGAGATCCTCCGCCAACCGATCGATGACCTTGGCGCCCCAACCCTCTCGCTCCTGTCGGCCGAGAATGTCCCGACCGATGGTCCAGTACAGGAGGACGAGCTCCCGATTGACCGAAAGGCCGGCCCGGTGCCGTGCCGCTGCGATTTTCTGTTTCAGATCGCCGACAAAGGCAGAGTAGCTCTGCAGGTCGATCTCGACGGTCGCCTTACCAGTCTTAACGCGGCGATGGGGCTTGGATGGTGTAGAACTCATGCGGCCATCTTCACGTGCTTCTTGGCAAGCATGGCACGGACGAACTTGTCCCATTTCATCATGCCAGCGCGTTTCTCGGCCATGTAGTTCCAGCGGTCGTAGTGCTTCGAGCTGACGTCCTGCAGGGCATGGTTTTGCAGGCGGTCGCGGACTTCCTTCGGGATGCCGGCCTTGCCCGTCAAAGTCTTGAAGGTCCGGCGCAGGTCGCGGTTCGTCACATAGGGGATCACGCCGCGGTCCCGCTGGCGCCACATGAACGAATAAAGCGTGCCGTGGCTGACGGGCTTCGACGGATCCTTGGCCGAAGGGAAGAACCAGCCGTATTCGTTGACGTTGATGGATGAGATCAACTCTGCGGCCAGATTCGGCACCGGAACGGCATGGGGCTGGTCGTTCTTGGTCGTGGACCAGTCGATGATCTTCTCCTTAGCGTCCCATTGGTCGATGTGGAGGCTCGCGATCTCCTCGACTCGCTGGCCGGTCAGCATGAGGATTCGGACCGCACGGGTATACGGCGGATGGACAGGCGTATCGGGGCACTCTAGCCAGCGATAGAGCTGGACGAACTCGTCTTCGTCGAGCCAGCGCGTGCCCTTGACCTTCGGTTCGGTCGGAATGCCGGTCGCCGGATTGAAGGGGATGCGGAAGCGCCGAGCGGATTGCTGCCGATAGTCGTTGTCTGACTTCATGCCCCAGCTAAAGGCCGCGTGCATGTACGACCGCACATGGTCGGCCATCGACTTGGCGCCGCGTTCGTAGATCGGTCGGATCAGTTCGATGATTTCCTCTGACTCGATATCGCGGGCGAGGCGGTTGCGCCCGAGCGTGTCCGCAATCTTGTTCAGGCCCTTTTCGGTTTCTTTCCAGGAGGGTTTGTCCGCAGCCTTGAGCGAAGCGACATAGCCCTCGAAAAGATCGGCCACAGTGCCAGGGCGCGTGTCGGTCGCGATTTTGATGCTTCGGCCCTTCTGGATCACGTCAGCGAAGTCGCGCTTGAAGATTTCTCGCGCCTGCGCGAGCGACATTGACGGGTAGGCGCCGAGCTTCTTCTTGGTACGCTTCCCGTCGCGCCACTGCTGCGCCATCCAGTCGGCCGTGACGCGCTTCGGCATGGGCTTGAGGACCAGGACGAGACGACCGGTGCCGCGCCCTTCGCCGTCGGCGAGGTTTTCTTGCTTCTGGCTCATCTCGACGCGCTTTAGCGCATGTCGGATTGCTGTGTCGGTCAGGCTTGGCATGGCGTTCCTCCTGGTCCCGCAACTGGGATCGGTCGAGGAGAAACGGGGATCGTTTGCTGGGATCGGAAAGCCGTTTTCAACCCCTCTAACCACCCCCAATTTGCCATAGTCGCCCCCTGTACGCAATGCACAAAAAGCGGCTATTTCATTGATATTTCAGCGGTATTGAGTGTGATCCAGCGTGATCGAAATGGGGTAGTGGGATGGTTATGCACCAGGATGAGGGCGGTCGCCGATAATTCCAGCGCGCGCTTGATCACCTCGCGGGGATAGACCGGGGTGTGGTCGACCGTGCCGGTCTGCTGCACCTCGTCGGCGATGAGCTGGTTGCGCTTGTCGAGGAACAGCAGGCGAAACTGCTCCTTGTCGGCGAACGCCATGCTGGTGCGGCAATAGTCGATCACCTCGTTCCAGGACGACAGCGCGTTGCGGCTGTTGACCTCGCCCTTTGCGACGCGGTGCGCCGCCGCGGCGATCAGCTTGAGCTGGTTGATCGCGGATTCGCCGATGCCGTCGATCTCGCGCAGCCGCGCCACCGGCGCATGCACGACCTCGGCGAACGAACCGAACGTCTTGATCAGCGTCTTCGCCAGAGGTTTCGTGTCGCGCCGCGGCAGCGCCGGAAACAACGCCATCTCCAGCAGTTCGTAATCGCTCAGCGCATCCGCACCCGCGCTGTAGAAGCGCTCGCGCAGGCGCTCGCGATGGCCGAGATAATGCGGCTCGTCGTCAGGCTTGCTCTTGTCGTGGTCCGGCTTGGCGGGCATCGGCCGCCAGCATCGCCGGGGACCTGCGCTTTTGCAACCGTCAATTGCGGGACGGCGCGCGCGTCGCGGCACCCGGCACCGTGACCGCCACCACCCCGGCGAGAATGAGCAGCATTCCGACAAGACTGGACTGGGTAAAGCGTTCGCCGAGCCATACGGTGCCGAGCGCCACGGCGAAGCCCGCACGCAGATAGCTGCCGCTGGTCGTGCCGAGCGGGCCGAGCGTGTGGATCAGGCGGAAATAGATCACCATCGCCAAGGCTGTGCAGACCACCCCGAGCGCGATCACCGCTGCGATCGCCGGCGCGGGCGGCTGTGCCAGCCTCCACGGCTGTTCGAGAGCTGCGGCGGTCGGGAGCATCAGCACCGCAGCGCAGCTCATCGCCCCTGCTGCGGTGACGATCGCGGGCAGGCCCGAAAACCGCTGCCCCCAGATTGGTGCGAGCGCGTAGCAGAGGCTCGCGCCGAGCACCGCCATCTGGGCCAGTGGCGACGCCGTGCCGATCCCGGACAGCGCATCGATGCCCATGGTCAGGGCTACGCCCGCAAGGCCGAGCACAACACCGACGATCTTCCGGCCGCCGATCGCCTGCCGTCCGTGCCCGGTCATAACAGCGATCGCCAGCACGAACATGGGCGGGGTCGCATTGAGCACGCCGGCAAGCCCGCTCGCGATATGTGCCTCGCCCCAACTGATCAGAGTGAAGGGCAGCGCGCTTTGCAGCAGCCCTTGCACGACGAAAGCCGCCCATACCGATCCTCGGCGGGGCAAGGCGTATCTCTGCGTGGCTGCGACCAGGATCAGGAGAACGGCCGCGATCGTCACTCGCGCGGCGACCATCGTGAAGGGCGGAATGGTCGGGATCGCGACCTTGATAAGCGTGAACGAGCTGCCCCAGATCAGCGAGAGCAACAGCAGAAGACCGATCTCGACCACGAGTGTGGTTTGTCCTGACGTCGTTGGTTGGGCCTGCGTTCTCATGCGATTTGCTCCGGGATCATCGGCACCATGATCCGGAGCGGCGGGAGAGGCTGGCTGAATTCGGACCTCATCGCCCGATCAGGTCCGATTTCAGCTACTCGGCGCGCGGTGTCGTAACTATGCTATCGCATGGCGACAGGCTCGACGCACCGGCAGACGCTGCCACCGCATCTCGATTGGGAGACCTGCGATCGCGCGCGGCTGGCACGCGTTCGCGCCTTCGACGGCCTGTTCTTTTCTGGCGTTCGCTCGACGCGTATCTATTGCCGGCCGGTCTGTCCGGTCCGTCCCGCCCGCTCGGAGAACGTGACCTTCTATGCGACTGCGGCTGCCGCCGAGCGGGCCGGCTTTCGCCCGTGCCTGCGTTGCCGGCCTGAAACAGCGCCGGGTTCTCCCGCCTGGATGGGAACGGCCACCACCGTTGCGCGCGGCATGCGCCTCATCCATGACGGCTTTCTGGATCGGGCGTCGATGACGGAGCTTGCGGAAGCCCTTGGCGTCGGGCCGCGTCATCTGCTGCGCCTGTTTATGCGCCACGCCGGCGCGAGCCCCAGCGAGATCGCGGCAACCCGACGCGTGCAGGAAGCCAAGCGTCTGATCGACCAGACCGACATGACGTTGGCGGAGATTGCGTTTGCGGCCGGCTTCGGCAGCGTTCGGCGGTTCAATGATGCCTTTGCCGCGACTTACAAGAGGGCGCCGTCAACGTTCCGTCGTCGGCGATAGCCGACGCGCCGCCAATCACCCGATCTGCTTCTCGCCGTGCCGCTCCGACAGCGTGAAGATCTCGACGCCCGTTGCCGTCACGCCGACGGAGTGCTCGAACTGCGCCGACAGCGAGCGGTCGCGCGTCACGGCGGTCCAGCCGTCGGAGAGGATCTTCACGTGCGGCTTGCCCAGATTGATCATCGGCTCGATGGTGAAGAACATGCCGGGCTTGAGCTGCACGCCTTCGCCGGGGCGGCCGATGTGGATGATGTTCGGCTCGTCGTGGAACATGCGCCCGAGGCCATGGCCACAGAAATCGCGCACCACGCTCATGGCCTGCGGCTCGACGAAACTCTGGATGGCGTGACCGATGTCGCCGGTGGTGGCGCCGGGCTTCACCGCGGCGATGCCGCGCATCATCGCTTCATACGTCACCTCGATCAGCCGCTCGGCCTTGCGGGCGATCGGGCCGATCGCATACATCCGGCTGGAATCGCCGTACCAGCCGTCAACGATGAAGGTGACGTCGATATTGACGATGTCGCCCTCCTTCAGCGGCCGGTCGCCGGGCATGCCGTGGCAGACCACGTGGTTGAGCGAGGTGCAGGTCGAATAGCGATAGCCGCGATACATCAGCGTCGCCGGATAGGCGTTGTTGCTGAACGCGAAGTCGCGGACGAACTCGTCGATGCGCGAGGTCGGCACGCCCGGTCCGACGATGTCGGTGAGCTCGTCGAGGCACTTGGCCACCAGCGCGCCCGCCTTGCGCATGCCGGCAAAGGCGGCCGGCCCATGCAGCTTGATCTGTCCGGTTTTGCGCAGCGAGGTATCGGTGGCTTCGACGTAGCTCATGCGTGTCAGGTCTTTTCGGGCTGAATTCGATTTCGGCGGAAAGGCTTGATTTCAGGCCCTAATTTAATGATTGCGGGGCTTCATGCAAGCTAAGGCGGAGCGTTTTCGAGCGAAGTAGCTACCGGTTCGCGTGAAGAAAACGCGTCAAAACAGGAATCTTACCGGCCTCTTGCGCCCGAAAGCGGGCCTAATTCGGGACTTCTACGGTGGTTTCCACCGGCAGCGCGCCGCCGCGGATGCGGATCTCGCGGACGGGATAGGGAACCCGGATGCCCTCGTGCTTGAAGGCGTCCCACAGCCCCAGCATCACGTCGCTCTTGACCTTGTCCATGCCGTCGGGATCGGCGATCCAGAAGGTCAGCGAGAATTTCATCCCGGCTTCGGCGAATTCGGTCAGGATGCAGCTCGGCGGCTTGCCCTTCTGCGCGCGCGGATGGGCGGCGGCGGTCTCCGCGGCGAGCGTGCAGACCAGGCGGGGATCGGCGTCGTAATTGGTGCCGAAGGCGATCTTCACCAGCGTGTTCTTGTCGGTATAGGTCCAGTTGACGACCTTTTGCGTCACCAGATCCTCGTTCGGCACCAGGAACTCGCGGCCGTCGCCGGCGGCGACGGAAATGTAACGCGTCTTCATCGCGCTGATGCGACCGGTATTGTCGCCGATGGTGACGAGGTCGCCGGGCTTCACCGACTTGTCGGCGAGCAGGATGATGCCCGAGATGAAGTTGGCGACGATCTTCTGCAGGCCGATACCGATGCCGACGCCGACCGCGCCGGAGAACACCGCGAGCGCCGAAAGATCGATGCCGACCGCTCCGAGCGCGATCACGATCGCGACGGCAAGCAGCCCGATGCGGATGATCTTGACCAGCAACACCTGCACCGATGGCGTCAGATCGGTGGTCGCGTTGATCCGGCTCTCGGCGAAATTGCTCGCGATGTTGGTCGCCCACAGCGCGATGAGAAGGAGCGCACCTGCCTTGAGCACCAGCAGTGGGGTCAGCCTGAGGCCGCCGAGCACAATCGCGTAGGAATCGAGCAGGTCGACTGTCGTATCGAGCTGGCCGAGGATCGAGAGCGCTGCGAGAAACCACGCCGTGATCGACACCAGCTTGACGATGAAGGCATTGCGCAGCACCGAGGTCACGAGGCGGATTGCGAGCCAAGCCAGTCCGAGCTTGGCGGCGACCATCAGGAGATAGGAGCGGCTCGGCCAGGTCGCGTGGTACATCACCACGCGGGAGATGATCACGAACAGGGTGAACACCGCCGTCGAGGCGCTGGAGACCATCACCCGGGCGAAGTGCCGGAGCGGCAGCGGCCAGCGCATCGCCAGCGAGGTCATGTCGATCCGGTTGCGGACGGCGGCTTCCGCGGCATAGGCGATGCCGGCCGCGGCCAGGATCAGACCGAACTGCAGGTAGAACCAGGGCGAGGAGATCTCCGCCCCGACGCTGCGCGCGGTGGTCTGCACGAACTCCATGAAGTCCTTGAGGTCCATGTCCATCGGTCTCGTCGGCAAGCGGGGAGGAATTGATTCGAGGGAGCCGCAGAATCCCACAAAGGGCGCGGCCGGGCCATCGATACACCGGCATGTGATGTACGTTAAGGCCGTAAAATACGGGCAGATTGCCGCGAGCGGGAGAAAATGGGTTGGCGCAGGAGAGTGCCGACGATAAGGATGAAATTCCAGCGATTTGTACCCGGAAGGTGGATGGCCTCCCTCGACTCCGTTAGCCTCGCCATATTGCTCGGCGCCGTCCTCGTCATGGCCGGCATCCTCTCCAGCCTGCTTGCGCTGCGCTTCGGCGCACCCTTGCTGCTCGTCTTCCTTTTGATTGGCATGCTTGCGGGCGATTCCGGCCCTGGCCAGCTCCAGTTCGACGACGTCCGCACCACCTATCTGGTCGGCTCTGTGGCGCTGGCCCTGATCCTGTTCGACGGCGGCCTGAAGACGCGCTTTGCCAGCATCCGCACCGTGCTCGCGCCGTCCGTGGTGCTCGCGACCGTCGGTGTGCTCCTGACCGCGCTGATCACGGCGCCGTTCGCCAAATATGCGCTCGACCTCAACTGGACGGAGTCGCTGCTGGTCGGCGCCGTCGTGGCCTCGACGGACGCCGCCGCCGTGTTCCTGCTGGTGCACACCCAGGGCCTGCGCCTGCGCCCGCGCGTCGGTGCGACGCTGGAGGCCGAATCCGGCACCAACGATCCTTTCGCGATCTTCCTTACCCTGATGCTGGTCGAATACATCTCGCTGGGATCGAGCTCCGCAGGCCATGTGGCGATGGAATTCATCCAGGAGGCGGTGCTGGGCGCCGTCGTCGGCGTCTTCGGCGGACGGCTTGTCGTCATCGCGCTCAACCAGGTGGCGTTGCCGCAGGGCCTGCATGCGCCGTTCGTGACCACGGCCGCGCTCGTGATCTTCGGCGGCTCGCAGATCATGCACGCCTCGGGCTTCCTCGCGGTCTATCTCGCCGGCATCATCATCGGCAACCGGCCGACCCGCGCGCACAATTCAGTGGTGGCCTTTCTCGACGCGGCGACCTGGTTGGCGCAAATCGTGATGTTCGTGCTGCTGGGCCTGCTGGTGTCGCCGAGCCGGCTCGGCGCCAGCGTCCTGCCGGCGGTCGGGGTCGCCTTCGTGCTGATGCTGGTGGCGCGGCCGATCGCGGTATTCGCGTGCCTGGCGCCGTTCCGCTTCAACTGGCGCGAAAAGATCTTCATCGCCTGGACCGGCCTGCGCGGCGCCGTCGCGATTTTCCTGGCCTCGATCCCGATGCTGGTCGGCCTGTCCAAGGCCTATCTCTATTTCGACGTCGCCTTCGTCGTCGTCATCATCTCGCTGTTGCTGCAGGGCTGGACCCTGGCGCCGGCCGCGCGCAAGCTGCATGTGGCGCTGCCGCGCGCCGAACGCGGGCCGCGCCGCGTCGAGCTGGATCTGCCCGGCCAGCTCGAGCAGCAGCTGGTCGGCTATCCGGTGCGGCCAAAAAGCCTGTATTTCCGCCGCGGCCTGATCCCGTCCTGGTCCAAGCCGACGCTGGTGATCCGCAACGAGAACATCCTGACGCCGACGGAAGCCGAGCCGATCGCGCCCGGCGATTACATCTATCTGCTGGCGCCGCCGGAAAAGGCCGAGTCGCTCGACCGCTTCTTCGTCGACATGCAGCCGAGCTCGGCGCCGGATCCGCATCTGCTCGGCGACTTCATGGTCTCCGGCGAGCACACGCTCGCCGAGCTCGCCGAGATCTACGGCGTGAAGGTGAGCGACGACGAGAGCAAGCTCACACTCGCCGATTATTTCGACGTCCATCTCGACCGCGCGCCGAAGGAGGGCGCTGAGATCGCGTTGGACGAGATCGTGCTCGTCGCGCGCTCGATCTCCGGCGGCCGCGTCAGCGTCGTCGGCCTGCGCCTGCCCGAAGAGGACGAGACGCCCGCGCCGCTGACCCGCGCGCAGGCGCTGCGGCGCAAGCTTGCGGAGGTATGGACGTCGGTGGCGGGGGTTTAGTATTTCCTCGTCATTGCGAGGAGCTCTTGCGACGAAGCAATCCAGGCTGCCGCTGCGGAGGGATTCTGGATTGCTTCGCTGCGCTCGCAATGACGGCGGAGAGAGCTGTGCCGGGCTACGTCACGCCAGCACCTTCACCCCGCCAAAGCTCGTCACCCGGCCCTGCTTCAGCATCACGATCTGCGTCGCGAGCTGGCGCAGCTCGGCGGCGTCGTGGCTGACATAAACCATCGGCACATTGGCCTCGTCGCGCAGCCGCGCCAGATAAGGCAGGATCTCGAGCTTGCGCCCCTCGTCGAGCGCGCCGAGAGGCTCGTCGAGCAGCAAGAGGCGCGGCTTCGACAGCAGCGCGCGACCGAGCGCGACGCGCTGCCGCTCGCCGCCGGAGAGCTTTCCGGGGCGGCGACCCTGCAGCGCGCCGAGATCGAGCAGGTCGATGACGCGCTTGTGCTGGGCAGGATCGGGCGCCAGGCGGTTCATCTGCCGGCCGTAGTCGAGATTCTGCGCGACGTTGAGATGCGGAAACAGCCGCGCGTCCTGAAAGACATAACCGATGCGGCGGCGCCAGGTCGGGACGTGGACGCCGGCCGCGGTGTCGTCGACGGTTTCGCCGTCGATCACGATGCTGCCGCGGTCGGGCCGCAGCAGCCCTGCGATCATGTTGACCAGCGACGTCTTGCCGGCGCCGGAGGCGCCAAACAGGCCGATGACGCGGCCTTCGCCGATGAAGGTCGCGGACAGCGAGAACTCGCCGAGCTGTTTTTCGATGTCGACCCGCAGCATGATCAGTTCCCGTGCAATCGCGCGGTGGCGCGGCGGGCGAACCATTCGGCCGCGATCAGCGCGCCCAGCGCGAGCACGATCGAGACGATCACGAGCCGGCCCGCGGCTGCGTCGCCGTCCGGTGTCTGGATCAGCGAGTAGATCGCGGACGAAATCGTCTGGGTCTCGCCGGGAATGTTGGAGACGAAGGTGATGGTGGCGCCGAACTCGCCGATCGCCTTGGCAAAGCCGAGCACCATGCCGGCGAGCACACCGGGTAGCGCCAGCGGCAGCGTCACCGTGAAGAACACTTTCCAGGGGGCGGCGCCGAGCGTCTCGGCGGCCTGCTCGAGCCGGCGGTCGATCGCCTCGATCGACAGCCGCATCGGCCGCACCAGCAGCGGGAACGACATCAAGCCGCAGGCAAGCGCCGCGCCGGTCCAGCGGAAGGCGAAGACGATGCCGAGCGTGTCGGCGAGGAAGCCGCCGACGAGGCCGCGCCGGCCGAACGTCAACAACAGCAGATAGCCGGTGACGACAGGCGGCAGCACCAGCGGCAGATGCACGACGGCATCGAGCACCGACTTGCCCCAGAAATCACGCCGCGCCAGCAGCCACGCGAGCGCGATGCCGAATGGCGTCGCCACCAGCGTTGCGATGATCGCGACCCTGAGCGAGAGCAGGATCGCGGTCCATTCGGCGGGAGAAATCTCGGACATCAAGCCGGAGATATCACGTCGTGGGGCTGATCAGGAACCTGAAGCCGTATTTTTCCAAGATGGTCTTGGCGGCCGAGGAGCGCAGGAAGGCGAGATAATCCTTGGCCTCGCCTTTCGCGGTCGTGGTCGCGGCGACGGGATAGATGATCGCGGGATGCGAATCCGCCGGGAAGGTGCCGACGATCTTGACGCCGGGCTCGACCTTGGCGTCGGTGGCATAGACGATGCCGAGATTGGCCTCGCCGCGCGCCACCAGCGTCAGCGCCGCGCGTACGCTCTCGGCCATGGCGAATTTCGGCTCGGTGGCCTGCCATGCCCCGAGCTTTTCGAGTGCCGCCTTGGCATACTTGCCCACCGGCACCGACTTGACGTCCCCGGTCGCGATCCTGCCGTCGCCGGCAAGCTTGGCGAGGTCAAAACCTTGCGCGATGGTGACGTCGTCGACTTTGGAATCCTTCGGCGCGATCAGCACGATGCTGTTGCCGAGCAGATTGACTCGGGAAGACTCGTTGATGGTCTTCCTGGCTGTCGCGTAGTCCATCCAGTCGGTGTCGGCCGAGACGAACACGTCGGCCGGCGCGCCCTGCTCGATCTGCCTCGCCAGCACCGAGCTGGCGGCATAGCTGACCGAGAACTTGACGCCGGTCTTGGCGGTGTAGGCAGCGTCGACCTCGTCGAGCGCGTTCTTCATCGACGCCGCGGCAAACACAGTGATGGTCTTGTCCTCGGCAGCAGCAGGCGAAAGGCTCGCGCTTGCGAGGACGACGAAGGCGGTGACAAGTTCGGCAATACGATTCATGGAGAGCGCTCCCTGCGAGGTCGCGCGTCCAGGATGCACGCGCAGCTCTAGCGTTGGTGGGTCAGGTTGCGACGGGCGGAAGCGCTGTTCCACGGGCCCGGCTGCGGCTTACGGCCGGCAGGGATATCGCTGCCGGCGAAGATAGCAGGCCGGGCCGCGAGGTCAAACCTGGGTCGTCGTCCCGGACAAGCGAAGCTCTGGGCAACGCGTAGCGTTGTCCTGAGCGGAGCGCCGATCCGGGACCCATAGCCCCAGGCGGGCGTGGTTACGGGGATTCGGAGTGGCCTGCTCGCACAACGATTTCTTCCCGTGGTTATGGATTCCCGCCTTCGCGGGGACGACGGCGGTGGGGTGGCGACAGTGTGCCAACAACACGCTACGGCTTCGCATCCGCCGCATGCAGCACCGCCTTGCAGGCCGCCGGCATCTGCGCCAGCGTCATCGGCGGCTTCGGTTTTGGCGGCTCCGGCGGCGGCTTGGGGTGCAGTACCGCGTCGGAGAACCAATAGGAGAGGTCGGCGGGCTTGCAGCCTTCGTCCTCGGATTGCGACGGCTGACCCTCGCATTCCCCGGCGCCAGCCGGGCAATGCATGCGGATGTGGAAGTGGTAGTCGTGGCCCCACCATGGGCGGATCTTCGACAGCCACGCGCGGTCGCCCTTGGCCTCGCGGCACAGCGCCTTCTTGATCGCGGCATTGACGAAGATGCGCTGCACCGCCGGCTCCCGCGCCGCATCGCGCAGCACCAGCACATGGCCTGATGTGAACACTTTTGGATCGATGTCGAGCCGGTCGGGGCGCACCATCATCACCGCCGACATGTCCTCGCGCTCCTCGCGCGAGAGGCGGCGGTCTGGCATCGGCGTCAGCCAGATGTCGGCATCGAGGCCGATCTGATGGCTGGCATGGCCTGACAGCGCCGGGCCGCCCCGCGGCTGGGCAATATCGCCGACCAGGATGCCCGGCCATCCCGCGTTCTTGTGCGCCCTGGCCGCGAGCCGCTTGATCAGCGCGATCATCTCGGGGTGACCGTAGCTGCGATTGCGCGACAGCCGCATCACCTGCCAATGGTCGCCGTTGACCGGCATCTGATCCGCGCCGCCGATGCAGCCCTTGGTGTAGGAGCCGATGACATGGGCCGACCCCTTCGACGGCAGCAGCTTTCGCGCGAACAGCTCCTTGGCGGCGAGCTCCGGGTCGTTGGGATTGGCGAGCGGCGGCAGCGGCTTCGGCGTGACGCTGCCCTTGTCCTGGGCCAGCGCGCCGCCGGCGGCCAGGAGCGTCATGACAAGCAGGAGAGGGGCGATGTGGCGGGGACTCATGCGCAGCCCTTATAACCCAACGCCGCGTCGGGGTTAAGAATGAGGCTTTCGCCCAGCCGCAATCTCACGGCGTCTTGACAGCCGTTGCCTCAGCGTAAAGCTGCGCCCGGGATGACGATCCTCATGTCCAATGAGTCGTCCGAAAGTCGTCGTCTTGTCGCGAGCCAGCCCGATCCTTAACAGTGCGATAACCGTATCCTGCATTGACTAAAATTCGTGCGCGGAACGATGCCCGTTTCGATCCCGTGTGCAATCGGACGCGCGGGCGGAATTGATTCATGGAGAGGGCATGTTTTTGCGCCATCTCTCTCCCCGATTGCGACGAGGCCACCGGGTCTGGCGCGCCATCCGGCCCGCTTGCGCCGCGCGAACAGGCACGAGAGCCGGGCTCTCGGTATTCGCAAGGGGCGGCCCCGGCGGGCGCGGTCACCCAAGATTACCTTTCTTTCAGACACTTGCCCCAAAACTTGCGCCCACTGGGCGCGATTGGGACGAGTGAAGTTGGGTTTGGGCTCTCGAAAAACAAGGAAACGAAACGGAAGCGCGCGTGCCCGCGCCGGCCGATTGCCACGCAAGCCGCGCTTGGCGCGCGCGTCGCGAACCCGTTCGGACCGCGACGAAGTCCTGCGCAGCCGCGCCGAGGCGGAAGCCGCGATCGCGGAAGCGCGCAAATCCCATGAGCGCCTGCGCCAGGCCATCGACATCCTGCCGCAGGGCATCGTGTTTCTCGATGCCGACGGCCGCTACGTGCTTTGGAACAAGAAGTACGCCGAGATCTACCGCAAGACCGCCGATCTGTTCGAAGAAGGCGCACGTCTCGAAGACACGCTGCGCATCGGCGTCGCACGCGGTGATTATCCCGAAGCCATCGGCCACGAAGAGGAGTGGATCGCCGAGCGGCTGCAAAAGCTCTATCAACCCGCCGCGCGCCACGAGCAGCAGCTGTCGGACGGCCGCGTCATCCTGATCGAGGAGCGCTTGACCGACGACGGCGGCGTCGTCGGCCTGCGCGTCGACATCACCGAATTGAAGCAGCGCGAGGCCTCGTTCCGCCTGCTGTTCGACGGCAATCCCGTTCCCATGATCGTGTGCGCGCTGGACGACGAGCGCATCCTCGGCGTCAACGACGCCGCGGTTGCGCATTACGGCTACAGCCGCGCCGAGTTCGAGCGCCTGAAGATCCGCTCCTTGCAGGCTTTTGACAGCGAGCCGCCCTGGACCGCCGATCCCACCGGCGAGGAGCAGGCAGGCCGTACCTGGAAGCACGTCAAGGCCGACGGAGCGCTGATCGACCTTGCGATCTATTCGCGCGAACTGACCTATGCCGAGCGGCCGGCGGTGCTGCTCGCGCTGATGGACATCACCGAGCGCAAGCGCGCGGAGGCGCGGCTTGCCTTCATGGCCCAACATGACGGGCTGACCGGCCTGCCCAACCGCAATCTGCTGCGCCAGCAGGTGGACGAGATGCTGCTGCACACGCGGCGCAGCACCGACAAGGTCGCGCTGCTCATCCTCGGGCTCGACAGTTTCAAGTCGGTCAACGACACGCTGGGACACGCGGTCGGCGACACACTGCTCCGCGGCGTCGCCAAGCGGCTGCGCTCCACCTTGCGCGAGGAAGATGCGCTGGCGCGGCTCAATTCCGACGAGTTCGCGATCGTGCAAAGCGGTCTGGCGCGGCCCGAAGACGCGGTGATGCTGGCCAAGCGTCTCCTGGAAGCCATCGCCGATCCCTATCTGCTCGACGGCCATTCCGTGGTGATCGGCGCCTCCATCGGCATCGCGATGGCGCCTGGCGACGGCGATGAATCCGAAAAGTTGCTCAAGAGCGCCGACATGGCGCTGTCACGGGCCAAGCTCGACGCGCGCGGCAGCTTCGCCTTCTTCGAGGCCGCGCTGGATGCAAAAGCGCAGAGCCGCCGCAAGATCGAGGTCGAGCTGCGCGACGCCATCCAGAACGACGTGCTGCGCCCCTATTACCAGCCGCTGATCGACCTCCAGAGCGGCCGCATCACCGGGTTCGAGGCGCTGGTGCGCTGGCCGCATGCCGAGCGCGGCATGGTCTCGCCGGCCGAGTTCATTCCGGTCGCTGAGGACACCGGCCTGATCAATCCGCTCGGCGGCTTGATGCTGCGCCGGGCCTGCCTGGATGCCGCAGCCTGGCCGGACGACGTCCGCGTCGCCGTCAACCTGTCGCCGTTGCAGTTCCGCAGCGGCAATCTGCTCTCGATCGTCACCGACGCCTTGAAGCATTCCGGCCTGTCGCCGCGGCGGCTCGAGCTCGAGATCACCGAGACGCTGCTTTTGGAAAAGAGCGCGCAGGTGCTGGCGAGCCTGCATGCGCTGCGCGCGCTGGGCGTGCGCATCTCGATGGACGACTTCGGCACCGGCTATTCCAGCCTCAGCTATTTGCGCAGCTTCCCCTTCGACAAGATCAAGATCGACCAGTCCTTCGTGCGCGATCTCGGCGCCAACCGTGAGGCCCAGGCGATCATCCGCTCCATCGTCAGCCTCGGCAAAGGCCTGGGCGTCACCATCACCGCCGAAGGCGTGGAGACCGAAGCCGAACTCAGCTGCCTCCGCACCGAGGGCTGCGACGAAGGCCAGGGCTTTCTGTTCAGCAAGGCCCGGCCGAATGCCGAGATCATCAGCCTGCTCGCTGCCCAGCGCGGGATTGACGGCGAGGATGCGGCACTGGTGGCGTGAGCATCGCTCCTTCGGAGCCACTTCTTCGCGTTTCGCAAGTATCTCCCTAATGTAAGGGAAGCGCGGCTCTCTACGATAACCTCTCCCGCTTGCGGGAGAGGTCGCGCCGAAGGCGCGGGTGAGGGCTTTCTCCTCTAGGGGATTGTCCCGTTGCGGAGACACCCTCTCCCCAACCCTCCCCCGCAAGCGGGGGAGGGAGCGCACCGTCAGCGTGGAAGCGATCAACCCCCCGCCAAAATCGCCTTCCCCACATCCTCATAATGCGTATCGCGCGCCTGGATCTGCTGGGCGATCGCATGCATGTCGCGAAACCGCCGCTCGAACGGGTTGCTGCGGAACACCGCGGTCGCGCCGGCCATGTGATAGGCCGTGTCGACCACCCCGGTCGATTGCTGGATCGTCCATGTCGCAGCCAGGCGGACCGCGCTGCGATGCGCCGCGCTGAATTCGCCGGTCGCGCAGAGGTCGCGCCACATCGCATGCGCGGTCGCGTAGAGGTAGGCGCGCGCGGCGCGCAAATCCCCCTCGGTGCGGCCGATCAGGCCCTGCACCGCTCCATTGTCGCGCATTGCGCCGGCGGCGAGCGACTGTTGCTTTCCACGTGCCAGCGCAATGGCGGCATCCAGCGTGGCGCGCGCCACGCCGAGCGAGACCGCGGCAAAGCCGAGGCTGAAGGCCGAGCCGGTGCCGATCTTGTAGAGCGGGCCCTTCTCCTGCAACGCCGATGGCACGTCGCGGAACGCCGTAAAACGCTCGGGGATGAAGAGGTCGCTTACCTCGTACGAATCCGTGCCGGTGCCGGCGAGCCCGATCGCCTGCCAGACGTCGTGCAGCACCGCGCGCGCGGCCGGAAACAGGATGGTGCGCACCTCCGGCGAGCCATCGGCGTTCGTCCGCGGCGTGCCGTTGACGATGCGCACATGCGCCCCGAGCCAGCTCGCCTGCCGCGACCCTGAAGCAAAATCCCAGCGCGCGGTGACGCGATAGCCGCCGTCGACGCTGCGGGCCTCATGCGCGATCGCGCCCCAGGCGAGAATGCCGGGCGGCGTGTTGAAGATCTCTTGGGCGGTATCGTGGTCGAGCGAGGCCGCGATCATCGCGCAGACGCTGCACTGGCCGAGGCACCAGGCGGTCGAGGCGTCCGCCTTCGCGATCTCCTCCAGCATCTGCATGAAGCTCTCGATCGGGGCTTCCGCGCCGCCGAGGCTCTGCGGCAGCAGCGCGCGATAGAGCCCGTTGTCGATCAGCGCGGCGACGACGACAGGCGTCAGCCGCCGCGTCCGCTCGATCTCGTCGGCTTCGCGCGCGATCAACGGCGCAATGGCGCGGGCACGTTCGACCAGATCGAAGCCTTGATCGAAGTCCTGCGATCTGTTCATGCGCCACCCCGTCAGACTGCAGCGCGGCCAAGATCGAGCGATTGCCTGCGTCTGGTCGGGAAGCTCAGCGCCACCACGACGGCGGCGAGCCCGATCGCGAAGGAGCCGGCGTGCAGCCACGTGTATTGCTGGAAATTGTCAAACACGAGCCCGCCGGCCCACGGACCGAGCGCCATGCCGAGGCTGGCGAAGGCTGAGACCGCGCCGAACACGGTGCCCATGATGCGCGCGCCGAAGAATTCGCGGACCAGCACCGCGTAGAGCGGCATCACGCCGCCATAGGCGAGGCCGAACACGACCGAGAGCGCGTAGAACTCGCCGAGCTGGGCCACCGCAAGATAAGTCGCGATGCACATCGCCTGCACGAACAGGCCGCCGACCAGCACGGGCTTTGCACCGATGCGATCGGCGAGCGTGCCCAGCAGCAGGCGCCCGCCGAGGCCTGAGACGCCAGCGACGCTGTAGACCGTCACCGCCGTGAGCGGAGCGATGCCGCACACCATCGCATAGGACACCATGTGGAAGATCGGGCCGGAATGCGCGGCGCAGCAGGCAAAATGCGCCGCCGCGAGCGCGATGAATTGCGGCGTGCGCAGCGCCTGCGCCGCGGTCAGCTCCACGTTCGGTGCGGCGTCTGCATTCGTGTTGCCTGCGGCTGCCGGCGCCGGACGCACCAGGAAGCAGGCGGGGATCAGCAGCACCCACGCGGCAATGCCGATCACCAACATCGCGGTGCGCCAGTCATAGGCGGTGATCAGCCAGCTCGCGGTCGGCGCGATCGTCACCGGCGACACGCCCATGCCGGCCGAGACCAGAGCGACTGCAAGGCTGCGGTTCTTCTCGATCCAGGCGCTCGCGAGCGCCATCATGGGTGCATAGAAGCTGCCGGCGGCAACGCCGATCAATACGCCGAAGAAGAGCTGGAATTGCCACAAGGTAGTTGCCTGGCTCGCGGTGACGAGGCCGAGCCCCAGCAAAAGACTTCCCGCAAGCACCACGATGCGGGTGCCAAACCGATCCGACAGCGTGCCCCAGAGGAACGCGGCAACGCCCATGCAGAGAAAATCCAGCGTCGCCGCCGCCGATACGCCGGCGCGTGACCAGCCCATCGCTTCCGAGATCGGCTGCAGGAACACCGCCAACGACAGCATCGTGCCGAACCCGACGCAAGTCATCAGCGCACCCGCGGCGACAACGACCCAGCCATAGTCGAAGCTTGATGGCTTGCTCATGCGTTTCCTCAGCGCTTTTGGTTTTTTTGGTGGGGCGCAGCGGGGATGGTGGCTTATCTGCCGGCTGAGGGCAAGGTTGGGTGTTGCACGCGTTTGCGTGAGAGTGCGAGAGGCGATATGGATTCCGGGTTCTTGCTTCGCGAGCCCCGGAATGACGGTGTGCCACACGCTGCGATGATGGCATTATGCCCCTGTTTTGCCCAGCGAGTCAAAGTGGATTCGTAAAAATCGAAAATCTCAATAGCATCAAGCCCCCGTCTACTGTGCATGGGGTTGTTTTTCGAGATTTTAGTTGGTCCGGTCGCAAAACGCGCGGGCTGGATCTGATCCCGCCACGAAATCGGCTGTCCTCATCGTCATGGCCGGGCTTGACCCGGCCATCCATGCCTTCCCGGGCCTCAAAAACGCAAATGCCCGGGACGAGCCCGGGCATGACGGCAGTTGAGCCAATCCAGGAAGCGTCGCCTCAGCTGTCCACCTTCAGCGCGGCAATGAAGGCTTCCTGCGGGATGTCGACCTTGCCGAACTGCCGCATCTTCTTCTTGCCTTCCTTCTGCTTCTCCAGAAGCTTGCGCTTACGCGTGATGTCGCCGCCGTAGCATTTTGCGGTGACGTCCTTGCGCAGTGCGCGGACCGTCTCGCGGGCGATCACCTTGCCGCCGATCGCCGCCTGGATCGGGATCTGGAACATGTGCGGCGGGATCAGCTCCTTCATCTTCTCGACCATGGCGCGGCCGCGGCCCTCCGCACGGGTGCGGTGGACCAGCATCGAGAGCGCGTCGACCGGCTCGTTGTTGACGAGGATCTGCATCTTGACGAGATCGGCCGGCTTGTAGTCGGTCAGATGATAATCGAACGAGGCATAGCCCTTGGAAACCGATTTCAGGCGGTCGTAGAAGTCGAACACCACCTCGTTGAGCGGCAGATCGTATTTCACCATCGCGCGGGCGCCGACATAGGTCAGCTCCTTCTGCGAGCCGCGGCGGTCCTGGCACAGCTTCAGCACGCTGCCGAGATATTCGTCGGGGGTGAGGATCGTCGCCTCGATCCAGGGCTCCTGGATCTCTGCGATCTTGACCACGTCGGGCATGTCGACCGGATTGTGGATCTCGATCTCGGTGCCGTCGGTGAGCTTCATCTTGTAGATGACGCTCGGCGCGGTCGCGATCAAATTGAGATCGAACTCGCGCGACAGCCGCTCCTGGATGATCTCGAGGTGCAGCAATCCGAGGAAGCCGCAGCGGAAGCCGAAGCCGAGCGCGGCGGAGGTCTCCATCTCGAAGGAGAAGCTGGCGTCGTTGAGGCGCAGCTTGCCCATGGCGCCGCGCAGCGTTTCGAAATCGTCGGCGTCGACCGGGAACAGGCCGCAGAACACCACGGGGATGGCGGGCTTGAAGCCCGGCAGCATCTCCGTCACCGGCTTCCTGTCGTCGGTGATGGTGTCGCCGACGCGGGTGTCGGCGACTTCCTTGATCGCGGCGGTGATGAAGCCGATCTCGCCCGGGCCGAGCTCGTCGACCTGTGTCATCTTCGGCGTGAAGAAGCCGACGCGCTCGACGTCGTAGGCGGCGCCCGTGCCCATCATGCGCACGCGGCTGCCCTTCTTCATGACGCCGTCGACGACACGGATCAGCACGACGACGCCGAGATAGACGTCGTACCAGCTGTCGACCAGCAGCGCCTTCAGCGTCGCATTGCGGTCGCCCTTCGGCGGCGGCAGGCGGGTGACGATGGCCTCCAGCACGTCGGGAACGCCGAGGCCGGTCTTGGCCGAGATCATCACCGCGTCGGAGGCGTCGATGCCGATGACGTCCTCGATCTGCTGCTTGATCTTGTCGGGCTCGGCGGCGGGAAGGTCGACCTTGTTCAGGACCGGGACGATCTCGTGATTGTTGTCGAGCGCCTGATAGACATTGGCGAGCGTCTGCGCCTCGACGCCCTGGCTGGCGTCGACCACCAGCAGGGAACCTTCGCAGGCCGCCAGCGACCGCGAGACTTCGTAGGCGAAGTCGACATGGCCGGGCGTGTCCATCAGGTTGAAGATGTAGTCCTTGCCGTCCTTGGCGCGGTAGGCGAGGCGCACGGTCTGCGCCTTGATGGTGATGCCGCGCTCGCGCTCGATGTCCATGGAATCGAGCACCTGCTCCTTGCCCGCCATCTCGCGGTCGGAGAGGCCGCCGGTCATCTGGATCAGGCGGTCGGCCAGCGTCGATTTGCCATGGTCGATATGGGCGACGATGGAGAAATTGCGGATGTTGGAAATGGGGGCGGTCGTCATGGGCGCGGGATACCACTCACATCCCCGTGCGGCAACCATATTGCTGTATTTTCAGGGCCTTTGTTCACGCCAAGCTGATTCCACCGCGGACGAAAACGCGCTAGGCAACGGCCATGTCCACGACCTCGATCCCCTCTGCCCGAACGCGCGCGAAAACCCGCCTGAGCTTTGACCGTTTCCGGGCCTGGCTGGTTGCCTGCGCGGTCCGCCCTGAGGCGAGATTGTGGCTGGTGATCCAGCTCGCCATCCTGCATGCGGTGCTCTGGACCTTCATCCTGATCAATCTCAAGGCCGCGCAGGACGTTCACATGGACGTCGCGGAAGCCTATGGTTGGGGCCAGAAATTCCTCTGGGGCTACGGCAAGCACCCGCCGCTGTCGGGCTGGGTCGCCGGCCTCTGGTTCACAATGTTCCCGGCGGCGGACTGGGCGACCTATGCGCTGGCGATGGCGACCGTCGCCGTCGGCATGGTGATCTGCTGGCTCGTCGCGCTGCGCGTGGTGGATGCGCGCCGCGCGTTCCTGGTCGTGGTGATGATCGCGCTCTACCCGATCTTCAATTTCAAGGGGTTCAAGTACAACCCGGACCTGTTGCAGCTCGTCACCTTGCCGCTGCTCGTGCTCGCTTATCTCAACGCCTTCGAGAAGCGGAGCTGGCAATCCGGAGTCCTGCTCGGGCTTGCCGGCGCGCTGGCGTTGATGACCAAATATTGGGTGCTGACCATGATCGGCGCCATCGGCCTTGCCGCGCTGATCCATCCCGAGCGGCTGAAATTCCTGCTCTCGCCGGCGCCATGGGTCGCGATCGTGACGATCGTGCTGGCGATGATCCCGCACATCGTCTGGCTGGCGGAGGCGCATTTCGTGCCGCTGACCTATGCTGGCGACACCTACAGCCTGCAGGACGCGAGCCAGGTGCACCAGCTCGTCGCCGGCTACGGACTGCACAATCTGGGGCTGCTCGCATTGCCGGTGGCGCTGGCCGGGCTCGCGATGGCGCTGGTGCCGCCCTGGTTCACACTGCTGCTGCGCGCGCCCTTGCGCATCGTCACGCGCGCCTGGGCCCGCGGCGCCAATTCGGGCGTCAATTTTTCTCAGGCGCTGAACGTGTGGGCGATCCAGATCATCGTCGCGTTCGGCCCGCCGCTCGGTGCGCTCGTCTTCAGCATCTACATGAAGACCGATTGGGGCATCTCGCTGTTCTTCCTGGTGCCCTTGGCGCTGGTCGCGATCCCCGCATTGCGCGTGCAGGGCGCGAGCCTGTTCAACATCGCCGTGATCTGGCTCGTGCTCAGCGCCGCGACGCTCATGGCCTCGCCCTGGATTGCCGCGCGCGAGATGGCGGCCAATGCCGGCAACACCGCGACCTATGGCGCGCGCTCGGATCTCGCGCGCGAATTGACCCAGGCCTGGCACGCCCGCTTCGCCTCGCGCTGGGCGGTCGTCGCGGGGACGATGGAAACGATCCAGCCGATGGTGTTCTACAGCCCCGATCATCCGAGTCCGTATACACCGAACGAAGCCTGGGCTTCCGGGCTGACCTCGCTCGACGACGTCAAGAGATACGGTTTCATCGGCGTGTTCGATCCGACCGACGGCCGGCTCCCCGCGTTCGAAAAGTGGATCTCGGACGTCGCGCCGAACGCCGAGCGCATGGTGATGACCACGCGCCGCTTCACCCACGGCAAGGCCGGCCCGGCGATGAGCTGGAACGTCTACATCGCGCCGCCGGCGAAGTAGGAGGCGCCGTAGGGTGGGCAAAGCGAAGCGTGCCCACCACCTCCAACCGAACGAGAAAGATCGTGGGCACGGCGCAAGCGCGCCTTTGCCCACCCTACGGCACTGCGCGTAGCGAGAGCCGCCTAAACCCCTTCCTCGTTGAACTTGCTTTCAACGAGCTCGGTGATCGCCGCGAGCGCGGCTTCGGCGTCGGTGCCGGTGGCGGCCACCGTGATCGTCGTGCCCGGCCCCGCGGCGAGCATCATCAGGCCCATGATCGAGGTGCCGCCGACGGTCTCGCCGCCGCGCGTCACCCACACCTGCGCGTCGAAGCGCTCGACCGCCTGGACGAATTTCGCCGAGGCGCGCGCATGCAGGCCGCGCTTGTTGATGATCAGGAGGTCCTTGGAGATCGCGCCCGCGGGCACGCCTGTCCCCGCTTGTGGCGCCTCCTCGCTCATTTGCCGGCGAGCACGCGGCTGGCGATGGTGACGTATTTGCGGCCTGCTTCCTGGGCCATGGCGATCGCGTCGGGCAACGGACGCTCCTCGCGCACCTTGGCGAGCTTCACCAGCATCGGAAGGTTGATGCCCGCGAGCACCTCGACCTTGGGCCGGCTCATGCAGGATATTGCGAGGTTCGACGGCGTGCCGCCGAACATGTCGGTGAGGATCGCAACGCCGTCGCCGGAATCGACGCGGTTAACCGCCTCGATGATGTCGCTTCGACAGAGATCGGAATCATCCTCGGCACCGATCGTGATCGCTTCGATTTGCTTTTGTGGCCCCATGACATGTTCAAGCGCTGCCTTGAATTCGTCGGCAAGGCGCCCGTGGGTCACAAGTACTAGACCAATCATCGGAAAACTCCTCGCGGGCGCTTTTGGTGCACCGCACGAACGCGCCACTTTGACCATCCAGAGCCCCCGCGCAAGAGGGGATGTTGCGTATCTCCCTGAATCTATACGGATGTATGAGGGGAGCTGCGCCGGTCTATTCGGTCGCGATAGTGGGGTTCATATGGTTACCATTTCCCTTCAAACAATCGGCGGAAGGGTTACGGAAGATGAACTCTTGGTAGTGGTCAAGGCCGCGACAACCAGGGGGAGCGGTGAATAGTCGCGGCTAACAGGGATTCGCGGTATTTCGACACCGAAAATGCTTGTTTTTAGGGATTCTGCCGGCGGCAGGCGTTCCGCGTCGGCCGCGTCCAGATCGACCACGAGACCGACGGTTGCATGCTCCATGAAGTCGCAGCGGCGGATCCCCAGGCCCCGGACCTCAATCAGGCCCGCCAGGCGAGGCGTCGGGCGGACCTCAATTTCATCGCCGACTGTCGCCAGATGGACACGGTCGTCCCCGACCAGAACGGCCGTTTCGACCACTCCAGTGCGGCCCGCCATGATCAAATCAAAGGCAAGGCGCGACTTGCCGGAGCCCGAAGGCCCGCGGATCAGCACCGCCAGCTGCCCGACCTTGACCGCGGAGGCGTGAACGCTGGGCCCGCCTTTCGAGCTGCCGTCGTTCGAGCTGCCCTGGCTCATAGCGCCGGCAGCCTCACGACGAAGCGCGCGCCTGATACCGTCGGAACGCCTTCGTCATCCGGTGGCCCTGCGCGGTTCTCGGCCCAGATGCGTCCGCCATGCGCGTCGATGATCTGCTTGGAGATCGACAGGCCAAGGCCGGAGTTCTGGCCAAAGCCCTGATGCGGGCGATCGGTGTAGAAGCGCTCGAAGATGCGCTCCAGCGCGTCGTCACGGATGCCGGGGCCGTCATCGTCGACCACGATCTCGATCTCTCCGCGGACACGGCGGCAGGTGAGGCGCACCTTGCTGCCGCGTTCGGAGAACGATTGCGCGTTGGAGAGCAGGTTGGAGACCACTTGCCCGAGCCGTGAATCGTGGCCGGTCACGGCGAGCGTGTCGGACGCGCTGCGGCCTTCGAAGCGCGTCTCGACCGCGACGTCGTGGCCGAGCTTGGTTTCATTGGCGACGGACACCAGCGTCGTCAGCAGGCGGCGCAGGTCGACCGGGATTGCGTCCTGGCGCTGCAATTCGGCGTCGAGCCGGCTGGCATCGGAGATGTCGGAGATGAGGCGGTCGAGCCGCTTGACGTCGTGCTCGATCACCTCGAGCAGGCGCGCGCGGCTGTTCTCGTTGCGCGCCAGCGGCAGCGTCTCGACCGCCGAGCGCAGCGAGGTCAGCGGGTTCTTCAGTTCATGCGCGACGTCGGCGGCGAACATCTCGATCGCCTCGATGCGGCTGTACAGTGCGCTGGTCATGTCGCGCAGCGCGCCGGAGAGGTGACCGATCTCGTCGCGGCGGCGGGTGAAATCGGGGATCTCGATGCGGGCCTTGATGCGGCGGCGGACGCGCTCGGCGCTGTCGGCAAGCCGGCGCACGGGACCTGCGATCGTGCTCGCGAGCAGCAGCGACAGCATGATCATGACCGCGGCCGCGACGCCGCCGACCTTCAGGATGGCGAGGCGCTCGGCGGTGACCATCTGGTCGATGTCGTCGCCCTGCGTCGAGAGCATCAAGGCGCCGCGGATGGCGCGCGAGCGCAGCACGGGGACCGCGACCGAGACGATCACCTCGCCGCGCGCATTGACCCGCACCATCGAGCGTTTCTGGCCCTGGAGCGCGTCGCCGACCTCCGCATAGCCGTTGCCGTTCTCAGGGCCGAGCTCGCGGTAGAGCGGCAGGTCGCCGCGATTGAGCCAAGTGCGCACCGCGACCATGCCGCGCTCGACGATGCCGGGTTTCTCGGCCGGCGGCGGCAAATTGTAGCGCAGCACGTTTTCGAGGTTGCGGCTGTCGACCAGCAGGCTGCCGTTCGGATCGTAGATGCGGGCGCGCGTCTTGGTCGGCGAGATCAGCGTGCGCAGCACCGGCGCCACGCGCTCCGGATTGATCGGGAAGTCCAGCGGCGAATATTCGTCCGGGCCGCCATAGGTCTCGCCCGGCTTGAGGTCGAGCAGCCGGTCGGGGTCGATGGTGATGGCGTTGGTCTGCACCGTGGCGGAGGCCGCGATCGCGCCGGCGATGATCTCGGCCTGTACCAACAGGCTCTGCGCCCGCGCGTCGATCAGGCCGGCGCGGAACTGCGACAGGTACAGGATGCTCGCGACCAGCGCGACGAGGCCGGCGAGGTTGAGCGAGACGATGCGGCGGGTCAGGCTGGAGAAGGACAGCGCGAAGAAGAATTGCCCGGCGCGCTTCAGCCAGTTCAGCGGCCGAAAGCCCTGCGGCTTGTCTTCGGCAAATTGCTCCGGAACGCCGTCGGACGTGACATCCCCGGCGCTCTGGTTTGGATCAGGCTGCGTTCGGTCCAGCAATGCTTACGCCCGCGTTAGGACGGCTCGTTCGAGAAGGCCCCCGCATTCTAGAGCATGATCCGGAAAAGTGTGCAGCGGTTTTCCGAACGGATCATGCTCAAGAAATAAACCAAAGCGCGATGACGATTCCCATCCATCGCGCCTTGGAGCGATCCCGGTCCCGATGGAATCAGAACCGGTGATGCTGCGTGAGCCTCAGGCTTCCTTGAAGCGGTAGCCGACGCCGTAGAGCGTCTCGATCATCTCGAACTCGTTGTCGACCACCTTGAACTTCTTGCGCAGCCGCTTGATGTGGCTGTCGATGGTGCGGTCGTCGACATAGACCTGGTCGTCATAGGCGGCGTCCATCAGCGCGTTGCGGCTCTTCACCACGCCGGGCCGGGTCGCGAGCGCCTGCAGGATCAGGAATTCGGTGACGGTTAGCGTCACCGGCTCGTTCTTCCAGGTGCAGGTATGCCGTTCCGGATCCATGCGCAGAAGGCCGCGGTCGAGCGCCTTGGCGTCGTTCTCCTTCGGCGCGACGGTTGGGTCCTTCGGCGCCGAGCGGCGCAGCACCGCCTTGACGCGCTCGACCAAAAGGCGCTGCGAGAACGGTTTGCGGATGAAATCGTCGGCACCCATCTTGAGGCCGAACAGTTCGTCGATCTCTTCGTCCTTGGAGGTCAGGAAGATCACCGGCAGGTCCGACTTCTGCCTGAGACGGCGCAGCGTCTCCATGCCGTCCATGCGCGGCATCTTGATGTCGAGGATGGCGAGATCGGGCTGGGTGGTGCGGAAACCGTCCAGCGCGGAGGCGCCGTCGGTGTAAGTCATGATTCGGTAGCCTTCGGCTTCCAGCGCGATCGAGACGGATGTGAGAATGTTGCGGTCGTCGTCGACCAAAGCGATTGTGGGCATGAGCCTCTGCTTTCTGCTTTCCGTTTGGGTCGTGGCTTGAAACGGCGAGCAATCCACTGATGCGCCGCATACATGGGTGCCGAAGTCGGCATTCGAACCTTGTCACCGAGCAATGCAAGCTGGGCTGAAGTGTGACCAAGTTCCACGAAACACGGCAGATTCGCCGCATGTCGACCCATAACCAGGCCCCCGTTTACCCGAAAAAAGGCCCCCCTTGCAACCACCTGAGCCGAGAAAGCCGATGCAACCGACCCCTGATTTCGCCCCCGGAACGCTCGCCAAATCCCTGCTGCGCCGGTCGCGGCAGGGGGCGCTGGCAACCCTCATGGCCGGCAGTGGCGATCCCTACTGTTCCCTGGTCAATCTGGCCAGCCATCCCGACGGCTCACCGATCCTGCTGATCTCGGGCCTTGCCGTGCATACCCGCAATGTTCTTGCCGATAGCAGGGTCTCGCTGATGCTGGACGAGCGGGCGGCGGGCGATCCGCTGGAAGGCGCCCGGATCATGCTGTCCGGCCGGGCGGAACAGGCGGATGCCGAGAAGGATCTGCTCCAGCGACGGTATCTCAATGCGCATCCGTCGGCAGAAGGCTTTGTTTCATTTAAGGATTTCTCCTTCTACCGGATCCGCCTCACGGGAACTCATCTGGTCGCCGGCTTCGGCCGGATCGTCGATCTCACGCCCGCGCAGTTCCTCACGGATCTCGCCGGCGCCGAGGACCTCTTGGCAGCGGAGGAGGGGGCAGTCGCGCATATGAACGCCGACCATCGCGAGGCCTTGGGCCTCTATGCGACAAAGCTGCTGGGCGCGGCCGAAGGCGATTGGCGCTGCACCGGCTGCGATCCGGAAGGTCTCGACATGCAGGACGGCCAGACCGCGCTTCGGCTGGATTTCCCGGAGCGGGTGACGGACGGCACGTCGCTGCGCAAGATGCTGGTTCGTCTCGCTGGCGAAGCGCGCATGAAGGTGGACCAGAACGCAACAATTTGAACGCCGCGACCCATCGCTGCGACCCAAGACGGTAGATCCTGAGGCTCGCAGCGAGAGGGTTCATGACGCGTCGTCGTTTGGCATTGGCTGCGGGTCTGGCGCTCGCGATCAATGCGTCGTTTGCCGTGCCCGGTCTTGCTCAGAAGGGCGATCTGTCGGCGCAGAGCGCGCGCATCGCTGCGCTCCGGAGCGTGGGCAAATATTCGGAGGCGCTGCCGCTGGCGCAGGCCATGGTGGCCTCGCTCGAAAAGACCAGCAACAACCGCGACCTCGCCGCGGCGCTCAATAATCTCGCGCAGATCTACGCCGACCAGGGCCACGACGATCAGGCCGAGCCGCTCTACAAGCGTGCCATCGCGCTGATGGAGAAGGGGGCCGGTCAGGGCAGCGTCGAGATCGCGCCGCTCCTCAACAATCTTGCCGCGCTCTATCAGCGGCAGAGCCGCTTCACCGAGGCCGAGCCGCTGTTCAAGCGCGCGCTTGCCGTTCGCGAGCAGGCGCTATCGCGCGAGCATCCGGACGTCGGCCAGTCCCTCAACAATCTCGCCACGCATTATGTGAAGCAGGAGCATTTTGCCGACGCCGAGCCGCTGTTCCAGCGGGCGCTGGCGATCTATCAGAAGGCCGCCGGGCCCGAGCATCCCGCGGTCGCCACCGTCCTGAACAACATCGGCCAGGTCGATCGCGACCTCAACCGCGATGTGGATGCCGAGGCGCCGATCAAGCGATCGCTCGCCATCCGCGAAAAGGTGCTAGGACCGGATCATCCCGATGTGGCGCGCTCGCTGAACAATCTCGCCGGGCTCTACGAGCACCAGCAGCGCTATGCAGAGGCCGAGCCGCTCTATCGCCGCGCCCTGTCGATCCGTGAGCGTGCGCTCGGACCCGATCATCCCGATGTCGCGACCTCGACCAGCAATCTCGCTTATTTCCTGCAGGTGTCGGGCCGCACCGCCGACGCCTTGCCGTTCGCGCAGGCAACGCTTGCCGGCAATCGCGCGCAGCTGCGTGTCGTGCTGCCGGTTCTGTTCGCTGCGCGGCAGCAGGCGCTGCTGGCGAGCGACAAGGCGCTCGATGACGCGCTCGGCGCGATCCAGCGCGGCACGCAATCTTCCGCCGCCTCCGCCGTGAACAAGCTCGCGGTGCGGCTTGGCGCCGGCAGCGACCGGCTCGCCGAGCTGGTGCGCCGGGATCAGGATCTCGCGGCCGAGGCCGAGGCGCTCGACAAGGCGATCATCGCCGCGGTGTCGAAGCAATCGGCCCAGCGAGACCGCGCAACCGAGCAACGCAGCCGCGCGCGGATTGCGGCGATCGTGAGCGAGCGCAGCGGACTGCAGAAGACTCTCGCCGTCGAGTTTCCTGACTATTCCTCGCTCTCCAACCCGCTGCCGCTGGCGGTGAAGGATATCCAGCCGCTGTTGTCGGCCGACGAGGCGATGGTGATTTATTCCGTCGTCGACAAGCAGAGCTATGTCATCGCGATCACGCGCGAGGGCGTCGAATGGAAGGAGATTCCGCTCGGCGCGGACGCGATGGCACGGAAGGTGGCGGCCTTCCGCAAGGGGCTGGATGTCGGCAAGGCGCGTGACGCCTCCGGCAAATCGGGGCTGTTCGATCTTGCGCTCGCGAACGAGCTCTATGTCGCGCTGCTCGGCCCGGTCGAGGCGCTGACGAAGGACAAGCGCAACCTGCTGGTGGTGCCATCGGCTGCGCTGACTGCGTTGCCGTTTCATCTGCTGGTGACGGAGACGCCGCAGGCTGCGATCCCGGACAGGCTCGAGGGCTATCGCGAGGCCGCCTGGCTGCTCCGGCGTCAGGCCGTCTCGGTGCTGCCCTCGGTGATCAGCCTGAAATCGTTGCGGGCCTTCGCGCGCAGGGATCAAGGCGTAAAACCGATGACCGGCTTCGGCGATCCCGTCTTCAACCCCGCAGCCGAAGGACCGGCCGATCGTCGCGCGGCAAGCGGCAAGGTCGCCGCGCGCAGCATCGCGACGAGCGCCTATACCGATTTCTGGCGCGGCGCCGGCGTCGACCGCGCGCGACTGGCGCAGGCGCTGCCGCAATTGCCTGATACCGCCGACGAGCTGAACGCGGTGGCGAAGGACGTCGGCGCCTCTGATGCCGACATCCATCTCGGCCGCGATGCCAGCGAAACGACCCTGAAGCGTGCAGCGCTTGCTCAATACGGCATCATCTACTTTGCCACCCATGGGCTCGTTGCCGGCGACGTCAAGGGACTGGGTGAGCCCTCGCTTGCGTTGTCCATTCCCGATCAGCCGTCGGAGCTCGACGATGGTCTTTTGACCGCGAGCGAGGTGGCCCAGCTCAAGCTCAACGCCGATTGGGTGGTGCTGTCCGCCTGCAATACCATCGCCGGCGACAAGCCCGGCGCCGAGGCGCTGTCGGGATTGGCGCGTTCGTTCTTCTACGCAGGTGCCCGTGCGCTCCTGGTCTCGCATTGGGCCGTGGATTCGGAAGCCGCCACCCGCCTGACGACGTCGACTTTCGAGCTGCTCAAGAAAGAACCAAAGATCGGTCGTGCCGAAGCCTTGCGCCGCGCCATGTTGACGTTTGTCGACGACACCTCGTCGCCGCGCAACGCCTACCCCGCGATGTGGGGGCCGTTCGCACTGATTGGCGAAGGAGAGGTAAGATAAGACGACGCCACAGGGATTGTGCGTCGCAATAACCGGAAGTAACACGCGAACACGCATTTGGTTGCGCGATCATCCGTGATTTTTTGATGCAGCTGCTCAGGGCTGTCATGCGCGACGTTTGGCGCGGTCCTTGAATAAACCAAATCCTAAGGGATCAGCTTGGCAACGCCAGCGTTCATGATTATTAGGTCGTTTAGCCGAGGCCGAATGGCCCATTAATCACGGTGACCGCGACGGCGCCAAACTTGGTCCGCTGATGTCGCGGGTTCTAGGAGGATTTTTTCGTGCAAGAGACGGGCGTGCGCAACGGTGCCTTCGGCGCCGACAAATTCGGCTTAAAGAATCTCAAGCAGGTTCACTGGAACCTCGGTGCGCCGCAACTCTATCAATACTCGCTCTCCGCGGGCGAGGCAGTGCTGTCCGCCGACGGCGCACTCTGCGCAGACACCGGCGAATTCACCGGGCGCAGCCCGAAGGACAAGTTCACGGTGCGTGACGCCTCCACCGACAAGAAGATGTGGTGGGCCGGCAACCAGTCCATCACGGCAGAGCAGTTCGAGACGCTTTATCAGGACTTCCTCAAGCACGCCGAAGGCAAGAAGCTGTTCGCGCAGGACCTCTACGGCGGCGCCGATCCGGCCTACCGGATCAAGACGCGCGTCTTCACCGAGCTCGCCTGGCACTCGCTGTTCATCCGCACGCTGCTGATTCGCCCCGAGGCGATCGAGCTGTCGACCTTCGTGCCGGATCTCACCATCATCGACATGCCGAGCTTCCGCGCCGATCCCAAACGTCATGGCTGCCGTTCGGAGAACGTCGTCGCGATCGATTTCGCCCGCAAGATCGTCCTGATCGGCGGGTCTTATTATGCCGGCGAGATGAAGAAGTCGGTCTTCACCACGCTGAACTACTATCTGCCCGAGCGCGGCGTGATGCCGATGCACTGCTCGGCCAATGTCGGCGCCAAGGGCGACGCGGCGATCTTCTTTGGCCTCTCCGGCACCGGCAAGACCACGCTGTCGGCCGATCCGAACCGCACGCTGATCGGCGACGACGAGCATGGCTGGGGCCCGAACGGCGTCTTCAATTTCGAGGGCGGCTGCTATGCCAAGTGCATCAAGCTGTCGCAGGAAGCAGAGCCCGAGATCTACGCGGCTTCGACGCGCTTCGGCGCGGTGCTCGAGAATTGCGTGCTCAACGATGACACCCGCGTGGTGGATTTCGACGACGGCTCCAAGACCGAGAACACGCGTTCTGCGTATCCGCTCGATTTCATCCCGAACGCCTCGCGCACCGGCCGCGCGCCGCAGCCGAAGAACGTGGTGATGCTCGCCGCCGACGCCTTCGGCGTGCTGCCGCCGATCGCCAAGCTCACGCCGGCGCAGGCGATGTATCACTTCCTGTCCGGCTACACCGCCAAGGTCGCCGGCACCGAGCGCGGTCTCGGCAACGAGCCGCAGCCGGAATTCTCGACCTGCTTCGGCTCGCCCTTCCTGCCGCTCGACCCATCCGTCTACGGCAACATGCTGCGTGACCTCATTGCCCAGCACAATGTCGATTGCTGGCTGGTCAATACCGGTTGGACCGGCGGCAAATACGGCGTCGGCTCGCGCATGCCGATCAAGGTGACGCGCGCGCTGCTCACCGCCGCGCTCGACGGCTCGCTTCGCAACGTCGAATTCCGCACCGACAAATATTTCGGCTTCGCGGTCCCGACCGCGCTGCCCGGCGTGCCCAGCGAAATCCTCAACCCGGTCAACACCTGGAAGGACAAGGACGAGTTCGACAAGACCGCCCGCGCCCTGGTCGGCATGTTCCAGAAGAACTTCGCCAAGTTCGAAGCCCAGGTCGATGCCGAGGTGCGCGCTGCTGCCCCGGACGTGAAGCTGGCGGCGGAGTAATTTTCGCATCGCTTGAAATGCAAGAGGGCGGCCGCAAGGCCGCCCTTTTGTTTTGTGGGCACAATCTCTCCATGCGTCATTGCGAGCGTAGCGAAGCAATTCAGAATCCCGCCGCGGAGACAGTCTGGATTGCTTCGCTGCGCTCGCAATGACGAGATCGTAGAAGCAGCTAGGCCTTGAAATACGCGATCTGCGTGCTCGTCGCGAGCAGCCGGCCGTTCGGCGACCACAGCTCGGCGTTCTGGTCGCCGTAGCTCTTGTGGAAGATCTTGGCATCGGCCGTCGCCAGCACGTGCGTGATGTCTTCCGCTGCGAGCTCCTCGCTGTCGGTGTGGAAATACGTCGTCAGCGACACCGTGCCGAACGGCACCAGCGCGCGCCTCGCGTGGAAGACGCGGCCGAAAAAGGCGTCCGACATCGACATCAGCGACAGCATGTCGAGCTTGCGCGGCGTGCGGTCGCTGATCCAGAGCTTCGAATAGGTGCTGCCGGGCTCGGCCTGCAGCGGGCCGATGCGCATCTCGCCCTCGACGAAGCGGAATTCATACTGGTTGGCCCAGGACGCCGTGATCTTCGGGAACGGCATCGTCTGTTCGAACGACTTGGTCTCAGGATATCGCGCGACCCGGTGTTCCCAGGACGGCCGGCGCTCGGCGAACACTGCAGTGGCGAGCGTTGCGACCTCGCCGCAGCCTTGGCCGAGCTCGACGCTCCAGTGCTGGCTGGAGCGATTGGCCTTCACCAGCCGCACGTCCAGATCGAACGGGCCCTTGGCGATCGGCGCGCAGTAATTGACGGTCAGCGCCAGCGGATCGCCGGCGCGTTCCGGATGGTCGATCAGCGCGCGCAAGATGGTTGCGGCGGTCACGCCGCCGAACGGGCCGACGAAGGCCCAGTAATCGTCGCTGGTGTGCCCCTGCCAGTTGGAGTCACCGGGGGTGACGCGCGTGGCGTCGTCGAAAGGGTGCGGGAGCTTGGCGTGCATTGTATTCCTCGATGCCGACTCCACCGCCATTGCGAGGAGCTCAGCGACAAAATTGCGTAGCAATTTTGCGCAGATGCGACGAAGCAATCCAGCCGGTCGCCGCGAATGGATTTCTGGATTGCTTCGCTGCGCTCGCAATGACGGCGTTTGAGGCGACGGCATCGGTATCCCTGACGCCGCCGCGATTATGATGATAGTCATATCATCACTACCCTTGCGAGATGCAATAATCTCGCAGGTAACGCCGCTTCCACGCCGCGGAAAATCAGCCTGCGACGTCGCGCAAGTTCGGAAGCTGCGGCGTGGTCGGATTGACCGGCACGTTCCAGATCTCCTCGGCGTATTCGCGGATGGTGCGGTCCGAGGAGAACCACGCCATGCGCGCGACGTTGAGGATGGAGGCGCGCGTCCAGGCCGGCGAGACCAGCCAGCGCGCATCGACCGCGCGCTGTGTCTCGTAATAGGAATCGAAATCGGCGCTGACCATGTAATGGTCGAGATAGCGCAGCGCGTGCGCGATGGATTCGAAGCGGCCGGGATCGCCGGGCGAGAACTCGCCGGCGCGGATCGCATTGATGGCGCGCTGCAGCTTCGGCGAATTGCGGATGACGTCGGAGGCGTCCAGTCCCTGCTTGCGGCGGATCATCACGTCGCCGGCCTCCATGCCGAAGATCGCGATGTTCTCCGCCCCGACATGGTCGCGGATCTCGATATTGGCGCCGTCGAGCGTGCCGATGGTGATGGCGCCGTTGAGCGCCAGCTTCATGTTGCCGGTGCCGGAGGCTTCCATGCCGGCCGTCGAGATCTGCTCGGAGAGGTCGGCCGCGGGAATGATCACCTCGGCCAGGCTGACATTGTAGTCGGGCAGGAAAACGACCTTGAGCTTGCCGCTGATCGCGGGATCGTTGTTGACGGCTTCCGCGACGTCGTTGATCAGCTTGATGATCAGCTTGGCGTATTTGTAGCTCGCCGCCGCCTTGCCGGCGAAGATCTTCACCCGCGGCACCCAATTGCCGGTGGGGTCGTCCTTGATCGCCTGATACAGCGCGACCGTCTCGATGACGTTGAGGAGCTGGCGTTTGTATTCGTGGATGCGCTTGATCTGCACATCGAACAGCGCGGTCGGGTCGACCTTGATGCCGAGCCGCTCGCCGATCAGGCGCGCCAGCGCGGTCTTGTTGTGGAGCTTGACGGCGCGGAATTTCTTCTGGAATTCGACGTCGCTGGCGCGGGCCTCGATCAGTGAGAGCTGGGTCGGATCGTCGAGCACGGCCTCGCCGCAGGTCTCGCGCAACAGATCGGTCAGCTTCGGGTTGGCCAGCATCAGCCAGCGGCGGAAGGTGATGCCGTTGGTCTTGTTGGTGATGCGGCCGGGATAGAGATGGTTGAGGTCGTGGAACACGGTCTCGCGCATCAAGTCCGAATGCATCCCCGAAACGCCGTTGATGCGGTGCGAGCCGACGAAGGCGAGCTGGCCCATGCGCACGCGGCGCCCGCTCTTCTCGTCGATCAGCGACACCGAGGCCCGGAAGTCGATGTCGCCCGGGCAGCGCGCCTCCGCAAGCGCCAGATGCTGCACGTTGATGCGGTAGATGATCTCCAGATGCCGCGGCAACAGCCGCTCGAACAGCTCGACCGGCCAGGTCTCCAGCGCCTCGGGCAGAAGCGTGTGGTTGGTATAGGAGAGCGTGGCGACCGTGATCTTCCAGGCCTCGTCCCAGCGGAAATTGTGGAGGTCGACGAGGATGCGCATCAGTTCGGTGACGGCGAGGCTCGGATGGGTGTCGTTGAGCTGCACCGCGACCTTGGACGACAGGCTGCGCAGCTGGCCGTCGGACCCAAGATGCCGCTTGATGAGATCCTGAAGCGAGGCTGAAACGAAGAAATATTCCTGGCGCAGCCGCAGCTCGCGCCCCGCCGGGCTCTCGTCGTTCGGATAGAGGAATTTGCAGATCGCTTCGGCGCGCGACTGCTCGGCGCTGGCGCTGACATAGTCGCCCTTGTTGAAGGCATCGAGCTTCAGCGGATCGGGCGAGCGCGCCGACCACAGGCGGAGCGCGTTGACGTGCTGGCCGCGCCAGCCGACGATCGGCGTGTCATAGGCGATCGCCTGCACGGTCTCGGCCGGATGCCAGATCGCGCGGTCGCGGCCCTTGTCGTCGACATGCTCGACGCCGCCGCCGAAATTGATGTCGTAGATCACCTCGGGGCGCTGCAATTCCCAGGGATTGCCGAAGCTCAGCCATTCGTCGGGATATTCCTGCTGCCAGCCCTGATTGATGATCTGGCGGAACAGGCCGTAATCGTAGCGGATGCCGTAGCCGATCGCGGGGATCGACAGCGTCGCCATGCTCTCCATGAAGCAGGCGGCAAGGCGCCCCAGGCCGCCATTGCCGAGCGCGGCGTCCGGCTCGCATTTGCGCAGCTCCGGCAGCGAGACGCCGAGATCGCCGAGCGCGACTTCGAAGATCTTCAGGAGACCCATATTGTTGAGCGCGTCGCTGAAGAGGCGGCCGATCAGGAATTCGAGCGAGAGATAATAGACGCGCTTGCGCCCCGCGTCGTAGCTGTGCTTCTCGGCGGTGAGCCAGCGATGCACGATGCGGTCGCGCAGCGTGAGCGCAGCGGCCTGATACCAGTCGTGCTTGGTTGCCATGCCGGCATCCTTGCCGATGGCAAGGCGCAGCTTCGCCAAGATCGCGCTCTTGATCTCAGCCAGCGCGAGTTCGTCGATGGGCTGCCCCGGCGCGGGAGAACTGGGCTGGAACGATTGATCTTGCAAAGCCGTCACTTCCTGGTCGAAAGAACACTACTCACTCTACGCGTCTTGCCCCTGCACCGGAATCGTCACCGGCGCGGCCGTGCACTGCGCTGGCGTCAATTTATGCAAGGAACGGGCCGCTTTGGGAACCCGGACGAGCACGGAGAAACCGGGATTCGGTGCTAGATTGCGGATCAATTCAGCCATCAGTGTGGAGGAACATCTTCATGAGACTGCTGATTGAAATCGCCGCGGCGGCCCTGCTCGTCGTCTGCATCAGCGCCTCCAGTGCCGCGGCTGCCGCCGGCAAACCCGGTCGCAGCGCCGATGGTCTCAGCTGCGGCTTCACGGTCCCGCAGAACGCGTCGCCCGCGGCCCGCTGCGCTGCCATCAAGCGCCAATGCGGCGGCAGGTTTTATGCGAATACCTGCGGCGACAGGCTGATGTCCGCGGCGAATTGAGCGGCGGGCGGCAGCCCTCGCGAATTCAAGCCGCCTTCAAGCCGCCTTGGCCTGCACCGCATCGCAAAACTCGGCGAGACGATCCGCAAGCCGCAGCGTTGCCGGGCTCGCATCCGGCGAAGCCATCAGTGCGACCTCGGTCTTGTTGATCGGCGCAAAACCTTCCTTCGCCGTCAGCACGCGGTGGTCGGACTGGATCGACATCTCCGACAGGATGCTCAAGCCCATGCCGGCGGCGACCGCGGCCTGGATGCCGGAAAGGCTCGATGAGGAATAGGCCATGTGCCAGGCACGGCCGACGCTTTCCAGCGCGTGGATGGCGCCGGCCCGGTAGAGGCAGCCGGTCGGAAAACCGATCAGCGGCACGGACGCGGCGTGAACGTCGACCGGATGGCTCTTGCTGGTGACCCAGTGCACCCGCTCCGGCCACACCGCGATGGCGCCGTTCTCGCCGGCTGCGCGCTTGAACAGCGCAAGATCGAGCTCGCCGCGCTCGAGATCGCGCGCGAGGTGCTTGCTCTGGTCGGCGCGCACGTCGAGCCGCAGGCCCGGATGCGAGCGCGAGAACGCGCCCAACAATTTGGTCAGCCGGTACGCCGCGAAATCCTCGGGGATGCCGAGCCGGATCGCGCCTTCGCCGTCAGGCTGGCGCAGCACGTCGCGCGCCTCCTCAGCCAGCGAGAGTAGCCGCCGCGCATAGGACAGCAGCCGCTCGCCGGCCTCGGTCGGGCGCACGTTCTTGCCGTCGCGATGCAGCAGCACCTGGCCGACGTCTTCCTCCAGCCGCTTGATCTGCTGGCTCACGGTCGACTGCGTGCGGTGGACGCGCTCGCCGGCGCGGGTGAAGCCACCGGCCTCGACCACCGAGACGAAGCTGCGCAGCAGCTCGAGATCGAGCATGACCGCCTCCATTCGAAAAATCACTGACAGGGAGTTAATCATTTAATTTCCAGATGACAAGCGACCTCCCTAGATCCAGGGTTCAGGAGAATGCCCTCATGTCGCTCGCCCCCTCGATTTCGGTTCCCGGCCTCCGCTTCAACACGCTGCCGCTTGCCATCGGCCTGTTTTGCCTGCTCTGGAGCTATGCCTTCGTCGCCGGCAAGATCGGCGTCACCCATTGCCCGCCGCTGATCCTGCTCGCCGCGCGGTTCTCGCTCGCCGGCATTTTGATCCTGGGCGCCACGCTGATCCGCGGCGAGGCTTGGTCGCTATCCTGGCGCGATGCCGCGATCTTTGCCGTGCTCGGTATCGCCAACAACGCGCTCTATCTGGGCCTCGGCTACACCGGCCTGCAATCCGTCTCCGCCGGCCTCGGCGGCCTGATCGTATCGGCCAATCCGGTGTTCACCGCCGCGCTAGCGGCCCTGCTGCTCGGCGAAGGCATGACCTGGCGCAAGGCCGGCGGCCTCCTGCTCGGCGTCATCGGCGTGACCGCGATCGTCTGGCATCGCCTGTCGGTGGGCACGGATTCCCTGCACGGCATCGTGTTCACGCTGGCTTCGCTGGCCTCGCTCGTCGCCGGCACCATCCTGTTCAAGCTGCTCGCACCGAAGGGGAGCCTGTGGATCGGCAACGGCGTGCAGAATCTCGCGGCCGGCATCGTGCTGACGCCGGTCGCGCTCACCTTCGCCGACATCCACGCGATCGATGTCACGCCGGGCCTGATCGGCGCCTTCGCCTTCCTCGTGCTGGGCGGCTCGATCCTGGCCTACTGGCTCTGGTTCCATCTCCTGAAAGTGTGCGGCGCCACCGCCGCCAGCGCCTATCATTTCCTGATGCCGCCGCTCGGCATGCTGTTCGCGTATCTCGTCCTTGGCGAGCATGTCGAGGCCCGCGACCTCCTCGGCATCATCCCGGTCGCGCTCGGCATCTACCTGGTGACGCGCCCCGCAAAGCCCGTCTCGTAGCAGGAGTTCATCATGCCCATTTCCATCACCCTGATCGGTGGCCCGACTGCGCTGATCGAGATCGACGGCTTCCGCCTAATCACCGATCCGACCTTCGATGCGCCCGGCGCCTATCAGCTGCCGCATGTGAAGCTGGAGAAGACCATCGGCCCCGCGTTGAGGCCCGATGCGATCGGTCCGGTCGATGCCGTGCTGCTCAGCCACGACCAGCATTCGGACAATCTCGACAATTCGGGGCGCGAATTCCTGAAGCATGCCAAACGCGTGCTGACCACCGAAGCCGGTGCCAAACGTCTCGGCGGTCATGCCGAGGGTCTTGCGCCCTGGGCCACCGCCCACATCAAGGACCGCGACGGCAATTCGCTGACCATCACCGCGACGCCGGCGCGTTACGGCCCGGCCGGCATCGAGCCGCTGTCGGGCGATGTGATCGGCTTCGTGGTGTCCTCGAACCGCAAGGACACCAGCGCGGTCTATGTCAGCGGTGATACCACCTGGTTCGACGGCGTCGCCGAAGTCGCGCGCCGCTTCAAATGCGGCGTGGTGCTGCCCTTCGCCGGCGCCGCGCAGACGCGCGGGCCATTCCATCTCACCATGGACACCAACGACACCATCGAGACGGCGCGGGCCTTTCCGGATGCGATGATCGTGCCGGTGCACACCGAAGGCTGGGCGCATTTCCGTCAGAACAGCGAGGATCTGCGCAAGACGTTCGACGTGCTGGGCTTCGGCACGCGGCTGCGGCTGCTGGAGCCGGGCGTGCCGACGGTGATCGAGGCGCCGTAGCTATCACCACAGCCGTCATTGCGAGCGCAGCGAAGCAATCCAGTCTGTCTCCGCGGATGCATTTCTGGATTGCTTCGTCGCAAGAGCTCCTTGCAATGACGGGGCTAATCCTTCCGGAACACGATCGACGCCATCCAGCCCGTCATCAGCGCCATTGCCGCGGTGACGAGGCCGTAGATCAGCCCGTTCTGCCTGGCGGTGGTGGCGACGAACTGCTCGAAGCCCACCTTGACGATCTCGAACGCGGTCTCGGTCTTGCCGATGAACGCGCCATTCGCAAACAGCTTGATCTCGACCTCATAGGTGCCGATCGGCACCTCCGCCGGCAATGGAATGCCGGTGCGGAACAGGGTCGGCGTCAGGAACGTCACCGCGCTCGGATCCTCGCGATAGAGCCCGCGCTGGGTGCGCAGGCGGATGAAGGCGGACCGGAACACATCGTTCGGCACCACGTCGGCATAATCGCCGCCGACCCGCTGCATCAGCAGCACGTTGTTCAGTCCGATCTGCTGCCGCCGCGCGATCTCGGGCGAGGTGATGGCGTCGAAGGGGCGGTTGGCGAACAGCGCCAGATAGCTCGGCACCTGCAGGAACTGCCGGTAGTCGGTGTTGATCCAGATCCCGAAGGTGCGTTCCTTGCGCCGCGTCATCATGTCGGCGCGCGGGCCCATCACGGTGACCACGAGATCATAGGCCGTGCGATCAGCGGGCGTCGTCGCATCCTTCTCGACCGAGCCGAACAGCACCAGCTCCTCACCGGAATAGTTCGGTGTCACCGTGACGCGGTGGTTGGAGACCGAGACGATCAGCCGCTCGGCGCGCGCGGCCGAGCCGAGCAGCAGGACGAGCAGGAGTGCGAGAGCTGCGCGCATCATCAGCTCGCTCCGAGCTCACGGATGGTGAAGAGATCCTCGGGCCGGATCACCAGCTCGATCGCGAAGCGGACGCCGACCGAGAGGATCAGAAGGCCGAGCAGCAGCCGCAGCTGCTCGCCGCGGATCTTCTGCCCGGCACGGACGCCGAACTGCGCGCCGGTGACGCCGCCAACCATCAGGATCAGCGCCAGCACGGCGTCGACGAGGTGGTTGGTCACCGCATGCAGCATGGTCGCGAACAGCATCGTGACGAGCGTCAGGACCATCGAGGTTCCGATCACCGTCGAGGTCGGCACCCTCAGCAGGTAGATCATGATCGGCACCAGGATGAAGCCGCCGCCGATTCCCATGATGGCGCCGATGAAGCCGATCATGATGCCGACGATCACCACGGGGATGACCGAGAGATAGATCTTGGAGCGCTTGAACCGCATCTTCAGCGGCAGGCCGTGGATCCAATTGTGGGTGCGTCGCGGCGGCTGCGCGCCGCGCCGGGTCCGCATCAGGGCGCGCAGGCCTTCGGAGAACATCAGGCTGCCGACGGTGGTGAGCAGCACCACGTAAGAGAGCGCGATCATCAGATCGAGCTGGCCGAGTGCGCGCAGCTGCGTGAAGGTCCACACGCCGAGCGCGGTCCCTGTCACGCCGCCGCAGAGCAGAACGCTCGCAAGCGCCGGATCGATCGCGCGCCGCCGCCAATAAGACAGCGCGCCGGAAAAGGAGGAGGCCGCGATGTGGCTCGTGACGGAGGCGACCGCGACCGCCGGCGTGATGCCGATGAAGATCAGGAGCGGCGTCATCAGGAAGCCGCCGCCGATCCCGAACATGCCCGAGACGAAGCCGACCGCAGCGCCCATGGCGAGCACCAGGAAGACGTTGACCGGAAGATCGGCGATCGGAAGATAGAGCTGCATTGAACCACGCGCCGGCGAGACGGATCGACTATCGGGGAAGACCCGCGAGAAGATCGGAACGATTGCCGCGCCCCTCAATAGCGGAATTTGCTCGCGGGAGGGACCCTAGAATTTGGGGCGTGGTGAATGCCTTAAGAGGGCTGCGTCATTTCGCGATCGCGCCACCATCTCCGCCGTCATGCCCCGGCTTGACCGGGGCATCCAGTACGCCGCGCCCCTTGTTGTGAGAGCGAGCTCCTTAACGCCGGCCTCTGGAATACTGGGTCGCCCGGTCAAGCCGGGCGACGACAAGAGGAGAGAGCGTCCAAACGGATCAGTGCGCCGCCGAGGCCGAGCGCTTTGTTGCTACCGCCTTCGGAGCGGGCTTTGCATTCGCCTGCGGCGCGCTGTCCCAGCCGCCGTTCGGGGCCGGAACGTTGACTGCATCATCCGGCTGCGGTTCGGCGCTGAAGGTCTGGATCGCGAGCTTGGCGGCGGCGAGCGATTGCGGGTCGAGACGTTTGGCGACGTCGTCGCGCTTGCCGGACGCATCCGCATCGCCCTGAGCGGCTGCCAGGCTGAACCATTTGTAGGACTCGGCAAGGTTCTGCTCGACGCCGATGCCGCGGGCATAGAGGATGCCGAGGTTGAACTGGCTGTCGGCGACGCCGCGATCGGCCGCTTTCCGGAACCACTGCGCCGCGCTCTTGTAGTTGGCGCCGCGTCCGCCGCCGTCGGCGTCGAGCACGGCGAGATTGTGCATCGCCTTGGCGTTGCCGCGCTCGGCGGCCTGGGTGTAGTAGCGGCGGGCGATGTCGGCGTCCTTCTTCACCCCCAAGCCCTTTTCGTAGAGCGTGCCGAGGCGGAAGGTCGCGGGCACGACGCCGGCCTGCGCCGCGCGGTCATACCATTTCGCGGCTTCGTCGTAATTCGTCGCAACACCCTTGCCCTCGGCAAAGCGCAAGCCGATCTCGTAGGCCGCGGTCGCATCGCCCTTCATCGCGGCGGTGCGCAAGCCCGGGCCGCCGATGCCGTCAGGCAGCTTTTCGCTCGGCGGCACCTGGATGAGACCGAGCTTGACGCGGCTCGTGCCCGACAGCGCACCGGTAACGTCGCTGTTGGTCGCAGGTGCGGGCGCCGTCGTGGCAGGCGCCGTCGGAATTTCAACCGAAGCCGAGTTGGCCGCAGGAGCGGCCGGCGCGGAATTGTTCTGGGATTGCCGTCCGATCGGCGTCGGCGAGGTCATCGATGGCGTGACCTGCTCGGGCGTGGCGGGCTTGTTCTCGATCACCGGCGGCGGCGCCTGCGGCGCGGGCTGGCTGGACGTATTCTCCATGGCCTGCGGCGCCGGCGGCGCGCTGCTGCCTTCGAGCAGATTCATCGCCATCTTGAAGGTGCCGAGCACGATCACGACCACGCTCGCGCCGACCAGCAGCGAGCGAATCTTCGAGGTGATGGTCGAGCCGCCGTCCTTGCCCTTGTCCTTGGTGCGATCGGCACCGGCCTTGGCACCGCGAGCCGGCTTTTCCGGCTGCGTGGCGGCGGCCTGGGCGGCGCGGCGGGCGGCCGCGATGAAGCTCGACGACGAGACCGGCTCCTTCGCAGCAGCGGGAATGCCGCTGATCGCGCTCTCGGAGGCGGCGATGCGCTCCGACGGCGTGGCGGCGCGTCCGCCCGGCCGTGTGCCCGGCTCGAGCGGATGATCCGGCGGCAATTCCGGCGCGAGCGCGGCGCGCGCTGGCGCCGTGTGCGGCTCCAGGATCTCGCTGATCGCGCGCGGCGGCAAGGGTGGTGCGACTTGCGCCGCCATCGGCGCCGGCACCGGCGGCGGCGCGGCGGGGGCAGCGGCATGGAATTCGCGCGGCGCGGCGGCGAAGGCGGCTTGTGCCTGTTGCTGCGCGGCGGGATTCGGAAGCTCGGGCTTGGGATCGTATTTCGGCTGCTGTGCCTGCGGCCGCGGCTCACGCGCGACCGGCGCGGGCTCCATGGAAGCATCAATGGGAGCGGCCATCGGCATGGGCATCGGCTGCGGCGCAGCGGCCGGCGGCGCGGTGCGCACCGCGCGCAGATCACCCTCGATCATGGAGAGGCGATCGACGACATGGCCCAGAGCGCTATGGACGGCGTCGAGCGAGTCCTGGGTGCTGCGGTTGGTCTCGGCCTGGCTGAAGCGGATGTCGGACAGCTCGCGCTTGACGAGATCGACCATTCCGGAATCGGCCGGCGGCGCCGAGCTGCGGCTCTCCGCCAGCGCGGAGTAAGTCGCCTGCTGCCGCTCCAGGTGCCGCAGAATGTCGTGCAGCCCGTCCTCGACGCGGCTCAAATTGCCGTTGCGCGGGTCGGAGGCGGCTTCGATCCGCTCCAGCAAATACGAGACACGCTGCTCGAGATGCGCGAAGGTCGAGGCCGAATCGTTGCCGACCTGCATGCGGTCGAAGCGGTCCGACAGCGCGCGGATGGCGGATTCGAGATGCTCGGTGCTTTCGGATGGCTGGGGCCGCTCGCGGGTTTCCAGCGCCGCGGTGAGCGCCGCAATGCGCTGCTCCAGCACTGCAAAGCTGTCGCCCTGGCCGGAGGCGCGGGTGACCTGGTCGACCTTGGACGACAGCAGCTGCACGTCTTCGGACAGGCGTGCCAGGGCTTCGTTGGACGCGACGTTGGAGACGATGCCGCGCAGCGCCGAGATCGCGCTTTCGAGCTGATGCACCGTCGAGGGATCGTCATTGGCGCGCAGGATCAGATCGAGCTTGGCGCCGAGATTGCGGATCGCCTCGTCATAGCCGGTGAGCTGCTCGGCCGGCGTCAGCGTGCGCAGCACCTGCTTGATGTCGGACAGCGCGTGCTCGATGCCCGACAGCACCTGGCCGTCGGTGCCGTTGGAGCGCGTCTCGTCGATGCGCCGATGCAGCGAGCGGATCTCGTTCTCGATCGATTCGATCGCGCGGCGCGGCATCGCTTCGGTGATGGCGGTGCGGATCTCGGCAAGCTCGCTGCGGAAGGCGTTGATCGCCTGCTCGGTATTGTCAGGGCGCTGGAGCGACTCGATCTGGCTCGTGATCTTGAGCAGATGGCGCTCGAGCGATGAGAAATCAGGCCCTGCTTGTGGTGGCGGCGGACCATAGGCAGGCGCGGGCGGCGCCGCCATTGGTGTCATGGGGGGCGCGAAGGGAGCCGCATTGGGCGCAATGGAGGGCGCGGCACGCGGCGGCATCTGCCGCGGCGTAAAGCCGTCGAGCTCGCTCTGCCGCGCGGTGATTTCGGCGACGGCGACGTCGAACGAAGCGGGGCTCAGGGGAGGGGCGTTGCGATAGACCTGCGCTGCCGCGCGCTCGACCATATCGGCCTGGCGCTGTCGCGTCTCGACCGGAGACGGTGCAGGTGAGGGTGCCGGCCGCGGCGCCTGAGGCTGCTGCGGCTTCGAGATCTGCGACAGTCGCGCGTCGAGCCGCGAGATCGCATCGTTGAGCTGGCGCGCGACGCCCTGCTCGCGCGAGGCATCTGACCGTGACGAATCCTGTCGCGAAGCGTCTGGGCGCTGCGCGGGCTTCGAGATCCGTTCGATCTGCTGGGTGATCGCGTCGAGCCGCTGATGGATGTCAGCGACTTCGCGGCTCTCCTGACTCGGTGCCTGGCTCGGAGCGTGGGGCGCTTGCTGACGCTGGTCGTAAGGTGCGCGAAAGTTCGGTGGCGCAGTTTCACCGAGCGTGGAGTTCAGCCAATCGTTGAGTGACATGCCGGCTCTGCGCGCAGCAGCTTCGGCCCGCTCCCGGACGGATGGGTCGATGCCCTCAACACTCCACGATACGCGCGAATTCATGACTCTGTCCGGTCCCGACTCCGGCGCCCCACCCGGCGCCTCCAGCCTCCCCACGCGCGCCAGTTGCAAACACAACCGAATTTTGCGCAGGTCGTCTGCCTCGAAAACCGACTTTTGTCCGTTACGGTAAATAACGAGTTAAGGAACGCGTCGCCGGTGTCTTAAAGTTGGGCGGGGGAACCGGGTGGGGCACCCGGGACTACGTCGCCGCGGCTTGCAGTCGCCACACACTCCGCTGTCATCGCCCGCGAAGGCGGGCGATCCAGTACGCTGCAGCGGCTCGACTCCAGCCGCGCTGCCTCGGAGTACTGGATGCCCCGCCTTCGCGGGGCATGACACCGGAGGAGGTGGTGGCATCTCCTGTCGCGGCGGCCCTAACCCTTCTCGCGCTTCCCTTCCTCCAGCGGCACCACGCTGGCCTTGCCGCTCATCGCCGAGAGCGCCTCCAATGTCTCTTCGCAGAAGTCGGCCACCATCTGCTCGTGCCGGGCCCCTAAGCGGAGCAGGAGCAGGTTGCCGAGGTCGAGCCTACCTTCCGCCGTTCCGTCCGGGAAACGCTTCTTCAGGATGCGCTCGTAATTGGCGTGGCGGTCGCGGTGGTGCTCCAGGCGGGCCATCAGGTCGGTGCGCAGCGGCTCGATGTCGATGCTGTCGAGGGCGTGGAGGCGGACCAGGAGGTCATCCTTGGTCGAGGCTGGCGTGCTTGGCCGCGCGGCCCAGTGCCGCAGCGCTGTTCTACCCTCGGGCGTCAGCGTATAAACCAGCTTGTTGGGCTTGCCTGATTGCACGACCTCCCGGCCCTGGATGTGGCCGCGGTCGCGCAGCTTGGAGAGCTCGCGGTAGATCTGCTGGTGGTCGGCCTTCCAGAAGAAGCCGATCGAGGAATCGAATGTCTTGGCGAGCTCGTAACCCGTCATCGGACGTTCCGTCAGGCATGCGAGGATTGCGTCGCCCAGCGCCATGGTCGGCCTCCTTCTTCGATCCTAACCAACCAGCTTGACTTTATGCGTATCGGCGCATATGCGTCAATGTGCATATGGGGCAGCTTGCGGGCCGGTCACAGGTCCGACTGAAAAATCCAGCGAAATCAACCTCCTCGCTACTGTGCATGGGGTTGTTTTCGCACTTTTTGCCCTTGCCCTAGGGAGGCACCTGAGAATGACCGGCCTCGATTCCTGGTACGCCTACATGAAGTCCCATGACCGCGCTCAAGCCCGCGCCGCGCTCTGGGATCTGCTGCACCCCGATGCCGTGTTCGAAAGCCCGGTCGTGCATTCGCCGCAGCGTGGCCGCGACATCACCTTCAAATACCTCTCCAGCGCCGAGAAGGTGCTCGGCGGCCCCGGCTTCACCTACGTCGGTGAATGGCGCAGTGACACTGGTGCGGTGCTCGAATTCAAGAATGTCATCGACGGCATCGAGATCAACGGCGTCGACATCATCAGCTTCGATGCCGAGGGACGCATCACCCATTTCAAGGTGATGGTGCGTCCACTCAAGGCGATCAACATGCTGCACCGCCTGATGGCGGAGCAGCTTGCCGCCCAATCATGACCCTGCCCTGAGGTTGCCGAACCCGCTAAGCTCGCGGGCAAAGGCTGCGCCTCATCACTTCAAGCCCCATGCCGGGAGACCACCATGCCGATCTACAAAGCCCCCGTCGAAGACGTAAACTTCCTGCTCAACGACGTCTTCCAGATCGACCGCTACGACAATCTCGCCGGCTTCTCCGATGCATCGAGCGATGTGCGCGAAGCCATCCTCGGCGAAGCCGCCAAGCTCGCGGAAGAGGTGCTGCAGCCGCTCAACCGCGTCGGCGATCTCGAAGGCTGCAAGCGTGCCGATGACGGCAGCGTCACCACGCCGAAGGGTTTCAAGGACGCCTTCAAGCAAGTCGCCGAGGGCGGCTGGCTCGGTCTGTCGGCGCCGACCGAGTTCGGCGGCCAGGGGCTGCCGGTGACGCTGAGCCAGGCCGTCAATGAATTCCAGATCTCCGCCAACATGGCGTTCTCGATGTATGGCGGCCTCACCATGGGCGCGACCGCCGCGCTGATCGTTCATGGCTCGCCCGAGCAGAAGCAGACCTACGTGCCGAAGATGGTGGCGGGCGAATGGACCGGCACCATGAACCTGACCGAGCCGCATTGCGGCACCGATCTCGGCATGCTGCGCACCAAGGCGGTGCGCCAGGCCGACGGCAGCTTCAAGATCACGGGCACCAAGATCTTCATCTCGGCCGGTGAGCATGATCTTGCCCCCAACATCATCCACCTCGTGCTCGCCCGCATCGAGGGCGCGCCGGCCGGCATCAAGGGCGTGTCGCTGTTTGTGGTGCCGAAGTTCCTGGTGAACGCGGACGGTTCGGTGGGCGCGCGCAACGGCGTCGTCTGCGGCTCGATCGAGCACAAGATGGGCATCCACGGCAATTCCACCTGCGTGATGAACTACGACAACGCCACCGGCTGGCTGATCGGCGAAGAGAACAAGGGCATGCAGGGCATGTTCGTGATGATGAACGAGGCCAGGCTCGGCGTCGCCGTGCAGGGCCTCGCGCAGTCCGAGGTCGCCTATCAGAACGCAGTCGCCTACGCCCGCGAGCGCATCCAGGGCCGCGCGCTCACCGGCGCCAAGGCGCCGGACAAGCAGGCCGACCCGATCATCGTGCATCCCGACGTGCGCCGCACGCTGCTCTCGATCCGCGCCTTCAACGAGGCCGCGCGTGCCTTCGTGATGTGGACCGCGCTGAAGAGCGACGTCGCTCATCGCTCCGAGGATCCGAAGGACCGTCAGGCCGCCGACGATCACATGGGCCTGATGACCCCAGTGCTGAAGGGCTTCCTCACCGACTACGGCTTTGCCAACGCGGTGCAGGCGCAGCAGATGTATGGCGGCCACGGCTATATTGCCGAACAGGGCATGGAGCAGTTCGTGCGCGATGCGCGCATCGCGATGATCTATGAAGGGGCCAACGGCATCCAGGCGCTGGACCTCGTCGGCCGCAAGCTGCCGCGCGACGGCGGCCGCGCCATCATGGCGTTCTTCGGCGAGGTCATGGCCTTCGCCAAGGAGAACGGCGGCGACGAGGCGCTGAAGCCCTTCATCACCCCGCTTTCGGCTTCACTCGGCCATCTCCAGCAGGCCACGACCTGGCTGATGCAGAACGCGATGGCGAAGCCTGATAATGCCGGCGCCGCCGCAACCGATTACCTGCACCTCTTCGGCTTTGTCGCGCTGGGCTACATGTGGGCGAAGATGGCGAAGGTGACGAATGCCAAGATTGCCGAGAGCGGGGCGACGCCCTATCTCTCGACCAAGCTCGTCACCGGCCGTTTCTTCATGGAGCGGATGCTGCCGGAGACCGCCGCCAATCTCGCGCGCATCCAGGCCGGCTGCGCCACCATCATGGAATTGCCGGCGGAAGCGTTCTGAGGCTTTCCGCTTCACTGGAGATCGCGACCGCGCAGCGGTCGCCGCGACAATAACTGCAATCAGGAGGCTCCCATGGCAGATGCCTATATCTACGATCACGTCCGAACCCCGCGTGGCCGCGGCAAGGCCGACGGCGCACTGCACGAAGTCACGGCGCTCGCGCTCGCGACCGTGCCGCTGAAGGCGCTGAAGGATCGCAACAACCTCCCTGAGGATTCCGTCGACGACGTCGTGCTCGGCGTGGTCGATCCGGTCGGCGAGGCCGGCTCCGACATCGCGCGCTTCGCCGCGCTGAAAGCCGGTCTCGGCGAAGCCGTTCCCGGTGTGCAGATCAGCCGCTTCTGCGCCTCCGGCCTCGATGCCGTGAACTTTGCCGCCGCGCAGGTGATGAGCGGCCAGCATGAGCTGGTGATCGGCGGCGGCGCCGAATCCATGAGCCGCGTCGGCATCGGCGCCTCCGGCGGCGCCTGGCCGATGGACCCCTCGATGGCGGTGCCGGCCTATTTCATGCCGCAGGGCGTGTCGGCCGACCTGATCGCGACCAAGTACGGCTTCTCGCGCGATGACGTCGATGCTTACGCGGTGCAGAGCCAGCAGCGTGCGGCGAAGTCCTGGGAGGAAGGCCGTTTCGACAAGTCGATCGTGCCGGTGAAGGACATCAACGGCCTCACCATCCTCGTCAAGGACGAGCACATGCGTCCCTCGACGACGATGCAGTCGCTGGCGCAGCTGCAGCCGTCATTCACGATGATGGCGCAGATGGGCGGCTTTGACGGTGTCGCATTGCAGTCGCACCCCGAGATCGAGCGCGTCAATTACGTGCACCATGCCGGCAACTCGTCGGGCATCGTCGATGGCGCCGGCGCCGTGCTGCTCGGCAGCAAGGAGGCGGCTGCGAAATACGGCTTGAAGCCGCGAGCAAAGATCCGCGCCTTTGCCAATGTCGGCTCCGAGCCGGCGATGATGCTGACCGGTCCGGTCGACGTCACCGAGAAGCTGTTCGCACGTTCCGGCATGAAGAAGTCGGACATCGACCTGTTCGAGCTCAACGAGGCCTTCGCCTCGGTCGTGCTGCGCTACATCCAGGCCTTCGACATCGACAACGCCAAGATCAACGTCAATGGCGGCGCGATCGCGCTCGGCCATCCGCTTGGTGCCACCGGTGCGATGATCCTCGGCACCGTGCTCGACGAGCTCGAGCGCACCAACAAGTCCACCGCTCTCGTCACGCTGTGCATCGGCGGTGGCATGGGCACCGCGACCATCATCGAGCGGGTGTAGGTCCGTAGGGTGGGTTAGCCGAAGGCGTAACCCACCACTTCTTTCGCCGTGGACTGGTGGATTACGCCTTCGGCTAATCCCCCCTACGAAATCCAGATCAACCGCCGCGCCTGGCATCGGCTGCGGCACCGAGGAGCAACCAACATGTCGTACAAGAACTTCAGGGTTGAGACCGACGCAGACGGCATCGCGCTCGTTACCTGGGACATCCCGGGCCGTTCGATGAACGTGCTCGACGAGACCTCGACCAGCGAGCTCGACGCGATCGTCAAGGCGACCACGGCGGATGCCGCGGTGAAGGGTGTCGTCATTACCTCCGCCAAGGAAGCCTTCTGCGCCGGGGCCGATCTGTCGATGCTCGAAGGCATGAACCAGGCCTATGCGAAAGTCTTTGGGGAGCAGGGCGAGACGGCCGCGAACCAGATGCTGTTCGACCAGAGCCGGCGCTTCTCGCAGGTGCTGCGTTCGATCGAAACGTCAGGCAAGCCGTGGGCGGCCGCGATCAACGGCCTTGCGCTCGGCGGCGGTTTCGAGATCACGCTGTGCTGTCACTATCGTGTCGCCGCGGAGAATCCCAAGACCCGCCTCGGCCTGCCCGAGGTCAAGGTCGGTCTGTTCCCCGGCGCCGGCGGCACGCAGCGCGTGCCGCGCCTGGTGCCGCCGCAGGACGCGATGACGATCCTGCTCAAGGGCGATCCGGTCACCGTCGACAAGGCCAAGGCGCTGAACCTGATCCACGCCATCGTGCCGGCCGCTGATCTCATCAAGGCCGCGAAGGATTGGATCAAGGGCGGCGGCAAGGCGGTCGCGCCCTGGGACGAGAAGGGCTTCAAGCTGCCCGGCGGCCCGGTGTTCTCCAAGGCCGGCATGATGATGTTCCCGGCCGGCAACGCGATCTATCGCCGCGAGACCTACGACAATTATCCGGCCGCGCGCGCGATCATGAGCTGCGTCTATGAAGGCCTGCAGCTGCCGATCGACGCCGCGCTTCGCGTGGAGTCGCGCTACTTCACCTCGGTGCTGCGCTCGAAGGAAGCCGCTGCGATGATCCGCAGCCTGTTCCTGTCGATGCAGGAGCTCAACAAGGGCGCGCGCCGCCCGAAGGACGTGCCGCCGACCAAAGCGAAGAAGATCGCAGTGATCGGCGCCGGCTTCATGGGCGCGAGCGTCGGCTACGTCTCGGCCCGTGCCGGTCTCGACGTCGTCCTGATCGACCGCGACCAGGAGAGCGCCGACAAGGGCAAGGCGCATGCGCAGAAGGTGATCGAGGATCAGATCAAGAAGGGCCGCGCCAAGCCCGCGGATGCCGAAGCGCTGCTCGCGCGCATCACCCCGACGGCGGACTATGCCGCGCTGAAGGACGTCGATCTCGTCATCGAGGCCGTGTTCGAGGACCGCAAGGTCAAGGCCGAGACCTTTGCCAAGGCGCAGCAATATCTGAAGCCGGACGTGATCTTCGCGTCCAACACCTCGACGCTGCCGATCACTTCGCTGGCCGAGAGCTTCAAGGATCAGGGCAAGTTCGTCGGCATTCACTTCTTCTCGCCGGTCGAGAAGATGATGCTGGTCGAGATCATCAAGGGCAAGAACACCGGCGACGTCGCGCTCGCGACCGCGCTCGACTACGTCCGGCAGATCGGCAAGACGCCGATCGTCGTCAACGACTCCAGAGGCTTCTTCGCCAATCGCTGCGTCGGCCGCTACGTCGCCGAGGGCAACGAGATGTTCCTCGAAGGCATCCCGCCGGCGATGATCGAGAACTGCGCCAAGATGGCCGGCATGCCGGTCGGCCCGCTCTCGCTCTCGGATGAAGTGGCGCTCGACCTCGGCCTCAAGATCATGAAGGCGACGGAAGCCGATCTCGGCCCCAACGCCATCAACCCCGATCAGAAGAAGCTGATGGTGGAGATGGTCGAGAAGCAGGGCCGCCTGGGGCGCAAGAACAGCAAGGGCTTCTACGACTATCCCGAGAAGGGCAAGGGCCAGAAGAGCCTGTGGCCGGGTCTCTCGGCTTTACAGCCGAAGCAGCTCGATCCTGATACGCTCGACGTCGAGGAGCTGAAGCAACGCTTCCTGGTGGTGCAGGCGGTGGAAGCCGCGCGCACGGTCGAGGACCACGTCATCACCGATCCGCGCGAGGCGGATGTCGGCTCCATCCTCGGCTTCGGCTTCGCGCCGTTCACCGGCGGCACGCTGTCCTACATCGACTTCATGGGCACCAAGAAGTTCGTCGAGCTCTGCCACAAGCTGGAGGCGAAGTACGGCTCGCGCTTCACGCCGCCGAAGCTGCTGGAGGAGATGGCGGCAAAGGGCGAGACCTTCTACGGCCGCTTCGCGCCGAAGAAGGCGGCGGCCTGACGCAACTCGTCATTCCGGACAGTCCGCAACGCGGACTGATCCGGAATCTCGATCGGCTTCGCCCGGTCGTGCAACAACTGCGAGGTTCCGGGTTCGCCGCGTCGCGGCGCCCCGGAACGACGAAGAATAATCACTTCGCCTGCGCGAGCCCTTCCTTCTCTAGCGCTTCCTGCACCTGCGGCCGGGCCGCGACGCGGGCCTTGTAGGCAGCAAGGTTCGGCATCGCCGAGAGGTCGAACTTCATCCGGTCGGCCCAGGTCAGCATCGTGAACAGATAGCCGTCGGCCACCGTGAACTGCTGGCCCATGAGGTAGTCGCGGCCGGCGAGCTGGCCGTCGATATATGTCAGCTTGCCCATGACGCGGTCCCTGAAGAAGGCCTTGGCCTCGTCGTTCAGGGCCGGCGCGAACATCGGCCCAAAGTTCTTGTGCACCTCGGACGTGAGGAAATTCAGCCACTCCAGCAGCTTGTAGCGCTCGGAACTGCCGTGGGCCGGCGCCAGCGCCTTAGCCGATGCCTGATCGGCGATCATCTGGACAATCACCGGGCCTTCGGTCACGATCTCGCCGCTGTCGAGGCCCAGCGCAGGGACCTGGCCCTTGGGGTTCAGCTTCAGATAATCCTCACCATTTTCGAGCTTCTTGGCCCGGATATCGACCTTGACCAATTCATAGGGCAGGCCGGCTTCCAGGAGCGCGATGTGGGGGGACAGCGAGCAGGCACCGGGCGAATAATACAGTTTCATGGAATTTCCTTCTCTTGAAGCTTGGTTCGGCCGAAACAGCGATTACATGCACCTGCTTGGAATAGTCAAGATTGATGCAGCTGCATCAAATGAGGTAAGAGACGGGCGACGAGCTTGAGCGGGACCATGAAACGCAAACCATCGACCGAGGCGACTTCCGCCTGGATCCGCCTGATGCGGGTGCAGAGCCGCGTGCTCGATTGCGTCGAGCAGGATTTGAAGAAGGCGGGGTTCCCGCCGCTGGCATGGTACGACGCGCTGCTCGAATTGTCGCGGGCGCCGTCGGGCGAGCTGCGGCCGGTCGAGCTCGAGCGGCAGATGCTGATCCCGCAATATTCCACCTCGCGCCTGATCGACCGCCTGGTCGACGAGGGCCTCGCCTCGCGGCGCGAGTGCAAGATCGACAAGCGCGGCCAGTTCGTCGAGATCACGGAAGCCGGCCGCGAGTTGCAGAAGCGGATGTGGAGCGCCTATTCGGCTGCGATCGAGAAATATGTCGGTTCGAAACTGTCCGATGCCGATGCCGTCAAGCTCAGCGGTCTGCTCGACCGCCTGGGCTGCTCGTGCGGCGAGATGAAACTGCCGCCCGTCGCCAACGTCAACGAAAGCACGCCGTCGCGATGACCGCGCGGCAAACCAGCACGTCCGCGCCCCCGGTGGTTCGCGGACGATCCCCGCCACCCGCGCGCCTTCGATCGAAGCGCCCTTTTGATTAGAGTTTGATATGGCGCGAGACCAGATCGACATGACGCCGCTGCAATCGCGCGAAGAGCTCGTCGCGTGGTTCGAGGCGGGCTGCAAGCCGCCGTCCGAGTGGCGCATGGGCACCGAGCACGAGAAGACGCCGTTCACGCTCGAAGGCCACCGTCCCGTGCCCTATGAAGGCGCGCGCGGCATCGGCGCGCTGCTCGAAGGCATGAAGCTCCTGCTCGGCTGGGAGCCGATCATGGAGAAGGGCAACATCATTGGCCTCTATGACGTCACCGGCGGCGGGGCGATCTCGCTCGAGCCCGGCGGACAATTCGAGCTGTCAGGCGCGCCGGTCGAGAACGTGCACCAGACCCAGGGCGAGTTGATGGCGCATCTGGCGCAGGTGCGCGAGATCGCGACCCCGCTCGGCATCGGCTTCCTCGGCCTTGGCATGACGCCGTCCTGGTCGCGCGCCGACATCCCGGTGATGCCCAAGGGCCGCTATAAGATCATGACCAATTACATGCCGAAGGTCGGCCAGTACGGCCTCGACATGATGTATCGGACCTGCACGGTGCAGACCAATCTCGACTTCTCCTCCGAAGCGGACATGGTCAAGAAGCTGCGCGTCTCGCTCGCGCTGCAGCCGGTCGCGACCGCGCTGTTCGCCAATTCGCCGTTCACCGAAGGCAAGCCGAACGGCTTCCTCTCCTTCCGCTCCGAGATCTGGCGCGACACCGACAATGCGCGCGCGGGCATGATGCCGTGGGCGTTCGAGGACGGCATGGGCTTTGAGCGCTATGTCGACTACGCGCTCGACGTGCCGATGTATTTCGTCAAGCGCGACGAGGATTACATCGACGTCTCGGGTTCCTCGTTCCGCGCCTTCTTCGACGGCCGCAACAACAACCTTCCCGGCGAGCGTCCGACGCTGTCGGATTGGGCCAACCATCTCTCGACGATTTTCCCGGAAGTGCGCCTCAAGCGCTATCTCGAGATGCGCGGCTCCGACGGCGGCCCGTGGGGCCGGCTGCCGGCGCTGTCGGCGTTCTGGGCCGGGCTGCTCTACGACGACGTGTCGCTCGATGCCGCATGGGACCTGGTGAAGCACTGGACCGCACCCGAGCGCCAGGCGCTGCGCGACGACGTGCCGCGCTTCGGCTTCAAGTCGCGGATCAAGGACCGTTATCTGTTCGAGATCGCCAAGGAATGCCTTGTTCTGGCACATGCGGGCCTGCGCCGGCGCGGCCGGATCGACCAGCTCGGCCGCGACGAAACGCGGCATCTGGAGCCGCTCGACCGTATCATCGATTCCGGCCGGACGCCGGCTGAGGAAATGTTGGACAAGTTCAACGGCCCCTGGAAGGGCTCGGTGGAACCAGCCTACGCGGACTACGCGTTCTAGGCCGGTAGGCCGGTCGGGATTTCAGCCGTTCATCGCCCATACAGGTTTGCGGCGATCAAATGACCGGCTGAAAAAACCTGAGCGTCGTCAATAACTCGAAAGCTGTTCCGATGTGGAAGGGCCGCCTGACCGGGGCCGTCATGGCCAGCGTCGTGGCATGTGTCACGCTGCTTGCGCTCGCATGCGCGAGCGTGCCCGTACACGCCCAGACTGCGTTCGATCGGCCCGGCGGCGACTATTTCAGCACGCCGGTCGCCTCAGGCGATCCCGAGGATTGCGCGCTGCTGTGCGAGCGTGATCGCCGCTGCCGCTCCTGGAGCTTCAGCTATCCCGACGTCGAAGGCGGCTCGGCGGTGTGCTGGCTGAAGAACACCGTGCCGACGCGCGTGCCGGGCAGTTGCTGCATCTCCGGTGTGCGCGGCGCCGGCGTGATCGAGCCGCGGGTCGAGGGCGTGGAGACGTCGATCGATCGCCCCGGCGGTGATTTGCGCAATTTCGAATTGAAGGAGGGGGACGGCGTCGAGGCCTGCAAGGCTGCGTGCACCGCCGACAACAAATGCCGCGCCTTCACCTATGCCCGCCCCGGCTACACCGGGCGCGAGGCGCGCTGCTTCCTGAAAAAGGAAATCAAGCCGCCGCGCCGCAAGGCGGGGTTCACGTCGGGCGTGGTGCGGTAGCGTTCGGTCTCGTGCCCCGAACGCAAAGGCGCAAAGCGCCGTGCCCACGATCTTTGCGATATGGCGACAGACGCGTGGGCACGCTACGCTTTGCCCACCCTACGAGGTCTCACTCCGTGGCGATCACCGTGAGTGCCGTAGGGTGGGCAAAGGCGCGAAGCGCCGTGCCCACGATCCTTGCGATATGGCGACAGACGCGTGGGCACGCTACGCTTTGCCCACACTACGAGATCTCACTCTGTGGCGATCACGGTGAGCTCCGGCCACAGCGCTTTCCAGCGCGCGGTTTTTATCGCGTAACTCGCCGCGGAAAAATTCGGGCTTGGATTCGGCCGCGCGATCAGCCCTGCGACATCGTCAAAGCCGTGCGGCGCATAGACTTCGTAGCCATCGTGCGTGCGCCGGACGCCGACCTGCGTGTTCTGCGTCAGAAAGCGATCGATGCCTTCGCGCGAGCTTCTCAGCGGCGGATAGGGCAGGCCGTGCTTGGCGGGATACCATAGATGCACGCGGGCCTGGTTGCGGATCTCGACCTTGACGCCGAGATGCGCGAGCCGCGCATGCAGCCTGCGGATCACCGCATCCTCTGCCTCCCACGAGATGTCGGGATCGAAATAGAACACGTCGTAATCGGCGATGCCGTGATCGATCGCGCGGCGCGTGAGCACGTTCCACACGGTCTGCACCAGGCATCCGGAAACCAGCCATGCATCCGGCAGCCCGAGGCGATGCAGTTCATCGACGATCGCGACGTTGACGGGATTTCTCAGCGCGAGCGCGAGGAATTCGTCACGGTTCATCGTCGTGCAGTGAGGTGACTTAATGCACCGCGGTGAAGAACCGTGCCAGCCTGAATCCGGACAGCCAGGTCCACACCGGCTGGCCGCGCATGCCGAGATCCCAGGAGCCGAGCACCGCATCCGCACGGCCGATCAGATTGTCGATCGGCAACAGGCCGACGCCGCCGGACCGCAGCGGCACGCGGCTGTCGGAGGAATTGTCGCGGTTGTCGCCGAGCACGAAGAGATGGCCCGCCGGCACCGTCACCTCCTGTGTATTGTCGAGCGGCCCGTTGTCGCGCATCTTGAAGATCAAATGCGAGACGCCGTTCGGCAGCTTCTCGACATAACGGTAGGCGGGCTCGCTGCCGCCATTGTCGTCCTCAGCCGCACCGACGCCGTCCGGCTTGAGCTCGGCAGGCCGGTCGTTGATGAAGAGCTGGCCCTGCCGCATCTGGATGCGATCGCCGGGCAGACCTACGACGCGCTTGACCCAGGCTTGCGAACGATCGCCGGGCCAGCGAAACACCACGACGTCGCCCTGCTTCGGCGTCTCCGCGAATACGCGGCCGCTCTCGGGCAGGCTGATCTGAATCGGCAGCGACGAGGTGCCGTAGCCATAGGGAAATTTCGAGGCGAGCAGCGCATCGCCGATCAGCAGCGTGGGCTCCATCGAGCCCGACGGCACGTAGAACGGCTCGGCGAGCGCGCCCTTGGCGATGAAGACGGCGGCGACGATGCCGGCGAGCTGAACGAGCTGCCCGCCCCAGCCGCTGCTTTTCCGCTTGGGGGTGACAGTGACCTTTTCTTCCACGCTCATGCGCCCGTTCCACCCACCGTGATGCGTTCCATCAGCAGCGAGGGCTGGCCGACGCCGACAGGCACGCCCTGGCCGTTCTTGCCGCAGGTGCCGATGCCGGTATCGAGCGCAAGGTCGTTGCCGATCATGCGGATGCGATGCAGGTCGGTCGGCCCGTTGCCGATCAGCATGGCGCCCTTCAGCGGCGCGCCCAGCTTGCCGTTCTCGATCTTGTAGGCCTCGGTGCACTGGAACACGTATTTGCCCGAGGTGATGTCGACCTGGCCGCCGCCGAAATTCGCGGCGAAGACGCCATTCTTCACCGAGGCGAGGATCTCGGCCGGATCGCGGTCGCCCGCGAGCATGTAGGTGTTGGTCATGCGCGGCATCGGCACATGGGCATAGCCCTGACGGCGGCCGTTGCCGGTCGGCTTCATGTTCATCAGGCGCGCGTTCTGACGGTCCTGCATGTAGCCGACCAGGACGCCGTCCTCGATCAGCACGGTGCGATTGGTCGGCGTGCCCTCGTCGTCGATCGACAGCGAGCCGCGGCGCGAGGCCATGGTGCCGTCGTCGACCACGGTGACGCCCTTGGCCGCGACCTGCTGGCCCATCAGGCCGGCAAATGCAGACGTCTTCTTGCGGTTGAAGTCGCCCTCGAGGCCATGGCCGACCGCTTCATGCAGCATCACGCCGGGCCAGCCGGCGCCAAGCACGACATCCATCTCGCCGGCCGGCGCCGGAATCGATTCCAGATTGACCAGTGCCTCGCGCAGCGCGCCGTCGGCGGCGTCGCGCCAGTTCTTGCTCTCGATGAATTCGGCATAGCCGGCCCGGCCGCCATAACCCTTGCTGCCGCTCTCCTGGCGATCGCCCTGGCCGGCGACGACGGAGACGTTGACGCGCACGAGCGGGCGGATGTCGCGATAGCTCTCGCCGTCAGGCCGCAGGATTTCGACCACCTGCCAGGTCGCGCCGAGGCTGACGCTGACCTGCCGTACCCGCGGATCCTTGTCGCGCAGGTAAGCGTCGATCTCGGCGAGCAGTTTGACTTTTGTCTCGAAGCCCGGCGCGTCCAGCGGGTTGTCATCGCTATAAAGCCGCACGTTGGTGTGCGCTGGCGGGGCCGCAAAGCTGCCGGAATAGCCGCCGCGCACGGCCGCGACCGCGTCCGCAGCGCGAATCAGCGCGGGGAGCGACACGTCGGAGGAATGCGCGTAGCCGACCGCGTCGTCCTTGACCGCGCGCAGGCCAAAGCCTTGCGAGGTGTCGTAGGTCGCCTGCTTCAGACGCCCATTGTCGAACATCAGCGCTTCGGTCTGGCTGTATTCCAGGAACAGCTCACCGTCGTCGGCGCCGGCGAGCCCGCGCGCGACCTCGTTGCGAATCTGGTCGCGATCGAGATTGGCGCGGTCGAGCAGGGAGGTCGTGGCAGGGTTGGTCATGCGTCCGTCCATTAGCGGAAGATGTGGGGCAAGATAATGGTTTCCCGCCGGTTCCGCGAGGGGGCGGGCCGTCACATTACGGAAACGATAGGTGCGGCAGGGACGCTTGTCGAAACGTGCCGCAAGCGTCAATCCATCACCGTCATCCTTCGAGGCTCGCACGGCAGCGCGACTGTGCTGCCGAACTGTCGCCTCCAGCGACAATGGCGTCGCCATTGCGCGGGGATGACGGGATTGAGAACGAACGATCGGACGCCACCCCTACGGCAGCTTGTCATAGCCCTCGCCGAGCCCGTTCAGGCTGAGCGGGAAGCCGATGCCTTCTTCCGGGGTCTCGAAGATGATGAAGGTGGCGGTCTTGGCGGCGCGGAGCTGGCCGAGCAGCTTGTCGTCCATCACCACCTCCGCCACGCAGCCATTGGGCAGGCATCTGACAAAACCGGCGCGGCCGACGTCCTGGTTGTCGAGCTTGAGGCCGAGGCCGGAGGGCAAGAGGACCCCCAGGGGCGCGACCACGCGCATCAGGCGGCTCTTCTGGTCGGCGGTCTTGAGCACGATCACGGTCAGGCCGGCATTGGAGCGGTCTTCCGCCACCACGCTCTGGATCAGGGCGCATTGCTCGCTCTGGGCGCCTGGCGGGGTGTCGCAGCGGATCTGCCAGTCGCCATGGACGGAGCGGACCGCGCCCTGCGCATGGGCGAGGCCATGAAGCGCCAGAAGGACGAGCGCAGCCAGCAGGCTGGCCAGCGCGGGGAGGCGGTCAAGCTGCCTTGTCGCCGGCCTTGCCATCGATTTCGAAAGCCCCATCGGGTCGGTCCCTCTGCTCGCCTGGGTCGCTCGCGCTTGGCGGCCTAATCTGGCGGACTGATACGGGAATGACGGCGTCTTGAAGGCGATTCCCAAGCAAATTCCACGCCGCCCCGCGCCGCCGCCGCCCGCACGAATCAGGTTCCTGCGCGGCCATCTGCCAGTGCCTACCGCGGGCAATTCCGCTGTCAAGCGGCAGCGTCCCGGGAAACGGTATTTTTGTCTGATCTTACTAGGAAATATCCTGCGGGTGATCGCTGGCAGATCAGGCTCAAGACTGCATTGCGATAGATCAAGAATTATGGTTTGAGAGGCTTGATTTCGGCGTTCTAGCGATCTGGCCCCAATTCCTCTTAGAGGTATTCTTGCGCGGCGGTTTGTCAGGCGGGCGGATCGAATAAGCGTTTCCCGGACATAGGGCGGCGCACTTGGGGTGACTTCGTAAGGGGAGCGCGAACGGCATGAGGATGTCGATGGGCCGGATGGGCCGGCAGTTGCTGGGATTGGCCGTGGCGGGTCTGACGCTGGCTACGGGCGGTGCGGCATTCGCCGAGCTCGGGCAACCGGCGCCGTGGGAGTGGACGCTCCAGCAATCCGCGTCCCCGGTGATGGACAACATCATTTGGTTCCACAACTTCCTGTTTGTGCTGATCACGCTGATCACGCTGTTCGTTCTGGCGCTGCTCGTGGTCGTGGTCGTCAAGTTCAACGCGCGGGCCAATCCGGTGCCGTCGCGCACCACCCACAACACGCTGATCGAAGTGGCCTGGACGCTGGTTCCGGTGCTGATCCTGGTCGGCATCTCGGTGCCGTCGTTCCGACTTCTGTTCCTCGAGCTCGACGTGCCGAAGGCGGATATCACCATCAAGGCGACCGGCAAGCAGTGGTACTGGTCCTATGCCTATCCCGATAACGGCAAGTTCGAGTTCGACTCGCTGATGGCACAGGACAAGCAGCCCCGGCTGCTCGGCGTCGACAACGAGATGGTGGTGCCGGTCAACAAGGTGATTCGTGTCCAGGTCACCGGCGCCGACGTCATCCACGCCTTCGCGCTGCCGGCTTTCGGCGTCAAGATCGACGCCATTCCGGGGCGGCTGAACGAGACGTGGTTCAAGGCCACCAAGACCGGCATGTTCTACGGCCAGTGCTCGGAGCTCTGCGGCAAGGACCACGCCTTCATGCCGATCGCGATTCGCGTCGTGGAGGACCAGGAGTTCGCCTCCTGGGTCGAGACGGCGAAGAAGAAATATGCGAGCGGCGGCACCAGCACCTACGCCTCCGCGGCCGGCCCGACGCAGTAAGCGTCGGGGAACGGCTTGAGGGACTGAAAGCGACATAAGGGCGGGACCTCCCAAGGTCCGAATGGGACGCAAGGCAGGATTTGAAAATGGCAACGAGCGCAGCGGCACACGGCGATCACGCCCACGGACATGACGAGCATGCCCATCCGACCGGATGGCGCCGCTATGTCTATTCGACCAACCACAAGGACATCGGCACGATGTACCTGATCTTCGCGGTCATCGCCGGCGTCATCGGCGCCGCGATGTCGATCGCGATCCGTGCCGAGCTGATGTATCCGGGCGTGCAGATCTTCCACGAGACGCACACCTATAATGTGTTCGTGACCTCTCACGGCCTGATCATGATCTTCTTCATGGTCATGCCCGCGATGATCGGCGGCTTCGGCAACTGGTTCGTGCCGCTGATGATCGGCGCGCCCGACATGGCGTTCCCGCGCATGAACAACATCTCGTTTTGGCTGCTGCCGGCTTCCTTCGGCCTGCTCCTGATGTCGACCTTCGTCGAGGGCGAGCCCGGCGCCAACGGCGTCGGCGCCGGCTGGACCATGTACGTGCCGCTGTCGAGCTCCGGCCATCCGGGCCCGGCCGTCGACTTCGCCATCCTGTCGCTGCATCTGGCGGGCGCCTCGTCGATCCTCGGCGCCATCAACTTCATCACCACGATCTTCAACATGCGCGCGCCGGGCATGACCCTGCACAAGATGCCGCTGTTCGTGTGGTCGATCCTGGTGACGGTGTTCCTGCTGCTGCTGTCGCTGCCGGTGCTCGCCGGTGCGATCACCATGCTGCTCACCGACCGCAATTTCCACACGACGTTCTTCGCGCCCGACGGCGGCGGCGATCCGGTGCTGTTCCAGCATCTGTTCTGGTTCTTCGGCCACCCCGAGGTGTACATCCTGATCCTGCCCGCCTTCGGCATGATCAGCCAGATCGTCTCGACCTTCTCGCGCAAGCCCGTGTTCGGCTATCTCGGCATGGCCTACGCCATGGTCGCGATCGGCGGCATCGGCTTCGTGGTCTGGGCGCACCACATGTACACGGTCGGCATGTCCAGCGCGACGCAGGCCTATTTCGTCGCTGCGACGATGGTGATTGCCGTTCCGACCGGCGTAAAAATCTTCTCCTGGATCGCCACGATGTGGGGCGGCTCGATCGAATTCCGGGCACCGATGATCTGGGCGGTGGGCTTCATCTTCCTGTTCACGGTCGGCGGCGTCACCGGCGTCGTGCTGGCGAACGCCGGCGTCGACCGCGTGCTGCAGGAGACCTATTACGTTGTCGCGCACTTCCACTACGTGCTGTCGCTCGGTGCGGTGTTCGGGATCTTTGCCGGCTGGTACTACTGGTTCCCGAAGATGACGGGCTACATGTACAGTGAGCCGCTGGCCAAGGCGCACTTCTGGGTCACCTTCATCGGCGTCAACCTGGTGTTCTTCCCGCAGCACTTCCTCGGCCTGTCGGGCATGCCGCGCCGCTATGTCGACTATCCCGACGCGTTCGCGGGCTGGAACCTGATCTCGTCGCTCGGTTCCTACATCTCCGGCTTCGGCGTGCTGATCTTCCTCTACTGCGTGGTCGATGCCTTCATGAAGAAAGTGCCGGCGGGCGACAATCCCTGGGGTGCGGGCGCGACCACGCTGGAATGGACGCTGCCCTCGCCGCCGCCGTTCCACCAGTTCGAAGTGCTGCCCCGCGTGCAGTAAGCAATCTCCCGCGGCGCCCATGACGGGCGCCGCGGCTCTGTAACGAAGCGAGTTGAATTTAGTGTCCGTCCTCGACCACAACGCCCTCGACATCAATCCCCGCATCTCCGAGGCGGAGGTCGGCGACTACATCGCGCTTCTGAAGCCGCGGGTGATGTCGCTGGTGATTTTCACCGCGCTGGTCGGGATGGCGATGGCGCCGGGACACTTCCATCCCGTGCTCGCGTTCACCTCGCTGCTCTGCATTGCCGTCGGCGCCGGCGCCTCCGGTGCGCTCAACATGGCGCTCGAAGGCGACATCGACGCCAAGATGTCGCGCACGCAGAACCGGCCGATCCCGCGCGGCCGCATCACCCGGCCCGAAGCGATGGCGTTCGGCATGACGCTGTCCTTCTTCTCGGTGATGACGCTCGGCATCCTCGTCAACTGGGTCGCGGGCGCGCTGCTCGCCTTCACCATCTTCTTCTACGTCGTGATCTACACGATGTGCCTGAAGCGCTGGACCGCGCAGAACATCGTGATCGGCGGCGCCGCCGGTGCGCTGCCGCCGGTGGTGGCCTGGGCCGCCGTGACGGGCACCGTCGACGTCGAGCCGCTGCTGCTGTTCGCCATCATCTTTTTCTGGACGCCGCCGCACTTCTGGGCGCTGGCGCTGTTCCGCTCCGACGACTATGCGCGCGCGGGCATTCCGATGCTGCCCAACGTCGCCGGTCCCGATGCGACGCGCCTGCAGATCCTGCTCTACACCATCGTGCTGATCGCGGTCGCCGCCGCGCCCTGGGCGCTCGGTTATTTCGACGCCGTCTACGGCATCGTCTCGCTGATCCTGGGGACCGGCATGCTGGCGCTCGCGATCAACGTCTATGTGCGCCGCGAGCGCAGCCAATCGCTGCGCGCGACCCGCAAGCTGTTTGCCTTCTCGATCCTCTATCTGTTCGCGCTGTTCGCGACCCTGCTGGCCGAGGTCGTGTTCCGGGCACTGGCTCCGATGGTTGGGGGCGCATGATCACAGCGATGGCCGACAAACCTGAGACAGACGGAATCGTCCTCACCGAGGCACAGAAGAAGAGCCGTCGTCAGCGCTCCATTGCCATCGCTTTGGCGCTCGGCGTGCTCGTGGTGCTGTTCTTCGCCGTGACCATGGTCAAGGGACCGGCAGTTCTCGTGCGGCCGATGTAGGAAACATGGATCACGAGCCGACCATATCGCGGGATCAGGGCCGGACGGCCAGCAAGGGGCGTGCGCCTTTTAGGGGCCTTGGCCGCGATGCGCTGGTCGCCTCGATCTGCGGCGGCGTGGTCGCGCTGATGGTCGGTGCCTCCTACGCGGCGGTGCCGTTCTACAACTGGTTCTGCCGTGCCACCGGTTTCAACGGCACGACCCAGGTTGCGACCTCCGCGCCGGCCACCGGCCCGATCGCGCGGAAGATCTCGGTGCGCTTCGATTCCAATGTCGCGCCCGGCCTGCCCTGGAAATTCGAGCCGGAGCAGAACGAGATCGAGGTCAATATCGGTCAGGTCACGACTGTCTTCTACACCGTGACCAACCAGGCCGCGCGCACCACGGCCGGGCAGGCTGCCTACAATGTCGCGCCGCTGACGGTCGGCTCCTATTTCCAGAAGATCAACTGCTTCTGCTTCACCGAGCAGACCATGGCGCCCGGCGAGAAGCGCGAGATGCCGGTCGTGTTCTACGTCGATCCCTCGATCGCCAGCGACCCCGAGAACGACGGGCTGAACACGATCACGCTGTCCTACACCTTCTATCCGGTGAAGGATCCGGTGGTGAAACCGCTGGCATCGGGCCAAGACGACAAACGCAAGGGAAATCTCTGATCGCCGGGCTCGCGCTCGGGAGGTCGGAAACGAGGGGATAAGTGCCTCATAGGCACGGGATTGAGGAGAGAGACCGCAAATGGCAACGGCGCACACCAAGCATCACGACTATCACCTGGTCGATCCCTCTCCGTGGCCGGCGGTCGGTTCGCTCTCGGCCTTCATCATGGCGGTCGGCGCGATCGCCTGGATGCACCACATGTTCTCGGCCGCGCCGATCGTGTTCGGCGTCGGCACCGTGGGCGTGCTCTACACCATGGCGAGCTGGTGGGGCGACGTGATCAAGGAAGCCCAGTACAGGGGCGACCACACCCGCGTCGTGCAGCTGCATCACCGCTACGGCATGATCCTGTTCATCGCCTCCGAGGTGATGTTCTTCGTCGCCTGGTTCTGGGCCTATTTCAACGCGGCGCTGTTTCCGGCCGACGCCGTCCACGCCACCCGCGATGCCGTGTTCGGCTGCGGCCTCGGCACTCAGGCCGGCGCCTGCGCCGTGCCGGGCACCTGGCCGCCGAAGGGCATCGAGACTTTCGATCCCTGGCACCTGCCGCTCCTGAATACGCTGATCCTGCTGACCTCGGGCACCACCGTGACCTGGGCGCACCACGCGCTGCTCGAGAACGATCGCCAGGGTCTGAAGTATGGCCTGATCCTCACCGTCGTGCTCGGCGCGCTCTTCACCTGCGTGCAGGCCTATGAGTACAGCCACGCGGCGTTCTCGTTCGGCGGCAACGTCTATGGCGCGACCTTCTTCATGGCGACCGGCTTCCACGGCTTCCACGTGCTGGTCGGCACCATTTTCCTGCTGGTGTGTCTGATCCGCGCCTATGCGGGCCACTTCACGCCGACGCAGCATCTCGGCTTCGAGTTCGCCGCCTGGTACTGGCACTTCGTCGACGTGGTCTGGCTGTTCCTGTTCCTCTGCATCTACGTCTGGGGACACGGCGCCGAGACCATGGCCCACGGCGCGCACTGAGCCGCGACGATGAGATCAGAAAGGGCGGCCGCAGGGCCGCCCTTTCGCTTTTGGGCCGCCGGAGGCTTCGCCGAAACTGTGATAGAGTCCGCCATCATGAACGACACCGCCGGCAAACCCGAGCCCGAAACCACCGTTCTGCAAAGCGCGCTGCGCGGGCTTGCCTGCAGATGCCCGCGCTGCGGCCAGGGCAAGCTCTATGCGGGCTTCCTGACGCTCGCGCCGGCCTGCGACCGCTGCGGTCTCGACTTCGCCTTCATCGATACCGGCGACGGTCCGGCGATCTTCATCATCATGCTGGCCGGTGGGATCGTTGTTGCGGCCGCACTCATCGTCGAGGTCAAGTACCAGCCGCCATACTGGCTGCATGCGGCGCTGTGGTTGCCACTGATCCTGGCCACCACGCTCTTGCCGCTGCGTGCGATGAAGTCGCTGTTGATCGCGCTGCAATTCCACCACAAGGCGACACCGGGCCGGTTGGTCGACCGCGCGAAATGAACGAGACTGCGCGCACGCCCCGCGTGGCCGGCTTCGCGCTGTTCACGCTGTTCCTGACAGCCGTCTTCGTCGCTCTCGGCGTCTGGCAATTGCAGCGCCGGATCGCCAAGCACGAGCTGGTCGCGGCGCTCACCGAGCGTCTGGCGGAGGCGCCCGTCGCGCTGCCGCCGCCGGCGCAATGGGCTGCACTCAATCCCGCGCGCGATGAATTCCGCCGAGTCAGCTTCACCGCGGCTTACGCAGCGCTGCCCGATGCGATGGTCTATTCCTCCGGCTCGGCGGTGCGCAGGGACGCCTCCGGCCCGGGCACCTGGGCGTTCCTGCCGGCGCGGCTTCCCAGCGGCGAGACGGTCGTGATCGATGCGGGCTTCGTCGAGAACACGATGCAGGACCGCAGCGTCGAGGACCGCGCGGTGAAGAAGCTTGTCACTGGGCAGCCGGTCATGCTCACCGGTTATCTGCGCTTTCCCGAGCCGTCCGGCTGGCTGACGCCGGCAGAGAATCGCGACAAGCGGCTCTGGTTCGTGCGCGATCATCTGGCAATCGCAGGCGCGCTCGGCTGGGGCGCGGTTGCGCCGTTCTATGTCGACCTCGAGCAGCCGGCGCCCGAGAACGGCATTCCGCGCCCGGGCCCGCTGGACGTGCATCTGAAGGACGATCACCTGCAATATGCCATCACCTGGTTCACGCTCGCAGGCGCCGTGCTGATCGCTTTCGCCGTGTGGGCAAGAGGCCGGCGGCAGAGCTGAGCCGTCGAAGGTCCCCAAGGGGGGAACCCGGTATCGCCCGGGGTTTATTATTCAGTGCACATTCACGAGTGTGGTCCTAAGCCGCCGGTGGTTTCCCGCGGCAGACAGGATTCCGGCGTGAGCGATTTCGATCAGATGGGAATTGTCGTCGACTGGGTGGACGCCTGCCGGAAGGGCGACCTCACGACGTTGCTCGACCTCTATGCGGACGACGCCCAGGTCGAATGCACGTGTAACGGCGCGCAGCGCTATCACGGCCGCAGCGAGCTCGAAGCCTATTGGCAGCCGCGGCTCAGTGCCTTCTCCTTGGCGGGTTTCGGGCTGGAGGAGATCGGCCCCGTGCCCCATGGCGTCGATCTCGAATATTCCGTCGCCGGCACGCTGCGCATTCGCGCCTCGTTTCGCTTCAGCCCGGAAGGCAAGATCCGCAGCACGCTGTGCGAGCCGGCGCGACAGAACGCGCACGACGGCTGTTGTGCATGCTAGCCGCCGACCGGCACCTCGCGTGCCGGTTCGGCCGGAAGGCGGCAGCGTACATAGGTTCGCTCATCCACGCGCAGCAGTGACAACGATCCGCTGAGCGCGCGCACGCGCTCATGCATGCCGGTCAGGCCACGGCCGAAGACATTGTCGGCGGGAAAGCCGCCGCCGTCGTCGGAGATCTCGACGATGAGCGCCTCGCCGCTGACGGTCGCCTGGACATGGGCGCTGCTGGCCTTGGCGTGGCGCAGCACGTTGGTCAGTGCCTCCTGGATCACCCGATAGATGGTCCGAGCCAACGGCCCGTCGATCACGTTGAGATCTGGATCGATCGTATCCGTCAGGACGATATGCGGTGCCTGCTTGCGAAAGTTCCGGAGCAGCGTCTGCACGCTGGTCGCAAGGCCCAGCTCCTCGATGTAGAGCGGCCGCAGTCGGTCGAGGATGCGGCGGTTGGTCTGCTGGAGCGCCTCGACCGATTGCAGTACCTGCTGTGCCGAGTTGCCGAGATTTCCCACCGGCGGCGAGGCTTCGATCAGCGCGATCGTACCGGCGCGGATGCTGAACAGCAGCGGTCCGAGCTCGTCGTGCAATTCGCGGGCGAGATCGCGCCGCTCGTCGTCCTGGAGCGACACCAGGCGGTGCATCAGATCGCGATTGTCCTGGCTGAATTGCGCAAGCGTGGCAGCCAGCGCATTTGCCTCCGCACAACTCTGCCGAACCTCCGGCGGCCCTGCGACCGGGATCGGCTTTGCGTAGTCGCCACGCCGCATCCGCGTCAGGCCCTCACCGAGCTGCTGCAGGGGACGCAGGGCAGATCCCGCGAAGACGTAGGCGATGATTCCAGTGAGCACCGTCAGCACGGCGACGAGGCTGGTCAGGGCCAGCAAGCCGATCCATTTCTCGAACAGGTCGGCCGTGAGGTCCGGCAGGAACACGATATCGCCGATACGTCTGCCATCGATCAGCACCGGGGCCGCAACGTCCGTGCCCGGTACCATAAGCAGGTTGACGAACCACTGCGGCACCCCTTGCAGGTTGCGCGTATCGTTCCTTGGCGAACGCACGGGCGCGCCTTCCGCGGAACGGAATTGGATGTCCGAGGAGGTGGTCAAGGATTGGACAAAGGCGTCAAGCATCTTCTGCGGATTGTCCGACGCGCGCAAAGTGTTGTTGAGTGCGGTGGCGATCGTTCGGGTCGAACGTCGAGCGGGCTCGTTTTCGTCGGCCAGCTGGCTGGTTGCGAATATCTGGAGCAGCACCCCGCCCAGGATCAGGGCTGCGAGAAAGCTCGCGCCGAGCGGAAGAAACAGTTGCGTTCTGAACGAGAGCCGTTGCCACATTAGGTCAATTCTAACGCGCATCGGCGGGATTTGCTCTTTCCATTTGTTCCCGCCGGTTTATGAGTCAAAAAAAGCGAGTGCGCGATGCAAGATACCGCCAAGCCGGGGACCCGGGTCCTCATCGTCGATGACCATCCCGTGGTGCTGTCCGGTTGCCGCACCCTGTTCGCTTCGGACCAATCGATCCGTATCGACGAGGCGACGGACGCCAAATCCGGGCATCGCGCCTATGTCAGCAAGCGGCCCGACGTCACCGTGATCGACATCAGCCTGCCCGATGTCTCGGGCTTCGAGCTGATGCGACGCATCCGCAAGGACGATCCCGACGCCAAGATCATCATGTTCAGCATGAACGACGATCCGGCTTTCGTGGTGCGGGCAGTCGAGCTCGGGGCGCAGGGCTATGTCTCCAAGGGCGATGATCCCAGGATCCTGCTGAAAGCGGTGCGCAAGGTGGTCGCTGGCGACAATTTCATCTCACCGCAGCTTGCGGAAGCCGTGACGTTTTCCGGCGCGGCGATCAAGGCCAACCCGGCCTCGCAGATGACGCCGAGGGAACTCGAAATTCTCCGCCTGCTCGGACGCGGCGACAAGATCGTGGAAGTCGCCGAGGCGCTTGGCATCTCCTACAAGACGGTCGCTAACACCACGTCCCTGCTCAAGCAGAAGCTGGGGGCCAAGAACCATTCCGACCTGATCAGGATCGCGGTGGAAATCGGGATGAATTGACGTCGCCGGCACCGACCGGCGGGCACCGAGGGACACTGGCGGCCCGGACGCACCGAACCGGCTACTCCAGGATGCAGCCGGTTCGGCGGGACGGATCGGTGTCAGCGTGCAGCCGGGCAATGCATGGACACCGCCGACACCCATCCGCGGACCCAATGAGCCGAGGTGGCAATCGTTCCGGTGCTATCCGAAACTCGGGTCAAAACGGCACTCTGCGGTGCGAATTCGCTCGAACGGGCTCATGAAGCTGGGGCGTTTCGGGAAAAATAGGAACATCTTCCCGCATCCGTCGTTTTCGCCCTTGACGATTTCGTGACGGGCGACGAAAGCTTGGCTGACAAGGTTCAGCGGGCGGCGACCCGATAGAGGCAAACTGGTCTGCACACATCAACGACAGACCTTCCAAGAGAGGGCTGCGGCGCCGCCGCAGCCCTTTTTGCTGGGCCCTGTGCAGTTGGGAAGCGGTTTCCCGTTGCCACAAAACACTTTATGGTGGCCCAAAGCCTCTGGCTGTTAACAAGTAATTTCGTAAAATCAAAGGCTTAAGGATCGCGCTCAGGCCCGGTCGGCCTTTGGAGGGCAGTTTGACTCGTTATATCTCGACCCGGGGCGAGGCCCCCGAACTCGGCTTCTGCGACGTGATGCTGACCGGGCTCGCCCGGGATGGCGGCCTGTACGTGCCGGCCACTTGGCCGCAGCTCTCCACTGATGCCATCGCCGGCTTCTTCGGCCGTCCCTATTGGGAGGTCGCGGTCGACGTGATTCGTCCCTTCGCAGGCGGCGAGATCACCGACGCCGAACTCGGCCGCATGGCAAACGAGGCCTACGCAACCTTCCGCCATCCGGCGGTGGTGCCGCTGCGCCAGATGTCGCCGCACCAGTTCGTGCTGGAGCTGTTCCACGGTCCGACGCTCGCCTTCAAGGACGTGGCGATGCAGCTGATCTCGCGGCTGATGGACCACGTGCTCGCCAAGCGCGGCCAACGCACCACCATCGTGGTCGCGACGTCAGGCGATACCGGCGGCGCGGCGGTCGAAGCCTTCGCCGGCCTCGAGAACGTGGATCTCATCGTGCTGTTCCCGCACGGCCGCATCTCAGAGGTGCAGCGGCGGATGATGACTTCGACGGGCGCGGTCAACGTCCATGCCCTCGCCATCGAGGGCAATTTCGACGACTGCCAGGCGCTCGTGAAGGGAATGTTCAACAACCATCGCTTCCGCGATGCGACCTCGCTTTCCGGCGTCAATTCCATCAACTGGGCGCGCATCGTGGCCCAGGTCGTCTACTATTTCACCTCCGCCGTTGCCGTCGGCGCGCCGGCGCGCGCGGTGGATTTCGTCGTGCCGACCGGCAATTTCGGCGACATCTTTGCCGGCTATGTCGCCAAGCGCATGGGCCTGCCGGTGCGGACCCTGCGCATCGCCGCCAACGTCAACGACATCCTGGCGCGCACGCTGAAGACGGGGATCTATGAGGTGCGCGAGGTGCACGCGACGGCGTCGCCGTCGATGGACATCCAGATCTCGTCGAATTTCGAGCGACTGCTGTTCGAGGCCGGCCGGCGCGATGCGGCAAGCGTGCGCCGTCTGATGGATTCGCTGAAGCAGTCAGGTCGTTTCGTGCTGCCCGATGCGACGCTGGCCGCAATCCGCGAAGAGTTCGACGCCGGCCGCGCCGACGAGACCGAGACCGCGGCTGCGATCCGCGCCGGCTGGCGCGAGGCAGGCGAGCTGGTCGATCCCCATACGGCGGTGGCGCTCGCTGTCGCCGATCGCGACACCACCGACACGAGGGTGCCGAGCATCGTGCTCTCCACCGCCCATCCGGCCAAATTCCCCGATGCTGTCGAAGCGGCCTGCGGCCAGCGGCCGCAATTGCCGGCCTGGCTCGACGGATTGATGACCAAATCCGAACACATGAAGGTGATGAAGAACGATCAGGCCGAGATCGAGCGGTTCGTGCTGTCGGTCAGCCGCGCCGCAAAGCAAGGAGTTGCCGGATGAGCGTCGAGATTTCCAAGCTTGCCTCCGGCCTGACCGTCGTCACCGACAAGATGCCACACCTGGAGACCGCGGCGCTCGGCGTCTGGGCCGGCGTCGGCGGACGCGACGAAAAGCCGAACGAGCACGGCATATCGCATCTGCTTGAGCACATGGCGTTCAAGGGCACGACCAAGCGTTCCTCGCGCGAGATCGTCGAGGAGATCGAAGCGGTCGGCGGCGACCTCAATGCCGGCACCTCGACCGAGACCACGTCCTATTATGCGCGGGTGCTGAAGGCCGACGTGCCGCTGGCGCTCGACGTGCTCGCCGACATCCTCGCCAATCCCGCCTTCGAGCCCGACGAGCTGGAGCGCGAGAAGAACGTCATCGTGCAGGAGATCGGTGCCGCGCAGGACACTCCCGACGACGTCGTGTTCGAGCATCTCAACGAGCTCTGCTATCCCGACCAGCCGATGGGTCGCTCGCTGCTTGGCACGGCCAAGACGCTACGCGCCTTCAATCGCGACATGCTGCGCGGCTATCTCTCGACGCATTATCGCGGGCCCGACATGGTGGTGGCGGCGGCCGGCGCGGTCGATCACGAGCAGGTGGTCGCCGAGGCCGAGAAGCGTTTTGCGAGTTTCGAAGGGACGCCGGGCCCGAAGCCGCAAACCGCTCAGTTCGGCAAGGGCGGCGCCAAGGTGGTGCATCGCGAGCTGGAGCAGGCGCATCTGACGCTGGCGCTGGAAGGCGTGCCGCAGAGCGATTTGTCGCTGTTCTCGCTTCAGGTCTTCACCAACATCCTTGGCGGCGGAATGTCGTCGCGCCTGTTCCAGGAGGTGCGCGAGAAGCGCGGTCTCTGCTACTCGATCTACTCGTTCCACGCGCCTTATACGGATACCGGCTTCTTCGGCCTCTACACCGGCACCGATCCAGCCGATGCGCCGGAGATGATGGAGGTCGTGGTCGACATCATGAATGATTCGGTGGAGACGCTGACCGAGGCCGAGATCGCGCGCGCCAAGGCGCAGATGAAGGCGGGCCTCCTGATGGCGTTGGAGAGCTGCTCGTCCCGCGCCGAGCAGCTCGCCCGTCATGTGCTGGCCTATGGCCGGCCGCAGACGGTCGAGGAGCTGGTGGCCCGGATCGACGCCGTCAGCGTCGAATCGACCCGGGACGCCGCGCGTGCCCTGCTGTCGCGGAGCCGGCCTGCCGTTGTCGCATTAGGCAGCGGCAGGGGTCTGGACACGGCGGTGTCTTTTGCGGAAGGATTGACCCGGGCACGTGCCAAGGCGCGGCTGCATTAGGAGCCGCGCACGGGCTGATCTGCCCCGGGAAGCATCACCATGGCCCTCTTTCGCCTGCCGTCCAGTGGACCCGCCGCCCTCGCGCCGCGCGGCAACGGGCTGTTGTTGCGTGCGCCGCAGATGTCGGATTTCCTGCAATGGGCGCATTTGCGCGAAACCAGCCGCGACTACCTGACGCCCTGGGAACCGATCTGGCCGTCTGACGATCTCACCCGTTCCGGCTTCCGCCGCCGTCTGCGCCGCTATTCCGAGGACATCGCCGCGGACCGTTCCTATCCCTTTCTGATCTTCCGCGAGCTCGATGGCGCCATGGTCGGCGGCATCACGCTGGCCAATGTGAGGCGCGGTATCGTGCAGGCCGGCACCATCGGCTATTGGGTCGGGCAACCCCATGCTCATCGCGGCTACATGACGGCTGCGCTGCGGGTCCTGCTGCCGACGCTGTTCGGCGAGCTCAACCTGCACCGCGTCGAGGCGGCCTGCATCCCGACCAATGCGCCGTCGATCCGGGTGCTGGAGAAGTGCGGCTTCTCCCGTGAGGGGCTGGCGCGCCGCTATCTCTGCATCAACGGGATCTGGCAGGACCATTTGCTGTTTGGCCTTCTGCACGAGGATTTCCGCGGCTGAGCCGCCCGATTCGTGCAGCCAAATCCCCCTTTTTGCTGCCTTGGGTTCGCCGATTTTGACGATATAACGCGCAGGTCTACCGGCGATCGGCCGGGGATTTTGTCATGGAGTACGGGCTTTGATGGTGAAGCAGCTTCGGTCATCGCGGAATGTGCTGCGGCGGATGCCGGCGATCGCGCTGGCATTGTCGGTGTCGTGCGCAGCGGTTTCGCCGGTGGCGGCGCAGTCATTGACCGACCGCTTCAAGAGCCTGTTCGGCGGCAAGTCCGATGAGCCGGCCCAGCCCAAACCGCCGCCTGCGCCCGGCCAGCCGGCCGAAGACGACCTCGATTGCCCCCAGGTTACGGTGCGCGCGGGGGCCTCGACCTACGCGGTTGGCGCCACCGGCAAGCCGGCCGTTGGCAATGAAATCCGTTTCCAGGCCTCGATCACCAAGATGGCGCGCGAATGTGCCCGCAGCAGCGCCGGCATCACGGCGCGGATCGGCATCCAGGGCCGCGTCATCGCCGGTCCCGCCGGTGCGCCTGCCTCCGTCGAGGTGCCCCTGCGCATCGCCGTTGTGCAGGGCGGCGTTGGCGAGAAGGTGATTGCCTCGAAGGCCTACCGGACCACGGTCGACATGACGGAGGGCGGCAGTGTGCCCTTCACCTTCGTTGTCGAGGATATGACCTATCCGGTGCCGTCAGCCGCGACCGCCGATTCCTACATCTTCTATGTCGGCTTCGACCCGCAGGCGCTCTCGCCCGAACCGAAGGGGCGGAAGAAGAAGTAGGAAAAGTCGCGCGACATCTCCACTGTCATTGCCCGCGAAGGCGGGCGATCCAGTATTCCAGAGGCAGTCGTGCTTGAACCGAAAAGCCGCGGCGTACTGGATGCCCCGCCTTCGCGGGGCATGACGTCGGATGTGTGGCTACAGACCGGCCAACAAAAAAGCCGGCGCTCATCGCGCCGGCTTTTTGATTGGTGAAGGCCAAACCCTCAGTTCAGCTTCTGCCTGACTTCGGTGATGCCCTTGGCGAGCAGATCGTCGGCGACCTGGCCCTTGACCGACTGCGACAGGATCGTGGAGGCGGCCTGGACGGCGGCTTCCGCGGCAGCGGCGCGGACATCGGCCAGCGCCTGGGCCTCGGCGAGCGCGATCTTGCTCTCTGCGGTCTTGGTCCGGCGGGCGACGAAGTCTTCCATCTTCGCCTTTGCGTCGGCTGCGATGCGCTCGGCTTCGGCCTTGGCATTGGCGATGATGTCGGCAGCTTCGCGCTCGGCCGTGGCACTGCGCGCCTTGTAGCCGGCGAGCACCTTGGCCGCTTCCTGCTTGAGGCGCGTTGCGTCGTCGAGCTCGGCCTTGATGCGGGCGGCACGATGGTCGAGCGCAGTCATCGCCGACTTGAAGACCCCGAGATAGCCGAACACGACCATCAGGATCACGAAGGCGATGGCGACCCAGGTTTCAGGATCGAAGAACATCTCGACTACCCCTTCAAGGACGCGTCAACGGCAGCACCGACCGAGGCCGCATCCGGAACGATGCCGGTGAGCTGCTGCACGATCTGACCTGCCGCATCGGCCGCGATGCCGCGGACGTTGCTCATGGCGGTGGCGCGGGTCGAGGCGATGGTCTTCTCCGCCCCGGCGAGCTTGGCCGCCAGTTGTTCTTCCAGCGACTTGCGTTCGGCTTCCGCCTGCGCATTCGCCTTGTCGCGGGATTCGTTGCCGATCGCCTGTGCCCGCGTGCGCGCCGAAGCGAGCTCGGTTTCATAGGCCTTCAGCGCCGCGTCGGACTGGTCCTTCAGCGACTGCGCTTCGGCGAGGTCACCCTCGATCTTGTTCTGACGCGCCTCGATCGCACCGCCGACCTTCGGCAGAGCGAGCTTGGACACGATCACGTAAAGCAGGACGAAGAAGATCGCGAGCGACACCAGCTGTGAAGCGTAATTGCTGCTCTCGAACGGCGGAAACCCGCCACCGTGGTGACCACCGTCAGCCTCGGTGTGAGCGCCCGCCGCCGGACCTTTTGCGCCGCCATGACTTTCAGCCACGGAGTTCTCCTGTTGCTGTCACACGCGCCGTCCCATCGGAATGGAACGGCGCGAAAAACGTCGTCCTCAGAGCGGAACGAACAGCAGCAGCAGCGCGATCAGCAGCGAGAAAATGCCGAGCGCTTCGGTCACGGCGAAGCCGAAGATCAGGTTGCCGAACTGGCCCTGAGCTGCCGAGGGGTTGCGAACGGCTGCGGCGAGGTAGTTGCCGAAGATCACGCCGACGCCGACGCCCGCGCCGCCCATGCCGATGCATGCGATGCCCGCGCCGATAAGTTTTGCTGCTGTCGGATCCATTTTAGACTCCTTGGAGGAAAGATTGGGTTGTGGGTGGGAAATTCCCCGGACCGCTCAGTGTCCCGGATGAATGGCGTCGTTGAGGTAGATGCAGGTCAGGATCGCAAACACATAGGCTTGCAGGAACGCGACCAGAATCTCCAGCGCGTACAGCGCGACCGTGAGGGCCAGCGGCAGCACGCCGCCGACCCAGCCGAGGGCGCCGAGCGAGAAGCCGAGCATGGCGACGAAGCCCGCGAACACCTTCAGCGCGATGTGGCCGGCCAGCATGTTGGCGAACAGACGGACGCTGTGGGAGACCGGCCGCAGGAAGAACGACAGGATCTCGATGAACATCACCAGCGGCAGGATGTAGCCGGGGACCCCGTGGGGCACGAAGATCGAGAAGAACTTCAAGCCGTTCTTGGCGACGCCGTAGATCAGCACCGTGAAGAAGACGAGGAGCGCGAGCGCTGCCGTCACGATCAGATGGCTCGAGATCGTGAAGGTGTAGGGGATGATGCCGACCAGGTTCGAGACGCAGATGAACATGAACAGCGAGAAGATCAGCGGGAAGAACTTCATGCCTTCCGCGCCGGCCGTAGAACGGATGGTCGAGGCGACGAATTCGTAGGAGATCTCGGCGACCGACTGCAGGCGCCCGGGAACCAGCTGCGTGCCGCTGGCGAGCATCAGGATCGAGATGATCGCGACCGCCACCAGCATGTAGAGCGACGAATTGGTGAAGGCGATCGTGTGATTGCCGATATGGCCCAGCGTGAAGAGAGGCTCGATGTTGAACTGGTGGATCGGGTCGATTTTCATCAGCGCGGCATCTCTTGTCTGCCGGGCGATGCCGGCGGGTCTCGGTCTGCCGGCCGGGCCGGCCCGTACCGGCGAAGCCGGCACGATCATTCCTCTCTTGGTGGGACGGCTTACGAACCACCGCGTCTGTTTTGACCCGCGCCCGCCGTTCTCACCACATTCACCACGCCGGCGACGAAGCCTAGCAACAGGAACACGATAAACCCGAAAGGCGACGTCGACAGCAAGCGGTCGAACCCCCAACCAATCCCCGCCCCGACAACGACCCCGGCGATCAACTCCGAGGATAACCGGAAACCAAGCGCCATCGCCGAGGCTCTGGCCGCTCTGTCTTCACCGTCACCTGCGGGTTGCTCGGTCTTGATCCGTCGGTCGCGAAATTCGGACAACCGCTGATCAAGATTTCCGAGCCGTTCGGAAAGCGCAGCTTCCTCGGACGATTTATCGCGATCTCCATTCTCGCCGTGCCCCGTGCCCTGTGTCATGCAACGAAGACCCGAAACGCCGCGGCTGAATGGAAATTACGCCCGCCACCCTCAAAAGCCGCGCGGACCATACTGATGGCCCATAATCAAGTCAAGCCAAGTCACGATTGCGTCGCTTTCGGTTATGTAACTGATTTATTTGATGATATTGACGTGCACGGCAGCGCTGCACACAGCGTGACGCCGCACCGCAGCAGCTCGCCTCATGATCGGCGAATGCGGCCGCCCTTTCGCCGCGCTGGCGGGATCAAAGACATCGCCGCGATCGTTGATGTCGGTGCGCGTTTTGGGCGGCGGATCGTCTCACCGGGGTGTAGAATTTGCCAGATTGCCACCTTCACGTCGTGGCGGAGAGCGCGATGAGACCCGTGAGGTCATCCACAACATCCTGGCTTGCGGCGGCGGCATTTGCCGCGGCGATGGCCCTCAGTGGCGGTCTCGAGGCCGCGCAATCGGCGCCCGACAGCGAAAATGGTCGCTACAGCATGACGCCGATTCCCGAAGGCGTGCTGCGGCTCGACACGCGCACCGGCACGGTATCGACCTGCACCAAGAACGGCGCCGGCTGGGCCTGCTACGCGGTGCCCGACGAACGGACGGCGCTCGACGCCGAGATCGGGAGGCTCCAGGCCGAGGTCGAGAGGCTGAAGGGGCAGCTCGCGGCGGGCCCGTCGGTGTCGGGCAAGATCGACGAGGCGCTGCCGAAATCCGACCCGTTGAAGAAAGCCGAGCCCAAGGCCGCCGAGGGCGAGCGCAAGATCGAGATCCCGCTGCCGAGCGATCAGGACGTCGATCGCATGATGTCGTTTCTGGAAAAGGCCTGGCGGCGGCTGATCGACATGGCCAACCGCATCCAGAAGGACGTGTCGGGGAGGATTTGATGAGCTGCCGCAGGGTGGGCAAAGCGACTTGTCCGCCGTAGCTCGAAGAGCGAAGGCGGAAGCGTGCCCACCACTTTTAATGATCGGGAAAGATCGTGGGCACGGCGCTTTGCGCCTTTGCCTACCCTACGGCAGCTTTCTGAACTGAGAGACCTTTCATGACACCAGTCAAATCCCTCACGCGCTCGGCAGCATCGTCCGTGCAAACCACCACGATCGCTTCGTCATTGCTGACCGTGCAGACGTCGGGCCGCGGCTTCACTGATCTCACCAGCGAAGCCGCAAAATTCGTCGCCGAGGCGCACGCGCGCGAGGGCGCGCTGACGCTGTTCATCCGTCATACCTCGGCCTCGCTGACGATTCAGGAGAACGCCGATCCTTCCGTGCTCGTCGACCTCACGACGGCGCTGTCCCGGCTCGCGCCGGAAAATGCGGGGTGGACCCACGACACCGAGGGACCGGACGACATGCCGGCCCACGTCAAGACGATGTTGACCGGAGCCTCGCTTCAGGTCCCGGTCCTGAACGGCAGGCTCGCACTCGGCACCTGGCAGGCGATCTATCTGATTGAGCACCGCAAGCGCCCGCACCGGCGCGAGGTGGTGCTGCAATTCGTCGGCAGCAATCAATAGAGCGTTTTCGAGCGAAGTGGGCGCCGGTTCGCGTCAAGAAAACGCGTCAAAACAAAAAGCTCCCATAAAAAACCGGCCGCGGGAAGCCGCGGCCGGTTCGTGTTGGTTGAGATCGGTGCCTACGATCAGGTCGCCTTGATGTCGACGTCCTTGGTCTCGGGTAGGAAGAAGAAGCCGATCACGACGGTAATCGAGGCGAAGATGATCGGGTACCAGAGGCCGGCATAGATGTCGCCGGTCGAGGCCACGATGGCAAAGGCCGTCGCCGGCAACAGGCCGCCGAACCATCCGTTGCCGATGTGGTAGGGCAGCGACATCGAGGTGTAGCGGATGCGGGTCGGGAACAGTTCGACCAGCATCGCCGCGATCGGGCCGTACACCATGGTGACGAACAGCACCAGGATGAACAGCAGGCCGACGATCGCCGCCACCTGCGGGCGGAAGATGTCGAACGGATGCGCCATCTTCACGATCCCGGCGTCGCCCGCCTTCGGATAGCCAGCTGCCTGCACTGCCGCAAGGACGGCAGGGTTGCTATCCTTGGCGTTGGTGTAGGCAACCTCCTTGCCGTTGACCATCACCTTCACGCCCGAACCGGCCGCACCTGGCGTGGTCGAGTACTTGACCGACGATTGCGACAAGTAGGCGCGCGCGGTGTCGCACGGTGCGGTGAAGACGCGGGTGCCGACCGGGTTGAACAGGTCGCCGCAGCCCGCGGGATCGGCCACCACGTCGACCTTGACCGTCTCGATGGCCTTTTCCAGCGCCGGGTTGGCGTTGCTGGTGATCATCTTGAAGATCGGGAAGAAGGTCAGCGCCGCGATCAGGCAGCCGCCGAGGATGATCGGCTTGCGGCCGATCTTGTCGGACAGCATGCCGAACACGATGAAGAAGCCGGTGCCGAGCAGCAGCGACCAGGCGATCAGCAGGTTGGCGGTGTAACCGTCGACCTTCAGGATCGATTGCAGGAAGAACAGCGCGTAGAACTGGCCGGTGTACCAGACAACACCCTGGCCCATCACGCCGCCGAGCAGCGCGAGCAGCACGAGCTTGCCGTTCTGCCAGTTGCCGAAGGCTTCGGTCAGCGGCGCCTTCGAGCTCTTTCCCTCGTCCTTCATCTTCTGGAAGATCGGGGATTCATTGAGGCGAAGCCGGATCCAGACCGAGATGCCGAGCAGCAGCACCGAGACCAGGAACGGAATGCGCCAGCCCCAGGCCGCGAAGTCGGCCTCGCCAAGGGCGGAACGGGTGAACAGGATCACCAGCAGCGACAGGAACAGGCCGAGAGTCGCCGTGGTCTGAATGAAGGAGGTGTAGTAGCCGCGCTTGCCGTTCGGAGCATGCTCCGCGACATAGGTCGCCGCGCCGCCGTACTCACCGCCGAGCGCCAGGCCCTGGGCGAGGCGCAGCGCAATCAGGATGATCGGAGCCGCGATGCCGATGGTCGCTGCGTTCGGCAGCAGGCCGACGATGAAGGTCGAGAGGCCCATGATCAGGATGGTGACGAGGAAGGTGTATTTGCGGCCGACGATGTCGCCGACGCGGCCGAACACGATCGCGCCGAACGGACGCACCAGGAAGCCGGCTGCGAACGCGAGCAGCGCGAAGATGTCGCGGGTTGCCGGCGGATAGGCCGAGAAGAACTGGGCGCCGATGATGCCGGCCAGTGAACCATAGAGGTAGAAATCGTACCACTCGAAGACGGTACCGAGCGAGGAGGCGAGAATGACGAAACGTTCGTCCTTCGTCATCCCTCCCGCGTTTGCTTGAGATACGGCCATTGTCGACATGTTGAGTCGCTCCCCGAAATGCGTTTCCTCGCGCCCCAGACGTCCGGACATGCCGGATCAACCCAGGTCTTGCCCGCAAGGTAACATCGGCGTGAAACCCGCCCCAATACGACTTTCGGCCTTGCGCACTGACGTGCAGCTGACGTCCGGTATCGGGCGCCGGCCTTCAGTCACGGCGACGTCCGGATTAACCCCTTTGCAGCAAAGGGATAATGTGCACTTGCATGCCACGGCCGCTCGGGGAAGAATTGGACAAACCCGGGATCTGTCCGCCGGCCCACGAACGACAGCAAGAGAACGATGAACGCTCCCTCGACCCATCTCGTCATCGCCGATGACCATCCGCTTTTCCGCGACGCGCTGCGACAGGCGGTGGCCGGCGTCCTGACCTCGGCCCGAATCGACGAGGCCGGATCGTTCGAGGATCTGACCAAGCTCCTGGAACAGACCTCGGACGTTGACTTGATCCTGCTCGACCTCTCGATGCCCGGGATCTCAGGCTTCTCCGGCCTGATCTATCTGCGCGCGCAATACCCGGCGATCCCGGTGGTCATCGTTTCGGCTTCCGACGACAGCGCCACGATCCGCCGCTCGCTCGATTTCGGCGCCTCGGGCTTCATTCCGAAGCGTTTCGGCGTCGAGACCTTGCGTGACGCCATCCTCAAGGTGATGGAAGGCGATGTCTGGGTTCCCGCCGACACCGACCTCTCGGCTGCGGCCGATCCCGACATGACGCGCCTGCGCGACCGCCTGGTGACGCTGACGCCGCAGCAGGTCCGGGTCCTGATGATGCTGTCGGAGGGACTCCTCAACAAGCAGATCGCGTATGAGCTCGGGGTCTCCGAGGCCACCATCAAGGCACATGTCTCGGCGATCCTGCAAAAGCTCGGTGTCGAGAGCCGCACCCAGGCGGTGATCGCAGCCGCCAAGATCGCCGGGGGCCAGTGGAAGCAGGGCACCCCCACGGGGTGAGCCCCTGCTACAGCCTCTTCAGGAGCGCATCGGCGGCCCTGATATCCGCCGTCTCGGAACCTGCAACGAAACCTGCGAGCGCGGATTGGAGCAATAGCCTTGCGTCCTTGCCGCGGGACCGGTCGGCAACAAGCTGCGCAAGATCGATTGCTGTGCGCAGCTCCCAGGCCTTCGCTCCCTTGCTTCGGCTGAGTTCCAGTGACTGCATGAGGCAAGCCTCTGCGTCCTCGATCCGGGGCTCCGGCAGCGACAACAGGACTCTGCCCTTCATCCGCAGCAGCTCGGGCATGTACAGATGATCGCCGCCTTGCTCGACCAGGCGGATCGCATCGTCGATCAGTTCTGCGCTCTGCTCGATCTGCCCGAGCGCCAGCAAGCCCTGAACCAGCGCGATGTTGAACGTTGTGGTGAGCAGCTCGTAGCCGGCATCGTGGAGCTCGCGCAGGCACGTCCTGATCGTCTCGACGCCATCGGCGGCGTCGCCGCGCCGGATCGCCAGCTCGCCTTTGACGCCTCGGCCGACGGCGAGATAAGGCCCCATCGAGCGCGAATTGGCATGTGCGATGAAGCGGTCGATGTTCTCGTCCGCGCCGTCGAGGTCTCCGCTCCAGAGGTCGATCGAGACCGCCCAGATCAAGGCAATGCAGAGCGTGATCGGGTGATCCATCTGCGCGGCCTCGGTGACCGTCTGCCGCGCCAGTTGCAGCGCCTCTGCAGGCCGGCCCTGCAACCAGAGCTCGCGGGCCAGCGTGATGCCGGCCCGGTTGCGATGATCGAAGCCATGCACCGTGCTGATTCGTTCCGTGCCGGGTCCCTGCCAGGCGACCTCCAGCATCTTCAGCGCGTCGCGATGGTCGCCGGCCAGATGCAGTGAGACGCCGAGAAGGGAATGGGCGAGGGCGATCGAGGCGGGGTCCCCCAGCGACCTCGCGACCGCGAGGCTCTGCTGCGCGTAGCCAAGCGCGGCGTCGAACTCTCCCATCCGCTCGTGAAAGATATGCATCCGGCCAAGCAGCTGGAGCTGGTTGATTTCGTCGCCACGCGCTTCGGCGATCGCAAGGCTCCTGCTCAAGGCGCCACGCGCCGCGTCGCTGCCGCCGCGGGTGAACATCAAGGTCAGTCCGAGGGCGGCCTGGATGTGCATTTCCTCGGCGCTGCCGCGCGAGGAGGGGGCAATCGCCTGCAGCGCGCGTTCCGACCAGCGCCGGCATTCAATCAACAAGGACATCGCCAGAAAAATCGGCGCCGCAGCGGCGGTGAGCGCAATGCCGATGCCGAGATCGCCGTCCGCGCCGAAGCACCAGTCGAGCGCGGCGCGCACATTGTGAAGCGCGGAGAAGTGAGCCGCCCGTTCGTCCGCGCTCGGCACCGTGGCCCACGTCAAGCCGGCCTGTTCCAGCCATCGCCGGTAGTAAGTCGCGTGGCGGACGGCGAGAGCCGCGTCCCTGGGTTCGATCTCGAGCAGGTAGGCGCGCGTCGTGTCGAGCAGACGGTAGCGCATCATGGCGCCGATCGGTCGCGGCGCGACCATCGATTTGGCAACGAGACTGTCGACGGCATCGAACAGGTGGGTGTGGTCGACGCGCTCGTCCGGCACGACCTCGAGCGCTGCATCGATGGTGAAATGCCCGGCGAAGACCGCAAGCCTGCGCAGCACGAGTCGTTCGAGTTCCGACAACAGACCGTAGCTCCAGTCGAGCGTGGCCTGCAATGTCTTCTGCCGAGGTGACGCCGTTCGCTGTCCCTGCCAGAGCAGGTTGAGGCGTTCGTCAAGCAGCGCGGCCGTCTGCTCCAGGCCGTAGGCTTCGACCCGGCCGGCGGCGAGCTCGATCGCCAGCGCCATGCCGTCGAGCTTGCGGCAGATGCTCGCGATGATCGTGGCGTTGGCGTCATCGAGCGTGATCTGCGCGCCGCTGGCCGTGGCACGTTCGAGGAACAATTGAAGCGCAGGATAGGTCTGGGCTGCGGCGACCGTCAGCGAGGAGCCGTCGGGCGGAACGGCGAGTGGAGCCAATCGATAGACTTGCTCGCCCTCGACGCGCAGGGCTTCGCGGCTGGTCGCGAGGATATGGACATGCGGCGCCGCTTGGAAGATGTCTGCCGCCAGCGGTGCAGCGCTCGCGATGACATGCTCGCAATTGTCGAGGATCAGCAGCATCCGCTTGTCGCGGAGATGCGCGAGCAGGGCGGGCAGGGGATCGTCGGTCTGGGCCGGCAGACCAAGCATCAGCAGGATCGAGGTGATCACGAGATCGGGATCGCTGAGCGCGGCAAGGTCCACGAAGTGCGCGGCATCGGAGAACGTTTCGAGCAAGTCGTGCGCGATTGCCACCGCAACGGCGGTCTTGCCGACGCCGCCGGGGCCGGCAATCGTGACAAAACGCGAGGTGACGAGCTTGTCGGAGACGGCGGTGATCGCATCGTCGCGCCCGACCATCCGCTGCAACCGGTTCGGCAGCTTCACAGGCGGCAATTCCAGCCGCGGCGCGGGGCGCTGTGCCGCCGCAATGTCCGTTCGCGAAATCGGCGCAACGAAGCAATAGCCGCGGCCGGAGAGCGTCGTGATGTAGCGGGCGCCACCCTTGCCGTCGCCGAGCGCCTTGCGAAGTGCTGCGACATGAAAGCGCAGATTGGCCTCTTCGACGGTGATGCCGGGCCACACCAGCGCCATCAGGTCCCATTTGCTGACGACTTCGTTCGGCCGCGACATCAGTGCAATCAAGGTGTCGAAGGCTTTCGCGCCGAGCGGCAACGCGACGCCGTCGCGCATCACGAGCCTTTCATGTGGCGTCACGGAAAATGGCCCGAACGACAAGGTTCCCGTCGCGGTGCCGGCCGGCTCAATCATGGCGAAAACTTGGTCCTTTCGACAGGCCCCGATAGCCAGATGATCGCGATCCTGCAAGGCCGTCCCTGCATCGGCGTCAGACCGCGCATGCAGGCCTCGTGAGGTACGTAAGGCGGCCTCACAATTTCTCACAAGTCCAAACGGGTGTGCTGCCGCGACCGCTGCTAGTCAATGGCGTGACGACGAGGAGATCCTGATGACGCAGGCGGCAAAGATACTCTACACGGCCAAGACCCATACCAGCGGCGGGCGGCACGACGGCATATCGCGTAGCTCAGATGGTCGCCTGGACGTCAAGCTGTCGCCGCCGGGCGGCACAGGCATCGGCACCAATCCCGAGCAATTGTTCGCGGCGGGCTGGTCGGCCTGCTTCGAAGGCGCGATGGAGATCGCGGCCCGCAAGCGCGGGATCGATCTTCCCAGGAAATGCGCTGTTGATGCGGAGATCGATCTCGTGCTCGACGAGGGCGCCTACTCGCTCCGGGCACGCCTCAATGTCAGCCTGCCAGGCCTCGCCCCTGAGATCGCGCGCGGCATCCTCGATGATGCGCATCAGACGTGTCCCTATTCCAAGGCCGTTCGCGGCAACATCGACGTCACGGTCGCACTGATCTGACGCACCATCACCAACCATCAAGGGGTAGCACGACCATGACGCAGATCATCGACCAGCATCGTCGCAAGTTCTTCGGCGTCGCCGCCGGAACCGTCGCCGTCGGTCTCGGCGTGATCGACCTCGCGCGCGCCGAAACGGAAGCGTCGCGATCCCAGGCATCGACCACGTCCTTCGGCGCGATCAAGCAGATCGATGCCGGCGTCCTCAATGTCGGCTATGCCGAGGCAGGTCCTTCGAACGGTCCCGTGGCGATCCTGCTGCACGGCTGGCCTTACGACATTCACGCCTTCGTCGACGTCGCGCCGATCCTGGCAAAAGCCGGCTATCGCGTGATCATCCCGCACTTGCGCGGCTACGGCTCGACGCACTTCCTCACCAGTGAGACACCGCGCAACGGCGAGCCTGTCGCGATGGCCGCCGACATCATCGCGCTGATGGACAAGCTCGATATCAAGAAGGCGGTCGTCGCCGGCTTCGATTGGGGCGCGCGCACGGCCGACATCATCGCCGCGCTGTGGCCGGATCGCTGCCGCGCGCTGGTGTCGGTCAGCGGCTATCTGATCTCCAGCCAGGCCGCGGGCAATGCGCCGCTGCCGCCGTCGGCCGAGCTGCAATGGTGGTATCAGTTCTACTTCGCGACCGAGCGCGGCCGGGCCGGATACGAGAAGTACACGCATGATTTCGCCAAGCTGATCTGGAAGCTTGCCTCGCCGCAGTGGAAGTTCGACGACGCCACCTTCGCCCGCAGCGCGGCGGCGCTGGACAACAAGGATCATGTCGCGATCACGATCCACAATTACCGCTGGCGGCTCGGGCTCGCCCAGGGGGAGGCGAAATACGAGCATCTCGAAAAGAAACTCGCGGCGGCTCCCGTCATCAACGTGCCGACGATCACGATGGAAGGCGACGCCAACGGTGCGCCGCACCCCGACCCCAGCGCTTATGCCAAGAAGTTTGCAGGCCGATACGAGTTTCGCCTGATCACCGGCGGCATCGGCCACAATTTGCCGCAGGAAGCGCCGCAAGCCTTTGCCAAGGCCGTCATCGATGCCGACGTCGCTTGAAGATCTGTCATGACCTCGGTCCAGCCAGGCTGGACCGAGGATCGCCCGTTGATCCCAGTTTGAAGAAACGTCATGACGTCAACCGAGCCTGAAACGAAGAAATTCTCCGTCTCCACCGTCGTCGCGCTCGCCGTGATTCTCCTCGTCGTTCTCCTGAGCTGCGTGCCGTACCTCGTCACCATCGCTCGCGCGCAGGGGCCCGCAACGGCCGACGCCTCGCCGATCTTCGGCGTCACGATTCCGCCGGGCTACAAGCAGTGGGAACTGATCGCGCCGGCTGAAGAGGCGGCGCCGCTCGACGAGCTTCGTGCTGTCATCGGCAACCAGACCGCAATCGACGCTTATCAAGCCGGCAAGCTTCCGTTCCCGGACGGCACCATTCTGGTCAAGCGCGCCTGGAAGCGGAAACAGTCGCCGGAGTTTGCGTCCGCGACGATTCCCGGCGCCGCCACCACGGTTCAGGTGATGGTCAAGGACTCCAGAAAATACGCCGCGACCGGCGGCTGGGGCTTTGGCCGCTTCGTCAACGGCAAGCCGGTCGACGAAGCTCAGCATCGCACCTGCTTTGCGTGCCATGAGGCGCGTGCCAAGGGGCGCGATTACGTCTTCACGCGGCTCGCTCCGTGAACGGATCTCGGCCGGCAACCATTCCGCCGCATCCGCAAGGCGCACGTTTCGGCGATCCTGCAAGAGCTCGGCGTCGAGAGCCGGACGCAAGCCGTGATGGTTGCCGCCAGTGGAATCAGGGCACGCCGGTTGGCCGAGGCGCTTACTCGCCAAGTCGCGGATGCCCGGTGTTGAGGCAAAGCGGAGTCATTCGGCTCGTTCAGAGCATTGCCGGTTTTGACCCGAAGGCGAAGTCGCCGCTGTCCGTATTCATGTCCGTTAATCGGGGGCTGAGCCGACCGTTACCCTCGCGGCGAGTCTTTCGGTTGATGAGTCGGCCCATCGCCCAGGTTGCTGTACCCAATATGCCGCTGAGCGCGGCGACCAATCATACATCCGGCGGCAGTGGATAGCATTGTTGCCTGATCAGTCGTTCACGCTGATATCCGTAAAAAGGAATCCGGCCGGCGTCTTGGTAAAGACGAAGATGAGCTCGCCGCAGAAGACGAAGTAAGAGTCATTCTTGTATTGATCGCGATCGTAGATGGCCTTGCCGCGCTGGATACACGCGCGATTCTTCGCCGTGAACGAGCTCGCATAGGTCTTGGCGCGAAATTGCGCGGCGTCGCGAATTGCGCTGTCGTTCATGAACGGCAATCGTGTCATACCGGCGACGGCGGCGGAATCGTTTGTCCTCAGCGCCGCGCGAAACTTCTCGATGAAGCCATCGAATTCCTTCTGCAAGGCAGGAGAAGCGACGGCGTTCTTCGGCGCCGCGGCGACGGCTGGAGCAAGGTTCACGAGGGCGGTTGCAAGCATAATTCTCAGCAAAAATTTCACGGGTCGGCTCCGTCCATCTACCAATCAAGGTCTTCCGAATCCATGGTGTTCTGTCGCGGCAAGGACTTTCTGGTTCACCGGCGCAGCGTTGACCCCGCCCAGGCGTGAACCGACGGCATTCGCCGGAGCATGCGCTGGCATGTTTTGCCGCGCCTGTTCAAGGCAGAAAATGGCCCATCGGCGAAGTCGCGCGCCGTTTGACGGAGGTCCGCTCATTGCGGCCCAGCGGACCAGATTTGCTCAACCTGAGTTATTCGCATTTTGACCCAAACCAGACGTCGGCCAGAGCCAAATCAGAGCCGAATGACGTCCCACCCGCCAGCGACAACGTGGCACATTTGAGTTGGCAGGTTGCGCGAACCCGTTAATGCACGCTTAGCCTAGTTCGAGTTAGGTCGGGGGTGTGCACCCTGCGGGCCAGTCGCTCAAACCAGGCAGGCAAAATTCTGTAAGAGTTACAGATGAAGATTAAGCTTGCTCTCGCAGCGTTCCTAGTCCTCGGCATCGCTGTTCTCGGTTACGCTCATGTCCGCGGCTATCCGCCGTTCACCTCTCAATTTGTACAAACCTGCGAAACGGCAATCCAGGAGCGGCTGGCGGTTCCCTCCACCTATCAACGGATCGGGGTGGACGACTCCACAAGAACGATCACATGGGACGAATTTTTCGCCGAGCCGGAGCGCGCCGTATCCGCGTCAACCAGACGATCCATGATGCAAGCTGCACGCCACCCGCCGGTTCAGTACGTGGCGCTCATTGACTACCAAGCTCAGGACTCCATCGGCGCCATCATTCGAGAAAGGGCATCATGTACTTTCAATTCGCTCGATGGGGCCGATGCGCCTACCCGTACGTTCTGGGTGAAGGTCGATGGCGAACGTAATCTGGAGTGGGCCGCCAGGCAGCCCAATGCCGCAACGCTACATCGGCGCTTGTTGAAAAATATGTGATGCGGCGGCGGGTCGGCTATTGGCCCGGAGCAGTCTGTGAGGGCAGAGCAGAGCGCGTCTGCTCTGCCCCCGAAGTCAGACCTCAACTTGTTCTGCTATCGCGAGGGCGTCATCGACTTCGATGCCGAGATATCGGACGGTACTCTCGATCTTGGTGTGCCCTAGAAGGAGCTGTACAGCTCGCAGGTTACCGGTTCGGCGGTAAATCAAGGTTGCCTTGGTGCGGCGAATGGAATGCGTCCCGAACAGATGTGGGTCCAGTCCAATGTCAGCGATCCAGTGAGATAGGAGGCGGGCATACTGGCGGGTCGTCATGTGTCCAGTAGTCCGCCGCCGGCCAGTGAACAGGTATTCACCTGACTTCTTGCCGGTCGTCCGCAGGTAGTCATCGATAGCCTGACGGGTTGATTCCGTTAGTTCAAACTTGACTGGTCGGCCGGTCTTCTTTTGTCGGACGGTCGCGCGATCGGCCGCATATCCGCGCAGCGCAACGTCATCGACTTTCAAGGCTACGACGTCGCAGCCGCGCAGCTTGCTATCGATGGCGACGTTGAACATCGCCAGATCGCGCAAACGGCCATCCACTTGGAGCTTAGTTCGAATTGACCAGACGTGCTTCGGACGGGGCGGCGGCTTCGCCCCGACGATCTTTCCCTTATTCCACGGAGTGTGGCTCAAGACGGCAGGAGTAGTGCTTAGGATATCGTTCATGTTGACCTCCTCAACTCGTGAGGCTGGTCATTTTCAGGCCGCAGCCCTTCCGATCTGCGTCCGCTTTCAAGATGATTCGAGACGTACTTGCGGGCAATTCAAGGGAGAGGCCCGAATCTGACCCGAAGCTGACGTTGCGCAAGGCTTCGAATGTGGATCAAAAACGGACATCGGCCGTTATCCTGAGCCGGGCGCCCACAAAGGCTAACCCTCGGACACGGGAACGAACGACATGTCGCGCCGCGAAAGCACGCTCAAACTGGCACGTGCCAGATTGAAGGCGTACATCGATAAGGATCGGGCAGCGATCGAGGCAGTACTATCTGACGATTATCGCTTCTCCAGTCCAGTCGACAATCAACTGGATCGGGCAACCTATCTGAGCCGCTGCTGGCCCAACAGCGAGAGAACTACCTCGTTTGACGAAATGCTCGCGATCGAAGACGGAGACCGTGCAGTTATCGTCTATGAAGCAGCCGCCGGAGACCACAAGTTTCGCAACTGTGAGGTCGCGACCGTGCGCGGCGACAAGATCGTCCGGGTGGAAGTCTACTTCGGATGGGACTTGCCTCATAAGGCGCCAAGGGGCGGCTTTATCGAGAATGCGGGTGAGGGACACGCGTAGTCGGCGCTGGCTGGTCACTGCTCACCGTTCTCGGACTGCAAAAGACTAGCAAAAAGCCCCGCCCGGCTAGCCTCAAGGCGAGCCTCGCACATGCTACTTCACGATGAATGCCACCAGAGAAAAGATTGAACGAAGCTAAAGCGCTTGTATGGAGGGATGACCGCTTCTGACCCCGAGCGGACCTTGAGCGCCACTACCACGCTAGAGTTCGAGCAAATCCCGTCCAGCTATAATTTCGCCGGAGAACGCTTTGCGAGCTTCATCCACGAACACCTGATCGGGCACAGCACCATTCCCCGGCACGAAATGACTTAGCACCAGCTTTTTGACGCCTGCGGCTTGAGCGACTTCGCCCGCCTGTTCGACGGTGAGAGCGTTCCCTGAAATGCTTTTGAAAAGATCATCTGCAGTGTCCTTGTCGAACCTGCCCGCCTTCACAGCTTGATCGAGCGCACTGCGCACTCCCGAAAGATGCTGCGCCTCGCATACGAACACGTCGACGCCCTTGGCAAGCTCTATCAAAGCGTCGGTCTTTCGAGTATCTCCCGAAAAAACGACCGAACGATCATCCGTGTCAAAACGATAAGACAACGCCACCGGAAGCGGAGGATGGTCTGCCAATACGCATGTGACCTTCACATGTTCATCCTGCATCACAACTCCAGCGGACGTTACCTCATGCGGAACAAGCATCTTCCTAGGATCGGGCTTCTTTTCATCGCGCATCCGAATATCGATATCGAAGGCATTCAGTTCGAAGTATTTACTTGTCATCTCTGCTAGTGGGGGTGGTCCGTAGGAATTCACTTGATCTCGCAGGCTGGAGTACCACGCAAAATAGAACAAGTTGCCGTAGTCCAGATTGTGATCCGAGTGGTGATGGGTAATGAAGATGCTTTTCAATGCATTGAGCCTCAAGCCAGCTTGCACTATTTGTCGAGCGACGCCATTGCCGCAGTCGACAACGTAAAGAGCTCCCCCCGCTACGATGGCGTTTGAAGGTGCAGCGCGCGCAACCTGCAGGGGTGGCCCTCCCGTCGTGCCCAATAACACGATTTTTGTACGTGACGATTGTGCTGCTACGGGGCGCTGCGCAAGTGCTGACGCTAGAATTACTCCTGCCGGAATCTTCAATGTCTCTCGTCTGGATAAAGACATGGATGCTCCCTCTCGCTATACGAGGTGGCGAGTAGCTCTCAACCTGGAGGCGATGACATACAAAACTATGTCTGGCCAGCTTATGGGGGGTTCAACGTCCAGCAATTCGATATGACGGATATTCCAATGCTTCTGACAGAACGCTTGTCCTAATTTCGTTCAAATCCTCGTAAAGCTTCGAGGCAAAATGAGCTAACGATTCTTGCGCGTGCTTTCTCGCCGGACGAGGGCCACGCCACCAAGAATTCACCAATGGACACGAAGTAAGGCGCCGTCCTTGATCGCCGCACAATTCCGCTCGTGGCCCAATCCGGAAGTTGGACAATACCGCGTTTTGCGCTGCTGCTGAGATCAGCGGACATCAAGTGCGTTCCTCAAAGCGTCTTTTGGGGCGACGTGCCCGGGTCACCCCAAGGGCTTGGGTGATCCGCCGGGCAAAACAGCAATGGCTGGGTCAATCAGCGCGAGGCAAAAGATTCTGCTTTACAGAAATTCGGATTTGTCGTAGGTGTCGCCCACCCTGATCCGGCGAAAAGGGGCGGTCGTACGTCGTCACGAGCCGCGGATCGGGTTGCGGTGGACGCATTGGCGCCGTCGCGGATGCGAGACGCAGGGCGGGGTGATGCATTGAGCCAATCCCCGTGAGCATTTCGCAAGCCGCGTTGTACGAACGGCACTGTTGCGTGCGGCAAAATCGTGTGGTCCTGGCCGTCGTTGCTACGGTCAAGCCTTACGGAGGCGACATGGTGCCAACCGGTGCCATGCCGGCGAATTCCGTGAGGCGAGGGAGGCCAGAGGGAAAGTTCGGCTCCCGGGAGAGCACGGCATAAGCCGTCCGACCATCGCGCAGGGAAGGCCGTGTGTTCGGCTCCACCTGTATGCTGCTGTGCGGTTCTTCCTGCGTGTGCATTTCGCGCAGCGGACCGCGGGTGCCAGCCAGCACCCGGCCTTCCCTGCGCCCTTTTCTCCAGGAGGGCGCCACGAGAAGCGCAAACCTCGGGCGAAACGCGCCGCGAGAAGGCGAAGGCGTGTCTACGAAACGGGATGCCGGTTTGAGGACGAAAGCATCTCTATCTTGCTCCGTCATTGCGAGCGCAGCGAAGCAATCCAGACGGTCTCTGCGGAGGGATTTCTGGATTGCTTCGCTGCGCTCGCAATGACGCGGTGGGCCCATTTCAACGTAGCGGCCGATCTTGACCTGCGGCGCCTCTCATTCCGCCGCGACCATCTGCTGCGTGCGCCACTGGCCAAGGAGCGCGCGGAGCGAGGCCGGCTTGACCGGCTTGTTCAGCACCGCGACTTTCTCGTCGCGCGCGGCGACCTGCACGGCGGGGCTGCGGTCGGCCGTGATCAGGATCGCGGGGATGGTATCGCCGAAGCGGCGTCGAATGTCGCGGATTGCGGCGATGCCGTTGCCGCGGTCGAGATGATAGTCGACCAGGAGGCCGGTGACGCGCCTTCCGGCTGTTTCGATTGCGGCGATCGCGCCTTCCGGATCGGCGACCGCGATCACCTCGGCGTCCCACGCCTTCAGCAGCGTGCGCATGCCGTCGAGGATCGCCGCGTCGTTCTCGATGCAGACGATCAGCGCGCCCGAGATCGGCGTGCGCGCCAGCGGGGTCGCACTGGTCACGGCGGCGGTGTGGGTGATCGCCTTGGCGGTCGGCACCGTCACGGAGAACACCGAGCCGCCGCTCTTGTTGCCGTCGATGGCGATGCCGTGCTTGAGCACCCGCGCGAGGCGTTCGACGATCGAGAGACCGAGCCCCAGCCCGCGCGCGATCCGCGCGCCCTGCTCCAGGCGATGGAATTCCTTGAAGATCTCGCCGCGCTTGACCGGCGGGATGCCGACGCCGGTGTCGTAGACGCAGATCTTGAGCGAAGCGCCCTGGCGGCGGCAGCCGACCAGCACGCGGCCGCGCGGGGTGTATTTGATCGCGTTCGAGATCAGGTTCTGCAGCAGGCGGCGCAGCAGCAGCCGATCCGACTCGACCGGCAGCGAGCAGGGCACGAAGGCGAGCTCGAGGCCCTTGGCGCGCGCGATCGGCGCGAACTCGATCTCCAGCGAGCGCATCAGATCCGCCATCTTGAAGCTCGAGGTCGAGGTCGTCATCGCGCCGGCGTCGAGGCGGGAGATGTCGAGCAGCGCACCGAGGATCTCTTCGATCGCCTGCAGCGATTCGTCGATGTTCTCGACCAGCCGCGTCTCCTCGCCGCTGTGCTGGCGCTCGACCAGGCTCGTGACATAGAGCCGCGCAGCGTTCAGCGGCTGCAGGATGTCGTGGCTGGCGGCGGCGAGAAAGCGGGTCTTGGAGATGCTGGCGTCTTCCGCCGCGCTCTTGGCCAGGGCCAGCTCGGAGTTCAGCCGCGTCAATTCCTCGGTGCGGTCGCGCACGCGCTTTTCCAGCGTCGCGTTGGCGCGCTCCAGTGCTTCCGCGGCTTCGAAGCTCGGCGTGACATCGGTGAAGGTGATGACGAAACCGCTGCCGGGCATGTGGTTGGTGAGCACCTCGATCACCATGTGGCGTTCCGGCAGGCGCTCGAGATAGGGCTCGCTGTCGGTGGTGTAGGCGGCGAGGCGCTGCTCGATCATCGCCTCACGGTCGGCCTGATGGTCCGGATCGCTCACGCCCATGAATTCCAGGATCTCGCGCAAGGGCGTGCCGAATTGGACGATGTGCGGGGGAACGTTGAGCAGATCGCCGAACTGCCGGTTGGAGCAGATCAGTTGCAGGTCGGCATCGAACACCGCGATGCCCTGGCGCACGTGGTTGAGCGCGGTCTGGAGGATCTCGCGGTTGAAATGCAGGGCCGCGTGGGAATCGTCGAGCAGTTTTAGCGCGGCCTTCGCGGACACGGTTCGCTTGCGCAGCAGCAGCGACATCACGAGGCGGGAGGACGCCGCGCCGATCGAGGAGGCGATCAGGTGCTCGGCGTGCTGCAACAGCTCGAAATCAGCGGGGGCTCCGGATTCCAGCCGGACATTGCGCCGCGCCGAGAAGGCCTCGAAGGAATGCCGGGCGCGGTCGGGGCCGAGATATTGCGCGACGGTGGTCTGGATGTCCTGCACGGTGACGGTGGTGCGCCAGCGGCGGAAACCCGGGGAGATCGGCGCGAGCGTGTTGGGCACGAACAGATCGGCCTGCAACAGCTCGATTGACGAGGGCCTTCGCGCCAGCGACAGCAGCACATAGGTCAGGATGTTGAGCGACAGCGACCAGATGACGCCGTGCATCAGCGGCGGCAGATCGGCGCCGAACAGCGCCTGCGGCCGCAGCGCCTCGATGCCGAACGGCCCATGCTGGAGCAGCAGGATTCCCGTGGTCGAGGTGTCCATGAAGCTCGGTATGAAGAGCGTGTAGAGCCACACCACGAAGCCGACCAGCATGCCGCCGATCGCGCCGCGCGCGGTCGCGCGCCGCCACAGCAGCCCGCCGAAGAAGCTCGGCGCGAGCTGGGCGATGGCGGCAAAGGAGAGCAGGCCGATCGCCGCGAGCTGGGTATTGCCGAGCGCGCGGTAGTAGAAATAGGCCATCACCATGATGGCGAAGATCGCGAGCCGCCGCGAGCGCAGCAGGAAGTCGCTGAAATCGGCGCCGCCGGTGCGCCCTTCCGGCCGGCGTTGCAGCACCAGGGGCACCACGAGGTCGTTGGAGACCATGATGGAAAGCGCGACGCATTCGACGATCACCATCGCGGTTGCCGCCGACAGGCCGCCGACGAAGATGGCGACGCTGAGCAGATCCGCACCTCCCTCCATCGGCAACGCCAGCACGTACATATCAGGGTCGGCTGTGCCGAACGGGAAGCTGACGAGGCCGGCGAGTGCGATCGGGATCACGAACAGGTTGATGGCGATGAGGTAGAGCGGGAACAGCCAGCGTGCACGGCCGACCTCGGCATCGCTGGAATTCTCCACCACACTGACGTGGAACTGGCGCGGCAACAGCATGATCGCGCAGAGCGACAGCAGCGTCATGGTGAGGAAGTTGCCGATCGACGGCGAATAGTTGATGGCGCGCACCGCCTCCGGCGTCTTCATGGCGCGCTCGATCAGTTCTTGCGGCGAGAACATCCAGAAGGTGACGAAGATGCCGGCGGCGAGGAAGGCGACCAGCTTGATGATGGATTCGGTCGCGACCGCCAGCATGAGGCCGTGCTGGTGCTCGGTGGCGTCGGTCTGCCGCGTGCCGAACAGCACGGCAAAGGCCGCCATCGCCAGCGTCACCATCAGCGCCATGTCGCCGAGGATCGGGATGTGGGAGAAGGCCTGGTCCTCGCTCAGGATCGTTGCCAGCGAGGAGGCGACCGCCTTGAGCTGGAGCGCGATGTAGGGCACCGAGCCGATGATCACGATCAGCGCGACGGTCGCCGCCACCGCCTGGCTCTTGCCGTAGCGGGCTCCGATGAAATCGGCGATCGAGGTGATGTTGTGGGCTTTCGCCAGCTGGATCACGCGGCGCAGGACGCCCGCGCCGAGCCCGATCATCAGGATCGGGCCGACATAGATGGCGAGGAAGTCGGTCGAGGTGCGGGTGGCGAAGCCGACCGAGCCGAAGAAGGTCCAGGAGGTGCAGTAGATCGCCAGCGACAGCGGATAGATCCACCCGGAGGCACGGCCGCGTCCGGCCGGCGAGCGGCGGTCGCCATGGCTCGCCACCAGGAACAGGAAGCCGATATAACCGAAGGCGGCGGCGATCACGCCCCAATCGTGCAGCATGGCGAGCGCGCTTCTCCCAGGGCGCTGACCGGCGCCCAAGCTCATTTTCCCTGTAAATCTAGCGCGTTGGACCGGTGGAGGCGACAGCGAAATGGCGGGCGAGGGCAGGAACTGGGGTTGTCGTTAAGTGTGCGGCGTTAGCGGGCCTGCTCAGAGAGTCCCCGTGTGGCACCCCCCTCCCTGACCCTCCCCCACAAGGGGGAGGGAACGGAGAGAGGATCGCTCGTGGCAATGAGAATCGGCATGCTTCGCGTCGAGCGGTCGTGCCCAATCGACGTGAGGCGGAGACACCTGTCTCGCCCCCTCCCCCCTTGTGGGGGAGGGTCGGGGAGGGGGGTAGCTCCGGGCTCGATAGAAGTTGGATCGAAGAAGAGGCGAAAAACGCCTACTCCGCCGCCAGCGACTTCTCGCGCAGCGGCAGGCCGAGGCGGTCCCACACCTGGAGCAGGGCTTCGGCGAGCTGATCGATCAGGCCGTCGTCGTGATAGGGCGAGGGGGTGATGCGCAGCCGTTCGCTGCCCTTGGCGACCGTCGGATAGTTGATCGGCTGGATGTAGATGCCGTGCTCTTCGAGCAGGAGGTCGGACGCCTGCTTGCACTTCTCGGGATCGCCGACGAACAGCGGCACGATGTGGGTGTCGCTCGACATGACAGGCAGGCCGGCGGCGTTGAGGATCGCCTTGACGCGGGCGGCTCGGTCCTGATGGCGCTCGCGCTCCCAGCTCGAGGTCTTCAGATGCTTGATCGCGGCGGTCGCGGCCGAGCAGATCGCCGGCGGCAGCGCGGTGGTGAAGATGAAGCCCGGCGCATAGGAGCGCACGGCGTCGATGATCTGGCCGTTGGCGGCGATGTAGCCGCCGAGGCAGCCGAACGCTTTCGCCAGCGTGCCTTCCAGAATGTCGATGCGGTGCATGACGCCGTCACGCTCGGCGATGCCGCCGCCGCGCGGGCCGTACATGCCGACGGCGTGGACCTCGTCGACATAGGTCATCGCCTTGTACTTCTCGGCGAGATCGCAGATCTTGGCGAGCGGGGCGACGTCGCCGTCCATGGAATAGAGGCTCTCGCAGACGATCAGCTTCGGCCGGTTCGGGTCGGCCGCTTTCAACAACGCCTCGAGATGCGCCAGATCGTTGTGGCGGAACACCACCCGCTCGCAGCCCGACTGGCGGATGCCCTCGATCATCGAATTGTGGTTGAGCTCGTCCGACAGGATGAGACAGTTCGGAATGAGCTTGGCGATGGTCGGAATGCCGGTCTGGTTCGAGACATAGCCCGAGGTGAACAGCAGCGCGGCTTCCTTGCCGTGGAGGTCGGCGAGCTCGGCCTCGAGCTGGACCAGCGGATGATGCGTGCCGGCGATGTTGCGGGTGCCGCCGGCACCGGTGCCGACGCGCGTCGCGGTCTCGACCATGGCACCGACCACCTTCGGGTGCTGGCCCATGCCGAGATAATCGTTGGAGCACCAGATCACGACGTCGCGCTTGCCCTTGGGCGAGTGCCAGACCGCGTGCGGGAATCGGCCGGCCGTCCGCTCGAGGTCCGCGAACACGCGGTAGCGCCGCTCGGCGTGGAGACGATCGAGGGCGGAATCGAAGAACTGGTTGTAATCCATCGGCAAAACCTGCAACGGAACCCGGCCACGGCGGCCGCTCATTTTTAGAGCTTTTCCAGCTCCAATGTCCATGCGCCCGCCCACATTTGTCACGAGGCGCGCGGGTTCACTGATAGCGGCGTATCGCCGGCGATAGTTGATGTGGATCAAATGCCTAACACGGGCCCGCCGGCGGGGGCCGAGACTCCAGGGAAGGCACGGACGCCGGCTGCTGCCATGGACATTTTGTCCAAGGCGCGCGCTCCGTCCATGATTGCGCAGCCGGTCGCGCCGACGCCTTAGCTCACGTCGTCCGGAATTGCAGCACGCCGTCCTTCGTCTCCGCCGTCAGCCGGCCCTCGACGATCATGTAGTTGACGTGAGCGACCAGCTCGCCGGCGGCAAAGCCCATCTGGTGCTCGTCGAGCACATGCTTGTTGAACACGACCGGCACCAAGGCGCGCGAGGTCTGCGGCACTTCGCGGCAGGCTTCCGCGATCAGGCGGCAGCGCTCTTCATGGTGGTCGGCGAGTTGCTTGATGCGGGTCTTAAGTCCGTAGAACGGCACGCCGTGGCCGGGCAGCACCAGCACGTCGTAGGGCAGCGTGGTGGTGAGGCTAGCGAGCGAGGCCAGATATTCGCCGAGCGAATTCTGATCGGGCTCGACCGCCCAGACGCTGACATTGGGCGAGATCTTGCTCAGCACCTGGTCGGCGGAGAGGAACAGCTTGTCGTCGGCGCAATAGAGCATCACCTGGTCGAGCGCGTGACCGCCGCCGGTGATTACCTTGAAGCGGCGCGTGCCGATCACGACGTCGTCGCCGTGGGAGATGCGGCGGTAGGAGGGCGGCAGCACCGAGACGCGCTTGAGATAATCCTGGCCGCGGCCCAGCAGCTTTTCGGTGAGCGACTCGTCCATGCCATGGTGGCGGAAGAACAGCCGCTGCGCCTCCTGCCGCTCCGCGGTGCCGCGGTTCTGGTGATAGACCGATTGCAGATATTCGACCTGCGACATCACTAGCGGGCAGTTGAACCGCTCGACGACCCAGCCCGCAAGTCCGACATGGTCGGGGTGGGAGTGGGTGACGATCAGGCGCGTGATGGTGACGCCCTTCAGCGGCCCGTCGAACAGCTTGGTCCAGGCCTCGATCGTCTCTTCGTTGCCGAAGCCGGTATCCACCATGGCATAGCCGTCGCCGTCGGCGAGCAGGTAGACGTTCACGTGGTTGAGGCGAAACGGCAGCTTCAGCCGTGCCCACAACACGCCGGGACGCACCTCGACGATCTCGTCGTGACCAGGATGCTGTTCCCAGGGGTAGCGCAGGGCCTCGGCCGAGGACTGCACGATATCGGTTTTTGCGTTCATACTACCGGCTTAAACCCGCCGCGGGCGGCGCGCCAGCCGAAAAAGGACAGGGTGTGGTCTCCGCATGGCGGTCATACCGGGGCTTTTTCCGTAGCCCGGATGGAGCGCAGCTCCATACGGGCTACCGGCCTGGTCTCGGAACGACGGGCCGGCGTCCTTACGCCGCCCGCATGTTGTTGAGGAACGCGTCGATCTCTCCGCGCAGCATGTCGGCTTCGCGCCGCAGAGCGTCGGAGGCGCTCAGCACTTCGTTCGCCGCGGCGCCCGCTTCGGCCGACGCGGTGGAGACGCCGACAATGTTGCTGGAGACTTCGCTGGTGCCGCCGGCCGCATGCTGGATGTTGCGCGCGATCTCGCGGGTGGCGGCGCCCTGCTCCTCGACGGCGGCCGCGATCGTCGTGGTCACGCCGTCGATCTCGCCGATGATCCGGCCGATGCCCTGGATGGCGCCGACTGCCGATGTCGTGATGTCCTGCATGCTGGCGATCTGTGTGCGGATTTCCTCCGTCGCCTTGGCGGTCTGGCTCGCGAGACTCTTCACCTCGGAGGCAACCACCGCGAAGCCGCGGCCGGCCTCGCCAGCACGCGCCGCCTCGATGGTGGCGTTGAGCGCGAGCAGATTGGTCTGCGAGGCGATGGTCTGGATCAAATCGACCACGACGCTGATCCGGCTGGCGCTGTCGGCAAGGCTCTGCACCGTTGCGTCGGTGGCGCCGGCCTCGTCGACCGCCTTCTTGGCGATCGCGGCGGAAGTGACGACCTGCTTGCTGATCTCCTCGATCGAGGAGGACAGCTGCTCGGTGCCCGACGACACGGTCTGCACGTTGACCGAGGTCTCCTCGGCGGCGGAGGCGACCGCGTTGACCAGCGCGTTGGACTGGTCGGCGGTGGTCGACATGCTCTGCGCGGTCGATTGCATCGAATTGGCCGACTGCGCCAGATTGTCGAGCGCGGAGCGCACCGTGTTTTCGAATTCGGCGATCTTCGCTTCCATGCGCGCGGCCCGCTCCGCCTTGGCGATACGGTCCTTGTCCTGCTCGGCGGCGAGTGCCCGCGCTTCGATCATGCTGTCGCGGAACACGGTCAACGTATCGGTCATCGCACCGATCTCGTCATTCTGCTTGGCGCGCGGGATCTCGGTGTCGAGATCGCCGGCCGAGAGCAGCTGCATGGCGCGCTGCAGGCCGGTGATCCGGCGCAGGATGTTGCGGCCGACATAGAGCCAGACGAACAGCGCCGAGCCGACCAGCATCAGCGCCCCGAGGGCCAGCATCGCGGTCGTCGCAAGCGAGATATCCTGCTGCGCCTGGGAGGTCGAGGCGTTGGTCTCCTTCTGCACGCCGTCGACGAGCTGCTGCACGCTGATGCCGAGGCCGATATTGAGCTTGCGGGTCTCGTCCAGGATGGTCTGGCCGTAGTCGACGGAATCGAGCTCCTTCTCGCGCAGATTGAACACGCCGGTCTTGCCGGTGCCGAGCGCGAGCAGCTTCTCCGCTGTTTCGCGCAGCATCTTGTTGCCCTGATTGTCCGGCAACAGATCGAGGTTGGAGCGCAGGCGGCCCTGTGCCTTCTGGATGTCGTCGAGCTTGTCGCTCGTGTTGGCCGACAGCGCCGCACTCATGTCAGCGGCGGCGAGATTGCCGCTGGCGACGACGTTGCCGAGCTGGCCGACGGTCTGCGCGGCGTCGGAGGCATCTGCGGCGGACAGGTCGGCCGAGCCGAGAATGGCGTTGACCCGTGTCTGCGCGTCGAGCATGGCCGGGCTGGCCGCGCCGACGAAGGCGCCCTGCGCGCTGCGCAGCGCGTCATATTGCTTGTCGTGGAGGGCGGCGATATCCAGCCGTTCGCGGGCGGCCTTGGCCAGGCTCTGGGCCGCCTCGTTGATGCTCTTCATGGTCTCGCTGAGTCCGGAGACAACGGACTTGTCGCCGCCGAGCTCGATGATCTCGTTGAGCTTCTTCTGCGTCTGCTCCTGCAACTCCTTGAGCTTCGCGGTGCGCTCTTTCAGGGCGTCCTCGGTTTGAGCCGCGAGCAGGGCCGGTCCCTGTGCCGCAAGGCTCGCGCTCAGTGCCGACAATTGCAGGCTGGCGGCAAGGCGCGGAATGTCCCGCCCGCTCAGTTCGGTCATCCGTCCGCCGAGATTTTGCAGCACGAGGCCGGCGCCGGCCGAGATCACGAGGCCCATGCCCGCAATCACCGCGAAGGCCGCGAACAGGCTGCCGCGCACGCCCCAGGTCGGCATTTTGAAACGAGGCCGCATTCGGCCAAGTGAGCCGCTAAGGCTGAGACGGATCGCCATCGAAATTCCCCCAACAATTCTTGTTTCTGCTTGGTGGCCGGCAGTATCCGCACGGCGAGTTAAAAATTCGCAATCTCCGCAAAAGGTTGCGGGTGTTCCGCAGGGCGAAAAAAGAAGGGCCGGCGAAATCGCCGGCCCCGGGTCATCTTAAGATTGCGGTAACCGATCAGTAGCGCGCGACCGCCGGGCTTGCCCAATTGAAGCGGTAGTTGACGCCCGCCTTGATGGTGTGGTCGTCGGTGGTGAAGCTGCCGGTGCCCGCGAGCGGTCCGCCGGTGAAGCTCGCGTCGCCGAAATTGTAGTACTGGTACTCGGCCTTGGCCGACCAGTTCGGGGCGAACATGTATTCGAGGCCGGCGCCGACCGTGTAGCCGTTGCGGTGATCGCCAGCGATCACGAACGCGGTCGGCACGCCACCGACGGTCACCTTCTCATTGTTGTCCGAATAGGCATAGCCGCCCTTCACATAAAGAAGGCCGGGGCCCCAGGTGTAGCCGACGCGGCCGGTGATCGAGCCGAGGCCACGCTGGTCGTTGGTGTAGGCGATGCCGCCCGGAAACACTGCGCCGACGCTGCCGGAAAGCCAGGAATACTGACCCTCGACGCCGACCACGAAATTCGGATGGAACTGCCAGTCCCCACCGACCTGCACGCCGCCGAGGAAACGGCCGTTGCCGTTGTTGCCGGTGGAAAGGCCGTTGAAGTTGTTGTCGCTGGAGAACGCGCCGCCGACATGGCCGCCGATATAGAAACCGGTCCAGTTATAGATTGGCGCGGCATAGGCCGGCGCGGGCGTCTTATAGTAGTTGCGGTTGCCGAGATCGGCACCGACGGCCGGGGCAGCCGCGCCCATCGCAAGCAGCGCCACGGTCGCAAACAGAATCTTCTTCATAGTCCGAACTCCAACACTAAAGGTCCCCGGCAAGCGCGCTTTTTCGCGCCGGCGTTGGTTTTGCAGATAGCTTGCTTTTGACGAAAATGCTGTCACATGCGTGGCACAGCGAGGCCCAAGCTAACTTATTGGGCTGCAAATGATTTTCGTGCTTAATGTCGGCTTAAGAAATGCTGAAGAAAGGCTTAATTTCGCAGCTTTCCCGTAACCTCTGAGCCTGCTTCATTAACCAAGACGCCGTCGCGCCTCATCGCGCATCTGTTCGCGGAACGCCGCGCGCTTTGCAGGTCGGTCCTCCTCGCGCACGTCATGGCGATCGAAGATGTCGAACTTTTCCAGGATCGGATAGCGCTCGCTCGCCATCGCGAGCACGCGCAGCACTTTGGTCGCCGACGGCGTCGGGCCGCTGACCTCCCAGCGCCGGATGGTGTCAGCGCCGCCCTTCTCCGGCAATCCGCAGAGCTTGGCCATGTCGGCCGCAGTGAGTTTCCGCTCGAGCGCGTCGGAGAGGTCGTTGCGGAGTTGCTTCAGTTCGGCGCCGGTCATGCTGCTCGCGTCCAGGGAAGTCACTGATCGCAATGCACTAACGCTGATTCGGGTCCATCCGAAGGCGGCGGGTCCCTGCTCCCTGCACTTCGGCACCTTCGTCCGCGCACGGAGTTATGAACTGAGACCTATGGAAATTGTCCGGTGAATGTACAGTTGAATACCGGGGCGTGCAGCGGGCGAAAGGATCAGCCATGAAAACCATCAAATTCGCCATTGCCGCGCTCATCACGACCGGATTGCTTGCCGCGCCTTTCGCGGCTGAAGCAAAGAAGGTCCGGTCGAGCCGACATTACAGCACGGGTGTGGTGGCGCCGAGCTATAGCGGTGCGCCAGCATCGGCAGCGCAGCCGAGGGCGTCCTACGGGTCATCCGGACAGACGTCCGGCACGGTCACGGCGCCGTCGGTCGGCTCGTACAATTGGCCCTCGGTCGGCGTGACCAACTCGGTCCCCACCTGGAATAATACCACGCGATAGATAACATTTCGGCGAGACGGACGCCGATGGCCGATCAACGCGTGCCGCTCGCCAAGCCGGAGAGCAAATAGAGCGCGGCCAGCAATGTCGCGACCGACAGCATCGTCGTGATCGAGACCGTGGCCGCAACCAGTTTCTCCTCGACCTTGTGCTCGTGCGCGAGGACATACACGGTCTTTGCGGTCGGCACGGCCGCGCAGACGACGGCCGCGACCGTGTAGAGAGGATCGAGCACCAAGACCACACAGAGTCCGTAGACGATCAGCGGCATGACCACCAGCTTCACCGCGGCGAGCGCAAACGATGCCTTCAGGTTGGAGCGCAGGCCCTCGACGGACAGACCGAGGCCGATGGCGAACAGCGCGCAGGGCGTGAGCGCGTCGGCGATCATGTTCAGATAGGCCGCGACCGGCGCCGGAATCGGCAGGCCGGTGATTGCCCAGACCAGACCAATGAGCGTCGACAGCACCATCGGATTAAGCAGGATCTGCTTCACCAAACCTGCCGGATGCGCCGGCTCTCGCACGTCTTTTTCCAGCAGGATGACCGTGATCGGAAACATCACGGCGGCCACGAACACCGTGGCCACCGCCGCGGGCAGGACGGCAGGCTGGCCGTAGATCGCGTGCAGGATCGGCAGCGCGACGAAACCGGTGTTGGTCATCGCCGCCGCCATTCCGTATATCGTGCCGCTCGCAAGATCGTGCTTTCCGCCGGCGCGGACCACCAGGAAGACCAGGGCGAAGCAGATCAGGGAGCCGCCGCCGAATGCGAGCAGGAAGCGCCATTCCAGCAGATTGCGCGCCGGCTCCTGTGCGATCGTGACGATCAGCAGCGCCGGCATCGCCACGTTGTAGGCAAAGTGCACGAGGGCATCGGCAAGCGAACGGGAGAGGTAGCCGAGTTCGCCCGCGAGCCAGCCGGTGACGATGATCGCGAATACGGGAAGAACGAGGCTGGCGACTTCCATCCGGCTTACCCCTGCTGCGAACGGTCGCAGCAGGTTACTCCGTCAACGTATCGTCGTCACCGTCTTCGCGGGCCGCCTTGGCTCGAAAGGCGTTTGTCACTGCAGCCGTCAGGACCAAAGCCAGGGATCGTTCAGTGAAAGCAGGTCGAGTTCAGATTCCCCTGCCGCTCTGCTTCCCGATCACGCAGCGCCAAGCCGCCAGGCGCTCCGCCGGATGCTGATTCATCCAGTCGGCGAGCTGCGGCGCGCCCATCAGGCAGGATTGCACCGACACCTCGGCAAAGTCGGAGGTGGTGACGATCTGCTCATGACAATTGGTCGGAGAGGCGAGGCTACAGAGGACGGCGATGATCTTGATCATGCGAGGTTACCCCCGTCGCCCCGGACAAACCCGCGGCTGCCCGCCGCCTTGTCCTGTCTCTCGCCGGCCGGATCAGCCGATGGGAAGATGCTGTCGTAGATGGCCCGCGCCTCCTGAATGAGGCGCACTCGCTCGCGCTCGGACTTCGAGACAAATTGAATAACTTCGCCCATGGTGGCTCCGAATATCAGTTGGCAAATCCGTCATCAGATGACGGTGATCATTCCATCTCGATCTATGGCGCCGTTTCGGCTTTGAAACGGCGCAGCCGGTCACGTCAGAACAAAAGCGCGTGATGGCACTCCCGCGGTCGGATGCCCCGGTTTGTTCTCTCGCGTGAATTGCGAAACTGGCGCGCCGCATCACGACGCGCGAGGTCCGGTGGCAATTTTCCCTTTGCTGCCGCCAGCAAGGACAATCTTGCCAAGCCAATGCCGTTCAATCGAATATGTTTCTCATCTTGCGGCGGGCAAGTTTTGGAACGATCTCGAATTCGGCTGTCGCACGCGTTCGTTTCACGCCGCCGGCGCGCGGTCCTTGCGCCCCGGCACCGCCGCAAGCAGCTCCCGCGTATAGGCATGCTCAGGCGCGGCGAAGAGCTGCGACGTCGGCTTCAACTCGACGATGGCGCCACGCTGCATCACCGCGATACGGTCGCAGATCTGGGCTGCGACGCGCAAATCGTGGGTGATGAACAGCATCGAGAGGCCCAGGCGTAGCTTGAGGTCTTCGAGCAGTCTCAAGACTTGCGCCTGCACTGAGACGTCGAGCGCGGAGACGGCTTCGTCCGCGACGATGATCTCGGGCTCGAGCGCCAACGCGCGTGCAATGCCGATACGCTGGCGCTGGCCGCCTGAGAATTCATGCGGATAACGTTCAAGTGCGCCGGCATCCAGGCCCACCATCTTGAGGAGATCGCGGGCGCGGTCGAAGGCGACCTTCGGATCGATGCCGGCCGCGATCGGGCCGTCGGTGATGATGTGGCCGATCTTGCGCCGCGGATTGAGCGAGGCGAACGGATCCTGGAAGATCATCTGGATGCGGTGGCGCTCGGCGCGCAGCGCCTTGCCCGAGAGTGAGGTGAGATCGGTCTCGCCGATCCGCACCGTGCCGCGGTCGGCCTCGATCAGCCGCATCACGAGACGCGCCACCGACGATTTTCCGGAACCGGATTCGCCGACGAGACCGAGCGTCTCGCCCTTGAGGATGTCGAAATTGACCGCGCGCGCCGCATCGACGCGGCGGTCCTCGCGAAACCAGCCGCCCGATGTCACGTAGGTCTTGTCCAGCCCGATCACCTCGACCGCCCTGGCCTGATCGTCGAGCGGCTGTCGCGCCGGTGGATCCATCGAGGGGACGGCTGCGAGCAGCGCCTTGGTGTAGTCGTGCTGCGGCTCGTTGAAGACGGCCGCGGCCGGGCCTTCCTCCACGACCTTGCCATGGCGGAGCACGACGACCTGGTCGGCAATGTCCGCGACGACGCCGAAATCATGGGTGATGAACATCACCGCCATGTTGCGGTTGCGCTGAAGGTTACGGATCAGCTTGAGGATCTGTGCTTGCGTGGTGACGTCGAGCGCGGTGGTCGGCTCGTCCGCGACCAGAACGGCAGGCTCGAGCGCGAGCGCCATCGCGATCATGGCGCGCTGGCGCTGGCCGCCGGAGAGTTGGTGCGGATAGGCGCGCACGATTCGCTCGGGGTCGGGCAGACCGACCTCGCGTGCCAGAGCGAGCACTCTCGCGCGCCGCTCCCTCGGCGTCAGCAGGCCGTGCGCCTCGAACATCTCCGCCATCTGGTCGCCGATCCGCATCAACGGATTGAGCGCGGTCATCGGCTCCTGAAAAATCATCGCCAGCCTGCGGCCGCGCAGATCGCGCCAGCCGTCGTCATCGAGCTTGAGCAGGTCGCGGCCTTCGAACTGGATCTCGCCGGAGGCGACAGACACCGTATCAGGCAACAGGCCCATCAGCGCATGCGCGCACATCGACTTGCCGGAGCCGGACTCGCCGACGACGCAGACGATCTTGCCGGGCCGCAGGTCCAGCGAGATGCCGTAGACGGCGAACGGGCGCTCGGCGCCTTTCGGCAGCGCGATCTTGAGGTTCCTGATGGAGACGGCGGGCGGGGCGGTCATCGTCAGCGTCCCTCCCGCGACAGGCGCGGATTGAGCGCGTCGTTGAGGCCTTCGCCGATCAGGTTCAATCCGAGCACGGAGATCAGGATGGCGACGCCGGGAAACACGGTGATCCACCAGGCCTGACGGATCACGGTGCGGCCGGCGCCGACCATGTAGCCCCAGGAGATCAGATTGGGATCGCCGAGGCCGAGGAAGGACAGCGAGGATTCCAGCAGGATCGCGGTCGCCACCATCAGCGAGGCCAGCACGATCACCGGTGACAGCGCGTTGGGCAGGATCTCGCGCAGGATGATCCAGGTGTGCGACTGCCCGGTAACCACGGCGGCCTGGACATACTCGCGCGTGCGCAGCGACAGCACCTCGCCGCGCACGAGCCGGGCAACCGGCGGCCAGCTCACCAGCGCGATCGAGGTCACGATCGAATAGATCGAAGGCTGCAGGATCGCGACCAGCACGATCGCGAGCGCGAAGCTCGGAATGGTCTGGAAGAACTCGGTGAAGCGCATCAGGGCGTCATCGACCCTGCCGCCGAAATAGCCCGCCATGGCGCCGATCGGCATGCCGACGATTAGCGCCACCAGCGTGGAGACGAGGCCCACCAGCAGCGAGACGCGTGCGCCAAAAATCATGCCGGCGAACACGTCGCGACCGAGCGCGTCGGTGCCGAGCGGCACCGTCGAGAGTGTGAACGGCGGCAGGAACGGGCGCTGCACCATGCGCCAGGGCGAGTTCGGGAACAGCATCGGCCCGAACAATGCGACCGAGATCGCGAGCACCAGGATGACGAGCCCGATGACGCCGCTCGGGCTCTTCAGCATCGATTTCCAGAACTGTTTCATGAGGCGAATTCGATGCGTGGATCGACCAGTCGGTAGACCAGGTCGGTGATGAGGTTGAAGATCAGCACCATGGCGGAGCAGATCACGAAGACGCCGAGCAGCAGATTGTAGTCGCGCTGGAGCAGGGCGTCGTACATCAGGCGCCCGATGCCGGGCCAGGCGAACACGGTCTCCGTGATGACGGCACCGCCGATCAGCGTGCCGGAATGCACGCCGGCCAGCGTCACGACCGGCAGCAGCGCGTTGCGCAGCACGTGGCGGCGCTGGATCACGGCGTCCGAGAGGCCTTTGGCCCGCGCCGTCTTGACGAAGTCGAGCCGCTTCACCTCCAGCATCGAGGCGCGCGTCATGCGGGTGTAGGTCGCCATGAAGAACAGCCCGAGCGTCATCGCCGGCATGATCAGGTGCTTTGCGACATCGACCGCATGGGCGAAGCCGGTGAGGTTGGCACCGACCGTCTCGTAACCAAAACTCGGCAACCAATCCATGGTGACCGAAAACAGCAGGATGCCCATCAGCGCCACCCAGAACAGCGGCATGGCATAGAAGATCAGCGCGAACACGGTGATGGCCGTGTCGAGAAAGGTCCCGGCAAAGCGCGCGGCGAAGGTGCCGAACAGAATGCCGAGCGCGAGAGAGATCGCGAATGCCGTCAGCGTCAGCAGCAGCGTCGCCGGCAGCCGTTCGCCGATCAGCTTTGCGACCGGTGCCTGCTGGCGGAAGGAGAAGCCGAGGTCGAGCGTCACGACGCCCTTGACGTAGATGAAAAGCTGCTCGGGCAGCGGCTTGTCTAGGCCGAACTTTTCCCGGAGCTGCTTGACGAAGACCTGGTCACTGGCCCCGGCCTCGCCCGCCATCACGACAGCGGGATCGCCCGGCGCAAGCCGGATCAGGAAGAAATTGAGGACGACGATCGCAAGCAGGACGATCACGCCCTTGAGGATACGTTGAGCGACGAAGGAGAGCATCTTAGATGGCGATCAGATCAGGTTGAACGCAGCGACAATCACGGTGCGCTCCCTCTCCCGCTTGCGGGAGAGGGCAGGGGAGAGGGTATTTCCGCAGAGAGGACGCCAAGAGGAGAAAGCCCTCTCCCGCCGCGCTCTGCGAGCGCGTCGACCTCTCCCGCAAGCGGGAGAGTAAGCGGAGTTCGGAGCGCCCGCCCTCACTTCTCGAGCCATGCGTCCTTGAAGCCGTCATTGACGCCGATCCCCGTGGTGATCAGGTTCTTGACCTTGCAGCGCGTGATGGTCGGGAATTGTAGCTCGAGCATCCAGGCCACCGGCACGTCCTCGACCAGGATCTTCTGCGCCTGCTCGTAGATCTCCTTGCGCTTGGAGTCCGGGGTTGCGACCGCGCCGTCGGCGAACAGCTTGTCGATCTCCGGGTTGGAGTAACCCTCGACATTGTTGAACACCTGGCCCTTGGCGATGGCGCTGGAGACGTAGTTGCGGCCGACGCCGAGGGCGGGGTCGCCGTACTGGTAGAGATAGGTGAAGGCGATGTCGTAATCCCAATCGCCGATCTTCTGGTTGCCGCCGGCAACGTCCGTGGCGATGGTCTCGATGTTGATGCCGACGTCCATCAGGTTCTGCTTCACCGCTTCGCCCCAACGCTGCCAGGTCTCTCCATAGGCGAGCGGCAGCAGGCGGATCTTCTCGCCCTTGTAACCGGCTTCCTTCAGCAGCGCCTTGGCCTTGGCCGGATCGTACGGATATTTCTTCACGTCGTCGGTGTAGTATTTGATGGTGGAGGCGGACGGGCCGGTTGCGACCTTGCCGAGCCCGTTCCAGATCACGTCCTTGGCGAAATCGCGGTCGATCGCATACATGACCGCCTGCCGCACCCGCTTGTCGGCGAGCGGGCCCTGGCGGTTGTTGAGCCACAGCCAGGCCAGCGGCGAGAAGAACTCCCAACCGGTGCCGGTGACGCAAGTGTCCTTCAGCTTGGACAGCCGCGGCACGTCGAAGTTCTCGACCGAGCCGCCGGGCAGCACATCGACCTTGCCGGTCTCATACGCCACCGAGCGCGCAGCGGCGTCGGGAATGATCTGCCAATAGATCTCGTCGAGATAGGGCTTGCCCTTCTCATGATAGTTCGGGTTCTTGACCAGGCGGATGAACGAACCCTTCTGCCACTCCCTGAACATGAAGGGGCCGGTGCCGATGGGCGCGTTGTTGTAGGGATTGGTCTTGAAGTCGGTGCCTTCGTAGAGATGCTTCGGCACCATCGGCATCGATCCGACCTCGAAGATGCCGAGGAACGGGCCGAACGGCTGCTTCAGGGTGAATACGACAGTGTAGTCGTCGGGCGCCTCGACCTTGTCGACCTGCGCGAGGTTGTTGCGGGCGCGCGCGTGGGTCTGCTTCAGCATCTCGACCGAGAACAGCACGTCGGCGGCGGTGAAGGGCTTGCCGTCGTGCCAGGTCACGCCCTTCCTGAGCTTGAAGCTGTAGGTCTTGGCGTCCTCGCTGACGCTCCAGCTCTCGGCGAGCTCCGGCTGCGGTTCGAGCTTGGGGCTGTAGCGCAGCAGCCCCTCGAAGATATTGCCCGACACCATCTGGGTCGGGCCGTTCTGGACCAGCGCGAGCATCAGGCCGGGCGGCTCGGGTTGGATCACGGCATTGACCACGCCCCCCGTTTTCGGCTCTTGCGCCAGTGCCGGGGCCGTGAGGCCGCAAGCCAGGAGGAGACCAAGCAAAACTCGTTTTGGCATGTCGTATCTTTCTCAAGCGACCGGCCGTGAACGCTCCGCAACGTCCTCGCGCGCAAAGCGACGGCCGGCCCATCCCAGTCCCCATCCGATATCGAGGCTCACACAGTCCCGTTCGGCGCCGCAAGATGAAAGTCGCGACAGGGCTCGCACAAAAAATGTACAGCGCGTCCTGTTTTGATGGATCGGCCTCTTATTGCCGGGCGAGCCATGATGTCGGTCGTTGGCCGACACGGCCAGTGAGACTAGCGACACAGCGTCGCGGGACGGTAGTCGGAGCCCTCTTGCGCCACGCGGAATAAACCGGACCGCCTTGCGATAGGTCAGAGGCGGCTGCGCTGCGGATTTGATCCGGATCAAAGCCGAGCCGCCGCTTTTGCGATCGAATGGCAACTGGCGGGACCCGAAACGGCGTGTCTTGCTCCCTTGAGCCGTGAGACGCGTGAGACAATCGATGGACATCCAGGCCACGAATATCCCTGTGGATGACGAGTGCGGACCTGATGTCGCCGGCCACGAGCACCCGCCGGACGCGGGCGTGCAGCACTGCCTGCAATTGCTGGGCAATGCCGGCCTGCGCCCGACGCGTCAGCGCCTCGCGCTCGGCCAATTGCTGTTCCTGGGCGGCCATCGGCATGTCACCGCAGAGAGCCTCTATGAAGAGGCGATGGCGGCGAACGCGTATCTGTCGCTCGCGACCGTCTACAACACGCTGAACCAGTTCACCGAGGCCGGCCTGCTCCGCCGGATCGCGGCCGACGGCATCAAGTCGTTCTTCGACACCGACACATCCGTGCACCCGCACTTCTATCTCGAAGGCGAGGATGTGCTGGTCGACGTTGCCGACAGTCTTGCCTTCACCAAGATCCCCGAGGCGCTTCCCGGGCACGAGATCGCGCGGCTCGACGTCATCGTCCACCTGCGCCGCAAGCGGACGGCGTAGGGACCGCATGACTGTCGTCTAACGCAACCCCGCGCGCCGAAATCCCTCCAGATAGTGCTCGCGATCGGCGTCATTGGCCCATGGCAGCTTTGTCGCGATCCAGTGCAGCGAGATGTCCGGCTGAGTGCGCCGGAGCTCGCCCAGCGCCGTCTCCGCAAGCATGTCGTCGCCCGTCATGCCGGCAGAGACCGCGAGCACGCGGTAGGCGCCGGTGAGATCGCCGCGATGGCGGATCGCCTCGCGCGCGAGCGCGATGGCCTCGTCGTATTGGCGTTCGGTGAAGCGCGCATAGCCGGCGATGCCCTGATAGATCGCCAGCGACGGATCGCGCGGTGACAGCCGGATCGCCCTTTGGGCGGCCTCGAACGAATCCTTCGGCCGTCCGGCATAGGACAGCGCCAGCGCGTAATAGCCTTGCGCCAGCGAGAAGTTCGGATTGAGCGCGAGCGCCTGCTCGAACTCGGATAGCGCGTCCGCAAGCCGGCGTGTCGAGAAGCAGACGCTGCCGAGCGCGACATGCGCCCAGGCATCCTCATGGTCGCAGCGCAGCGCGGCCAGTGCGGCGGCTTCCGCCACCGGCGCCACCGCGGCGAGCTCGGCCCAGCCGAGATGCACGCCGAGCATGTGGTTTGCCGCCAGCACCGACAGCGCCCGGCCGTAGTTCGGATCAATCCCGATCGCGCCTTCGAGCAGGGCCCGCGCGGCCTCGTGATCACGCCGGGTCACGCGCCAGTAGTGCGATAGCGCCCGCATCAACAGATCCCATGCATCGAGGCTCGACGGTGGCTTGCGATCGGCGCGGAAATTCTCTGCTGCATGGATCTGCGGCTCGATCGCCGCCACGATCGCGTTGGTGATCTCGTCCTGGACGGCGAAGACGTCGACCAGATCGCGGTCATAGCGCTCGGCCCACAGATGGCCGCCCGATGCGGCATCGTTGACCTGCGCGGTGATGCGCACCCGGTTGTTCGCCTTGCGCACGCTGCCTTCGACGACGTAGCGGACGCCGAGTTCTTCGGCGATCTGCCTGATGTGGACCGCGCGTCCCTTGTAGGTGAAGGACGAGTTGCGGGCGATCACCATGAACCAGCGTTGTTTCGACAGCGCCGTGAGGATGTCCTCGCTGATCCCGTCGCCGAAATAATCCTGCGCGGGATCGCCGCTCATGTTCTCGAAGGCGAGCACGGCGACCGCCGGGCGGTCCGCGACGCGCGGGGGAGCGGGCCCGGCTTCGACTGGTGCGATCGACGCTGCCATTTCTTCCCGGACGTCGCCGACGAAGCGAAAGCCCTTGCGCGGGATGGTCTTGATCAGCCGCTGGGTCGCGCCGTCGTCGCCAATCGCCTTGCGGGCGGCATTGATCCGGCTGTTCAGCGCGGAATCCGAGATGACCCGATCGCTCCAGATCCGGCTGATCAGGTCATCCTTGCTGACCACTCGCGTGCGTTGCACGACGAGATAGAGCAAGAGATCGAACACTTGCGGCTGCAACGGTACGGCTGCCCCGCCGCAGGTGAGTTCCCGCAGGTCGCCGTCGAGCACGCTGTTTTCAAAGCGAAATCGCACGTTTCTGTCGTCTCAAGCAAAAATCAAAGTCGTCTCAGGCGAAAATCAACCGTCTGCGAAAGTCTTGGGGCCACCGATGCGGCAGGGTGCAGCGACCAATGAAGTGCCGGCGTTTTGGCACAACGGAGCTGTTTATGACCCAACTTGATCACCAGGTTCATTCGATCGGCCCGGAGGTTACGGGCTCTCGCATTTTCAAGTTCATCGCATTTCTGTACGGAATTGCGGCGTATCTCGTGTTTTTCGTCACCATTCTCTACGCCATCGGCTTCGTCATGGGGCTGGCGGTGCCGAAGACGATCGACACCGGAACCGACACGCCGGCGACTGAAGCCATCATCATCAATCTCCTGCTGATGTCGCTGTTCGCGGTCCAGCACAGCGTGATGGCCCGCCAGCAGTTCAAGGCCTGGTGGACGCAGTTCGTCCCCAAGCCGGTCGAGCGAAGCACCTATGTGCTGCTGGCGAGCCTGTCATTGCTGCTCCTGTTCTGGCAGTGGCGTCCGTTGCCTGCGGTCATATGGAACGTCGAGAATCCGGATCTTGCCGTGATGATCGTCACGCTGTCCTTCGCCGGCTGGGTGCTGGTGTTCACCTCGACCTTCATCATCAACCATTTCGAATTGTTCGGATTGCACCAGGTGACCAACCATCTGGTCGGGAAGGAGATGACGCCGCCGCGCTTCAAGACGCCGCTGCTCTACAATTTCGTCCGCCATCCGATTTATCTCGGTTTCATCATTGCGTTCTGGGCGGCGCCGACCATGACCGCGGGCCATATGCTGTTCGCGGTCGTCACCACGCTCTACATCTTCGTCGGCATCGCGCTGGAGGAGCACGACCTCGTCGCGCTCTTCGGTGACGAGTACCGGCAGTACAAACAACGGGTGTCGATGCTTATTCCCTGGCGCCGGTCACTCTAACCTCGGCGCAGCACCGCGCGCGTCCTTTGAAAGGAGGACGCGTGACCGCGCCGAGTGAGGTACGCGAGGATCGCACGCGTCCGTCCCCTCAACGTCCCTCTCAAAGTTCCTTGGGGTGATCTCCCCCTTCATCCCGACACCTCTCCCCGCATCCCGCCTTCCCGAGATATCGTGGAACGGGGGCGGGGAGAGGATTTCTCCCCTTCATCAAACGGAGACGACCAAATGAAACATGTCGGAAACTGCTTCTGTGGCGCGGTGACGATCGAGGTCACGGGCGCACCGGAGGCGATGGGCTATTGCCATTGCCGCTCCTGCCGCTCCTGGTCGGGCGGCCCGGTCAACGCCTTCAGCCTGTGGAAGCCCGAGGCGGTGCGCATCACCGAAGGCGCGGAGAATGTCGAGACGTTTGCCAAGACGCCGCTCAGCCAGCGCAAATTTTGCGGGAAGTGCGGCGGCCATCTCATGACCAACCATCCGCCGCTCGACCTGGTCGACGTCTTCACCGCCACCATCCCCACGCTCGCATTCGCGCCCGGTGTTCACGTCAACTATGCCGAGACCGTGCTGCCGATGCGTGATGGCCTGCCCAAGCTGAAGGATTTCCCGGCCGAGTTCGGCGGCAGCGGCGAGATGATGCAGGAGTAGTGGCGCGTTTAGGAGGGCGGCAGAGCGCCGCCCTCTCATCGTTCTCCCAAGGAAGGAAGAAAGATCAGCCGCCGCGCGATTCGACGACCTTGCGGCAGGAGTCCGAGAGCTTCGACTTGTTCTCGCGCAGGCAGGCGTTCATCTGCGGCGGCTTGCCGATATGTTCGGCGCAGAATTTGCTGGCATCGCCGCGGCAGGCCATTTGCTCCTGGGGCGACGGACCGGATTGCGCGGCAGCGGGCAGGGCGGCGGCCGTGAGCAGCAGCGCGGCAAGAGCTGAAATCTTCATAAAACACCTCCTTGGAATCGGCGTTGGTCCCGACAGGGACCAATCGGGCCGGACCATTCCGCGAAGGCCGGTCATGGGTCCATGCCATGTTCATGGCATCGGCGCGGCCCCGCGGTCGCGGCATCCCCCATCTTCATGGCATGTATCCGCGCGCCGTCTTTTGCCATTGAGGCTGCACCTCGGCTGCGAAATCCGGTGATTGCATCGGGACGCCGAACGGAAGCAGGAGAGCAAAGGATGTCGAAGAGAGCTGGAGCGCTCAGCGCAGGGCTGACGGTCATGGCGCTGGCGGGCGCGGCGATGGTGTCGCTGGGCACGAGCCCGGCGCAGGCGGTGGTCTATTGCAAGACGGTCGGCGTGCCCAAGGGCTGCGTGGTGCGTCCGACTGCGGCGGTGGTGGTGGGAGCGCCGGTCGCGAGGGCGGCGGTCGCGACGCCCGGCGTCGGCGCGCCCGGTGTCGGCGTGCGCGCGGGAACACCGATGAATCGCGGCGGTCCGGTCAATCGCGTCGGCGTGCGCTGATATTTCCATTCGATTGAATTGATTGCATCGCTTCGGGCCCAGGCGCCCTGCGGACGAGCCCCCGTTCTCCGCCGGCAAAACACCAGGCCCGTTCCCTCTCTCCGTGCGTCCCACACGTTCGGAGAGGGGGCTTTTCAGCCCGCAGCCATGTCGCTGTCGGGAAAACACTGCGGCAATTGCAGCCGCACCCGCGTCCCGGAGGTGTCGGAACTCAGATCGAGCATCGCGCCGCAGCGCGCGGCGCGGTTTCTCATGTTGCGCAAGCCGCGCGCGGTCTGGCCCGTGCGCGCGGCCTCGCCATTATCGCTCACCGCAAAGCCATGGCCGTCGTCGGTCACGCTGATCACGCCGTACGGCCCCTGGTCGCCGTCCAGCGTGTCGATGGTGACCGCGATGTGGCGGGCCTCGGCGTGCTTGACCGCATTGGTCACGGCCTCGTCGAGGATGCGCACGATCTGGATGACGTGCCATGGCCTGAGCTCGGGATGCAGCGGCAGGCCCTGCGGCGTCGCCACGCGCCAGTCGAGCGTGATGTCGTGCGGCCGCAATTGCGCGCTCGCGCGTTCGCGCCAGGAGCCGAGGGCGAGCATCAGGTCGCCCCCGATGTCGTCCATGGAATCGATGACGAGACGCAGATCCTTCAGCGCGGCACGGGCGGCGTCGGTGATGGTCGCGCCCTCATGGCCACGCTCGGAGAGCGCGACGATGCTGACGAGTTGGCCGCCGAGGCCGTCATGCAGGTCACGCATCAGGCGCGTGCGCTCGTTGGCGAGTGCGGCGGCGCGCGCGCGCTCCTCCTCGCGGGCAAAGCTCGCCTTCAGCCGCTCCTCGGCTTCGCGCACGCGCGTCACGAGCTGGCCGGCAAAGCTGTCGACCTGGTTCAACGCGCGGGCAAAGCGCCAGGTCAGCCCGGCGCCGATCGCGACCAGCATCGCCGAATAGGACAGGCGCGAGACGAAGATGCGATCGTTGCTCACGATCTCGAGCACGTTAAGCATGTCCTGGATCCAGCAGACCAGCACGATGGTCACCGCGCAGCCGATCGTGAAGCTCGCGGCGTCCTGCCGCCGCACCACCGCCGTTGCCGTGATGCAGGCCATCAGGACCAGGCAAATTCCGACCGTGGGGATGCCGAGCACCAGAAAAAGGATTCGCGGCAGCGGCGGGCCTCCGATCAGCCCGACCACGAACACGACAATTCCCGGCAGGAACAGCAGCGTGGCGTAGCGTGGCCAGCGCCAGCCGAAAAACAGCACGCCGAAGACGACGATCAGCGCACTCTCTGTCGGGGCGGACGCCAGCAGCACGGCGGCCAGCCGTGACGTGGCGGCCGGCGGGACCGGCGGGGGTGCGAACGCCTGCACCACGCCGAGCACCATCGCGGCCGCCAGCACGCCGTAGACCGGCTCATGACGCCGCATCAGCCACATGATCGCGAGGATGACGGCCAGGATCGACTGCCAGGCCGAGAACACCACGGGCAGGGTGACGAACAGCAGCGTGCGCGTCTCATAGGCCGGGCGCAAGGCCGCGTCCGGTCCGACATACACCGTGTCGAGAAAGCCCTTCAACGGTCCCCAAACGAACAGCCGCACCGTGATCTCGTTGGTGCCCTCACGCAGCAGCGAGGCGGGAACGGCGGCGATCTGCGGCGTGTTGCGGTCGGGCCGGTTGGCATTGGCATCGCGCCGGGAGTCGAGCACGACGACGCCGTCGACTGCGACCTCCACCGCGTTGCTGAAGCGCGGAAGGTAGACCGACCATCCCGACGCCGCATCGCCGCGACGGAACGTGAAGGTGCCGGTGTAGAGCGGCGGATCGGCCAGCGAATAGCGCGAAGCCGTGAAATGCGGCAGCGTCACGGGGGTCGTCACGCCATCTTCCCGCAGTGAAAATCCGCTCAGCGCAAAATCGTCGGGGTCGCTCGGCTGCAGCAGCCGCAGCCCGAGAACGGTGGCGATCACGATCAGGGCCTGCAGCAGCAGATAGGGCACGAGGCGCGAGGCGATCAGTCGGCGCCGCGGGCGCGTGGGTGCCTTCGTAGGTGCCTTGGCCGCGATCTCGCTCACAGCTTGATCAGGCCCTGCTGCACCGCCTCGAATACCGCTTCGCTGCGCGTATGCACCTCGAGCTTGCGATAGATGTTCTTGATATGGCCTGGCACGGTCTGCTTGGACAGGCCGAGATGGCTGGCGATCTCGGCATAGCTGAAGCCTTTTGCGATGCCCCAGAGGATATCGATCTCCCGCGGTGTCAGCCTGGCCGTGTTGAGCGCGGGGCCGGGCGGCGGCTCGGCCGAATTCTGCGCGGTACCTTGCGTTCTGCGCACGATGAAGCGCGCGATCGAGGCCGAGATCGGCGAATGGCCGGCGACGAGATCGCGCACGGTGGTGGCGATGTCGGTGGGGAAGGCGTCCTTGAGCAGATAACCGGTGGCGCCGACCGTGATCGCGGAGATCACGCTTTCCTCGTCCCCGAGTGCCGAGATCACCATGATCTCGGTGTCGGGAAAGCGCTGCCTCATCTCGCGGATCAGCTCGACGCCGTGGCCGTCGGGCAGCCGCAGGTCGGTCAGCAGCACGCGCGGCGCGCCGCCGGCGAGGGCGGCACGGGCTTCACTGAGCGTGCCGGCGCTGCGCACCTCGTAGCCGGCCTTGACCAGCGCATCCTGCAGCCGCCAGCAGGTCGGTGCGTCGTCCTCGACGAGGAGGATGGTGATGGTGTCACCCGTCTCGCCCTGTTCGGTCATGATCATGGTCCCGCACCCGCGTGTCCCCCGCGGTGCAAAGGCAAGTTTAACCGCAGTGCGGATGCCGTGACACCCATAATCATGGGGGCGGCGATGACTTGGTCCCGCGTCAGCGCGGGTAGACGGTTGTGGGGTCGCACCTAAGCTGGAATCCGTGCTCCGCGCGGCGCTCAGGGCGCCGACCGGTCCGCTCTGCCTCTGACACCGGCCCGTTACCGCAGCTCACAACGTCCGAGTTGGGCCACGTGGTCCGAGTTAGGCCACGTGCGGGCCTTGCGGCCGTACTCGACCTGGGGTCCGTTGGTACCCCGCAAGCCGACGTCGGACGCAGAAAAAGAGCGGCAGCTAAGGGTCGCCTGGGGGCACATACACCGGGACTAACGCGCTTATTCGATCACCGCATCCGCGCGGGCGAGCAACGTTGGAGGTACACCAACGTGCAAGGCATTAGCCGTCTTCACATTGATCACCAACTCAAATTTTGCCGGCTGTTGAATCGGAAGCTCCGCAGCTTTGGCGCCTTTGATGATCTTATCTACGTAAGCTGCGCCTCTCTTGAAGAGATCGACGAGATCGGGGCCGTAGCTCATCAGCGCTCCCATTTCGGCAGCATCGCGATAACCAAAGATCGTCGCTAGTTGTGCTTCCCGCGAAGCGTCAACGATCTTGCGGCGATACGTCCAAAGGAGCCCCTCCGGGAACACAATGAGTCCTTCAACATTTCCGCGAAGCGAACGGAAAACACCATCGATGTCCTCCGCTCGGCGTACATCGTAAGCATTGAGGGTAAGCCCTTCCGATTGTGCTGCTTGCTCCACCGCCTCGAGGTAGAAACGGCTGCCAGGATTTGCAGAATTCCAAAGCACACCAATTCGAGTGATTTTAGGAGCTGCCTCGTGCAAAAGCTGAAGCATTTTTGCGTTCGTTTCGGGCGTGACCTCCAAGGAAAAGCCCGTCAAGTTGCCACCGGGATGGGAGATGCTTGCAGCTAAGCCACTTCCCACGGGATTGACAACTGCAAGCGCGACGATTGGTGTCTGTGCTGTCGCCTTCTTGGCGGCAACAGCCAGAGGATGGCCCGCTGTGACAATCACGTCCAGCTGACTTTCGGCCAACTCGCGCGCTACCTCGTCGTACTGGCTCTCATGACCAGCCATCCAACGATACTGGATCGAAAGGTTGTGTCCCTCACTATAACCCAGCTCCTTCAATCCTCGCCCGAACGAATCCGCAAGAGGGTTCGGACCAGCCGCGACCGAAAAGAAAACAACTCGCGATAACTTTCCTGATCGCTGCGCACGAGCCAATCGCGGCTCGAGCATAATGATAATCGCGCCTGTGACGAGGCTTCGTCTATCGATCATGCGACGGTCCTCCTGAAAGTGCGTTTTACGGCCCGCGACGGCACGTTACTCGCATTTCTCCGTCCGTACCCGTGAAAGAAGGTCGCGGCGCGGGAGGTGATTGGAGCGTTCGGCTTCCCTGATTCCCGCCTTCGCCGATGGGCCACTTTCGGAAGTCGCTTGCTTCAAAAAGCCAAAGGCTGTTGCTGAAACGGCGGTGCCGGATGGTCGCCGCCGTTGTGATCGAGCGCCGTTATGTCAATGCTCCTCGACCTATCTTGCTGGAGATGTCGGCGCATCAACACTAGCCATCTGCTCAGCATCTTTTGAACTGAAAGAGGCGGTCACCTGAGGCGCCCTCAGTCGTTCCAGATGCGATCGCCGCATTCGCATTCGAACAGGTGTATGAGGTTACCGGTTTCCATGTTCAGTATCGTGCGAACCAGCTGTAGTTGCTTGTCGCAGACCCGACATTTTCGAGCCGAATTGTTTTCGACTTCTCCGATCTTCTCCGCGCGAAACAGATCCATATAAAGTCCCCATCAAAGTCGGAGGGACGTTACTCCATTGGTTCGGCAAGTGGATCATACGGAAGTATACTGGCCGCGGCGGCTGCACAGTAGCGCTTAAGCGGGCGACTTCCGCTTTGCCTGGCGGAGCGGATGTTTATGAGTACACCCTAGACCGGCTCATGAGAGATCAACCCGCGGCGGCGGATAGCGCCGGGCCAGCGCCGACAATGTCAACCGCCGTTCGTCCTGCGGCAGCTCCAGATAGGCCAGCACGAGCGGCCGCTTCCAATCGCCGACACCGAAGTCCATGGCCGTCCATTTCTGCGGCTCGGGCCCTTCCAGGCCCCGCACCCAGACGAAGTAGCGGGGGAGGTCGTCGGTGTCCGTCGTGCGTGTCCTGGCCATCAAAGCTGTCCGCTGCATCACATCTGTTGCCACAGGATATAGGGATTGGCGCGGCGAAGGTGAACGCCTCCGGAAGCTTGTAATCTCTCCTCCTCGTCATTGCGAGGAGCTCTTGCGACGAAGCAATCCAGGCTACCTCCGTGGATGCATTCCTGGATCGCTTCGCTGCGTTCGCAATGACGCTGTGGATACGCGTAAGGCAAGAATGAATCTATTGGGCTACAGAAGCTGTTCTCAACCGGAACGATCTGTCCGAGCGCGCGCCGTTTCGCGCGCCAAGATTCTGGTTGACCGAAATTCGGAAATGGCGTATATGCGTCGTCATCCCGGCCCATGGATAAGGGGCGTTTCGCGATCGTCACGATACGCGGGCGGGGTGGCGGTGGACGTGGAGCGCATCGGCGCGCCAGCAATCGCAGGGCGGGTTTGGCCCGTGAGCGGTTGACTGGCGCGCACACGACCGGTGCGGTCCGCGTACGGCAAAAGCGTGTCGTCCTGACGCCCGGGGTCTGTGCGTCAAGGCTTGCGGTGGTGAAGCGGCCCGACCGGGCACGCGCACCAGTCATCCGCAAGGCGACGGGGGCAATAGTGCATCGCTCCCCGGGGAGAGCACGCCATAAGCCGTAAAGCCACTGCGCAGGGAAAGGCCGGGATGTCCAGGCTGCCCTGTATGCCGCTGTGCATTTGTTTTCGCGCAATTTGCGCACAGCGGACCGCGGGTGCCAGCCGGCGCCCGGCCTTCCCTGCGCCCTTTCCACGGAAGGGGCGTCGAGAGGAGCACAAGACTTGGGCGTCATGCGCCGCGAGGCTGTAGCGGCGTGTCTCGTTGTTTGAAAACTGAAATGTGCGCGCTGGTCGTGCCGGTCAGCGCCACAATTCGCAGGTCGCCACGCGGTTGATGTCGGTGAGGCGGCGAGCGGCGTCTCCGTGCAGATCGAGGCTTTCGACCAGCGTCAGCAGGCGATGATAGGCGCCGTCGGCGACCTCGACCGGCAGCGGAGCTTCGTCAAAGGCCTCGACATAGCTGCCGACGACATTGCTGAGCAGGCGGCACAGGCCGCGCTGGGCGGGATCGCGCCGGCCGAGCGTCTCGAGCTTCTGCTGAAAGGTCTGGAAGGTCCGCAAACCGTGGTGCTGTTGCGAAAGCCACGCGTGCAGGTCGTTCATATGAGCTCCTTCGAGTTACGGAAGAAGCTACCGGTTTATACAGGGAGGAGGCGGGGATGGCTAGAGGAGGAGGAGAGCGAGTGTGTTGAGCCGGTCCGCCTTCGCCAAGGCTCCGGCACGACAGCCTTCGCCGCTTCGCATGGATGGAATTGCGCCTGGCTTGCCTAGCCGTAGCTGCGAAGCAGCGAAGGCTGGTGCCCCTGGCCGGAATCGAACCAGCACTCCTTGCGGAACTCGATTTTGAGTCGAGCGCGTCTACCAGTTCCGCCACAGGGGCCCTCGGTCGGCCCTTGAAGGGAGCGTCGCGAAGCCGGCGGACTATAGCCATGGACAAAGCGGGGTCAACCCGCGCCAAAGTGATCCCGCCCGTTCTCGACAGCCGCATGGACCGGAGCTAGAGGCTTAAGGGCGCGACCCATCGGAAAGAGGCTGCCGTGACGACCCAGAGTGCCGCGATACCTGCGTTCAAGCCGGCTGCCGGCGGCTCCGCGCTGACGGCCTCGCTGCTCGTCACGCTGATCGCGGCTGCGACCATCGCGGGCGCCTGGTTCTTCCAGCTCGTGCTGGAGATCCTGCCCTGCCCGCTCTGCCTGGAGCAGCGCTACGCCTATTACCTCGCGATCCCGCTCGGGGCGCTCACGGCGATCGCGGCACGAGCCGGCGCGCCGCGGCCGCTGTTGCTGGCCGGGCTCGCGATCCTCGCGCTGGCGACGCTCGCAAATGCCGGTCTCGGCGCCTACCATTCCGGCGTCGAATGGGGGTTTTGGAAGGGGCCGACCGATTGCACCGGTCCCGTCGTCAACCTCGGCAACGCCGGCGATCTCTTTTCAAAGCTCGACACCGTGAAGGTGGTGCGCTGCGACGAGGTGCAGTGGCGCTTCCTCGGCCTCTCGCTCGCCGGCTACAACGTGCTTATCTCGCTGCTCATGGCTGCGATCGCGGCGTGGGGATTTATGCGGACGGCGAAGCGCTAGGCAACCTGTCGTAGGGTGAGCAAAGCGCAGCGTGCCCACCACCTCTGAATGGTGGGCACGGCGCAATTGCGCCTTTGCCCACCCACCGAGAGCGGAGTTCGCGACGCGAGCCGCGCTCCTTCAATCGTCCACGTCGTCCTGGGTGCGTCCGAACAGATGCACGATGCCCGGCGTCGCGATCGTCACGAACACGAAGCGCGACAGGTGGTGAGCGCCGACGAAGATCGGGTCGATGTGCAAGGTCAGCGCCAGCGCCAGCATGGCGTCCATCGCTCCCGGCGCGAAGGCGACGACGACGTCGGAGAACTTCACCTGCGTGGTCAGCGCGACGATGCCGACGAAAATGGCGGAGACGGCGATCGCCACGGTGAACGAGCCCAGCGCCGCGTTGATGTGGCCCGCGAGCGTCTTGATCCGCATCCGCGCGAAACGGCTGCCGATCAGCGCGCCGATCCCGATCAGCGCCACGCCGCGGACCCAGTCCGGCAGGCCGCCCTCGACCCAGCCGGCGCCATGCAGCACGCTGGAGGCGATCATGGCGCCGAACATCCAGCTCGCCGGAAACTTGATCAGCCGCAAGAGCAGCGCCATGGCCAGCGAGGCGGCGGCCAGCTCGACAAGGTCGAGCGGCGAGGCGATCGTTGCGGTCGTCAGCGACGGCGCGGCGGAGGGGGCGACGCCCGCGATCGCCAGCACCATCGGCAGTGCCGCGGTGAGGATGATGACGCGCATGGTCTGCACCACCGCGATGCCCGGCAGGTCGGCGCCGCGCTCGACCGCCAGAATCGTGATCTGCGACAGCGCGCCGGGACTGCCGGCAAGGAAGGCCGAGGTGCGGTCCCAGCCATGGACGCGCTGGAGATAATAGCTCGAGCCGAAGGTCGAGCAGAAGGTTGCGAGCGCAAGCAGGCCGATGGTGAGCGGGTAGGCGCCGACCTGTTGAAGCAGATGGCGCGAGACCACCGAGCCCAGCGAAATGCCGAGCAGCACCAGCACAGTCTGGGTCAGGAGCGGCGGCAGCGACAATTGGCGGCCGGCGATTGCGGCGATCCCGACCGCGATCATCGAGCCCGAGATCAGCCCGCCGGGAAGGCCGGCGAGCAGAAACAACAGGCCTCCGGCGGTGCCGATGACGAGCGTCTCCGCCGCGCTCAAGAGCTTGGCGCGGCTGAGCCATTCGAACGGCGGGGAGGCGGTGATTTGCTTCACGCCACCTTATCGCAAATCAGCGAGAGGCGCACAATTGCAGGCTCGTCATGCCGCAATGCGTGCGCCTCTGTCTGATGCAAATGGAGGATCGCGGCGGACTTACTTCTTGTCGGCGGCAGGGGCGGCGGGCGCCGCGGTGCCAGCCCTCGCTTCCTTCTTGCACTCGCGGCGGAATTTCTTGCGCTCCTTGCCCTTCAATCCCTTGGCGTCCGCCTGCTTGGAGCATTCGAGCGATTCCGCCGAACGCTCCTTCGGCGCCTTCCTGTCGGCAATGGCGGCTGCATCGGGCTTGGTTGCCGGCGCGGCGGTCTGTGCGAAGGCAGTGCCGCTGAGGAGCAGGGAGGCGAGAGCGACGGCGGCGAGGCGGGACGTGAAGGTCATGTGTTGCACTCTGCTTGCGAGAATTGCGAAGGGCTGGGACCGTCGGCCTGCGTTGCTGAACGCGACATGAATGATGAGAACGACGGGATCACTATATTTTGCCGGCGCAACGCATCGCATCCTTGTCGCGGGCGACCGGCACGCTAGGATAGCAATCTTCGTTTCACTTCCGTCGAGGAAGACCAAGGAGGAGGACCAAGGATGACCATTCAATCGAAATTGTTGTGCGTGATTGCAGCGTCGGGCGTCGTCGCATTCATGGCGAGCGCGCCGGCGCAGGCGCTGACCTCGCAGGAATGCAGCGCGAAATATCAGGCGGCCAAGAAGGACGGCTCGCTCGGTACCATGAAGTGGAATGATTTCCGCAAAGCTCAGTGCGGTGCTGACGCAACGCCTGCGGCTGCGCCTACTGCGGCGGCTCCGGCTGCGCCCGCAGCTCCCGCCGAGCCGAAGCAGGCGAAGAAGGAGGCTGCCCCCGCCGCCATGCCGACGCTGCCGGCCGGTCCGGCGATCTATCCGAACGCGGTCGATCCGAAATATGCCAAGGAGACCGCCGGCAAGGCCCGCCTGCACACCTGCGTCGACCAGTACAACGCCAACAAGACCACCAACGGCAACGGCGGCTTGAAGTGGATACAGAAGGGCGGCGGCTATTACAGCGAATGCACCAAGAAGCTGAAGGGCGCCGCCTGAGCTCCGACCTAACGCGACAATGCGATGGCCGGAGCTGAGCTCCGGCCATTTCTCGTGAGCCGATCGTCTAGTCGAGCAGCTTTTCGGCCGATTTCGCCACCAGTTGCGCCCGCTTGCGCGGGCCGCACTCGACGAACAAGAGGCTCTGGCCGAAGATGAAGCAGTAGAACAGGAAGGCCTGCGCCTCTGCCTCCTCGGCCGCAAGCCCGGTCGCGCGATAGAGCTCGGCCACGTGCTTGAGCCGCGCGGCGTCCACGCCCGCCACCGCCGCCGCGGCACTCTCGTCCGAGCGGGCCCATTGCCGGATCGCGAGCTCGATCGCCATGGCTTCCGGATTGAGCCGCTCCGAATAGAGCTGGATCACCGCCTTCAGCCGTTCGCGAGGCTCTTGACCGTCGAGGCGCGTCTGCTCTGCGATCGAGGCTGCGCGCTCCTCGCGCCAGCGTTGCAGCATGGCGTCGAGCAGCGCGGCGCGGTCGGCGAAGCGGCGGTAGAAGCCGCCCTTGGTGACGCCGAGGCTCTTGGCGAGCACCTCGACCCTGACACCCTCGACCCCCGAGCGGGCGAGCTCGGCAAACCCCGCCTCGACCCAGACATCGCCCTTGCCGTCGCTCATGAAGGAAGCCTCGCAGATTCTTGATACGGTGCCGTATTGCTAGCGCGACGGAGCCCTGATACGCTACCGTATCAAGAAGCCGCCGAAGGCGGAACAGGGCAGGAGGAATTGCGATGGCGCAGGAGGCGACCTATCGCGGCACGGTCTATCCGTGGCAATGCGATCATGTCGGCCACATGAACATCATGTGGTATGTCGGCAAATTGGACGAGGCCAATTGGAATTTGTTCGCCCGCCTTGGGCTGACGCCGAGTTACTTGCGCAGTTCCGGCCGCGGCATGGCGGCGGTCCAGCAGAACATCACCTACAGGCGCGAGCTGCTCGCCGGCGACATCGTCGAGATCCGCAGTCACCTGCTCGAGATCAGCGACAAATCGATCCGGTTCCGGCACGAGATGAGGAACGCGGAGACCGGCGAAATCGCCGCGACTTGCGAGATTACCGCCGTGCACATGGATCGTGGGTTGCGGAAGTCGGCGCCGTTCGCGGATGCGATCCGCCAAACCGCCTTGAGGCATCTTGCCGAACCGGCCGAGGTCTGAGCCATGGCGGCGTTCGAGCCGAAAAATCCGGGCTATCGCGCGGCTGCCATTGCCTTGTTCGACGGTCAGCCGGCGATGCGCACGCTCGGCGTCGTGATCGTCCGCCTTTCGCCGGGCGAGGTCGAATTGGCAATGCTGCATTCGCCGGCCTTCACGCAACAAAACGGGTTTGTCCATGCCGGCATCATCACGGCAGGCCTGGACAATGCCTGCGGTGTCGCCGCCTTCACCCTGATGCCACCCGAGGCTGACATCCTCACCGTCGAGTTCAAGACCACGCTGCTTGCGCCCGCCCGCGGCGAACGCTTCGTCTTCAAGGCGGAGGTGGTGAAGCCCGGCCGCACGCTGACCTTCTGCGAGGCCAGGGCCTTTGCCGAGCACGAAGGCAAGACCACATCGATCGCCACCATGACCGGAACGCTGATGGCGATGCTGCCCCGCGCCTAGCACGCGATGACTTTACGCCCGCAACGCTCTATATGAGCGTAACAATTCCGGTCCCGAACCGTATTCGGGGAGATGGGACCGAAAACGGGACGAGATATGGCTGGATTTGGGAATAAGGGCCTGCTGCCGACGCGGCGCGCGGCGCTGACGCTGATCGGGGCGGGTGCCCTCGCGGCGGGCCGCATCAGTTCGGCGTGGGCAGCCGCCGATAATGACGAGGTGCTGACCGAAGCCAAGGTGCTGCGCGATCCCGACACGCCCGTCGCCGGCAATCCCAACGGCAACGTCACCATCGTCGAATGGTCCGACTACAATTGCCCCTATTGCCGCAAGCTCGAGCCCGAGCTGCGCCAGGTCGTCCAGGACGATGGCAAGGTGCGGCTGGTGATGAAGGACTGGCCGATCCTCGGGCCGGTCTCGGTCACTGCGGCGCGGACCGCGCTCGCGGCGAAATTCCAGGACAAGTACCATCCGGCCCATGACGCCTTGATGGGCGTCAGCTCACGCCTGACCGAGCCGCGTATCAACGAGTTGCTGGCGGCCGCCGGCGTCGACATGGATCGCCTGAAACGCGATCTTGCTGACCATGGCAGCGACATCGACGCCCTGCTCAAGCGCAACAACGAGCAGGCTGAAGCCTTCAGTTTCAGCGGCACTCCATCCTTCATCGTCGGCAAGTACCGCGTACCGGGCGTGCTCAGCATGACCGAGTTCGAGCAGGTCATCGCCGATGCCCGCAAGGCCAAGATGAACTGACGCGCAGCGTTGATCGTAGCCAACACAAAGGCGCCGCCGCGGATCCGCGACGGCGCCTCGTTCATGATAGGGCATCGTTACTTCGACGAGATCCGGACCCAGTCCTTGTGCGCGCGATCGCGCAGCGCATCCCAATCCGCCTTCGCCACGTCCCAGTTCACGATGGTGCGATTCGTGATCGCCACCTCGCCATTGGCAACCGATGACGTCTGCATGGAATCATAGACATAGACGCCGCCCGCAAGCAGCAGCGCGCCCAGGATCATTCCGAAAAAAGTCTGCATGGCGAACCTCCGGTGACCGGCAATAACGTCGGCCCGGAGCGATGGTTCCGCGGCAGTACGGCGCAGGTAAGATCGGATCGTTCACGTCCCATTCAGCCACTCCAGCAGCTCCGCGTTGATCTCGCGCGGATAGGTGTGGCTGAGGTCGTCGATCTCGCGATAGGTGACATCTGCGCCGGCCGCCGTGAGCGCCGCCTGCGTCTGGCGCGCGGTCTGCACGGGAAACATCCAGTCGAGCTTGCCGTGAGTGATGAAGACAGGCAGCCTCTGCAGGCGCGGGGCGTCGGCCATCTCCGCCATCAGCGGATGGAAGGTTGCGGACACCGGCGCCAGATGGGTGAAGGGCGAGGCTCCGTCGAGCCCGCTCACGTAACAGAAGGTGCCGCCGTCGCTCATGCCGGTCAGCAGCATGCGCGAGGCATCGACGGTCCAACGGCCGCGCACGGTTTCGAGAATGCGCATGAGATTGGGCGTATCGGCATCGTCGCCCATCAGCGCCCAGGTCGGGCCGGTCGCGGTCGGCGCCACCAGGATCGCACCACAGCTGCGGGCGTCGCGCAGCCAGCTCCACAGGAAGCCGCGGCCGTTGCCGCTGCCGCCATGCAGCGCCATCACCAGCGGCATGGCGCGATCGGCCGTGTAATATTCGGGCACATAGACCGAGAAGCCGCCGCGGCTGCCGGGCTCGTTGTGATCGTGGAAGATGCCGGTATTGTCGCGCCCGCCGACTTCGAGCCGCGACAACAGATCCGCATTTTCGCGATTGGCGTCGTTGAGGAAGAAGCTGCTCACCGGTGGAAATTGCACCGAAAGGAGGTAAAGCGCCTCCTGCGCGCGCGGCAGGTGGCGCAGCGCGCGGAAAACCGCGACGAGATCGCCATTGCCGCGCTCGACCTCGCGAATGCCGGCAAAGGCGGCGAGCGTCTCGTCGCAGGCGCGATCCAGTCGCTCGCGCAGGCCGGCGAACTGGTCCGGCCAATCCGCGATCGCGGTACGTCCGGCCTGCAGTGCCTCGTCCGGCGCGCCGATCGCGTTCATGACGGAAGCAAAGGCCGGCGGATGCAGATGCCGTTGGAAAAATCCAAGCGCTTCCAGCGCATTGAGCAGTGGCGGGAGCACGGCCACGATGTCGTCGATCACGGCCTCGGTCATCGCGGCTTCCTCCGGACGTAGGGCAATGTCGATGCCGCGAACTGTCCGGCCATATGGCCGCGCTACTTGGCCGGCACCGTCTCCTGAGTCTTAAATCCCAGGTACGCGGAATTGACAATCCCCATGTGCATGAGGAGATAGGCGTCGAATTCGACGAAGATAAAATTCGCGACGACATTCCAGGCAAAGATGATCGCGAGGATGCCGGTCCAGCCAATCATCTGGATTCTGTGCAGCTTGGGACCGCCGCCGTCCGAGATCCGATCGGCCCAGAAGCCTTTCGTTATCTCCTTTTCGACCGGTTTGTTGGGGTCATCTCTGTCCAGGATAACGGCGGTGAGTCCCGTCACGCTGTTGATGCCGAGCAGGACGAGGATCGCTTCCGTGATGACGTTTCTGTAAATTCCCAGAGTGAGCCAGATGAAGATGAAGCCCGCGATCGACAGGCCGAGCCACAGCGCCATTTGAGCCCGGCCTAGGCTGAAGCTGCCTCCCGGATCGTCTTTTGTGGAGGCGTTCTTGCAGGCAAGCAGCACTTGCGTGGCCTGCGCAGATCTGTCGGCGAGCGCCTGATTGGCGGGATCAGTTGCGGCCGCCACACGGGCAATTCTGTCATTGTACTCCGCGATCTCGATATTCGAGAGCGCATGGTCGCGCAGCTCAGGCTTATCCTGTGGTGCCGATCAATGCAGCTTCGGCGCCTTTAAGAGCTTGAAGCGATCGGTCGAGGTCACCGTGACGTCGAAGGTGACGCCTTGGTGATGCACAGTCAGCGGCACGTCGACGCCGGCGGCGCCGAGCGACCACATCTTCTTGTAGAAGGCGGTCTGGCTCGTGACCTTGTCGCCGTCGACGGCGAGGATGATGTCGTCGGTCTTGAGCTCGGCGCGCGCCGCCGGACCGTTGGCGGAGATCCCGATCACCACCACGCGGTTGTCGATCTCGGTCGAGTAGAGCCCGAGCCAGGGCCGCGCAGGCTTGTTGACGCGACCGAACTTGCGCAGATCGTCCAGGATCGGCTTCAACAGGTCGATCGGCACGACCATGTTGACGTGCTCGGCCTTGCCGTCGCGTTCACGCTCCAGCTGAAGCGAGCCGATGCCGATCAACTCGCCGCGCTCGTTGAGCAGCGCGGTGCCGCCCCAGTTCGGATGCGCGGGATAGGTGAAGACGGCTTCGTCCAGCAGATATTCCCAGTAACCGGCGAATTCCTGCTTGGCCACGATCTGGCTCGCGACCGAGCGCGTGCGACCGCCGGCGCCGCCGACCACGACGCGGTCGCCGATCCGGCTTGCCGCCGACGAGCCGAGCGGCAGCGGCTCGACGTCGAGCGGGCCGAGCGCCTGCACCAGCCCGAACCCGGTCTCGGAATCGAAGCCGAGCGCATGACCCTCCACCACGCGTCCGTCGGCGCGGTGCAGCCAGACCGACTCCGCCTCAGTAATGAGATAACCTATCGTGAGCACCAGCCCGTCGTCGATCACGACCCCGTTGCCAGCCCGTTCGGTGCCCAGCGTCTCGGCGCTGAAGGCGTCCGGCGGGATGATGGCATGCAGGCCGACAACGGATGCGAGCGCGCGGTCGAGATCGAAACCGTAGTCGCCCGCACGCGGCTGATTGGCCGGCGGCACTCTCCATTCGGTCAGGGCGGGCATGGAGTTCTCCTGGCTGAGTGCATCGCTGCACGATTGCAGAGGAGCGAGGCGCGAAGCAGGCATAATTTAGGCCGGGAGAGGCCGTCTTGAAAGCCTCGTTTCCAACTATTCGTGAGACGCCGCGCGAGATATTTCGAAAGGCACAGAAGCACCTTCGTGCACGGGTGGCAGGCGACCCTCAATCCGACATGCCTCGCATGGCTGCTGTCCAGCGAGGTGCTAGGCGCCGTGCGGTGAAACTGCTAACCATTGCCGCTTCGTTTGACCAAGGGATCACGGATCGAAGCATGGACAACCGCAGCGACATCTGGCGTGGCATCGACACGATCAAGGCGCGTTTCATCGACCTCAGCGACAAGGTCTGGGGCATGCCCGAGGTGTGCTACACCGAGGCGCGGTCCGCCGCCGAGCATCTCGCCGAACTGCGTCACCAGGGTTTCCGCATCACAGAGAACGTCGCCGGCATTCCGACCGCGGTGATGGGCGAGTGGGGCGAGGGCGGTCCGGTCATCGCCTTCATGGGGGAATATGACGCGCTGCCCGGCCTCAGCCAGGAAGCGGGCGTGGCCGAGCATCGTCCAGTCGAAACGGGTGGGCACGGCCACGGCTGCGGTCACAATCTGCTCGGTTCCGCCGCGCTGCTCGCCGCGACCGCGGTGAAGGACTGGCTCGCCGAAAACAAGGTGCCCGGTCGCGTGCGATACTATGGCTGCCCGGCCGAAGAAGGCGGCGCGGCAAAGGCCTTCATGGTGCGCTCCGGCGCGTTCGAGGACGCCGACATCGCCATCACCTGGCATCCGCACAGCTTCTGGGAGGTCGCGGTGACGCCGTCGCTCGCCAACACGCGCGCGGACTTCATCTTCACCGGCCGAACCTCGCATGCCGCGGCCTCGCCGCATCTCGGTCGTTCCGCGCTCGATGCGGTGGAATTGATGAATGTGGGCGTGAACTACATGCGCGAGCACATGCCGAGCGATGCACGCGTGCATTACGCGCTGCTCGACACCGGCGGCATCGCGCCCAACGTGGTCCAGGCCCATGCGCGAGTGCGCTATTCGATCCGTGCCCGCGATCTTCCCGGCATGAACGAATTGGTCGGACGCGTGAGCAAGATCGCTGAGGGCGCGGCGCTGATGACCGAGACCAAGGTCGAGATGAAGATCATCTCCGCGGTCTCCAACATCCTCCCGAACACCCCGCTGGAACAGGCGCTGCACCGGGTCATGGAAGAGCTCGGACCGCCGCATTTCGACGATGCGGACAAGGGTTTTGCCAGCCAGATCCGCGCGACGCTGAGCGACAAGGATATCGCGTCGGTCTATTACGCGATCGGCATGGAGCAGACCGATCGGCCGCTGGCCGACTTCCTGGTGCCGCTCGATGCCAAGCGCAATCCGCTGGTCGGCTCGACCGACGTCGGCGACGTCAGCTGGGTCGTGCCGACCGTGCAGGTTCACGCCCCCACGGTTGCAATCGGCACGCCCTTCCACACCTGGCAGGTGGTGGCGCAGGGCAAGAGCCCGCATGCCCACAAGGCCATGGTGCAGGCGGCCAAGGCGATGGCCGGTCTCGGCATCAAGGCGCTGACGGGTCCGGAGCTGATCAAGGCAGCCAAGGCCGACCTGAAAAAGCGGACGGCCAAGACGCCCTATATCTGTCCGCTGCCGGATCATGTCGAGCCGCCGCTCGACATGTCCGTCGCGTAGAATTTCGTCTCGATACTTCGTCTGATCCGGCGAACAAATTTTTCGCACTGCAGCGTGCAATCCAGCATGTTTTGATGCTGGATTGCCGAGCGGATGGGCTGCAGAACGTAGTTTTGCCCAACAGACAGCCAGAAGACCGTTTGCATACACACGGTCGCAGTTGACGCGCCCCCCATTCGGTGTGCCATCTACTGCCAGCCAAATGGGCAGCCACGTTTCGCGGCCGCCCTCATCACTATGGGAACCAGACGGGGGACAACCATGCTGGATAAAGAACTGCGTTCGATGATCGGCAAAGTGAAGGACGGGCGGATGGATCGCCGCGCCTTCATCAAGCGCATGGCCGCGGTTGGTCTCACCGCTCCCCTGGCCAATCAGATCCTCGCGCTCGGCGGCGTCGCCATGGCCGAGGGCGCCTCGACCTACAAGCCGACCAAGCGTGGCGGCGGCGGTGCGCTGAAGCTGCTGTGGTGGCAGGGACCGACCTTGCTCAATCCGCATTTCGCCACCGGCACGAAGGACCAGGACGGCTCGCGCCTGTTCTACGAACCGCTCGCCTGTTGGGATCCGGACGGCAACATGAAGCTGGTGTTGGCGGCGGAGATTCCGTCGATCCAGAACGGCCTGCTCGCCGCCGACGGCAAGTCAGTGACGTGGAAGCTGAAGCCCGGCGTCAAGTGGCATGATGGCAAGCCGTTTTCGGCCGACGACCTCGTCTTCACCTGGCAATATGCCAAGGATCCGGCGACCGCAGCCGTCACCATCGCTGTCTATCGCGACATCACTGTCGAGAAGATCGATGATCTCACGGTCAAGATCACCTTTCCGCAGCCGACTCCGTTCTGGGCCGATGCTTTCGTCGGCGCCGGCGCAGGCCAGATCCTGCCGAAGCATCTCTTCGCCGATTTCATCGGCTCCAAATCGCGCGAGGCGCCGACCAATCTCTCACCTGTCGGCACCGGTCCCTACAAGTTCGTCGAGTTCAAGCCGGGCGATCTCATCCGCGGCGTGATCAATCCCGACTATCACATGGCCAACCGCCCCTATTTCGATTCGCTCGAGATGAAGGGCGGGGGTGACGCCGTCTCGGCCGCGCGTGCGGTGATTCAGACCGGCGAGTATGATTTCGGCTGGAACATTCAGGTCGAGGACGACGTCCTACTGCGCCTGGAGAAGGGCGGCAAGGGCAAGACCGTCTATGCCGTTGGCGGCGACACCGAGTTCATCGCGCTCAACTTTACCGATCCGAACGTCGAGGTCGACGGCGAGCGTTCGTCGATGAAGACCAAGCATCCGCTGTTCTCGGATCCCGCCGTACGCAAGGCGCTGTCCCTTCTGGTCGATCGCGAATCCGTCAAGAAGGCGATCTACGGCCGTGCCGGCCGCACCACCGCGAACTTCCTCAACGGCCCCGAAAAGTTCGTATCCAAGAACACCTCGTGGGAATTCAGCATCGAGAAGGCCTCGAAGATTCTCGACGATGCCGGCTGGAAGCCCGGCGCGGATGGTATTCGAGAGAAGGACGGAAAGAAGCTGAAGCTCTTGTACCAAACCGCGATCAACGGTCCGCGCCAGAAGACTCAGGCCATCGTCAAGCAGGCCTGTCAGAAGGCCGGCGTCGATGTCGAGCTGAAGTCGGTGGTGGCCTCGGTGTTCTTCTCGTCCGACGTCGCCAATCCCGACACCTATCCGAAGTTCTACGCCGACATCGAGATGTTCCAGATCCCGCTGAGCCAGCCGGACCCGTCGCAGCACATGCGCCGCTATCTCTCGACGGCGGTGGCGACCAAGGAGAACAAGTGGCAGGGCACCAATTTCCCGCGCTGGGTCAACAAGGACTATGACGCGGCGATCAACGCGGCCGATATGGAGATGGATCCGGTCAAGCGCGCGGCGCTCTACATCAAGGCCAACGACCTGATGTGGCAGGATACGGTGTTCATCCCGGTGCAGCATCGCCTGAAGGTCGAGGCGGCCGCGAACAATTTGCGTCCGGTGATCTCCGGCTGGGCCAACGAAACCGACAATCTGTTCGACTGGTACCGCGAGGAATGATCCCCCAACTCTAGACGGGGCCTTCCCTCATGAGCCAATACGTCCTGCGTCGACTGATGATCGCGATTCCGAGCCTGCTCGGAATCTCGGTCGTGCTGTTCGTCGTGCTCGCGCTCGCGCCCGGCGATCCGTTCTCCGAACTGGCGACCAACCCGAACGTGCCGCCCGAAGTGCAGGCCGCGCTTCGGGCCAAGTTCGGCCTCGACGATCCGATTCACCTTCGCTACCTGCATTGGCTCAACGCCATGCTGCACGGCGACTGGGGCTTCTCCTTCGTCAGCCGGATGGACGTCGACACGCTGATTCTCCAGCGCCTGCCGGCCACGCTCTATGTGATCGGCTCGGCGCAGATCCTGGCCCTACTGATCGCGATCCCGGTCGGCGTCTATGCCGCGACCAAGCCGTACTCGCTGTTCGACCAGATCGCCAACACGCTCGCCTTCGTCGGCTTCTCGCTGCCGACCTTCTTCACCGGCATCCTGTTCATCCTGATCTTCTCGGTCACGCTGGACTGGCTGCCGTTCGTCTATACCACCGACATCAAGGGCACCGGCATCCGCTGGGTGCTGGAGATGATCCGTCAGGCGATCATGCCGGTGGCGGTGCTCGGCCTGTTCCAGGCGGCGTCGATGACGCGTTTCGTGCGCTCGGCGATGCTGGATGTGATCCGGCTCGATTACGTCACCACGGCGCGCGCCAAGGGCCTCGGCCAGGCCAAGGTCATCGTCAAGCACGTGATGCGCAACGCCATGATCCCGGTCGTGACGCTGATCGCGCTGCAGATGCCCGCCGTGTTCGGCGGCGCCATCGTCACCGAGCAGATCTTCCGCATCCCCGGTATCGGCTCGCTGCTGATCTCTTCGATCCTGTCCAACGACACGCCGGTGGTGATGGCCGTGACCTTCGTCTTCGCGTGCCTGGTCGTGCTGTTCAATCTCATCGCGGACGTTCTTTATGGCTGGCTTGACCCTCGCATCTCCCTCCGCTGAGCGGCGCGTCTACTCGCCCTGGCGCGAGACGTGGCGGCGTTACAGCCGCCACAAGCTCGCCGTCGTCAGCGCCTTCCTGCTCCTCGTTCTGGTGCTCGCCGTCGTGGTCGGGCCCTTCGTCTGGCGCATCAAGATCAACGAGATCGACATCGTCGCGGGCCTGCAAGGACCCTCGCTCGCCCATCCCTTCGGCACCGACGATCTCGGCCAGGACATCCTGGCGCGCATGATCTATGGCGGCCGCATCTCGCTCGCGGTCGGCCTCGCCGCGATGCTGGTTTCCGTCTTCATCGGCACGCTGATCGGCGCGCTCGCCGGCATGTCGCGCGGTGCGCTCGGGCACGGCCTGATGTGGCTCACCGACCTGTTCCTGTCGCTGCCGCAACTGCCGCTGCTGCTGCTGCTGATCTATCTGTTCCGCGATGGGCTGAAGCAGGTATTTGGTCCCGAAGGCGGCATCTTCATCCTGATCGTGCTCGTGATCGGGGGGCTGCGCTGGATGCCGGTGGCGCGGCTCGTGCGTGCGCAGTTCCTGTCGATCCGCGAAAAGGAATTCGTCGAGGCGGCACGAGCCTTGGGCGCCAGCCCGGTGCGGCAGGTGGTGCGGCATATCCTGCCGAATGCGCTCGGCCCGGTGATCATCGCCGGCACCATCGACGTTGCCGCCGCGATCATCGCGGAATCGACGCTGTCCTTCCTCGGCCTCGGTTTCCCGCCGGATACGCCGACCTGGGGGCGGCTGCTGTACGACGCCAAGGACTTCCTCGACATCGGCCCGCACTGGGCGCTGTTTCCGGGCGGCGCGATCTTCATCGCGGTGGTCGCCATCAACTTCATCGGCGACGGCCTGCGTGACGCGCTCGATGCGCGGCGGGTGATCTGATGGCGCCGCTGCTCGAGATCAAGGGCCTGAAAACCCACTTCTCCACCGACGACGGCATCCTCCAGGCCGTCGACGGCGTCGACATCTCCATCAACCGGGGCGAGACGCTCTGCGTCGTCGGAGAATCCGGCTGCGGCAAGACCGTGACCGCGATGTCGATCCTGAAGCTGATCGCGATGCCGCCGGGCCGGATCGCGGCGGGGCAGATCATCTTCGAGGGCCGCGATCTCGTGCCGCTGACCAGCAATCAGCTCGACGAGATCAGGGCCAAGGAGATCGGCTTCATCTTCCAGGAGCCGATGACCTCGCTCAATCCGGTGCTCACCATCGGCGAGCAGATCGCCGAGAGCCTGCGCCGCCACGAGGCGGTGACCAGGAAGCAGGCGCTCGAGCGCACCATCGAGATGCTGAAGCTGGTGCAGATCCCGAATGCCGAAGGCCGCGTGCACAATTATCCTCACCAGTTCTCCGGCGGCATGCGCCAGCGCGTGATGATCGCGATGGCACTGGCCTGCAAGCCGAAGCTGATCATCGCCGACGAGCCCACCACCGCGCTCGACGTCACCATCCAGGCGCAGATCCTCGACCTCTTGCAGGACATGAAGGAGCGCTTCGGCATGGCGGTGATGCTGATCACCCATGCCATGGGCGTGGTCGCCGAGACCGCGCAGCGCGTCGTCGTGATGTATGCCGGCAAGGTGGTGGAGGAGGCGCCGGTCGACGAGCTGTTCGGCAATCCGCGCCATCCCTATACGCAAGGATTGATCCGCTCGATCCCGCGCATCGATCTCGACAGCGAGCACAAGACGCGGCTCGAGGCGATCGGCGGCTCGGTACCGATCCTGATCAACCCACCCGTCGGCTGCCGCTTCGCGCCGCGCTGTAAATTCGCCATGAGCGTCTGCACCGAGAATGAGCCGCTGCTGCGCGAGGTCTCGCCCGGCCATCGCATGGCCTGTCACCTCGGCGACACCAATCTGGGAGGCGCGGCATGAGCGAGCCCTTGCTGCAAGTCTCCAACCTGAAGAAGCATTTCCCCGTGCTCGGCGGCCTGCTGTCGCGCCAGGTCGGCACCGTCTATGCCGTCGACGGCGTGTCGTTCTCGGTCAACCGCGGCGAGACGCTCGGTCTCGTCGGCGAATCCGGCTGCGGCAAGTCGACCACGGGACGCTGCGTGCTGCGGCTGATCGAGCCGACCGACGGCGAGGTCACCTTCGACGGCCAGGACGTTCGTCAGCTCGGCGGCAATGATCTGCGCGCGATGCGCCGGAACATGCAGCTGGTGTTCCAGGACCCGTTTGCCTCGCTCAATCCGCGCATGACGGTCGGCGCCATCCTCGGCGAGGCCTTCACCATCCACAATCTCGCTTCGTCCGCGAAAGAGCGCGAGGAGCGCGTCGCGGGCCTGCTGGTCAAGGTCGGGCTCAAGGCCGAGCACATGCGGCGCTATCCGCATGAATTCTCCGGCGGCCAGCGCCAGCGCATCGTGATCGCGCGCGCGCTCGCAGTCGAGCCGAAGCTGATCGTCTGCGACGAGCCGGTCTCGGCGCTCGACGTGTCGATCCAGGCCCAGGTGATCAACCTGCTGGAAGACCTCCAGGCCGAGCTGAACCTCACCTATCTCTTCGTCGCGCACGACCTCTCCGTGGTCGAGCACATCTCCGACCGCGTCGCGGTGATGTATCTCGGCCGCATCGTCGAACTTGCCAAGGCCAGCGATCTCTACCGCAACCCGCAGCATCCCTATACCAGGGCGCTATTGTCAGCGGTGCCGGTGCCAGATCCCAAGCTCAAGCGCGAGCGCATCCGACTCAAGGGCGACGTGCCGAGCCCGATGAAGCCGCCGTCGGGCTGCCACTTCCACACCCGCTGTCCCATCGCCCAGCCGCGCTGCGCGGAAAGCGCGCCGGAGCTGAGGGAAGGAGCGGGCGGACACTTCGTGTCGTGCCATCTGGCGTGAGGGCCGTCACCGATCTCCTCACGCCGTCTTCGCGGGCCATGGTATGACCTGTCCCGACATCACCAGCCGGTCACGGCCGCCGTCCTTGGCGGCGTAGAGCGCGCGGTCGGCGGCGGCGACCAGCGTGCTGCAGTCCATCGTGGTCTCGGACGGAACAGCCGATGCGCCGCCGAGGCTCGCAGTCACCAGCCGGGTCGGCGGATTTTGTCCATGCAGGATGGCGAGCTCCTGTAGTGCCTGGCGAATTCCTTCGCCGACCTCGGCGCAGCCGTCAGGGCCGGTATTCGGCAGCAATACGGCGAATTCCTCGCCGCCATAACGCGCGGCGAGATCGGCCGGGCGCCTGGCCTGAGCCGATAGAATCCGGCCGAGCGCGCGCAGGCAGGCGTCGCCCGCAAGATGCCCGTAATGGTCGTTGAACTTCTTGAAATGATCGACATCGATCAGCAGCAGCGAGAGCTGCGTGCCGTCGCGCCGGGCCCGCGCCCATTCGTCGGCAAGGCGCTCGTCGAATGCGCGCCGGTTGGCAAGGCCCGTGAGACCGTCGGTTGTTGCCAGCGAGGCGAGCTTGTCCTGAAGGTCCTTCTGCTCGGTGATGTCGCGCACGACCGCGACGACGCCGTCGATCGCGCCGCTGTCCGACGCCAGGGTCACGTGCAGCGCCGCCTCGGCCCAGATATCACCCTTGTCGCGATGGCGCTGGCGATAGACGAACCGCGCCTCCTCGGCTTCGCCATTCCTCAGCGCGGCGATGGCCTGCTCGACCCTTTCCATGTCGTCCGCGTGAATGCCGGCCAGGGCCGACGTGCCCAGCAATTCTTCGGCCGACCAGCCGGTGATGCGCGCGCAGGACGGAGAGACGTACAGCAGCCGGTTATCCAGCCCGATGCGGGTCACCATGTCGCTGGATTGCTCGGCCAGCAGGCGGAAATTGGCTTCCTTGGCGACGAGGGCCTGTGCCGTGCGTTGCCGCTGCAGCAACTGACGGACAAGATAGTAGCCGATCACGGCGATCAGCAGGACGAGACCGACGACGAAAGTCATGCGCGCGGCTGCCGCGCTCCGCCAGGGGGCCAGCACGTCGTCCTGCGACTTGCTCGCCAGCACCATCAGGGGATAGCGGCTGCTGCGCTGGTAATAGCTCAGCCGCTGCACGCCATCGAGCGGCGACTTGAAATAGTAGACCGCCGCGGCGGGGCGGCTGTCCCACCCCTTGAACAACGGCGCATTGGACAGGTCGCGTCCGGCGAAGGCGCCGCTCTCGTCGCGGCTGCGCGCCAGCATGATGCCACTGTTGTTGAGCAGCGACGCCGAGCCGTTCGGGCCGATGTCGAACCGCTCGTAGAACTTGACGAAATAGCTGACGTCGATCGTGAGCAGGGCGACGCCGGCGAAGCCGCCGTCGGAATCGTTGATCCGGCGGGACGCGGTGATGATCCATTGGCCTCCGGCGCGGCTTTTGATCGGAGGTCCGATCAGCGTGCCCGGGTCCGGCGAGTCGCGATGGCGCTTGAAATATTCCCGGTCGCTGTTGTTGAGCTTGGAGAAGTCGAGGCGCTCGGTCGTGGCAAGCCACCGGCCGCTCGCGTCATAGACGAAGATGCCGCGGATGCGGTCCGATGATTTGCGCGTGGGGAGATAGGCCTGGAGCTTTGCGATCGTGTCCGGTCCGGTTCCGTCGAGTTCGAGCCGATGGACCAGCCCGACCAGGAGCGTATCGACGAGCTCGAACGTGTCGTCCGCATGCTGGACCAGGGCTTGGGCCAGATTGGCGACATCGACCTCGGCGTTCCTGAGGTCGGCCTCGCGCGCTTCCCATTCGCGCCAGGCACTCAGGGCCAGGATCGCCACGCAAATCAGCACGACAAACCCTGCCGCCCAGAGCGGAAGACGCGTCTTGCCGAGTTCGCGGCTGGTGACCATCAGGCTTGCTCCATATTGGAGCAAACCTGCCACTTTCACCTTAACGGCCTGTTGCGATATTTGCGATGATTGCGCTGGTCCGTGCTGGACCGGGGGCGGCTGTGGATATTACGATCGCCTCGCGTCGGGCGGAGGTTCACGCCGCGCCGCGCGCGACGGTTCCGCCCGGCGTGCGCCGCGTCATCCCTCCAGCGTGAAGCCGACGCGCAGCGTCACCTGGTAGTGGCGGACGGTGCCGTTCTCGATGTGGCCGCGCGTCTGCACCACCTCGAACCATTTCATCTCGCGAACGGTCTTCCCGGCGCGGCTGACCGCGTTCTTGATCGCGTCCTCGATCGAGGTCTCGGACGATCCGACCAGTTCCAGGATCTTGTAGACGTGATCATGTTCGGCTGTGGGCATGATGAGCCTCCCTTACTGTGGCACGCCTTGCCGCGTGCGCTCTGATCTGAACGAGCGCCGGTCCTCCGGGTTCCGTCCCGTGACGGCCCGCAAGCATCGGGGGGGGTGGAGCGCGCCGTCCCGGGGCGGAGGGGGAGGCGGGAGAAATGGTTCTCAAATCACCCGCTGGCGTTGGATGCCACGGTTGCCCGGGCGGAAATCGCTGAGCTAACCTATGGGGATGTCATGGCATCTTCGAGTGCGGTGATGATCGACCGTTGGACGAGGGGCGCTCTGGTTGCGATCGGTCTCGGCGTGCTGCCTGCGCCGTGTACTGCGCAGGATGAGCTCGATGGCGCGCCGGCGAGCATGTCGCTGCAGGTCACGACCGATCCTTCCACCATCGCGTGCCGCAGGCTGGAGGCGGTCAATCCCGCCTCGCTCGTGTTCCTGCCGCTGCGCCGGACTTTCAGCGAGGAATTTGACGAGCATCCGCTGTCAAACGGACGCTGGGTCCCGCATTATGCGGGCGGAGCGGCCTGGCCGGAGGCGCGCTATTGGGGCGGCGACGGCTCCGACTTCAAGCGCAAGACCAGCGCCAATGGCGAGCAGCAGATCTACGTCGATCCGCGTTATGCGGGTCGTGCGGCGGCGCCACTCGGGCTCGATCCGTTCAGGGTGAAGGACGGCGTGCTGTCGATCATCGCCAGCCGCACGCCGCCGGAATTGAAACCGTTGCTGTTCGATAACGAATACATCTCGGGCATCCTGACGACCCAGGGCACGTTCGCCCAGAAGCATGGGTATTTCGAAATCCGCGCCAAGGTGCCGGTCGGCCATGCGGTGTGGCCGGCATTCTGGATGCTGGCGGACGACGGTGGCTGGCCGCCGGAGGTCGACGTGCTGGAGGGCCGCGGCGAGCGGCCGGGCGATCTGGTGATGACGACGCATTGGCGGATCCCCTCGACCCAGAAGATCCAGTCCTGTGGCTTCGATTTCGCGGTCGGCGACGCCTCCAGCGTATTCCACAATTACGGTGTGCTGTGGCAGGAGGATCGCCTGGTCTATTTCATCGACCGCAGGCCGGTCTCCGACATCAAGGTGCCGATCGGCTTCGACGATCCCATGTACATGATCGTCAATCTTGCGATCGGGTCGAAGTTCTTTCTCGGGGTTGGTCCCGTCGATGCGGAATCGCCGCCGAGCGTCGCGTTCGAGATCGATCGGATTTCCGCCTATCAGATCGACATCGAGCAGGCGCAACCCTACGGATCCAGCTCCGTATCCCAGTACAGATAGTCGAGCCAGCTATCGTGCAGATAGTTCGGCGGGAACAGGCGGCCGTTGCGGTGGAGCTGGTGTACGGTCGGCGCGAACGCGTTCTGGCGTGGAAACATCCTGGCCTGAGCGGGCGTCAGATTTCCCTTGCGTAAGTTACAGGGCGAGCACGCCGCGACCACGTTCTCCCAGGTGGTCTGGCCGCCTTTGCTGCGCGGGATGATGTGATCGAAGGTCAGGTCTTCGGGCGAGCCGCAATATTGGCAGGCGAAACGATCGCGCAGGAAGACGTTGAATCGGGTGAAGGCCGGATGGGTGGTCGGCTTGACGAAGGATTTGAGCGAGACGACGCTCGGTAGCTGCATCTGCAGCGTGGGACTGTGGACCGCCTGATCGTAGTGAGCGACGATGTTGACGCGGTCGAGAAACACCGCCTTGATCGCGTCCTGCCACGACCAAAGAGACAGCGGGTAGTAACTCAGCGGCCGGAAGTCCGCATTCAGCACCAACACCGGCCAACTGCCTTGCGAGACATGTGCGTTCAAGTAACGCTCCCGGCCTCCAATATACGCTGCGAAGCAGCATGTACTGACATACTACATGCAGCGTGACGGGATTGTGAAGCCCGTTGAGCGACTTATTCAGGCGCAAGCAATGCGGCGGCGGGGTGGCAAAAGCGCGCAAAATGCCGCGATTCCAAGGGGCCAACTTGGCTGGTCCGGAACCGCTTGCCCCTGCGCGTCGTGCTTCGTCCGGCAGCTACCCCCGTACCCGCTCAAGCTTCTGCAAACAGCGCGTGGCGCGCACCGTGGCCGGCATCTCCTCGTCGGGAAAGCTCGTCTTCCAGTCGGTGACGCCGACCTCGCCGACATAGATGTCGCCTTTCGAATCCAGCGCGATGCCGTGGGGCGCCAGGAATTTTCCGCTGGCAACGCCCGGGCCCTCCTCGCCGCCGAGCCGCGCGATGCGCTTGCCCTTGGCGTCAACGATCGACAGCCTCGGGCCGAGATTGGGCACCTTGCGGTTGACGGCCATGCCCGGGCCGAGCTCGCCGATCACGAAGGTCGGGCTCTTGGCCCCGCCGCAGCAGCACAGCGCGCAAGGCCGGTGCAGATTGTTCCACTGCGTTTCGTATCTGCCCTCGCCGTTGAACACCTGGACGCGATGGTTTTCGCGGTCGGCGACGTAGACCCAGCCGTCGGCATCGGTGGCGATGTTGTGCACGATGTTGAACTGGCCGGGATCGCTGCCCGGCTCGCCCCAGCTCTTGAGCAGCTTGCCGTCGTGGGTGAACTTGTGCACGCGTGTATTGCCATAGCCGTCGGAGACGTAGATCTCGCCCTTTGGCGACAGCGCGGTATGGGTGCAGCGATGGAACGGCTCGCCGCTCATGAACGGTGACGGCTTTGCGGGGATGCCGATCGTCAGCAGCACCTTGCCGTCGGTGGTGCATTTGCGCACGGTATGGTCGCCGTCATCGGTGCAATAGAGATTGTCGTCGGCATCGATGTGCAGGCCGTGCGCGCGCGAGAACAGCCCTTCGCCGAAGCTGCGCAGGAAATTGCCCTGGCGGTCCAGCACCACCATCGGATGGGCGCCACGATTGAAGACGTAGATCTGGTCGCGGCTGTCGACCGCGACCGAGGCGACGTCGGTGAGCTGCCAGCCGTCCGGCAGTTTTGCGAAATTGTCGACGACGCGGTAGCGGTGCTCGCCGGTGCCGAGAATGGCTGGCATTGGTGTCCTCTCACTGTTGCTGTCGTGCTCGACTGCATCCGCGTCGTCATTGCGAGCGCAGCGAAGCAATCCAGAATTTTTTTCGAGGCGACAGTCTGGATTGCTTCGCTGCGCTCGCAATGACGGGGGTCAGACCGTGCCCACCTCACGCCCCAAAATCCCTTCCTCGATCGCCTTGATCTGGAGCGCGAGATATTTCGAGTTGATGCGGCACTGCGCGAGGCTGCCGGCGATGAACCAGAGCCCGGGCTGCCTGGTGCGCGCATACATGTTGCGCAGCTCGAGGCCGTCGCCAAAACCCCAGATCGGGCCGACGCGGTCGGCGATGCCATCACCGAACAGCTTTCGCACCAGATAGTCCTGCGGCTTGTAGCCGGTCGAGAGCACGATGAGATCGGCGGCAACGGTCGAGCCGTCCTTCATCCGCGCGCCTTCCGCGACGAAGCCCTCGATGTCAGCAAACTGCCTGAGTCCGATCTTGCCCTCGACGATCAGGTTGGAGCAGCCGACGTTGAAATAATAGCCGCCGCCGCGCGTGAGGTATTTGAATTGCCACCCCGTCCCGGCCTCGCCGAAATCGAGCTTGAAGCCGACGCGAGTGAGGCCGTCGAGCAGCTCCTTGTCGAGCTCCTTGGACTGCTCCGTCAGCATCACATGGGTTTTCTGCGCCAGCGGCGTCGGCATCGAGGCCGCGATCAGATCATTGTCCTCGAGCGTGCCTTCATTGTAGGTCGCATAAGCGAGTTGCGCCGATGGCTCGATATTGGTGACCAGCGTGGCTGCGCGCTGCACCAGCGTCACCTCGGCGCCGCTGGAATAGAGATCCTGCGCGATGTCGTGACCGCTGTTGCCGGTGCCGATGACGATCGCCCGCTTGCCTGCCCAGTTCTCGCCGTCCTCGTAGCCGCTGGAATGCAGCAGCGTACCCCGGAAATTGGTGAGGCTCGGAATGTCAGGGATGTTGGCGATGCCGCTGACGCCGGTCGCCATGATCACGTGGCGCGGATGCATGGTCCGCCTGCTGCCGTCGGCGCGGCGCAGTGTGACCGTCCAGCGTGCCTTGGCCTCGTCATATGCGCCGTCTTCGAACTCGGTGCCGGTCCAGAAGTTCAGCTCCATGGCCTCGACATAAGCTTCGAACCAATTGGCGAGCTTGTCCTTGGGAATATAGGTCGGCCAGTTCGGCGGAAACGGCATGTAGGGCAGGTGATTGACTTGCACCTGGTTGTGCAGGGTCAGTGCGTGATAGCGCTTGCGCCAATTGTCGCCGATCCGCATCTCGCGATCGACGATCAGCGCGTCGACCTGCAACTGCTTCAGCCGCGCTGCGATCGCGAGCCCGGCCTGGCCGCCGCCGACCACCAGCACGGCCGGATCGCGTTTCGCATAGTCGCGCGAGGCGTTGCGCAAATCGAGCCAGTTCGGTCCGCGGAAATCGCGGGAATAGGCCTGGCCGCGCGGGCGCGACGTACCGAGCTGCTCTTCGAAACCCTTGAGCTCGTCGAGGGCGGTCAGCAGCGTCCAAGCCTTCAGACGATTGCCATCAGCGCTATCCGGAATGAGCCGGATGATGCCGCTGCCGCGCCCGATTGCGGTTTCGAAATTGAAGATCGCTTCGATGGTGTTGGTGCCGGCGCGGCTCACCCAGCGCGGCGGCGCGCGGTTGGGCGCGATCTTGAAATCGGCGGGCGCCGCCTTGGGCGCGAGCGTGGCCAGCGCTTGCGCAATCGTTTGGCGGCCGGCGATCGTTTGCAGGTTCCAGCTCAGCGCCAGCACGTCGCGCCAGAAGCTGTCGGCGAGGAAGAGGCGGTCCAGCGTGGAGGGATCGGGCCTGCCCAATCCGCGCTCGAACGCGTCGAGCCAGCCTTGCGCGGCGACGGAAATATCCTTCGTCCTGTCCAGCATGCGCGACCTCGTGGCCGTCTTCGCGGCGTTTCCTCGCGAGCATGATCCGGAAAAGTGTGCGGCGGTTTTCCGAAGAGATCACGCTCCAATCATGGAGGTCGAGGCTATCTGGTTTCATTGGCACCCAAAAGCCGGTTACCCCAGCAGCGAGAGCATATGCCCCTGCTCAGGCGGAATGCGCCCCTTCAGCGTCTGGAGATAAATCCGCTGCACCGCCGCCGGCCCACGGCTCTCGATCACGGTGAGGCATCTCTCCAAAAGAGGTGCGAAGCCCGACCAAGCCGCGCCAAAACGCTGCTCGACGCCGCCGGGCCCCCAATCCTTGGCGCGCTTGCGGATCTGGTCCGGTGCGAAGAACCAGCGCGGCTTTGCCCCGGGCAGGGTGCCTTCGTCGGCATCGCTCGCCCGATGCGTCAAACCGACGCGCACGGAGCACTTCATCTGGTCGTGGAAATGCTGATGCAGCTCGGCCCGCAACGCGCTGCTGCCGGCCATGTCGACGAAAGCGACCGGCGCATCCGTCGGCAGCGCGCGGACGCGATCATAGGTGACGACCTCGTCGTAACAGGGCAGCGAGCCGACGAAGTCGGCATTGCCCGCGGACGTGAGGCCAATCACCTTGCGGCCGCGCGTATGCAGCAGATGAGCGAGCCCGAACGCGGTCTTGCTGGAGGCGCTGGAGAGCAGCACAGCGCGTGCGCCAAAATCCTCGTTCTCGGCAAGGAAGTCGTCGACCAGGAACGACAGCATGAACAATGGCCGCAGCAGCGCCTGAAGGTCGCCCTGGTGTCCGGCAAAGGCGGGATCGCCGGTGACGCGGGAATAGAGATTGTAGACCGGCGAGACCTGCTTGCGATGCTCGGCACCGTCGCGAAGCGCGCGCTTGCTGACGTCCGCAGCCTCGATGACGAGGTGCGTTGCCATCGGGAAATAGCCGAACAACCGCTCGCCCACGGCGACGCCTGGATGTTTCGAGGCAATGACCTCGCCAAATCCCCACACCGGGATGTTGCCGAAGCCCTCCGGTGCCGGAAAAATCTGCCAGTATTTCAGCTCGTCGCCCATCACGGCATAGGTGATGTTGTTGGCGGTCAGCGCGAAGCGCTCGACCTTCACCAGCAGTGCGTCCTGCGGCAGCGCGGCTGCATCCGGGATGACGGTCTCGATCAGCTTGAATTGCTCGAGATCGTTGCGCGCAACGACGAAGTCGGTCGATGTCATGGTGAAGCCCTCGGCTTTTTCCGTGCCGGGATCTTGTCTTTCAGCCGCGGATGCTTTGCAACAGCAACATAGTTTTAAACGCCGTTTGTGGGCTAACTCCTAGGTTCAGTCCGGTTTCTTGTCCGCCCAGTAGGGATCGCGCAGCTTGCGCTTGAAGATCTTTCCGGTCGCCTCGCGCGGCAGGGCGTCCATGAACCGGACCTCTTTCGGCACCTTGAAGTTGGCCAGCCGCTCGCGCAGCCAGCCCTGCACGGACGCCGCGGACAGAAGGACGCCTGTCTCCGGCTCGATGCAGGCGCACAGCCGCTCACCATATTCGGCGTCGGGGATGCCGAACACGGCGCAATCGCGCACGCCGGGCATCGCGATCAGCACGTTCTCGATCTCGGCGGGGTAGATGTTGACGCCGCCTGATATCACCATGTCGCGCTTGCGGTCGCACAGGAACAGATAACCGTCCTCGTCGAGATAGCCGACGTCGCCCACGCTGACGAGACCGTCGCGCCCCGCCTCGGCGCGCGCCTGCGCCTTGCCGTGATAGTCGAAATCGGGCACCGCCGTCTGGCGCATGTAGATTTCGCCGACCTCGTTGGCACCACAGAGGCTGCCGTCCTCGCGAAAAATCCTGACGATGCCGCCGTCGATGGCGCGGCCGACCGTGCCGGGCTTCTTCAGGGCCTCCTCCGCGGAGTGCCAGACCGGGATGCCGGTCTCGGTCGAGCCGAAATATTCGTTGATCACCGGTCCCCACCAGTCGATCATCGCTCTCTTCACGTCGGGCGGACAGGGTGCGGCGCCGTGCACGACGAAGCGCAGCGACGAGAGATAGTAGCGCTGCCGGACTGCGTCGGGCAGTCGGAGCAGGCGTACGAACATGGTCGGAACCATGTGGATGTGCGTCACGCCGTGACGCTCGATCAGCGCAAGCAGCTCCTCCGCGTCGAACCGCGGCTGCAGGATGATGGTGCAGCCGTTGCGGAATGCCATCATGCCGTAGGAATGCGGCGCCGAATGATACATCGGTCCGTTGATCAGCACGACCTGGTCCTCGCGCGGCTTGATGCCGTAGGCGATCGCGCCGACGCGTTCGGAAGCGGCCGCCTGCTCGGGCTGCATCGGCATGCGCCGCACGCCCTTCGGCATGCCCGTGGTCCCCGAGGTGTAGATCATCGCCGCCGCTCGGCGCGGCGGCTCCTGGGTTTCCGGATGCCCATCGCGCCAGCGGTCCCAATCCATCAACCCCGCCGGGACCTCGGTCAGATCAGGAGGAATTGCGAAGGTCGCCGCGAGCTCGGGCGGCGTCGCGACGACGAGGAGGTGGATATCCACCGGCACGCCGTCGCGGATCTGCGGCAGCAGATCGGCATGGCAGACCAGGATCTTGGCGCCGCTGTCGGTCAGGATGTAACGGACTTCCTCGGCCTTGAGATGCCAGTTGATCGGCACCACCGGGCTGCCCAATGCGGCCGCGGCCGCGACCACCTCGAACAGGGCGAAATCGTTGCGCAGCATCATGGCAACCGGTGCGCCTTCGGCAAGGCCGAGGGTGCGAAGCCCGCTCGCCGCGCGTTTGATGCGTGCCTGGATCGCGTCATAGCCGATTAGGCGTTCGCCGCTGATGATCATGATCTGTCCTTGTTCCGTTCGCGTCAGCGATCATCCAGCACGTCGCCGAATCCCACCCAGCTCTTGCCGTTGAAGCGGCGGAGCTGAAGCTGCTGGAACGGCAGATAGTCGTCGGGGCCGGTGCTCACACTCATGCCCGGCAGCAGCAGCGGCAACTTCGCCTCTTTCAGAGAAGCGGCCTGCCGCATGATGTTGTCGCGGCTGAAATCATCCTTGCACGCCTTCAGCACCGCCATCAGCAGCGTCGCGTAATGGTAGCCGGCCGCGTAGTTGGAATTGGAGAGGTCCGCATTCGGCATGTATTGCTTCATGAAGGCGAAAAATTCCTTCGTGCCTGGATCGCTGGCCCATTGCGGGTCCATCGTGTCCTTCTGGTTGCTCGACGAGATCAGGCCGACCGCATTGTCGAGGCCAGCGGGCTCGAGGAACGAGATCGACGACGCTGACGTCGGCACGAACAGCAGGTCAGGCTTCCAGCCGATCTCGGCCACGCCCTTGATCATCTGCGAGGTGAACTTGCCGAGCACGACGCCGAACAGAACATCGGCGCCCGATGCCTTCAGGGTCGAGAGTTGCGAGCTGATCGTCGGCGCGCTGGTCTCGTAGGTCTGCTCAGCGATGATCATGCCGGCGGCCTTGTCGCCGAGCGCGCGCTTGAAGCCGGCGACATAGTCGCGGCCGAAATCGTCGTTCTGGGACAGGATGGCGATCTTGGCGCCGGGCTTGGTGCGCAGCACGTGCTTGGCATAGACCACGCCTTCGGACTCGTAGGCGGCCATGCCGGGCATGGTCCACGGATATTTCTGCGGATCGGCCCATTTCGTCGCGCCCGAGAGCACGAACAGCTGCGGCACCTTCTTGCCGTTGAGGTACCGATGCACCGCGCTGTTGGTGGCTGTGCCGAGCGAGCCGAACATCATCAGCACCTCGTCCTGCTCCACCAGCTTGCGGGTCTGCTCGACCGTCTTCGGCGGCGAATAGGCATCGTCCAGCGTGATGAACTTGACCTTGCGGCCGTTGATGCCGCCTTCGGCATTGACCTTCTCGAAGAAGGCCTCCTGCGCCCGCCCGATCGCGCCGAAACCGGAGACGGGGCCGCTATAGGGCAGGGTCTGTCCGATGCGGATCTCATCGCTGCTTCCGGCATCGGCGCTGCCGACGGCGAGCGTCAGCAGCGACATGCCGATCAATGCGGCTGCCAGCTTCATGGTATTCTCCCGTTTTTTTCTTGTCGGTCCAATCTTGTCGTTGGACCGCGTCGTCAGGCGCTCGCGCGCATCAGGAAGTCCTGGCGGGCCTGATCGAATTCAGCTTTCAACCGGTCGACCAGGTCGGAGACGGGCGGCGCGTCGGTGATCTGGCCGATGCCCTGGCCGCATCCCCAGATGTCGCGCCACGCCTTGGATTTCATGTTGCCCCCGGAGCCGAAGTTCATCTTGGTCTTGTCGGCGATCGGCAGATTGGCCGGATCGAGGCCCGCGGCGGCGATGGAAGGGCCGAGATAGTTGCCGTGCACGCCGGTGAACAGGTTCGTGTAGACGATGTCGTGCGCGGCGTGTTGCGTCAGCGCGGACTTATAGCCTTCGTCGGCGTTGGCTTCCTGTGTCGCGATGAAGCGCGTGCCCATATAGGCGAGGTCGGCGCCCAGCGTCAGCGCCGAGGCGATGCCAAAACCGTCGCTGATCGCGCCCGACAGCAGGATCGCGCCGTCAAACCATTGCTTGACCTCGCGCACCAGCGCGAATGGCGACAGCGTGCCGGCATGACCGCCCGCACCGGCGCAGACCAGGATCAGGCCATCAACGCCCTGCTCGGCGGCTTTTCGCGCATGCTTGACGTTGATGACGTCGTGGAACACCAGCCCGCCATAGGAATGCGCGGCCTCGACGAGCTCTGCCGGCGGCCGCAGCGAGGTGATGATGATGGGCGCCTTGTGCTTTACGCACGTCTCCATGTCCTTCATCAGCCGGTCGTTCGAGGCATGGCAGATCTGGTTGACGGCGTAGGGTGCGACCTTCTTGCCGGGATTGCGGGATTTGTATTCGCCGAGCTCGTCTTCAATGCGGCTGAGCCATTCGTCGAGCTTCTCGACCGGACGGGCGTTGAGCGCGGGAAAGGAGCCGACGACGCCCGCCTTGCACTGGGCGATCACCAGCTCCGGTCCGGAGACGATGAAGAGCGGCGAGCCGACGACCGGCAGCTCCAGATTGTTCTTGAGCAGGGCAGGCAGTGCCATTCGATCCTCCTGACGACGCGCATCGCTGGTCCTTCCGGATGACGGTGAGCGCTTCCATGTCGATTGTCGCGCTGGCGGGGTGCTCCCGCCTCGCGGTTTGATCTCACTATAGGGTTGGACGGCGGGTGGAGTATGGTTCAATATTGAACATATGCTTATTCAGTATTGAACGGAGCTGCCGGTGGATTGGGACCTCTGCAAGACCTTCGTCGCGGTGGCAGATACCGGCAGCTTTACCGCCGCGGCGCGGCGGCTGCACGCCAGCCATCCGACCGTCAGCCGCAAGATCGCGGCGCTGGAGGCGCAGCTCGGCACCAAGCTGCTGGCCCGCGCTGCCGACGGCTTCGTGCTCACTGCCGACGGCCGTACTCTGCGTGAGCATGCCGAGGCGATGGCGGCTGCCGCGCTCCGCGCCGAGGCTGCCGTCGGCGCCGGGGGGCGCAAGGCGCGCGGCACGGTCAAGCTGTCGATCGGGGCGACGCTGGCCTCACACTGGCTGATGCCCCGCCTTCACGCCTTTCTGAGCACGCATGATCACATCCGGCTCGAGATCATCACCCATCCGTTTCCGGCCAGCGTGCGGCGCCGGGAAGCCGACGTCGTGCTGCGGCCGTTCGACTGCGGCGAGGAAAATCTGGTCGGCCGCAAGATCGGCCGTCTCGGCACCGGCTTCTATGCCTCGCACGACTATGCCGCCGGCCGGTCCCTGCCGGAGCGCAGCGGCGAGTGGAAGGGGCACAGCGTGATCGGCTTTGCCGACCAGGATTCCAACGCGCAGCTTGCACGATGGAGCGACGCGATCACGCGCCAGGGCACGATCGTGATGCGCTGCTCGTCGCAGGGCGACATGCTGGCGGCGGTCCGCGCCGGGATCGGAATCTCCGCGCTGTCGTGCCTCGTCGGGGAAAGCTATCCCGACCTCGTGCGCGTCGCTCCGCAGAAGCTCGCCAGCGTGTCCGACCTGTGGCTGCTGGCCCATCCCGACCTCGTCGAGCTCCCTGCGGTGCGAGCCGTGATTGACTTCGTGGCCGAATGCGCCCGCGCCGATCGCGAGCGGCTGCGTGGCTAGCTTGACCCGGCGAGCACGCCCTCGCGCTTCTTCACCGCGCGATAATAGCTCCACCACAAATGCGCCGCCGCGCCGCGCAGGGGGCGCCAGGGTTCGGCGAGCGGCGCCATCTGCTTCTCCGTCGGCCGCGCCTGAAGGCCGAGGCCGATCTTGATGGCTTCCTGCACGGCGAGGTCGCCCGCCGGCCAGGCATCGCCATGGCCGAGGCAAAACAGGAGATAGACGTCCGCGGTCCAGGGGCCGATGCCGGGCAGCGCGATCAGCGTGTGATGCGCGGCGTCGGCATCTTCCTCGGCGAGCACGTCGAGGTTCAGCCGCTGCGCTCTGATCTCGCGCGCGAGATGCTTCAGCGTCTTGATCTTGGCGGCCGAGAGCCCGAGCCGCCCCAGCCGGTCGGCACGGGCGCGGCCCACCGCCTCATGATCGAACGGCTCGAACGCCGCCGACAGCCGCCCCCAGATCGCCGCGGCGCTGGCGGTCGAGAGCTGCTGCCCGCACACGATGTGGGCAAGGCCCGCAAAGCCCGGCTCGCGCCGTCGCAGCGCCGGCATGCCGGCCGCCGCAAGCACGGGTTTCAGGCGCGGATCGCGCTTGATCAGCGCATGGACGGCTTCTTCGAGATCGGACTGGGTTTCGAGGTGGATCGTCATGGTCACTCAACTTGTCATGCGCGGGCTTGACCCGCGCATCCATCTCCTATCGTAACAGAATCGTGGAAGATGGATTGCCGGGTCAAGCCCGGCAATGACGAGGTCCATGAAACCGATGCCACCCGTTTTCCGATTTGCCCCGAGCCCGAACGGCCACCTCCATCTCGGTCACGCCTATTCCGCGCTGCTCAACTTCGATCGCGCGCGCGAGACCGGCGGGCGGCTGTTGCTGCGGATCGAGGACATCGACACGACGCGCTGCCGGCCGGAATTCGAGACGGCGATTGAGGAGGATCTCGCCTGGCTCGGGATCAATTGGGAGACGCCGGTGCGTCGGCAGTCGGAGCATCTCGCCGACTATCGCGCCGCGCTGGACAGACTGTCCGCGCTTGGCCTTGTCTATCCCGCCTTCGAGAGCCGCGCCGAGATCGCACAGCTCGTTTCCGCGCGTGAGGCGGACGGCCCCTGGCCGCGCGATCCCGACGGCGCGCCGCTTTATCCCGGCGATTCAAAATCGCTGCCTGCCGGTGAGCGGTCGCGGCTGATCACGTCAGGCGCGCCCTACGCGCTGCGGCTCGACATGGCGGCCGCCTGTCAGCGCGCCGCCGGGCTGACGTGGCGCGAACGCGGCGCGCGCCCCGACGGCGAGGGCGGCATTGTCCCGGCGCGCCCCGAAGCGTGGGGCGACGTGATCCTGGCCCGGAAGGAGACGCCGACCAGCTACCATCTGTCCGTCGTCGTGGATGACGCACTTCAGGGCGTCAGCGAGATCGTGCGGGGCCAGGACCTGTTTCACGCCACCTCGGTGCACCGCCTGCTCCAGGTCCTGCTCGGCCTGCCCGAACCCGCCTACCGCCATCACCGGCTGATTTGCGACGAGACTGGGCGGAAGCTGTCGAAATCGAACCGCTCGACCGGTCTGCGCGCCTTGCGCGCGGCCGGCGTCACGCCTGCCGGCATCCGTCAGCTGGTGGGATTAGGTTAAGTTTCTCTGGGGGTTAGCTAAACGCCGCCGTGACTCCGGGGGTTCCGCCGTGTCATGCTTGGCCGACAGCCTGGGGTTCGAAGGGGACACTTCGAAGGGGATTCATGGCGGCGAAAAAGCGCGCAGCGCGCACCACGCGGACGTCCAAGCGACCGCCTCGGAAGCGGTCCGGGCTGGTGGCCTCGTCGCGCAAGCGCAGCACCAATGTGGTCGCGCCTGATGTGGTCCAGGCGGCGCTCGCCGCCTTTGCCCATGAAGTTCGCACCCCCCTGACCGGCATTCTGGCGATCAGCGACCTGCTCGCGACCTCCGATCTCGGCGAACGGGAACGGCGCTGGGCCGACACCATCAAGGCCGGTGCCGAGCATCTGGCGAGCCTTGCCACGCTGTTCGTGGATGCCGCCAGAACCGGCAAGGGGGCCGGGAAGGGCGGAGGCACGCTGCGACAGGACCTGTTCGACCTGCGAACGCTTGCCCGCAATGCCGGCGATTCGCTGGCCGGCCGGGCCGCGGCCAAGGGGCTGAGGGCCGAGGTGGAAATCTCCGAAAAGCTGCCGGGGCTGGTGGTCGGCGATCCCGTCCGCCTGCGCGCCGCGCTCGAGAACCTGATCGACAATGCCGTGAAATTCACCGACCAGGGCGGCGTGGCCCTCGCTGTCGAGCCGTGGCGTCCCGTCAAGGGCAAAGCCAAAGGCAGGGTCGGCGTCGCCTTCGCGGTGTCCGACAGCGGCATCGGCTTGACCATGGCCGAGATCAAGCGGCTGTTCCGCCCGTTCACCCAGGCCAATGTCACCATCGCCTCGCGCTTCGGTGGCGCTGGCCTCGGCCTATCCTCGGTCAAGCAATTGGCGCGTGCGATGGGCGGCGACATCATCGTTGCTCCCCGGCGGGGCGGCGGCGCCACCTTTACGCTGACGGTGTCGCTCGATGCGGCGGGATCGGACAAATCTCGCGGGAGGAAGGGCGAAGCCGAACCAGATGCGGTTGCGGCGCTGCGCGTCCTCAGCGTCGAGGACAATCCGTTCGGTCGCGTCGTGCTCAACACCATTCTGACCGAGCTCGGCCATCATGCCGAGTTCATCGGGCGCGGCGAGGACGCCGTGAACCGACTGGAGCAGGGCGCATTCGATGCGGTGCTGATGGACATGGTTCTGCCCGGCATCGACGGCGTCGAAGCCATCCGGCGGATCCGCACCATGCCGACGCAGTTGGCTCAGATCCCGATCATCGGAGTTTCCGGTCGCGGCGAGGACGAGGCGGCTTCGCGCGAGGCGGGCGCCGATGCCTTCCTGGTCAAGCCTGTGTCTCCGCGGGCGCTAGCGACTGCGCTGCTTGAAGCGACACGCCGTGAGGAAGTCGCGACTTTATGATCGCGGCGTTGAGCTCGCCGCCGTAAACGAAGATCGCGGCGATGAAGTACAGAAACACCAGCGCGATGATCACCGAGGCGAGCCCCGCATACATCGTCACGTAATTGTTGGCGAAGCGGGCCAGATATTGTCCGAACACGACGCTGGAGATCAGCGAGGCCACGATGGTGAAGACGATGCCAGGCAGGATCTGGAGAAAGCCGCGCCGTCCTGCCGGTAGCCAGGCATGCAGAATGATCAGCGCCACCACCAGCGCACTGATGGTGATGCCGTAGCGCAGCCAGGTGAGGATGCTTTCGTTCGACTCGACGAATAGCGGGATATGGCGCCGCGCCGCTTCGATCAGAAGCGGACCGAGCACGATCAGGAACGCCATGGCGAGCGCGGTGAAAGCTGCAATCAACGTGTAGGCAATCGATTCCAGCCGCAGCCAGTACCAGCGCCGCATCTCCACCACCGCATAGGCGCGGTTGAGCGCGACCCGGAGCGCCTCGACGCCGTTGGAAGCGAAATAGACCGACAGTGCCGCGCCGATGGTCAGAATGCCGGTGCGGGTCGTGGTCAGCACGTCGTGGACCTCGCCCGAGATCGAATCGGCGACCTGCTTGGGCCAGATCTGCAACATCAGGCTGGCGGCCTGGTCGGCGAGTTCCTTCGAGCCGAAGAAGCCGGCGAGCGAGGTCAGCACGATCAGGAACGGGAATAGCGCCATCAGCGTCGACAGCGCGATGTGGCTAGCGATCGCCCAGCCGTCATCGGCGAGGAACGTGTAGAACGCGTCCTCCAGCACGCAGTAAATGTAGCGGATGGCTTTCACGTGGCACCTACACCGCTGCTCTCTCCCCCCGCACGTAGGGAGAGGCCAGGAGAACAGGCAACGGGCGCAAATCGAAAATCATCGCGCTACCATCTGATATTATTGGTCCAAAAGCCAGTTCGCGAAGCGCCCCAATGTCATTCCGGGGCGCGCGGAGCGCGAGCCCGGAATCCATTTTGCCGCAAGGCAGGACGCCCGATGGATTCCGGGCTCGATGCTGCGCATCGCCCCGGAATGACCGCGGAGGCTGCCGCGGCACCATGGCGGACCGGCGCGCACGGTGTTATCTACCGCCAATGGCATCTATCCTGAGTACTTTCATCCTGCCGATCGCGGTCGGCGCCGTGGCGTTGGTGCTGCTGCTCGGTCTCATCAACATGATGCGCGGCGGCTCGCCCAACACCTCGCAGAAGCTGATGCGCTGGCGCGTGCTGCTTCAGTTCGTGGCGATCGTCATCGCGATGGCTGCGGTCTGGGCGATGGGACGATAGGCCATGATCCGGACCCGAAGGGCCGCGTTAGCGCAAAGTGTGAAGCGGTTTTTCGACAGGATCATGCCCAAGATTAAGAGGTCTCCATGGTCACGTTGAACCGCATCTACACGAAGACCGGTGACGAGGGCACGACGGCGCTCGGAACCGGCGAGCGGCGTCCGAAATACGATCTGCGCATCGAAGCCTATGGCACCGTCGACGAGACCAACGCCGCCATCGGCGTCGTCAGGCTCCATACCGGCGACATGCCCGAGTTCGACGCGATGCTCGGCCGCATCCAGAACGATCTGTTCGATCTTGGCGCCGATCTCGCGGTCCCCGAACGTGAAGGCAAAGCGGAGCGGCTGCGCGTGGTGGCGAGCCAGGTCGAGCGGCTCGAGCGCGACATCGACGCGCTCAACGACAAGCTCGCGCCGCTCACCTCCTTCGTGCTGCCGGGCGGCACGCCGGCCGCTGCCCATCTGCATGTGGCGCGCACGATATGCCGCAGGGCGGAACGCGTGATCGTGGAACTGGCGGCCCGGCCCGGCGAGCCGGTCAGCGCAGCTGGCATCCAATATATGAACCGCCTGTCGGACTTCCTGTTCGTGGCCAGCCGAGCCACCAACGGTAACGGTGCCGGCGACGTGCTGTGGGTTCCGGGCCAGAACCGCTGACCCATCGAGCCGCCGCATTTCAGAAGGCTAAAATTTGGCTCGTTCGCGCGTTGACCGGGGCAGATCAGGCCTTTAGGTTCCGCGCCAGTTGATAACCCCCCTCCCAAATTGAGTGAAAGAGGATCGATGAAGGTCTTAGTGCCGGTAAAGCGGGTGGTCGATTACAACGTCAAGGTCCGCGTCAAGGGCGATGGATCGGGCGTTGAACTCGCCAACGTCAAGATGTCGATGAACCCCTTCGACGAAATCGCGGTCGAGGAAGCGCTGCGCCTGAAGGAAGCCGGCAAGGCCACCGAGGTCGTGGTGGTCTCCATTGGCCCGGCGCAGGCGTCGGAGACGATCCGCACCGGTCTTGCCATGGGCGCCGACCGCGGCATCCTGGTGAAAGCCGAAGGCAGCGTCGAGCCGCTCGCGGTCGCCAAGATCCTGAAGAAGGTTGCGGACGAAGAGCAGCCCGGCCTGATCATTCTCGGCAAGCAGGCGATCGACGACGACAGCAACCAGACCGGCCAGATGCTGGCCGCGCTGCTCGGCTGGTCGCAGGCGACGTTTGCCTCGAAGCTCGAGGTCGAAGGCTCCGACTTCAAGGTCACCCGCGAAGTCGATGGCGGCCTCCAGACCGTGAAGCTGAAGGGACCGGCGATCGTCACCACCGATCTGCGTCTCAACGAGCCGCGCTACGCCTCGCTGCCGAACATCATGAAGGCCAAGAAGAAGCCGATCGCGGACAAGACCGTCGCCGATTACGGCGTCGATGTCGCTCCGCGTCTCGAGGTCGTCAAGACGACGGAGCCGGCCGGCCGCAAGGCCGGCGTCAAGGTCAAGGACGTCGCCGAGCTGGTGTCGAAACTCAAGAACGAAGCCGGGGTGCTCTGATGACGACGCTTCTGATTGCCGAACACGACAATGCGTCGCTCAAGGATGCGACCAACAAGGCCCTGACCGCGGCTGCCGCGCTCGGCGCGGATGTCGAGGTGCTGGTCGCCGGCCAGAACGCCAAGGCCGCGGCGGATGCCGCCGCCAAGCTTGCCGGCGTGAAGAAGGTGCTGCTCGCCGACGGCGATCTCTACGCGCACGATCTCGCCGAGCCGCTGGCCGCGCTGGTCGTGTCGCTGGCTTCCGGCTATGACGCGATCGTCGCCCCCGCGACCTCGCGCTTCAAGAACGTGATGCCGCGCGTTGCCGCGCTGCTCGACGTCATGCAGGTCTCGGAGATCATCAAGGTGGTCGCCCCCGACACCTATGAGCGTCCGATCTATGCCGGCAACGCCATCCAGACCGTGAAGTCCAAGGACACCAAGAAGGTCATCACGGTGCGGACCTCGACCTTCGCGGCAGCGGGCGAGGGTGGTAGCGCCGCAGTCGAGAACGTGGCAGCGGCGGCCGATCCCGGCCTGTCGTCGTTCGTCGGCGAGGAAGTCGCCAAGAGCGACCGCCCCGAGCTGACCTCGGCCAAGATCATCGTCTCCGGTGGCCGCGCCATGCAGAGCCGCGAGAATTTTGCCAAGTACATCGAGCCGCTCGCTGACAAGCTTGGGGCCGGTGTCGGTGCCTCGCGTGCGGCGGTGGACGCCGGCTATGCGCCGAACGACTGGCAGGTCGGCCAGACCGGCAAGGTCGTGGCCCCCGAGCTCTATGTCGCCGTCGGCATTTCCGGCGCGATCCAGCATCTGGCCGGCATGAAGGACTCCAAGGTGATCGTCGCGATCAACAAGGACGAGGACGCGCCGATCTTCCAGGTCGCCGATTACGGCCTGGTCGCCGACCTCTACCAGGTGGTTCCGGAGCTGACGGCCGAACTCGGCAAGCTCGGCAAGTAAAACGAGCCAAAAACACCGGCCGGAGCTATAAACTCCGGCCGGTGTTTCATTTCTGAGGCGTTTTCTTTGGCGTGGGGCACGCCTTCGAAGCGATCCAATCTAGGTTTCGAGCCAAGGTTCTGATTAAATCGGACCTCCCGGCTCGGGGGATAGGCAGGCGCGACATGCGCGCCGTTCCGGTGGATGACAAGATGGCGGCAGTGATCAAGAAGGTCGGCGTGATCGGCGCGGGTCAGATGGGCAGTGGCATCGCGCACGTTGCGGCGCTGGCCGGCTTCGACGTGGTGCTCAACGACGTCTCGGCCGACCGCCTCAAGTCGGGGATGGCCACCATCAACGGCAATCTGGCGCGACAGGTCTCCAAGAAGGCCGTCTCCGAGGATGACAAGGCCAAGGCGATGGCGCGCATCACGCCCGCCGAAAAGCTCGACGATCTCGCCGATTGCGACCTCGTGATCGAGACCGCAGTCGAGAAGGAGGAGGTCAAGCGCAAGATCTTCCACGAGCTCTGTGCGGTGTTGAAGCCGGAGGCGATCGTCGCCTCCGATACGTCCTCGATCTCGATCACGCGGCTCGCCGCCGCGACCGACCGTCCCGAGCGCTTCATCGGCATTCACTTCATGAATCCGGTGCCGCTGATGGAACTGGTGGAGCTGATCCGAGGCATCGCCACTGACGATTCGACCTTCGAGGCGTCCAAGGAGTTCGTCGCCAAGCTCGGCAAGCAGGTCGCGGTCTCCGAGGATTTCCCGGCCTTCATCGTCAACCGCATCCTGCTGCCGATGATCAACGAGGCGATCTACACGCTGTATGAAGGCGTCGGCAATGTCGAGGCGATCGACGCGGCGATGAAGCTCGGGGCTCACCATCCGATGGGCCCGCTCGAGCTGGCCGATTTCATCGGTCTCGATACCTGCCTCTCCATCATGCAGGTGCTGCACGAGGGTTTGGCCGACTCCAAGTACCGCCCGTGCCCTCTGCTGGTGAAATACGTCGAGGCCGGCTGGCTCGGCCGCAAAACCCAGCGCGGCTTCTACGATTATCGCGGCGCCAAACCGGTTCCGACGCGCTGATCCATTTCACGGCGCCGTAGGGTGGGTTAGCGCAGCGTAACCCACCACTTCTGTCTCAGCGGATGCCAAAGAGGTGGATTACGCCTTCGGCTAATCCACCCTACGGCTCCTGTGACATTTCATGTCCCGTTAATCTCTCGCGCCTAGGTTACGGCCGGTACGAGGGTTCGCGTAATGGACATGATGGCAATGGTCAGCACCATGCTGGCCGCTCAGCAAGGCGCGCTGCAGTCGAATATTGCGGCGACGCTGACCAAGCAGAACGCGGACATGGAGAAATCCACCGTCCTGACGCTGCTCGGCGCCGGTCAGCCCTCGCTCGCCAATGTCGGCCCAGGCGTCGGCGGCAATCTCAACGTCACCGCCTGAACCATCCTTAGAGCGACGCGGCGGCCTTGCCGGTCGCCGCCCGGATCAGCTTGAGCGCGTCCTCGCTCGCCCATTCCGCCGGCCCCGCGATCGTCGCAATCTCGCAGCCTTGCGGATCGACCAGCACCGAGGTCGGCATGCCCAGGGCCCGGCCTATGGCCTTAAGATCCTGAAACACCTTGGCTTTCTGGTCGCTGAAATAGCTCAGCCTGCCAAGATTGGCCTCTTTCAGGAAGTTTTTCGGCTTCTCGGGGTCGCGGGTGTCGATATTGATCGCCACCACCTCGAAATCCGGGCCCGACAGCTTGCCCTGGAGCTCGTCCAGCGCCGGCATTTCCTTCCGGCATGGCACGCACCAGGTCGCCCACAGGTTCACCAGCAGCGTCTTGCCGCGGAAATCTGACAGTTTCTTCGGCTTGCCGTCGGCATCCTCGAAGGCGAGGTCGGGCAGCTTGAGCGGGGCGCTCGCCATGGTTAGCGCCGCCACTTCGCCATGGGCGAGCGGGGCGATCTTTTGCGCCGTGGCCACCGCCGGCTTGCAGGTCGGATCGCCGCCAGGCGCGCGGCTCAGGCCCAGTCCGTACAGCGCGGCGAAGCCGGCCAGCCCTCCGACCGCCACGGTGGCGATGACGAGGGGGACCCGGCGCGTGGCGGAGGGCTTCTTGTCGAGCATATCGTTTGTCATCCGGTCGCAGATATGGCTATCAGGGGCCTCTTAATACGGCTGGCGGCGGCCAGCAAACGTGCGGCAAATCAAGGCGTGAGCAGGGGATCATGAGCAACAAGATGTGGGGCGGCCGGTTCTCGGAACGTCCCGATGAGATCATGGAAGAGATCAACGTCTCCATCGACGTCGATCGTCACCTCTACGCCCAGGACATTGCCGCGTCCAAGGCTCACGCTGCGATGCTCGCCGCGAAGGGCATCATCACGGGCTCTGATGCGAAAAATATCGGCAAGGGTCTAGACACGATTTTGTCAGAGATCGGCAAGGGCGGCTTCGAGTTCAAGCGCACGCTCGAGGACATTCATATGAATGTCGAGAGCCGCCTGTCCGAACTGATCGGCCCCGCCGCCGGAAGGCTGCACACCGCGCGCTCGCGCAACGACCAGGTCGCGACCGATTTTCGTCTCTACGTGCGTGACGTTCTCGACGAGACCGATGCCGCGCTCGCCGCGTTCCAGGGAGCCTTGGTCGGGCGTGCGCTCGAGCACGCCGGCACCGTCATGCCCGGCTTCACGCATCTGCAGACTGCGCAGCCGGTGACCTTCGGCCATCATCTGCTCGCCTATGTCGAGATGGCCGCGCGCGATCGCGGCCGCTTCCAGGATGCGCGCAAGCGGCTGAACGAATCGCCGCTCGGCGCCGCCGCGCTCGCCGGCACCTCGTTCCCGATCGACCGCCACGCCACCGCAAAAGCGCTTCTCTTCGACCGTCCGATGGCGAACTCGCTCGACGCGGTGTCCGACCGTGACTTCGTGCTGGAGACGCTGTCAGCAGCCTCGATCTGTGCCGTGCACATGTCGCGCTTCGCCGAGGAAATCGTGATCTGGACCTCGCCGCTGGTCGGCATGATCCGGCTCAGCGACAAGTTCACCACGGGATCCTCGATCATGCCGCAGAAGCGCAATCCGGATGCCGCGGAGCTGGTACGCGCCAAGACCGGCCGCGTCATCGGTGCGCTCAACGGTCTGTTGATCGTGATGAAGGGCCTGCCGCTCGCCTATCAAAAGGACATGCAGGAGGATAAGCAGGGCGCCATGGAAGGGTTTGCCGCGCTGTCGCTGGCGATCCGCGCCATGACCGGCATGGTCCGCGACCTCGTGCCCGACGAAGCCAAGATGAAGGCGGCCGCGGGCGAGGGCTATGCCACCGCGACCGACCTCGCCGACTGGCTGGTGCGGACCCTGAAGATGCCGTTCCGCGAGGCCCATCACGTCACTGGCCGCATCGTCGCCAAGGCCGCCGAGGGCGGCGTGGCGCTGCACGAGCTGCCGCTCAAGGAGATGCAGGCGATCGAGCCGAAAATCACCAAGGACGTGTTCGGCGTGCTCTCGGTCGAATCGTCGGTGAAGAGCCGCACCAGCTTCGGCGGCACCGCGCCGAAGAACGTGACTGCCCAGGCCAAGGCCTGGTTGAAGCGGCTGGAAAAAGAGCGAAAATTGGGCTGAGGGTAAAATTTCGCTGATGTTTCATGGTCATCCGGCTCTCGCCAGACCACGCCAATCTCTGTATGGTGCGGCCCGCGTAGTGGGGATTTCGTCGTGACGTCAAAGTTTCGCCCGGCCGGCTCGGGGTGGGCCATCATTGTCTTGAGCCTGACAGCGCTTGCGCTTGCCGGCTGCGGCCGCAAAGGTCCGCTGGATCTGCCGCCGACCGCCACCAACGCGCCGACGGCCAACGGCGCCGCGCCTGTCGACACCGAGACCGCAGCCCAGAAGACGTCGAGCATGTTCAATCCCACCTCAGCCTCAGGTGCGGATGCCGAGCCCGCGGCGGCCAAGGGCCGGAAGAAACCGTTTATTCTCGACTCGCTCCTGGACGAACCTCCCGGCAAGAAATAAGCCGGGACAACCGAGCCTAAGCCATGAACCATTTCGACTATCGCAACGGCGTGCTGCACGCCGAGGCGGTGAACCTGTCCGAGCTGGCCGCGACCGTCGGCACGCCGTTCTATTGCTATTCGACCGCGACGCTGGAGCGGCACTATCGCGTCTTCACCGATGCCTTCGCCGGTGAGAAGGTGCTGGTCTGCTACGCCATGAAGGCGAACTCCAACCAGTCGGTGCTGCGCACGCTGGCCAAGCTGGGCGCCGGCGCCGACGTGGTCTCCGGCGGAGAATTGAAGCGCGCGCTGGCCGCCGGCATTCCGCCGAATAAGATCCTGTTCTCCGGCGTCGGCAAGACCGAAACCGAACTGCGTGCCGCGCTCGCCGCCGACATCCTCTGCCTCAACGTCGAATCCGAGCCCGAGCTCGAGCTGCTGTCGCGGCTTGCGACCGAGATGGGCAAGACCGCGCGCATCTCGCTCCGCGTCAACCCCGATGTCGATGCCGGCACCCACGCCAAGATCTCGACCGGCAAGTCCGAGAACAAGTTCGGCATTCCGATCGTGCATGCCCGTGAGGTCTATGCCCGCGCTGCGAAACTCCCGGGCATCGAGGTGACCGGGACCGACGTGCATATCGGCAGCCAGATCACCGAGCTCTCCGGCATGGAGACCGCGTTCCGCATCCTGTCCGAGTTCGTGCAGACGCTGCGCACCGACGGTCACAACATCAGCCATGTCGATTTCGGCGGCGGCCTCGGCATTCCCTATTACATGGACCGCGAGGCGCCGCCGGCACCCGCCGCCTATGCCGCCATGGTCAAGCGCGTCAGCCACAATCTCGGCTGCACGCTGATGTTCGAGCCCGGCCGCATGATCGTCGGCAATGCCGGCATCCTGGTCGCCAAGGTGATCTACGTGAAGCACGGCGACGGCAAGAATTTCGTCATCATCGACGCTGCCATGAACGATTTGATCCGCCCGACGCTGTATGAGGCGCATCACGATATCCTGCCGGTGAAGCAGCCCGCCACGGGCACCGCCACCATCACGGCCGATGTCGTCGGCCCGGTCTGCGAGACCGGCGACTATCTCGCGCTCGATCGTACGCTGCCGACGCCCGCCCCCGGCGATCTCCTCGCTATCATGACCGCAGGTGCCTACGGCGCGGTGCAGGCCGGCACCTACAACACCCGGCCGCTGGTGCCGGAGGTGCTGGTGAAGGACGATCAGTACGCCGTGGTGCGCCCGCGCGTGGAGGTCGAGCAGCTGATCGCGATGGATACGCCGGCGCCGTGGCTGTGAGTGATTGACCGTAGCCCGGATGGAGCGCAGCGAAATCCGGGTTCTCGCCAAGCCGCAACAGCCCCGGATTACGCTGCGCTCCATCCGGGCTACGCAGCTCCTGTGTAGCGCTACTTCCCGGCCAATCCGCCCTTCCCATCAACCAGAACCCCCGCCTTCTTCTCGATCGGCTTGATCGCCGCGGTGAAATCGGATTCGGCGCCTTCCGCAGCTATCACGGTCTCCCACAACCGCCCGACCGCGTCCGCGACCTCCATCGACAAGCCGAGCTGCTTCATCTCCTCCAGCGCCAGCCGCACGTCCTTCACCATCAATCCCGTGGCGAAGCCGAAGTCGAATGTGCGCGGCAGCACCGAGCGCGGAAACTTGTCGCGGCTCGCCGTGTTCATGCCGGAGCCGGCATTGATGACGTCGATCATCACGGCGGGATCGAGCCCAGCCTTCACGCCCATCACCACCGCTTCCGACGTCGCCACGATCGCGGTCGCCGACAGGAAATTATTGGCGAGCTTCATGGTCTGCGCCGCGCCGGGCTTCTCGCCGATGAAGAACACTTTTCCGATGATGTCGAGCGCGGGCTTGAGCAGTTCGAACTCCGCCTTCGGCCCGGAGACCATCACCGCCAACGTGCCCTTCTCGGCGCCGCCGACGCCGCCGGAGACGGGGCAGTCGATCTGCACGATGTTGCGTTGGGCGAGGAGGCCGTGAATCTTCGTCGCCATCGTTGAGCCGACGGTCGAGAGATCGATGAAGCGTTTTGCGCGGCTGCCCTCGATCACGCCGTTCGCTCCGGTTGCAACCTCGAGCGAAGCCTGCAGCGAGGGCAGGCTCGCCATGACGGTCTCGACCTGATCGGCAACGTCCTTCGGCGATGTCGCCGCAGCCGCGCCGAGCGCGACGAACTTGCCCGTGACCTCCTCGCGCGTGTCGAACACGACGAGCCTGTGTCCCGCCTCGATCAGCCGCCGCGCCATCGGGAAACCCATGTTTCCGAGGCCGATGAATCCGATGTCCATGGTGTTTCCTTTCTGTTGTCATTGCGAGGAGCGAAGCGACGAAGCAATCCAGGGATGTGTCCGTGGAGGGATTTCTGGATTGCTTCGCTTCGCTCGCAATGACGGAGCGTTGAAAGCTATTTGTTCGGCTCACGCCTTGCCGTCGATCTCCGCGAACACCTCGCGCGCGACGCGAAAACTGTCGACTGCGGCAGGCATGCCGCCGTAGATCGCGACCTGCATCAGGATCTCGCGGATTTCCTCGCGGCTGACGCCGTTGGTGAGCGCGCCCTTCAGATGTGCGCGGAACTCGTGCTGGCGGTTGAGGATCGCGATCATGGCGATGTTGAGCATGCTGCGGGTCTTGCGCGGCAGCTCCTCGCGGCCCCACACCGTGCCCCAGCAATATTCGTTCAGCATCTCCTGGAACGGACGGTTGAAATCATCGACGTTCTTGAGGGCGTTGTTGACATAGGCCTCGCCCAGCACCGCTTTGCGGACTTCCAGGCCCTTGTCGTGCATCTTCTTGTCCATGACGTTTCCCTTACTTCCCTTGCGTTTCTCTCGGGCAGCGCGCGGAAATTACGGGGTTGGGCGGGGCCAGTCACGTCCTCGTGTTATGCGGGAAAAGGGGTGTCTCCCGTACGGGAACGGATGCCTCAGTGCTGCCGTTGTGATAGGCTCCTCTCCACCGGGCAACCTGGAGAGTTGATTGAACGGCGTCACCCCCGACCCGTCAGACCCGATCCGCAACAGTGACGCTCTGTCGCGGTTGAAGCTGGCGCAGGCCCTCGATCGGGCCATCTATGCCATCGCGTGGGAGCGTGCTTGGCCAAATCTGGCGCGGCTTCTGACCGTCGTCGGCCTGTTCCTGGTGGTGTCCTGGGCCGGCCTGTGGCTGGCGTTGCCGTTCATCGCCCGTGCCATCGGTCTCGTCGTTTTCGCCGCCATCGCAATCGCCGTCCTGTTGCCCCTGTTTCGCTTCCGCTGGCCGAGCCGCGACGAGGCGCTGGCCCGGCTCGATCGTGGCTCCGGCATCCGTCACCGCCCGGCGACGACGCTGACCGACACACTGTCCTCGCAGGATCCGGTCGCACAGGCGCTGTGGCAGGCGCAGCGCGAGCGTACGCTGGCCTCGATCAAGCGCATCCGCGCCGGTCTGCCGCATCCGCGACTCGCGCTCCATGATCCCTGGGCGCTGCGCGCGCTGGTCATGGTGATGCTGGTCGCGACCTTCTTCGCCGCCGGCGACGAGCGCGCGATGCGGCTCGGGGCCGCCTTCGACTGGAACGGCGTGCTGGCGCCGGCGAATGTTCGCGTTGATGCCTGGGTCACCCCGCCGCTCTACACCGGCAAGCCGCCGGTCATCCTGTCGGCCGCCAACAAGGAGGCCGCAGCGCTGCCGGCTTCAGGCCCGCTTGCCGTTCCCGCAGGCTCGACCCTGATCGTGCGCTCCTCCGGCGGCAGCCTGGATGTCGCCGTCTCCGGCGGTCTCAAGGAGGTCGCGCCCGCGGAGGCTGCACCCAAGGGCACCAACGAGAAGCATTTTGCCATCACCGGTGACGGCACCGCGCGTGTCCGTGCGCCTTCCGGCCAGCCGCAGTGGGCGTTTGCGGCAACGCCGGACCGTGCGCCGACGATCGCGCTTGCCAAGGATCCCGAGCGCCAGGCGCGCGGCGGGCTCCAGCTCTCCTACAAGATCGAGGATGATTACGGCGTCACCGGCGCGGATGCGCACATTGCCTTGCGCTCCGCCGACGCCAAAGATGCCGTCAAGGATGGCCGCAAGGATTCCGACGCCAAGGCCGCGGCGCGGCCGTTGTTCGAGCCGCCGCACTTCCCGCTCGTGCTGCCGAACGCCCGCACCCGCAACGGCGTCGGCCAGACGGTGAAGGACCTCAGCGAGGATCCGTATGCCGGCGCCGACGTCACGCTGACGCTGACCGCCAAAGACGAGGCCGGCAACGAGGCTAGAAGCGAACCCTTCAACATGCGCCTGCCCGAGCGTCTGTTCACCAACTCGCTCGCGCGCGCGCTGATCGAGCAACGCCGCATCCTCGCGCTCGACGCCAACAGGAATTCCGACGTCTACACCGCGCTCGACGCGCTGATGATCGCACCAGAATTGTTCACGCCCGATGCCGGCTGCTATCTCGGCCTCCGGAGCCTCGCGACCCAGCTCGAGGCTGCCCGCACCGACGACGCCCTGCGCAATGTCGTGGCGAGCATGTGGGCCTTCGCGGTCACCATCGAGGACGACGGTGTCGCCGGCAGCGTCAACGCCGCGCTGCGCTCGGCGCAGGACGCGCTCAAGGCGGCCCTGGAGCGCGGTGCCAGCGAGGACGAGCTCAGGGTGCTGACGCAGAAGCTTCGTGAGGCCATGGCCGGCAAGGTGCGCGATCTCGCCCGACGCGCCGAGCAGAATCCGCTCGGGGCCCGGCAGCCGTTCCCCGCGGAGGTCCAGCTCATCCTCGACAAGGCGATCGAGCTGCGGCAGAAGACCCAGCATGCGACGCCCGAGCAGCTCGCAGAGCTGGCGCAGCAGCAGGACGTCTTGCGCGAGCAGCTTCAAGCCTATCGCAAGTCGGCGAACAGCCGTGCCAACAAGGCGGGGGACGACAAGACCAACCAGTTTACGCGGGACCGGAAATGCGGAAGCTAGCACGCGTGCCAGTCTGGAAGGCGATGTCGATCGCCTGTCTCGCCGTCCTGTTGGGAGGCGTACCCCCGGTCGCGGCCCAGCAGGATCAGGATCCTGATGCGTTGCTCGACAGCGCGGAAAAGGCGATGCAGGATTCCGGCGACAGCCTCAGGCAGAAGGAGTCCGGGAAGAGCCTGAACAACCAATCCGACGCCATTCAGAAGCTCGAGGAATACAAGCGCGCCACGGAGAGAAGCCAATCTTCCAGTCGCGATCGTTCCGTCATCACGCAGCGGGATCTGGACGATCTGTTGCGGCAGATCGAGAAGGCGGCGCGCGAAGGCAATAAAGAGGCCGCGCAGCGCATGCTCGAGCAGCTCGCGCAGATCATGGAAAATCTGCAGATGGCGCAGCCCGGGCAATCCGGCGAGAGCGAGATGGAGCAGGCGCTGAACGAGCTCAGCGACATGATCCGCAAGCAGCAGCAATTGCGCGACAAGACTTTCAAGCAGGGCCAGGACTCCCGGCGGGACCGCTCGCGCGGCAAGCAGGGCGACCAGTCGATGTCGGACCTCCAGCAGGATCAGCAGTCGCTGCGCGACCGCCTGAAGAAGCTGCAGGACGAGCTCGCCAAGCGCGGCCTCGCGCAGAAGGGACAAAAGGGTCAGAAGGGACAGCAGGGTCAACAGGGACAGAAAGGCCAGCAGGGCGACCAGGGCCAGAACGGCGATCAGGACGGCGACGACGGCGATGACGATGGCAGCCTCGACACCGCGGACGGCGCCATGGGTGATGCTGGTTCAAAGCTCGGCGAGGGCAATGCCGACGGTGCCGTGGATTCACAGGGCAAGGCACTCGATGCGATGCGCAAGGGCGCGCAGAAGATGGCCGAGGCGATGCAGCAGGGCGATGGCGACGGGCAGGGCGATGGTCCCGGCAATCGGGCCGGTCGCCAGCAGAGCGGCGGCAATCAGACCGATCCGCTGGGCCGCCCGCTTCACGGCCGCGATCTCAGCGACGACTATTCCGTCAAGATCCCCGGCGAGATCGACGCCCAGCGTGTCCGCCGCATCCTCGAAGAACTCCGCCGCCGCCTCGGCGACAGCTCGCGCCCGCAGATCGAGCTCGATTATATCGAGCGGCTGCTGAAGGATTTTTAACGTCACACTCAGTGTCATCGCCCGGCTTGACCGGGCGATCCAGTACTCCGAGACGACAGTGATCCAATCGAGAAGCCGCGGCGTACTGGATGCCCCGGTCAAGCCGGGGCATGACAGCGGCATGTGTGGCTAGTGTTTGCCGCTACCCCTTCTTCGCCGCCAGCGCGTCCGCCACCGCCGTGCGGATGTCGGCGACCGAGAACGGTTTTGTCACGACGTCGTGCACCAGCGCATTCAGGTTCGAGGCGCGCTCGCGCTGGTCCGCAAAGCCGGTCATCAGCAGGATGGTCAGGTCGGGGAAATCGCGCGCGGCGGAGAGCGCCAGTGCGATGCCGTCCATGATGGGCATCTGGATGTCGGTGAGCAGCAGGTCGAAGGCGCCGTCCTCGCGGGTCAGGATCTCGAGCGCCTCGGCGCCGTCCTGCGCGGTGACGGTCTCGTGGCCGTCCATGGCGATGGCGCGCGCCACCAGCGTGCGCATCGAATCCTCGTCGTCGGCGATCAGGATTTTCGGCATCAGATCAACCTCTGGGGACGAACCTTCCCGTGCAGGACTCTGCAAGCTGATTATACGCTGCCGCCGGCAATGTCGCGCCGGTTGAAGAAGCGAACGTCGATATTGCGGCCCTCGGGCGGCGGCGAGGCGAGGCGAGAGCGGAAGAAGGCGCGCTCGCCGGGCCGCAGCACGGTCTGCTCCAGCACCGTATTCCAGGCATAGATCTCCGCGCCTTGCGCGTCGCGCACGGCAAAGCGCAGCCGCGGGATGTCGAGCGGCTTCTTGCCCTCGCCGACGATCACGCCCTCGATCACCAACACCTGCTTACCGTCCACGGTCTCGCTGGAGAGCTTCACGTCCTTGAAGGCGAGGCCGCGCAAGTTCACCTCGAGCCCTACCATTTTGTAGAACGCCGCCGTCTGCGGCAGCAGCCGCACCATGTCGCCGCGCCAGATCACCAGCCCCAGCACCAGCGCGCCCATGGCGGCGCAGGCGGTCGGCAGGCCGAAATAGGATTTTCGCGGCGCAATGGTGGGTGCCGGGCGGCTGACCCGCGCACCACGGCGGCCGAACAGGCCGCGGAACCAGGACTGATGCTGCGCGCCGACGACCTCCTCTTCGGCCTCGCGGGCCGCCGCTGACCACTCGTCCTCGGTTTCCTTGGCCTCTTCATCGGGCCAGTCGCTGGCGATCGAGGGGCTGTCGACGACAGGCGCATCAGCGGCGCCGTCGTCCTTGGCATAGGAGTTCCACTGCTCGGCGAGGTCGGACTGGTCGTCGGCCTGGCTGGCTGCGGCCATGGCCGGGACGGATGCCTCCTCGATGGCATCCTCGGCATGGGCGATCCAGGTCTCCTTGCAGCGGGAACAGCGGACCGCCCGTCCGTTCGCCCCCAGGCTCGCAAGCTTGATGGCGTAGGATGTCATACAATGAGGGCAGACGATATGCATGGACGAGCCTTGATGCATGAACGAGGACTTGACCATGTATGCTACAGGGCGACCGTTAACGAACCGGAAACCATAACGGCCGCAAAACCCGTTGATCGCGTATGGCGGAGCGCAGCAGTGCGACCCGCGCCCCTCTCGAACGGAGCTGAGCTTGGTTCGGTTCGAAAATGTTGGATTGCGTTACGGTCTGGGGCCGGAGATTCTGCGCGACCTCAGCTTCCAGATCCCGGCGCATTCGTTCCAGTTCCTCACCGGCCCGTCGGGTGCCGGCAAGACCTCGCTGCTGCGCCTGTTGTTCTTGTCGCATCGGCCGACGCGGGGCCTCGTCAATCTGTTTGGTCATGACATCTCGCAGCTCGGCAAGGACGAGATCGCCGACTTGCGCAAGCGCATCGGCATCGTGCTGCAGGATTTCCGCCTGCTCGATCACATGACGACCTATGAGAACGTCGCGCTGCCGTTCCGCGTCATGGGGCGCAGCGAGTCGAGCTATCGCAAGGAGGTGATCGATCTGTTGCGCTGGGTCGGGCTTGGCGAGCGCATGGACGCGCTGCCGCCGATCCTGTCGGGCGGCGAGAAGCAGCGCGCCGCGATCGCGCGCGCCGTGATCTCGCGGCCGCAACTGCTGCTCGCGGACGAGCCGACCGGCAGCGTCGATCCGACGCTCGGACGCCGCCTGCTGCGGCTCTTCATCGAGCTCAACAAATCGGGCACCGCCGTCATCATCGCGACCCACGACATCGGCTTGATGGACCAGTACGAGGCACGGCGGCTCGTGCTGCACCAGGGACGGCTGCACGTCTATGAGTAGGACCGACGAGCGCGGCGTACTGGTCGACCTCGGACAGGAGCGTCCGCAGCTCCCGGCCAAGGCGCGCAACATGTCGCCGATCGTGCCGCGCGCTTCGATCCACGGCCGCGCACTGGTCGCCGTCGTCGCCATCATGACCTTTCTCGCCTCGATGACCACCGGCACGGTGCTGCTGGTCAGCGCCTCCGCCGCCGAATGGCAGTCGGACGTTGCAAGCGAGATCACCATCCAGGTTCGCCCGCAGGTCGGCCGCGATCTCGAACGCGACACCGCCGCCGTGACGGAGGCGATGCGCACGCAAGCCGGCATCGTCGAGGTCAAGCCGTTCAGCAGGGAGGAGAGCGGCAAGCTGCTCGAGCCCTGGCTCGGCACCGGGCTGTCGATGGACGATCTGCCGGTGCCGCGCATGATCATCGCGCGTGTGCAGCCCGGCACGTCGCTCGATCTCGGCAGCTTGCGCGCGCGCGTGACCCAGGTCGCGCCGGGCGCCAGCGTCGACGATCACCGTGCCTGGATCGAGCGGATGCGCTCGATGACCAACGCCACCGTGCTCGCCGGCCTCGGCATCCTTGCGCTCGTCATCATCGCCACCATCATCTCCGTCTCGTTCGCGACGCGCGGCGCCATGGCGGCGAACCGTCCGATCGTCGAGGTGCTGCATTTCGTCGGCGCCGGCGACCGCTACATCGCCAACCACTTCCTGCGTCATTTCCTCAGGCTGGGGCTGGAGGGCGGCTTGATCGGCGGCGGTGCCGCCATGCTGGTGTTCGGCTTCTCCGAGTCGATTGCCGGCTGGTTTTCCGGTACCCCCGTCGGCGACCAGTTCGCCGCGCTGCTCGGCACTTTCTCGCTGCGGCCATCCGGCTACATCGTACTCGCGGTCCAGGCCGTGCTGATCGGCGCCATCACCGCAGTGGCCGCGCGCCAGACGCTGTTTGCGACGCTGAATGATGTGGATTGAAGATGCGCATGGCTGAGTGAAATGTTCGCGGTGAGCTCGCTGCCTTCCCTTCTCGCCTTGTGGGAGAAGGTTGCGCGAAGCGCCGGATGAGGGCTCTCCGTCCAAGCGTGCAAACGTCGATGAGAGTTCGCGGAGAGAACCCCTCGCCCGGCTCTCGCAAGGGGAGGGTGAAGAAACCGGACTCCACTTCGTCTCAAAACGTCATAAAATCACCTCAGGGAAGGGATCACCGACATCACATGACCTCGCCGACCGACGATCGATCGCCGAACCTGCCGCGCGGCTGGCTGCGCGCGGCATTGGTGTCGACGATTGCGTTCGCCTTCGTCGGCGCGGCGGCGGGTTTCATCGCGTTCCTGTCGCAATTGCGCGGCGCCGAGACCGCGCCGGGGCGCAAGGCCGATGGCATCGTGGTGCTGACTGGCGGCTCCTCGCGGGTGTCGGATGCGATGGAGCTGCTCGCTGCTGGCTACGGCAGGCGGCTGCTGATCTCCGGCGTGCATCCGACCTCCACGGCGAACGACATCTCCCGGACCTTGCCGGAGAACCAGTCCTTCATGACCTGTTGCGTCGATCTCGACCGCACCGCCCTCTCGACCCGCGGCAATGCGGCGGAGGCGCGGCGTTGGGCCGAGAGGCGCCGTTTCCAATCGCTGATCGTGGTCACCTCGAACTATCACATGCCGCGCGCGCTGGTGGAGTTCTCGCATGCGATGCCACAGACGACGCTGATCCCGTTCGCGGTGGTCGGTGACAAATGGCGCGAGGAGCCGTGGTGGACCTCGGCGTCCACCTTGCGGCTGCTGCTGTCGGAATATGTCAAGTATATCGCGGCCGAGCTCAGGGTAAGGCTGGAGAATTTCGGGATTGACCTTTCGCCCGAGATGTCGGAGCAGCCTGCAAGCGTGCAGCCGAAGCGGCCCAACACTGCACAGGCCAATTGATCGGCAAATTGATCGGCAAATTAACTGGATCGTCGATGTTCCTGATTTTCCTGCGCTCGCTGGTGTTCAACGTGCTGTTCTACGCCGTGCTGGTGTGCCTCGCGATCGTGGCGCTGCCGACCTTCGCATTGCCGCCTCGCGCGATGCTGACGGTTGCGGCGTGGTGGGCGAAGGCGACGCTGGTCCTGATGCGCGTGGTCTGCAACATCAAGGTGGAATTCCGGGGTACGGAGAAGATTCCGCAGGGGCCGCTGGTGATCGTGGCGAAGCATCAGTCGTTCTGGGAGACCTTCGTGCTGCCGGGCTTCTTCGATCGCCCGATCTTCATCCTCAAGCGTCAGCTGATGCAGATCCCGATATTCGGTCAGTTCCTGGTCAAGACCGGAATGATCGCGATCGACCGCAATGCCGGGGTGAAGGCGCTGCTCGACATGACGCGCCGGGCACGCGAGGCGGTGCGCAGCGGAAAGCAGCTCGTGATCTTTCCGGAAGGCACGCGCCGCGCGCCGGGCGCACCGCCCGACTACAAGACCGGCTTTGCGCAGATCTATTCGTCCTGCGGCGTGCCGTGTCTGCCGATCGCGCTCAACTCCGGCCTGTTCTGGCCCCGCCGCACCTTCATGCGTTATCCCGGCACGCTGGTGGTCGAATTCCTCGATCCGTTGCCATCAGGCCTGCCGAAGGACGAGTTTCTCTCCCGTGTGCAGACGGCCATCGAGGACGCCACCAACCGCCTCGTCGAAGCGGGCCGGAAGGAGCAGGAGCAGTTGATCGGCTCGTCGCCGAGCTATGCGCCGACTGGCGGCTAGCGGTTTTCGCGGTCTTCGGCGGGCGCGGGCAGGGAATGTGCATCACCGTGCAGCATCAATGCGAGCTGATGCAGCTGCGTGTCGCGAAAGCCTTCGGCCTCGATCGCCTTCACCGTCGCCGTCACGTAATCGCGGTTCGCGCCGGACTGGCCGTGGCCCTGGATAACATGGCGATGCTGCTCGGCGAGCGAGAGCCGGCCGGCATACTGGACATGGCCGCGATCCACGACATAGGCGAGCGCGGAGACGCGCTGCCGTGCATCGTTCTCCAGCCATACCGAGCGCATCACCTCGCGATAGACCGACGTCACCTGCTCGCGCGCGCGCAGGTAAGCGACGACCTCAGCGCGGTTCTTCTCCGCGACGCGGAAGGCGATGCCGCGGCAGGCGCCGCCACGATCGAGCCCGAGGACCAGGCCCGGCTTCTCCGGCGTGCCGCGATGGACGAAGGAATAGACGCAGAGCGCGCGGTGCTCGCCGACCAGCCGCGCCGGGGCGCGCTCCTCGAATGCGAAGCCCGGCCGCCATATCAGCGAGCCGTAGCCGAACACCCAGAGGTCGCCGTTGGCTGTGGTGACGGAGGGGAGGGTAATTTCCGACATTTCGGGCACGGCTACCAGAACCGCGCCCCCAAGCGAAGCGAATTCTCCGCCTTTCGTCGCAGGCGGGCCTCGCTTACATTTGCCTGAATCTGGGGTCAAAGGGTCGCCGCATGTCCAATATGACCGTTGCCGCAGGCCGCCGCTCCCGTTGGGGCCTTTTCATCGCACCCGTTCTCGTCCTGATCCTCGCCGTGGCGTGGAGCTGCTTCTGGTTCTATGCGGCGTCGCAGGCCGAAATCGCCGCCCACGCCTGGCGGGCGCAGGAGGCCAAGGCGGGCCGCATCTATGATTGCGCCAAGCGCTCGATCGTCGGCTTCCCGTTCCGCTTCGAGGTCCAGTGCTCCGGCGCCAGCGTCGCCCTGGTCTCGCAGAATGCGAGCCAGACGCCGTTCACGGCGAAGCTCGACAACATCCTGGTCGTCGCCCAGGTCTACGATCCCAAGCGCGTCATCGCCCAATTCTCCGCACCCGCGACCCTGACCGACGGCGTCACGCAAAACACCTTCGTGGTGAACTGGAGTAACGGTCGCGCCAGCGTGGCCGGCCTGCCGGCCGTGCCGGATCGCGCCTCCATCGTGTTCGACGATCCCACCCTCAACCGGCTCGACGGCAGCGTGCAGGTGCCGCTTGCGCGCGCCAAGCAGGTCGAGTTGCACGGCCGCCTCGCTGAGGGATCGCCGGCCGATCATCCTGTGATCGAGACCGTGCTCCATGTCGCGCAGGGCAGCATCCAGGGCGTTCATCCCCTGCTCGCCGAGCCATTCGAGGCGGACACGCGTGCCAAGGTCACCGGCCTGTCCGACCTGACGCCAAAGCCCTGGCCGCAGCGCTTCCGCGAGATCCAGGCCGCCGGCGGTCACATCGAGATCGTGCAGTCGCGGATCCAGCAGGGCGAGATGATCGCGATCGCGGCCGGCACGCTCGGCATCTCCACCAACGGCCGGCTCGACGGCGAATTGCAGATGACGGTGACGGGCCTCGAGCGCGTGATCCCGGCGCTCGGCATCGAGAAGATGCTGGAGGAGGGCGTGCCGCAGGCGACGCTCGACCGCGTCGCGCCGGGTGTGAAGTCGCAGGATCTCAACAACCTCTTCGGTGCGCTCGACCGCGCCGTGCCCGGCCTCGGCAAGGTCATCAAGCAGAACGCCAATGCCGGCGTTGCCGCCGGCATCAACTCGATCGGCACCGAGAGCACGCTGGAAGGCAAGAAGGCGAGAAGCTTCCCGCTGAAGTTCGTCGACGGCGCCGTGCTGCTCGGCCCGGTCAAGGTTGGCCAGATCCCGCCGCTGTATTAGTTGTTCTCGTAGCCCGGATGGAGCGAAGCGCAATCCGGGAGAGCGCCAACCGTATCGAAGAACCCCGGATTACGCTTGCGCTCCATCCGGGCTACTTCAGCTTTACGGCTTCTTGCCGAGCTGCCCGTGCTGCCGGCCGAAATCCGCCGCCGCCGAATCCTGGCCGATCTCGACGATGCCGCGGCGGATGGCGCGGGTGCGGGTGAAGTGGTCGAACAGCGCTTCGCCGTCGCCGCGGCGGATCGCGCGGGTGAGCTTTGCCAGATCCTCGGTGAAGGTGCCGAGCATCTCCAGCACGGCCTCCTTGTTGGCGAGGAAGACGTCGCGCCACATCGTCGGGTCGGATGCGGCGATGCGGGTGAAATCGCGAAAGCCGCCGGCGGAGAACTTGATGACCTCGGATTCCGTCACCTGCGCCAGCTCGTCGGCGGTGCCGACGATGGTGTAGGCGATCAGATGCGGCAGATGGCTGGTGATGGCGAGCACGAGATCGTGATGATCCGGCGTCATGACCTCGACCTTGGCGCCCATCGCCGCCCAGAACGCGCGCAGGCGATCGGTGGCCGCGGCGTCGACGCCTTCGGGCGGGGTGAGAATGCACCAGCGGTTGATGAAGAGCTCGGCGAAACCTGAATCCGGACCCGAATGCTCGGTGCCCGCGACCGGATGCGCCGGCACGAAATGAACGGTCTTCGGCAGGTGCGGCGCCATGTCCCTGACGATCGCGCCCTTGACCGAGCCGACGTCGGAGATAACAGCGCCTGGCTTCAGGTGCGCGGCGATCTCCTGGGCCACAGGTCCGCAGGCGCCGACGGGAATGCAGAGGATGACGAGATCGGCATCCTTCACCGCTTCCGCATTGGTAGCCACGACCTGGTCGACGATGCCGAGCTCCATCACCCGCGCGCGCGTCTTCTCCGAGCGCGCGGTGGTGACGATCTCGCCCGCCAGGCCCTGGAGCTTCGCAGCGCGCGCGATCGAGCCGCCGATCAGGCCGAAGCCGATCAGCGCGACACGCTGGAAGTGCGGATCCGCGCTCATTTGCCGGCCACGAAGTCGCGCAAGGCATCGACCACGAGGCGATTGGCTTCCTCGGTGCCGATGGTCATGCGCAGCGAATGCGGCAGGCCGTAGTTCTTCAACGCGCGCAACACCAGGCCGCGCTTGGTGAGGAAGGCGTCGGCGTCATCAGCGGACTTGCCCTTGTCGGTCGGGAAGTGGATCAGCACGAAATTGGCGACGCTCGGCGTCACCTTCAGTCCGAGCTTGCCGATCTCCTCGGTGAGCCAGTTGCGCCAGGTCTCGGTGAACTGCTTCGACATCGCCTGGTGCGCTGTGTCCTCGATCGCGGCGACCGCGGCATACATCGCCGGCGTCGACACGTTGAAGGGACCGCGGATGCGGTTGACGGCGTCGATGATGTGCTCGGGGCCGAACATCCAGCCGATGCGCAGCGCCGCGAGGCCGTGGATCTTGGAGAATGTGTGCGTCACCACCGTATTCTCGGTGGTGGCGACGAGCTCGATCCCCATCTCGTAATCGTTGCGCGAGACGTAATCGCAATAGGCGGCATCCAGCACCAGCAGCACGTGCGAGGGCAGGCCGGCGCGCAGCCGCTTGACCTCGTCGAACGGCACATAGGTCCCGGTCGGATTGTTCGGGTTGGCGAGCCAGACCAGCTTGGTGCGCGGCGTCACGGCTTTCAGGATGGCGTCGACGTCGCAGGTGAGGTTGGTCTCCTGCGCGACGACATTCTTGGCACCGACCGCCATGGTCGCGATCGGGTAGACCAGGAAGCCGTGCGTGGTCGAGATCGCCTCGTCGCCCTGGCCGAGATAGGTGTGAGCGAGCAGGTTGAGGATCTCGTCCGAGCCGGCGCCGCAGATGATGCGGTTGGGATCGAGCCCGAAGGAACGGCCGATCGCCTCGCGCAGCACGCGCGAGGTTCCTTCCGGATAGTCCTCCAGATGGTCCGCCACGCGCTTGAACGCCTCGATCGCCTTGGGCGAGGGCCCGAACGGCGTCTCGTTGGCCGAGAGCTTGAATACCTTGCGGCCCGGCTCGGCGACCGGGCTCTTGCCGGGCGTGTAGGGCGCAATATCGAGAATGCCGGGATTCGGCACGGGGCGGGACATCTTCAACTCCGAAAATGGCGGGGCGTGGCGCGCGGTTTACGATTTCGCCCCGGTCGGGGGCACCGTATAGCGCGTTGCGTGGCTGCCGACGAGGGCCGTGGAGCGAACCGAGGCCCCCGCCTCGATCAGGGCAGCCCTGATTTTGTCGATGCTGGTCGCACCCGTGACCGAGACCAGCAGCGCCGCGCCGTCGAAGGCGGTGTCGGGCACCGCCACGATCTCGGCGAGCGGAGACAGGGCACGCGCGACCTCGGCGTTCCATCCCGAGACGCGCACGCTGAAGGTCTCGACCTCCGTCACCAAAGCGCTGTCGGCGACGCGCGAGATTGCGAACACCGGCAGTGCGGCCGGATGGTCGGCGCGCTCGACGAAGGGCAGACGCGCGATGATTTTTGGCGCGCCTTCTTGCTCGAGCGAGAGCCACCAGGGCGTGCGGCTTGAGGTCGCCGAAACCAGCGCCAGATCGCCCTTGGACTTCGCCACCGCTTCGACCGCGGCCTGCGCGCTGAAATGCGCGACGTAGGGCACCGTAAAACCAAAATGGAAGCGCGCGGAATCGCGCATCGCCGGCTCGCTCACGGAGATGTCGGCATGCACGGAGAACGGCGCCTGCACATAGGTGAAGGTCGAGATGATGACGCGCCAGATGCTCTCGACCGTGTCGAGCGGCAGGATGCCGCGATGGCGCTGCACGAGGTCGCGCATCATCGCGGCCTCGCGCGCCGGGCGGAACGCGGAGCCGACCTCCTGGGTCTGCTTCACCTGGATCAGGCGGTCGATGATGTCGCCGCGCTGCATGAGGAGGCGATGCATGCCCTCGTCGATCGCGTCGATCTCCTTGCGCAGTTCCTGCAGCGATGGTGGCGCGGGCGGGCGTTGGGACATGTCTTGGCTGTCGATCGTTTCGATTGGGGGATGCCCTGATTAGGCAGTCGGGGCGGCGAAAGCAAAGAGAAATCACGTCCTTTTCGGTCGACGCGACAGAGGCGAATTGAGCCGATCCCGGCCGCGACTTGACGAAAACCGCCCAAGACGGTAGCTTTTGCCCGTTCCGTGGTCATTTGAGCCGGCCGGCTTGCAGCCACGTTAAAAAACTCGCTAAACAGGCCGGGGACGCTTCCGATCCCGGCCGAACCTATCGTTCAGGCCGGGTTTTTCATGGCCTGATGCAAGTGGCGATCAAGCGTTTGATCGCAAACGAGGTCGATGGTCAGATGGGTGGCGTCAAGTCGATACCGAGTCCTGCGATCAGCGCCGACGAGCGATCGCACGAGGTGGATCATCCGAGCTCGCAGGTCGCGCATTTCGGCACCGAGCAGCCGCTGCGGCTCGATTGCGGCGTCGATCTCACCCCGTTCCAGATCGCCTACCAGACCTATGGCGAGCTCAACGCCGATCGCTCCAACGCCGTTCTGATCTGCCATGCGCTGACCGGCGATCAGCATGTCGCCAATGTGCATCCCGTCACCGGCAAGCCCGGCTGGTGGGAGACGCTGGTCGGCCCCGGCCGCCCCATTGATCCCAAGCACTACTTCATCATCTGCTCCAACGTGATCGGCGGCTGCATGGGCTCGACCGGGCCGGCATCCATCAATCCGTCCACCGGCAAGGTCTGGGGTCTGGATTTCCCTGTCATCACCATCCCCGACATGGTGCGCGCGCAGGCGATGCTGGTCGACCGGCTCGGCATCGACACGCTGTTTGCGGTCGTCGGCGGCTCGATGGGCGGCATGCAGGTGCTGCAATGGACCGCCGCCTATCCTGCCCGCGTGTTCTCTGCGTTGGCGATTGCCTGCTCGACGCGGCACTCCGCGCAGAACATCGCCTTCCACGAGCTCGGCCGCCAGGCCGTGATGGCCGATCCCGATTGGCATGGGGGCGGCTATGCTGATCACGGCATTCATCCGCATCGCGGGCTCGGGGTCGCGCGAATGGCGGCACACATCACCTATCTCTCGGACGCCGCGCTGCATCGCAAGTTCGGCCGGCGCATGCAGGACCGCGAGCTGCCGACCTTCTCGTTCGATGCGGATTTCCAGGTCGAGAGCTATCTGCGCTACCAGGGCTCCTCCTTCGTCGAGCGCTTCGACGCCAACTCCTATCTCTATCTGACGCGCGCGATGGACTATTTCGACATCGCCGCCGACCATGGCGGCGTGCTGGCGAAGGCGTTCGCCGATATCAAGACGCGCTTCTGCGTGGTCTCGTTCACCAGCGATTGGCTCTTCCCGACCTCGGAATCGCGCGCGCTGGTGCACGCGCTGAACGCCTCGAGCGCGCGGGTGTCGTTCGCCGAGATCGAGACCGATCGCGGGCATGACGCCTTCCTGCTCGACGTGCCCGAATTCTTCGATATCTCCCGCGCCTTCCTGCAATCGGCAGGCAAGGCCCGCGGACTGAAGGATAGCTAAGATGTCCGTGCAGGAAGTCTTGCCGCTCGGCGGCGTTGCGACCGGCCAGTCCGGCGATTTTCGCGCCGATTATCGGCTAGTGGCCGAAATGGTGAAGCCGGGCTCGAAGGTGCTCGACGTCGGCTGCGGCGAGGGCGATCTGCTCCAGTTGCTGGAGACCCGCGGCATCGACGGCCGCGGCATCGAATTGTCGCGCGAGGGCGTCAACCGCTGCGTCGCCAAGGGTCTTGCGGTGGTGCAGGGCGATGCCGACACCGACCTCGTCAATTATCCGGATGACGCCTTCGACTACGTGATCCTGTCGCAAACGCTGCAGGCGACGCGGCAGCCGCGGGTGGTGCTGGAGAATCTGCTGCGCATCGGCCGCCGCGCCATCGTCTCGTTCCCGAATTTCGGCTTCTGGAAGATGCGGCTCCAGCTCCTGATCGGCGGCCACATGCCCCGCACCGAGAATTTGCCGGCGACCTGGTACGACACCGCCAACATCCATTTCTGCACCATCAAGGATTTCGTGCAGCTCTGCGACGAGATCAACGTCAAGATGGAGCGCTCGGTCGCACTCGATCTCTATGGCCGCCCGGTGCCGCTGAACCTGCCGTGGTGGGTGTGGAATATGTTCGGCGAGCAGGGCGTGTTTTTGCTGAGCAGGGGCGGCGGGAAGTAGTAGTTGCTCGTCATTGCGAGGAGCCCTTGCGACGAAGCAATCCAGACTGTTTCCGCTGAGGTAGTCTGGATTGCTTCGCTGCGCTCGCAATGACCGAGTAAGCGGTTATAGCGGTGCCTAGTGCGCCGCCAGCGACCTCGGATCGCGCACCGGCCATCTTCCCGCTTCCACCAGCGTCACGAACCGCTCGACGCTTTCGTTGAACAGCGCGGGTTCTTCCAGATTGAGCACGTGGCCCGATTTCGGAAACATCGCCAGCCCCGCCGCGGGCAGATGCTTCTTCAGGAACAGGCTCGGCCCAACGCAGGGATCGTCCTCGTCGCCGCAGATGATCAGCGCCGGCGTCGTCGCCTTCTTGATCGCATCCGTCATCGTGTAGATCGAGGGGCGCCCGCCCTGGAAGCCGCGCATCGTGTGCGCCGATCCCTTGGCGTCATGCCGCGCCAGCGCGGCGTAGAAATCGGCGTGCCCGCGCGGATCCTTCACCAGAAAGGGAATCCGGCTCGGCGCCTCGCGTGTGACTTTCGCGACCTCGGCGGAGCCCAGCGTCTCGTACTGCTCGGCATTGGCGCGGCATTGCTTGCGCCAGGCGTCGAGGTTCTCGAGCTCCGAGCCGGAGCCGACGCCGGCCAGCGTCATCGACAGCGCACGTTGTGGCGCGTTCAATCCGATCTGGAGCGATGAGTAGGCGCCCATCGACAGGCCGACGAGATGTGCGCGCTCGATCTCGAGATGATCGAGCACCGCGAGCGCGTCGGTGTAGAAGTGCTTGTAGCTGTAGACCTCGCCATCAGGCACGTCCGACGGCGTGTAGCCGCGCGCGGAATAAGTGATGCAGCGGTGGCCGCGCGAGAAGTAGCGCATCTGCGGCTCCCAATTGGTGTAGTCGGCCGCGAATTCGTGCAGAAAAATTATCGGCGTGCCCGCGCCCGCTTCCTCGAAATAGATGCGGACGTCGTCCGTGGTCGTGGCGTGGGGCATTAACTGTTTCCCTCTCTTCAAGCCGCCTATTCAGGATCGCAGTTAATGTCGTTGTCCGCAATGCGGCGGCATCAGGAGAGCATCGGCGCAAAATCATCGCAGCCATTCGCCGGCGCGGCGTCTTTTTCTCGCCACATCGGGCGGCTTAACGGCCAGACGCATGTCGGCCACAGCACGGGTCGACCTGGAAGTGGGGGTGTCAACGAAGGATGAGTAATGTTTGAGTTGTTTGCGTCTCGCCTGTCGCGTTGTGTCGTCGCGCTGGCGCTTTTCTTCGCGGCGGTTGCCGCGTTCATTTCTCCGGCCTCAGCGCGGCCGCATCATCGTCATAGCGCAGAGCGGCACGCTTACGTGCACCACGGCAGACATCATCATTACCGCCACCATGCACGCAGCTCGCGCTTCGAGCGCGGCGCGGCGCAGTTGCAGGCGGGCGGATTCGGCAACACCTTTGCCAGCTATGACCCGAACGCCAATAGCCCCGGTGTTGCCATGAGCGGCAATGGTGAAACGATCATTAGAGGCAGCGGTCGAATGGCCACGGGCGGTAGCCATCGAATGGCTATGCGCGGTAGCGATGGAATGGCCACAGGCGCGAACGGCGGCATGGCCGGTAGCGGCATGAGCAACAGCGGCTTCGGCGGTGGATCGGGCCTCGTCTCGGAGGCGCGCCGCTATGTCGGCAGCAATCCGACCGGGCGCGGCAGCCTGTGGTGCGCGCGCTTCATGAACATGGTGCTGCAGCACACCGGCCATCAGGGCACGGGATCGGACATGGCGAGCTCGTTCGCGCGTTACGGCACGCGCGTCTCCGGTCCGCAGGTCGGCGCAATCGCGGTGATGTCGCGCGGCCGTCGCGGCGGCCATGTCGGCATCATCACCGGCATCGACGCGCAGGGCAATCCGATCATGATCTCCGGCAACAACGGCAATCGCGTCCGAGAGGCGCCGGTCTCGCGCGGCCGGATTTATGCGTATGTGATGCCGAACTAGCCATGGAGCCGTAGGGTGGGCAAAGGCGCGAAGCGCCGTGCCCACCAGCGGTGTGTCAGCATTCGAGAACGAAGTGGTGGGCACGCTTCGCTTTGCCCACCCTACGGCAGCTCAGATGAGCTTCGGCTCTTCCATCGCAACCGCATCGCCCATGCCGATGTCGCCGTTGGCGATCACCTCGGCATAGATGCCGCAGTCCATGTGGCCGAGATGGCGCGAGAGCGTGGGCGGGATTTCGAGATCGCGCTTGCCGGTCTCGGGATCGACATTGGTGGCAGGGCAGCGGACGATGCGCTTGACCACTTTCAGCCGGGCCTGCCCGATCGCGAGCGTCTGGCCGACGAGATCGAGCTCCGACCAGGCCGGCCAGCCCTTCACGTAGAGATTGGCGCGGAAGCGCAGCGGATGCACGGCAGTGCCGCCCAGCATGGCCTCGATGGCGCGGACACTGCCGAGATTGATGATGGAGACGACCTTGCGGGCGACATCGGAGAAGCTGTGGTCGCGGCCGGACAGCACCTTCGGAGGCCCCTTCAGCTCTGGCTGAAAGTTCTCCGTGAAGTAGCGCTCGATGGCAGCGCGCCCGGCTGCGGTCTCCAGATCGCCGCTGGCGACGCTCTGGCCGTCCCTGCGGATGGTCAACACATTGGTGGCGTCGTCGAAACGGCTGTCGAGCTCAGCGAGCCGCTCGTTGCGCGCCAGCATCAGAAACTGGATTTTCGGCTTCCATTCGGGCGCATCAGGGTCGAACCCGCTCGGGCCGTTCTCGATGGCATAGCGGCGGTCGGCGGGTAGGGTCTGGCCCGCCCGCAAGGGGGCGTGGCGCAGGGACTCGGGCGTCAGGCCCTTGATCGGGTAGCGGTAGAGGCCGGTGATCTCGGCGGTGCGGCTGGCTGTCATGCCGCTACTTAAGGGATTCGACCCGGACCCGCCAAGCTGGCGGATCAGCGCACGAAATTGTGAAGGCGCCTCTTTCGCATCCGCAACCAGCTTCCCACATCTGCGTCAGGCCGGCGCAATGTCGGCAAAATACGACCGTTACCGGTTGAGAAACGTCAATGCGGTAATTGGAAACCCAATGAAGATGCCGTTTGGGGTGCCTTAGAGGGCCCCGAGGGCAGGCCGAGGGACAGAAAAGATGAATATCGACAAATATACCGAACGCTCCAGGGGCTTCGTCCAGTCTGCGCAGTCGCTCGCGATGCGCGAGGGGCACCAGCAGTTTTCCACACTGCACGTGCTGAAGGTTCTGCTGGACGACAATGAGGGCCTCGCTTCCGGCCTGATCGACCGCGCCGGCGGCAATTCCCGCGCAATTCTCAAGGCGACCGAGGACGCCCTGAACAAGGTGCCGAAGGTCTCCGGCGGCGGTGCCGGGCAGATCTATCTGGCGCCCGAACTCGCCCGCACCTTCGACGCGGCCGAAAAGGCCGGTGAGAAGGCCGGCGACAGCTTCGTCACCGTCGAGCGGCTGCTGCTCGGCCTCGCGCTGGAAAAGACCAGCGAGGCGGGTACGATCCTGAGCAAGGGCGGCGTCACCCCTCAAAACCTCAACGCGGCGATCGAGGCGCTGCGCAAGGGCCGCACGGCTGATAGCGCGACCGCCGAGAACGCCTATGACGCGCTGAAGAAATATGCCCGCGACCTGACACAGGCTGCGCGCGACGGCAAGCTCGATCCGGTCATCGGCCGCGACGAGGAGATCCGCCGTACCATCCAGGTGCTGTCGCGACGAACCAAGAACAATCCCGTCCTGATCGGTGAGCCCGGCGTCGGCAAGACCGCCATCGCCGAAGGCCTTGCGCTGCGGATCGTCAACGGCGACGTGCCGGAGAGCCTGAAGGACAAGAAGCTGCTGTCGCTGGACCTCGGCGCGCTGATCGCCGGCGCCAAGTATCGCGGTGAGTTCGAGGAACGGCTGAAGGCCGTGCTTCAGGAGGTCACCGGCAGTGAAGGCACCTTCATCCTGTTCATTGATGAGATGCATACGCTGATCGGCGCCGGCAAAGGCGATGGCGCGATGGACGCCTCCAACCTGCTCAAGCCGGCGCTCGCCCGCGGCGAGTTGCACTGCATCGGCGCGACCACGCTCGACGAGTACCAGAAGCACGTCGAGAAGGATGCCGCGCTGGCCCGGCGCTTCCAGCCGATCTTCGTCAGCGAGCCCTCGGTCGAGGACACCATCTCGATCCTGCGCGGCCTGAAGGACAAGTACGAGCAGCACCACGGCGTGCGGATCACCGATTCCGCGCTTGTGGCCGCGACGACGCTGTCCAACCGCTACATCACCGACCGCTTCCTGCCCGACAAGGCGATCGACCTGATGGATGAGGCCGCCGCGCGGCTGAAGATGCAGGTCGATTCCAAGCCGGAAGAGCTGGATTCGCTGGATCGCGAGATCATCCGGCTCAAGATCGAGCAGGAGGCCCTGAAGAAGGAAAGCGATCCCGGCTCCAAGACCCGGCTCCAGACCCTGGAGAAGGACCTCGCCGAGCTCGAGGAGAAGTCTGCGGCGCTGACGGCGCGCTGGAGCGCGGAGAAGAACAAGCTCTCCGATGCCCAGAAGCTGAAGTCCGAGCTCGACGGCTTGCGTGTCGAGCTTGCCAATGCGCAGCGGCGCGGCGAATTCCAGAAGGCCGGCGAGCTGGCCTACGGCCGGATCCCCGAGCTCGAGAAGCAGCTTGCGGATATCGAGGCGCGCGAAGGCTCCGGCGAGATGATGGAGGAGGCGGTCACCGCCAACCACATCGCGCAGGTGGTCTCGCGCTGGACCGGTGTGCCCGTCGACAAGATGCTGGAAGGCGAGAAGGAGAAGCTCCTGAAGATGGAGGAGCAGCTCGGCACCCGCGTCGTCGGCCAAGCCGAGGCCGTGCGTGCGGTCGCAACCGCCGTGCGCCGTTCGCGCGCTGGCCTGCAGGACCCGAACCGCCCCACCGGCTCGTTCATGTTCTTAGGCCCCACCGGCGTCGGCAAGACCGAGCTGACCAAGGCGCTCGCGGAGTACCTGTTCAACGACGAGACCGCGATGGTCCGCCTCGACATGTCCGAATACATGGAGAAGCACTCGGTCTCGCGGCTGATCGGCGCGCCTCCGGGCTATGTCGGCTATGACGAGGGCGGTGCGCTCACCGAAGCGGTGCGGCGCCGGCCTTATCAGGTGGTGCTGTTCGACGAGATCGAGAAGGCGCATCCTGACGTCTTCAACGTCCTGTTGCAGGTGCTCGACGACGGCCGCCTGACCGACGGCCAGGGCCGCACCGTCGATTTCCGCAACACGCTGATCATCATGACCTCGAATCTTGGTTCGGAGTTCCTGGTGAACCAGCCGGAGGGCGAGGACACCTCGGCCGTGCGCGAGCAGGTGATGGGAATGGTGCGCGGGCATTTCCGCCCCGAATTCCTCAACCGCGTCGACGAGATCATCCTGTTCCACCGCCTGCAGCGGAGCGAGATGGGCCGGATCGTCGAGATCCAGTTCGCGCGACTGCAGAAGCTCCTCACCGACCGCAAGATCGTGCTGAGCCTCGATGCCGCCGGTCGCGACTGGCTCGCCGCCAAGGGCTGGGATCCCGCCTACGGCGCAAGGCCGCTGAAGCGCGTGATCCAGCGCCATCTCCAGGATCCGCTCGCCGAGATGATCCTGGCCGGCGACGTCAGGGACGGCGACAGCGTCGCGATCTCGTCCGAAGGCAACGTGCTGACCTTCAACGGCAAGGCGCCGCAGACCGCCGAGATCGCGCAGTTCGAGGCGCCGGTGCCGAAGCGCAAGCTGAACTGAACGCGGGCGTTCGACGCCTGAAACGACAAGCCGCCCCGGAGAGGTCAGCCTCTCCGGGGCGGTTTGTTTTGCTGGTCCGCTGAGTGACTGCGGATGCGAAGGCTGTTCGGGGCGTCAATCATCGCGATGCAGCCTTGCCGGAATATGCACGCTATCTACAATTTTGACGCACTGCACGCAAAGAGAGTGTTGTGCATAAGTTACACGGTAAGCGATTTAGCGCTATGCGTGTGCGAATCTTCTTTAACAACTGGCCACGCCGTCGCCCTTGCGCGAATAGAGATCGCCGGCGAGAGCGCCGCGCCGGCGACGCTGCCGGCGAACAGATGGCCGGCCTTCGGATCGTGTTTGGAGATGTCAGCCGATGGCCGATGGCCGACTTACCGGTTGGTGACCTGCAGCGGGCCGCCGGTCGCATCCGACATCCGGGCGATGGCGCCGCCGCGGCCGCTCATCATGCCCTCGAGCCGGTCGCGCTCCTTCTCGAAGCCTGCGAGCATCGGGCCCTCGAGCGAACGGCCGCGCGGCAGCTTCACGCGCATCGGGTCGACGAAACGGCCGTTGACCAGGATCTCGTAGTGGACATGGGGGCCGGTCGACTGGCCCGTCGAACCGACGAAGCCGATCACCTGGCCCTGGCGCACCTTCTTGCCCGCCTCCATGCCCTTGGCGAAAGCCGACATGTGACCGTAGGCGGTCTCGTAGCCGTTGGAATGCTTGATGCGGATGTATTTGCCGTAGCCGCCCTCGGGGCCGGCCTTCTCGATCAGGCCGTTGCCGGAGGCGAAGATGGGCGTGCCGTAGGCGGTGGCCCAGTCGACGCCGGTGTGCATCTTCACATAGCCGAGGATCGGGTGGCGGCGGCCGCCGAAGCCGGAGCGCATGATGGCGTTGTTGACCGGCTTTCTGACCAGGAACTTCTTCGCGCTCTTGCCGGTCTCGTCGTAGTAGTCGACCACGCCGTCGTCGGGGCTCTGGTAGCGGTAGTATTTCTTGGTCTCGCCGCCGACGGTGAGGGAGGCGAACAGCACGTCGTTCTTTTCGATCGAGGTCACGCCCTCGTCTTCGCCGGCGTAGAACACGTCGAAGGAATCGCCCGGCTGCACCTTGCGCTGGAAATCGACGTCGTAGGAGTAGATCTTGATCATGTCCTCGATGACCGGCATCGGCACCTTGTTGCGCATCGCGGTCTCGTAGATGCTCTGGTACAGCCGCACGCCGGAGCCGTCATCGTCGTCATCGTCGTCGCTGTTGGCGTTGGCCGCAGCGTCCGCGACGGTGTTCATGCTGGAGACGTCGACCGCGACGTATTTGCCGAGATCGGACAGCGCCGCGATCGCCTCGACCATGGTCTCGTTGGCGACGACGACACGGTAGGGCTGGAGGCGGCCGCCGGGGCTCGCGGGCGCCATCAGGATGCGGAGCTTCTCGCCTTCCTTGAGGCCGCCGTCGCGGCCGCGGGGGCCGAGCGTCGCGGTGATCGCCTTGATCTCATCGGCGTTCGCGCCGAGATCGCGCAGCACGCCGGCGACGCTGTCGCCCTTCTTGACCAGATGGACGCGTTCGCCGTTGGGATTGCCGCCGGTGATCTGCTCCTTTGTCTTGGGCAGCAGCGTGACGTTTTCCGGTACCACGCGCGTCTCGAAGCCGGCATAGGGATCGGACGGCGAGGCTTCGGAGGCGTAGGCGGTTCTGATGTCGGAGGGGCCGGTCGCGCCGGAGATGTCGGCGGCGGCATTGGCGAGCGATGCGTAGCGCACCCCGCCATTGCCGCGCCAATTGGCGGCGTCGCGCACCCGCATCAGGATGTCGTCGAGCGCCACCACCGCCGAAATCTTGGCCTTCGGCAGCACCGGCGACAGGTCCTTGGTGACGAAGGAGACTTCCGCGTCGGGCTCGACGGCTTCCGGATTGTTGGGGTCTTCCGCTGCCGTCTTCGGATCGGAGCCGACATCGGTAAGCAGGCGCTGGGCGTTGAACGGCGGAATCTTCGCCGACAGATCGCTCGTCGTCATCGACAGATTGCCGGCGATCCGCACGAACGGGCGCACCCGCATCACGTCGCGGTTGCCGACGCGGGCAACCGTGGAGACGCGCACGATGTTGCGGGACGCGGTGGATTCGTTCGGTGGCGGCAGGCGGTCGCTCTTGTGCAGCGTGGCGGCGCGATCGGCGCCGCCGAATGCACCGCGTAGCGCGCCCTCGACCCGCTCCGGCACCTTGGCGAAGGTCATTTCGCCGTCGAGAGATGCGAAAACGGCGCCGCCGATCAGGGCCGCGCCGCAGAGTCCGGTCAGAATCGTCCCGCTGAACCATTGCACCGAGACGCGGCGGCGGTCGATCACGGCGGCTTCAGAACCATCGACGGATAGCGGCGGCTCGTGGCCGAGATCGATGATCCCGGTCTCACGCCCGTAAGCGCCGCGTGACGTCCTGTGGTTCACTCAAGTCCCCCAATCAACGACCCAAGAAGCCCGCTTCGAACCTTGTCCTGGTCGCCCTCTTGAAGGGGGATCGCCGGAAAAGGCAAGCCGCACTGGCGTCCGCGCTCAGGAGGCCCCTTGGATGGGGCCGGCCGAAATTACGAACAGCTGGACGGGTAAAGCTCTCTCGATGTCTCTCGAATGTCCGGGGAAGGCTGCGTCATCTGCAAGATCGCCTTCCTCTGACCCCATGAAAACCGCCGGCAGCCCCCTCTGGCATCCCCCGCGATTCAAGCTTGTCTCTTATCAGAACGCCGCGGGATTGTGGCTCAAGTACGGCGCCTGTCATGGAAAAAGTTTCCTGAACGGCCGGCCGTAAAGGGCCCCCGTCTGACTGGGCAAGCGCAGCCTAGCCCGACCTAAGCGGGCCTCTCGATCCGGCTTGGGGTGTCCGGCCGGGGATCGTCGGGCTTGGGCCAGGAGCCTCCCGGCTGGGAGAAGCGGGGGCGCCCGGAAGGGTGAAGGGGAGGGGCCCGGGAGGGGACTTAAAGCGCCCTCCGGAGCCCGCCGGCGGGCAAACTTTTTTTTCAGATTTTTTGCCGTCCTGCCCCGGTCGCCACGCTCCACGCCTCGCTAATTGATTGGAAACGCTGGAATTTTTTCCACGATCCACCGTGCGACGATTTGTTGACAATGGGCGTTGACAATCCCGAGTGCGGGGGCCTATAACCCGACCACTGAGCGCGGCGCCGCCGGGTCACTGACCAAGGCGAGCGAACGCGCCACTGATGCTCCTCACCTTGTTGAGTGACACAACAGTCGACGTAAGTCGATTGGAGTTCATTCATCGTCGGTAAGGGTGTCGGAACCCTTCCTCTCAGGAAGGTTGAGGCCTCCACGGTCTCGGGCTGTTTGACAAGTGAAGATGAAGAAAGAGAAACGTGGACGGCGGAGTCCTTGCGGGTCTCGCTTTTGAAAAGCTTCGGCTTTTCTGATCGAGACCGGACGAAAGACTTCGGCGGTACACGTTTTAAAGGAAACACCATCGTTGCCAGCGATGTGAATCGCAGGCAGCTCGGCGACTTCGGTCGTCGGAAAAATGGTGGGACCTCGTCAAACGTTGTGATCAGCCGGTTCAAAGTTCAAGTCCAACTTGAGAGTTTGATCCTGGCTCAGAGCGAACGCTGGCGGCAGGCTTAACACATGCAAGTCGAGCGGGCGTAGCAATACGTCAGCGGCAGACGGGTGAGTAACGCGTGGGAACGTACCTTTTGGTTCGGAACAACACAGGGAAACTTGTGCTAATACCGGATAAGCCCTTACGGGGAAAGATTTATCGCCGAAAGATCGGCCCGCGTCTGATTAGCTAGTTGGTGAGGTAATGGCTCACCAAGGCGACGATCAGTAGCTGGTCTGAGAGGATGATCAGCCACATTGGGACTGAGACACGGCCCAAACTCCTACGGGAGGCAGCAGTGGGGAATATTGGACAATGGGGGCAACCCTGATCCAGCCATGCCGCGTGAGTGATGAAGGCCCTAGGGTTGTAAAGCTCTTTTGTGCGGGAAGATAATGACGGTACCGCAAGAATAAGCCCCGGCTAACTTCGTGCCAGCAGCCGCGGTAATACGAAGGGGGCTAGCGTTGCTCGGAATCACTGGGCGTAAAGGGTGCGTAGGCGGGTCTTTAAGTCAGGGGTGAAATCCTGGAGCTCAACTCCAGAACTGCCTTTGATACTGAAGATCTTGAGTTCGGGAGAGGTGAGTGGAACTGCGAGTGTAGAGGTGAAATTCGTAGATATTCGCAAGAACACCAGTGGCGAAGGCGGCTCACTGGCCCGATACTGACGCTGAGGCACGAAAGCGTGGGGAGCAAACAGGATTAGATACCCTGGTAGTCCACGCCGTAAACGATGAATGCCAGCCGTTAGTGGGTTTACTCACTAGTGGCGCAGCTAACGCTTTAAGCATTCCGCCTGGGGAGTACGGTCGCAAGATTAAAACTCAAAGGAATTGACGGGGGCCCGCACAAGCGGTGGAGCATGTGGTTTAATTCGACGCAACGCGCAGAACCTTACCAGCCCTTGACATGTCCAGGACCGGTCGCAGAGATGTGACCTTCTCTTCGGAGCCTGGAACACAGGTGCTGCATGGCTGTCGTCAGCTCGTGTCGTGAGATGTTGGGTTAAGTCCCGCAACGAGCGCAACCCCCGTCCTTAGTTGCTACCATTTAGTTGAGCACTCTAAGGAGACTGCCGGTGATAAGCCGCGAGGAAGGTGGGGATGACGTCAAGTCCTCATGGCCCTTACGGGCTGGGCTACACACGTGCTACAATGGCGGTGACAATGGGATGCTAAGGGGCGACCCTTCGCAAATCTCAAAAAGCCGTCTCAGTTCGGATTGGGCTCTGCAACTCGAGCCCATGAAGTTGGAATCGCTAGTAATCGTGGATCAGCACGCCACGGTGAATACGTTCCCGGGCCTTGTACACACCGCCCGTCACACCATGGGAGTTGGTTTTACCTGAAGACGGTGCGCTAACCCGCAAGGGAGGCAGCCGGCCACGGTAGGGTCAGCGACTGGGGTGAAGTCGTAACAAGGTAGCCGTAGGGGAACCTGCGGCTGGATCACCTCCTTTCTAAGGATGGTTCTTCAGAAGCTTGCTTCTATCGAACCGTTTTAGAAACATCAGTGGCCAACAGATCGCCAGATCGTTGAGCTGCATTGGCGGGATTTCGCCGTCTACGTTTCTCTTTCTTCGCGGACGAACACGCGCTGGGGCTGCAAGCTGCAGAATCCCTGGTCCTTAACAGGATATGCGTTAGGGGCTTGTAGCTCAGTTGGTTAGAGCGCGCGCTTGATAAGCGTGAGGTCGGAAGTTCAAGTCTTCCCAGGCCCACCACTTTCATCGAGTGAGCATTCGTCTTCTGGTTACGGGGCCATAGCTCAGCTGGGAGAGCGCGTGCTTTGCAAGCATGAGGTCGTCGGTTCGATCCCGTCTGGCTCCACCAGATGGTTTGATCACCGAGATCTTGTACCGTCGTCCGCGAACATCACTTCGCACTTACTAGTCTGGATAGACAGTAAGCTGCGTGATTTCTGACATCGTAAAGAGGAGATCGATCCGAGTTGGATCGTGCGGCAAGCAATTGCCACGCGAGACTTCATTATCTCCGGATC